>JBEBJB010000004.1:0-165567 GCA_040080065.1 Pyrinomonadaceae bacterium
TTCTTCTCTGCGATTCGGGAACGGCGATAATACCGGTTAACTTGTACCATATCAGTAGTTTAGCACCTGTCAATTGATGCTTAACTACTCTAGACCCTATTTTATTTTGCCCTTCGGACGATCTAACATCGCCGTTACTCTGGCATAAACTTTGCAATCACAGATGCTCAGGAAGAGGCTTTAACGCCAACCACTGCGGAAATGACAGGAAGTTGATTCATTTTGGCCTGATCGAGACGAGATAGTTGCCGTATCTTGTCAAGAAACATGTGCCAAAAAATGTCACTTTTACAGTGAAGGTCGAGGAAACGAGGTGTTGAAAATGAGGAAAAAGCGTGAAAATGGGTTCTCGCTGATCGAGTTACTAGTTGTTTGTGCAGTGGTAGGGATAATTGCGACCATCGCAATCCCGTACCTGCGGAAAGCCGTTCAGGCGACCGAAAATCGAAACACCAGAACAACGCTTAAAGCCGTGGCGACAAGTCAACTAAGTTTTGTGACCACGAACGACCGCTACGCCCGGCTAAACGAGATCAACAATCTCATGAACGGAGCCGTTGGCACTGTTTCCGGTACTGATATTAACCGCGGGCCTTTCACTATCTCGATGGTTCCACCGACACCGACAGATACGGAGCTTCGTTCCGGTTATATCATCAACGCCACCCGAACTGTTCCCGGCGAAGGACTATACATCTACGAAGTGACGGAAGCTGGACGTGTCCGGCAAGTGCAGCCGCTGTGCAGCGGCGAATGTGATTAAGCTGTTACTATCCCGCCCCGATAGGTACATACAATGAATGTTTTTGAAGACCTGATCGTCGAATTAAAGCAGGAGAATCTTCTCGAAAAAACCGTTATCGACAATCAGCGGTTTGCCGAGCAAGATACAGGCTATCTCGAAGAAACAGAAGTGCCAAACGCCGAATACGAGTCTCCCTCGATGCCGATAGAGCCCGCAGGATCCTCGACCGATGAACAGGATCTCAAGGTGGAACTCGAAGGTTATGATGCCCACCTGCATGACACGGCAGTGCCCGATGTCGAAGTGGTGGAAACTCAAGTTCATAAGAAGCCGCGGAACGGCCAGGAATTTTATCGTAAGCGTGCCATGTCGGAGGTTTCGAACCTACAGATGGTCGAACACGTCCTGACCGGTGTCGAACGCGAGTATATGAAGATCAAGCCGCGGATCTTTGATGATTTTGCGGCAAAAAAGGCTCTTCACACGTTTCTACAGGTTACTGAAAACGAGAATTCGACCGAGCATAAAGAGGCCGAGTTCACCTTGATGTCTGAGACCGAGGCTTGGTGTACGGCGCTTTCGGAACGTGATCATGACATTGCGGTCTCGAACCTTCGGCAGTACTGCGAGAATTCGCGTCCGCCGCTTTCGTCGCAGGCTCTGGTTGCTCTCGCACGATTCTATAGAAATCTACCGTACTCGGAGGCAGTGCGTTCCAAGTTCGATTTCGTAATAACGCGGCTTTTCTCACGCCCGACCGAGAACGAGATGCGAACGGAATTTTTTACTCGCGACGAGACAATTGCCCACATACTGACCTTGTACCGCGATTGGTCGAGCATTGCATTTTACGGAGACGACGAGGATGGATCGAAGATACTGCTCGCGGCGTTGAGTTTTGACGATCTCGCTGTTGAGGCGGAAAATGCAGGCAGTTTTGACCAGCTTATCGAAAAGGACTTTTTCGGGCGTGTTCGCGGGTTTAAGGACGGCATCGGCGAGATGTTCTATGCTCCAAACGTACTCGCCGCCGCGATCGACGCAAATATCCGCATCGGAAATGCGTACGTAAAACTAATTGACCTCGAGCGTCATAAGATGGACGCCGAGAGCATTCAAACCAAATACGGCGACAAGCATGACCTTAGTGTCTCCGAAGGTGTTGGCCGCACACTCGAACTCGTCGAACTTCTAAGATCTCCGCTCAACAAATCGGTTAAGGCCGAAGAAAAAACTGACGAAGGAGAGCAGGAAGAGGTGCGGGAATTCCGCAAAGAAGAGACTTCGCCGGCAGAACCGGCTCCGGCACGAAACCTTCCTCCATTCGTAAACAGCCTTATTGAGCAAATTCGTTCAATGAACCGATTTGTAGCGGTTAGTTCTGTCGTGCTCATCGCTCTTTCGATCGGCATCTACGTCTACGCCAATTTTTTCGCTACGGAAAAAGGTGTGACGGCGGAGGTTCGTGTAGTTGGGATCGAGGATCCGCTCTATAGAGAATATGTCGAGTCGGCGCGCGTCAGTAACGCGACCCTCTATGGCCTTCTTCTGCCAACGTGGGAAAACCTTTCAAAGGAGAAGAAACAGGAGATACTGCAGAAAATGTATCAGGACGGAAAGGACAAAGGCTATTCGCAGGTCAACTTGATCAACAAAGACGGCAAGCCAGCCGGTTTTGCCTCAGCAACGCGTTTGGACATCATCGGCCCGTGAACGGGTGAAGCAATAAAGTGAGTGGCCGCCCGGAGCTTATGTTCCAGGCGGCCGTTTTTTATTAATCGAAGCAAAAAGTTAGAATTCTGAACCGGCGGGCTTCTCAGAAGGAGCCTTGCGACTTTTGAACTTTTCCTCGAACTTCGAGTGCATTGTTGCGGCTTTCGCTTTTTGCTCGTCGGTCAGAAGTGCGAAGATCTGTGCCTTCACCTTTCCTTTTTCGACGATCAGTTTGGCCGTCAGGTTACCTTGCTCGGCCGCCAAAGCTTCGACCTGAACATGGTCGAATTTCCCATCCGTCCCGAGGGCGCGGATCCTTTCGTGGTTTGCACGGGTCTGTTCCATCAGCGGCTCAACCGTGGTTTTTGCTGCGTCCGTGATTTCTTTGACCTTTGCCTTCTGTTCATCGGTCAAATCTAGGCCGCGGAGGGCCATCCCGATCCCGCCACGATGGCGACCCGGGCCGTGCCCAAATCCGTGACCGCCCATTCCGCCCGATCTTTGTGCGATGACAAAGATAGAACCGGTTATAAGTATTGCTGCTGCTGCGATTCCAAATATAATTTTCTTCATTATTAACTCCTTGAATATCATTCCTTGACCGGCCTTAACTATCTGCCGTCACGATGTATGACGAAATCGCACCCGCGGCGAATGTAGGCAAATCGTTAGGATGTGTAAAGAATTGTAAAACAGCCCCCATTCGCAACATTTATGGCGTAGAATGCTTTTGGTATGGATAAGATCCTGATTATCGATGACGACGAAGAACTTTGCGAACTGGTATCCGAATACCTGACGGTCGAGGGCTTTGACATTTCGTGCGTCAATGACGGTGCCAGCGGATTGGAGTCAGCGTTGTCGGGCGATTACGACATGGTGATTCTGGATGTGATGCTGCCGAAGATGAACGGATTTGACGTTCTGCGAAATCTGCGTGAGCAGTCAAAACTGCCGGTGATAATGCTTACTGCTCGTGGAGACGATATGGAACGCATCGTCGGGCTTGAGATCGGGGCAGACGATTATTTGCCAAAACCCTTTAACCCGCGAGAGCTTGCGGCTCGCCTGCGTGCGATCCTGCGCCGCACCGCAGTTGAAGATGGCGACCCCGAAGCGAGCGAGAAACTAGACATTGACGGTATCCAGATATCGCCTGCATCACGCATCGCTACCTGTGATGGCAGGGAATTAAATCTGACATCGGTCGAGTTCGAACTTTTGCTCGAGCTCCTGAAGGAAGCAGGCAAGATCGTCAAAAAAGAAGATTTGAGCGAGAACGTACTTGAGCGAAAGCTGTCGCCGTACGATCGCAGCCTCGATATGCATATCTCCAACCTTCGCAAAAAGCTCGGAGAGCGTGTCGATGGCACCGAACGCATTAAGACGATCCGTTCGGTCGGTTATATATACACGTTGGTATGAAGCTATTTCTAAAGATTTTCCTGTGGTTTCTCGCGGCTGTCAGTTTGATGGTTTTTGTTCTGATGTTCGTGACGCGAACCTTTCAGACCGAACCGATGGTAAACCGTTTTGAACGTTCGACTCGGAATCAGTTGACTATTTACGGCGGAACCGCGAGCCAAATCGTTAAAGCCGAGGGCGAGGACGGACTGAAGACCTTTTTGACGAGGCTCAAGGATCTAGAACCGCCGCGTCAGGTCAGCCTCGTCTCAAACGACGGCAAAGTGTTTTTTGGGGATCCTGTCGATGCTCCGGAAGTTGGGGAATTGACCACGCGAACGATGGCGAGCGGTCAGGTCGAAACGGATTTTAATTCCGAAGAACGAACCGTCGGGGCATCTCCCGTAAACTTTCCTGACGGGCGGCGAATGGTGCTTGTATTTCAATGGGAACGCCAGGCTCCGCCGTCACTGTTCTGGGGCTCAAACACGGCTCTTATAAGGCTTGGCGGGATCCTTTTGGTCGCGGTCGTCCTTTGTTATTTGCTCGCGATGTACCTGACCTCGCCGATCCGGAAGCTTCGCGGAGTGACAAATGAACTGGCCGACGGAAATCTTGAAACGCGCGTAAGTCCCAGGCTTGGGCGTAGGCGTGATGAGATCGGCGATCTGGCACGTGACTTTGATGTAATGGCCGGACGTATCGAAGGGTTGATCAAATCGCAGCAGCGTCTGAACCGCGATATTTCACACGAATTACGCTCTCCGCTCGCCCGCCTTAATGTGGCTCTCGAGATTGCGAAGCAAAAATCTAATCCCGATACGATGCCGATCTTTCAGCGGATCGAGGGCGAATCAGACCGCCTAAACGAGATGATTTCGCGGCTCCTCACGCTTTCAAAACTCGAAACCGGCGCTGACGATGTTGATCGCGTACGGCTCGATTTCGCTGAGTTGGTTCGCGACGTGGCAGCGGATGCTGATTTTGAGGCCCAGGCGAAAGGGAAACATGTTGAGGTATCTTCGGCTGATAGTTGTCCGGTGATCGGCAGCGAGAATCTTCTTCGCAGTGCGGTTGAGAACGTGCTGAGAAACGCTGTGCGTTACACGCCGGAGAGAACGGTCGTTGATGTCTCGCTCACAAAAGAAAACGGCCATGCGATCCTTAAGATCTCAGATCACGGCGGCGGCGTTCCGGAAGATGAACTTCCAAACCTTTTCCGCCCATTCTACCGTGTTGGAGAAGCCCGCGAACGAAAGACCGGCGGAACCGGACTCGGACTCGCGATCGCCGAACGTGCTGTTAAAGCCCACAAAGGAACAATTACAGCCCGCAACTACAACGGCGGCCTGCAGGTCGAGATCGGGATCAACACCGCCAAAAAAGGCGATGCCTAAGTCACAACCGCCGGCGTAAGCGGGCGGTACGACCTAAGGATTTGATCTGGCCGCAATAAACGACTGCACCGCCAATATCACAAAGACCAAGCAGATACCTGCCATCGCAGCCTGTGACATAACGGCGGGCGACAACGTTAACTCGCTCATTTTCATCAGCAGGCGACCGGCGGTCATAAAAAATCCCAAAAGGGCGATCACGACGGCCGCGTGCATCAGGTGTTTTCTTAAGCCCTCATTGGACTTCGCAACAAAACCCAGAGATTCCAGTACGGTTCCGAAGACGAACGGAATCAGGGCCGTGAGGCTGGCATTTCCGTTCATCATCCCGTAAACATAGCCCATGATCCCGATCACGGACAACAACATTCCACATACAATAGCTGTAATTGGCATTAATGATCCTTATTTCTTCTGTATCGGCAAAATGATCGCCGAAGTGTTTTTTCCGCCCGTGTAGACACGCTGTGTCGCTTTCTGGAAATCAGCGGCGGTCGAGAGCTTATAATTTGGTACGAATTTCTGTGGATTCCGGGCGACAAGCGGGAACCATGTGCTCTGGATCTGCACCATTATGCGATGTCCCTTTTTGAACGTGTGCATTACGCCGGGCATTGTGAATGCGAGCTTTGACGGCTTATTTGGCGTTAATGCAACAGCTTTCTCGAAGCCGTTACGAAAACGTGCCGGCATCGGTTCGCCACGGAGCAGCATTTGATAACCGCCCGGAAAAAAGACCGACCACGCCGAGTTTTGCGGCGGCCTTTGATTTGCCGGATATCGGTAATCATCGGGGAAAACGTCAATCAGTTTCACTACAAAATCCGAATCTGTGCCGCTCGACGAAACAACCAGCGAGGGCTTGATATCGCCCGCGACGGTTATGTCTTCGGTCAAGACTTCGGTCTGATAGACCAACACGTCCGGACGGCCTGAGGCGAAACGCTGATCCTCGGTCATGAAATCACGCGGGTAATTCTGCGTGATCTTTTGCGTATATGGAACTGGTTTCGATGGATCGGAAACGTATTCGTCATATCTCGCCGCCGTGGCCGGAGCCCTGAAGGAAAGTCCCCCTTTTTCAGTCAGATATAGTGATGTATCAGTACTCGAAGTCGGCTCGTAATCGCTCAGGCCGCGCCATTCGTGCGAACCCGTGTCGAAAAGGTTCACCTCTTTTATCGCTGAGATATCGCCTTTATCTTTCAGGAAATGGTTGAAAAAGGGAACTTCGAGATTTGCTCGGTAATATTCGCCCGTTTTCTGGCCGAAATATGCGGTTCCGAGCCAATCGCCGTCGTTTCGCGACCAGCCGCCGTGATCCCATGGTCCGACGACCAGAACATTGAAAATGCCCGGATTCTGCTTTTCGATGTATTGGTATGTTTTGAGTGCTCCATAAAGATCTTCGTTGTCGTACCAACCGCCGACGGTCATGGTCGCACAGCCGATGTTCTTGAGTTTCGGCAGAATGTTACGGTCTTTCCAATACTGATCGTACGTCGGGTGCTGCATCATGTCGTCCCAAAACTTTATGCGAACGCCCATGTTCTTTTCGTATTCATCGGCAACCTCCTTGAGGCCACCGGCGTTTAGAAAGTAAGCGTATGCATTCGATGGCTTCCATCCCTTCCAATCCTTGATATATTTGCCATCGTTGTTCGGCGTTGGGCGAAATTGTCCGAATTCAGTGAAGAACCAGAAGTTCTGCGTGAGGAACAACGCTCCGTTGTGGTGCATATCATCGCCGCTGAACCAATCGCTGACCGGAGCTTGTGGTGAACACGCTTTCAGAGCCGGATGCGAATCGATCGAGCCCGCGGACGTGTAAAAGCCCGGATAGGAAATGCCGAACGTTCCGACCCGACCGCTGTTGTTCTCTACATTTTTGACCAGCCAGTCGATCGTGTCGTACGTGTCGGTCGACTCATCGATCTTTGTTTTGTCGGTATTCGCGACGTCTGGCCGCACGTCCTGGAATTCGCCTTCACTCATGGTCTTTCCGCGTACGTCCTGATAAACGAAGATATATCCTTCCTTCGCAAATAGAGCATCCGGGCCGAGTGACGTCTTGAATCTATCCGCACCATACGGGCCGACAGTGTAAGGCGTGCGGTTTAGGAGCATCGGGTATTTCTGCGACTTGTCTTTCGGTTCGTAGATCGCGGTAAAAAGCTTAATGCCGTCGCGCACAGGTATCATCACCTCACGCTTTGTGTAATTGTCGGTGATGTATTTTGCCAGTTCATTCTGAGCCGCCGCAGGTGCCTGAGCGAGCGAAGACGAAGCAAATATCGCGACAAAAACTACTAGAAGAATCGATTTAAGACGCATATTAACTCCAAAGGAAAAAGGCTGTATTTACGGCCTAATTCTCGCTCAAATCCGGGGTAAAAACAAGGGGGTCTATTTCCTCATTTCATCGATCATATCTGAGATCGTTTGCTTTATGTGTGCAGTAACGGCTTCATATTTAGCGTCCCCCGAAACCGCCAGTTCTGTACTGCTTGCCGCTCCGAGGATGTCACGGGCGTAGATCGCTTTTCCGATCGTGATCTTAACTTTTGCAGGACGGATCTTCCACGAATTGCGTGCCCAAACCTTGTAAAGGCCATCGATCGCGACCGGTACGATCGGCATGTCGAGTTCAGTTGCGAGGATCGCGGCACCTTTTTTGAAAGTATGAAGTTCGCCGTCGAATGCACGTTCGCCTTCGGGATAAATATTCAGTATTTTTCCGTTCTTAAGCCCGATCGCACCAGATTTCATCGCGCGCATCAGTTCCGTGTCCGGGTTTACCGGCACGACATTCAACATTTTTGCGATCGAACGCAGCACCGAGCCCTCGAAAAATTCACTTGCGCCGACGTGGAAAATATTCTTGAACAGGCGGTACGGGTAATTTGAACAGAGGACAAAAGGATCCAGGAAACTCTGATGGTTTGGACAAATAAGGAACGGTTTTGTCACCGTACCGTCTTCATTCAGCGTCGTCAGCAAGGTCAGGTTTTCCCTGCCGTTAACCTCGAGCAGCATGAAAACGCGGCAAAATAGGTTGAATAGCTTATAAACCGTGAATGCAAAGACTGAAAAGATCGGCCGTGGCTTAAGAACGGCTCTAACTTCCGGAAAATCTCCATCGGCACTTCTCACGATCTCACCCCAGTTCAGGTCGAGTGATGCGGCGTCCGCGTCCTCGCCGACATGACTCTGAATCATTTCGACGACGTTTGCGACCGTTAGAGCCTGAGCAGCCTCGTCGCCGTTAAATTCAGTCGAAAACGCTTGCTCAAGCGATGCAAATGTCTCGGCACGGGCGAGGCTGTCGAGGCCGAGATCGATCTCGAGATTCATATTCGGATGAATGACTTCAATATCCTTCGAATTTTGTTTGATCGCCTGAACTACTGATCTCGCGATGTTCGATTCGATCAAAGCCGAGTCGGTGGCTGAGAATTCCCATGCTTTGATCTCTTTTGTATCGGTCGCGATGACGCCTGACTCGATCTCTTTCTTGAGCTGAAATCTCTTAATCTTGTTGGTTGCGGTTCGCGGCAGCGGTTCGACGCGGATGATGTAGTCGCGGACGCGTTGATATTCAGGAAGGTCGCGCCCTAGTGTGTCGAGATTGTGCCGAACGGCTTCCTTTGAATTGGCGATGCCGTTCGCTTTGAGATATGCAAAATCGGGCACAACCACGGCGGCGAGTTTTTCCGCTCCGGCACGGGATTCGGTTTCGTCGGCGAGTCCGATCACGGCTAATTCCTCGACCATCGGCGATTTTAGGTAATGTACTTCAATGTCTTCGGGGTGGACGTTTTTGCCCGACGGCAGGACGATCACGTCTTTTGCTCGTCCGACAATATAGAGAAAACCATCTTTATCGAGTTTCCCAAGGTCGCCGGAACGGAACCAGCCATCCTCGGTAAAGGCTTCAGTCGTTGCCGTAGGGTTCTGATAATAACCGTCAAAAACCATCGTCCCGCGAATCAAAACCTCACCGACGCCGTCCTTGTCAGGGTCATTGATCTTGATCTCGGCACCTTTCATCGGCTTGCCGACCGACCCGACGCGGTTGTCGTCCTCAGGAGTTGCGGTCGCGGCTCCGCTGGTTTCGGTGAGTCCGTAGCCTTGAATGATCGTGAAGCCGAGCCGATGAAAATCCTCAGCCACAGCCTCGTCAAAGCGCGAACCGGCAGAGATGGCAATACGCAGATTGCCGCCGAAGGAATCGTGGACCTGGCCGAATAGTTTCGGGCCGAGATTGACGCCAAACGTATCGCGGAAGAATCCGTTCGTCGCGAGCATCGTCCGAAACAGCATTTGCACCGGTTTCGGTTTTGCCTCGACCGCGTCAAATATCTTCTTGTGAAAAATGTACCAAAGCCGTGGAACCGTCGTGAGGATCGTCGGTTTGAAAACCTTCATCGATTCGCTCAGCTCAGCCGGCGTCAGTTCTTTCAGGTATCCGACCTGCGGGCCGAACGTCGTCGCGACCCATAGATTCACGATCTGCAAATATGCGTGGAAAAGCGGTAGCAGGCTAAGGATCCGTTCCTTGTCCGAGAGCCCTAAAATGTCGTTAACGCCTGACAACTCGCCGATGATGTTGCCGTGCGTCAACGGGACGCCCTTCGGTGTTCCGGTCGTTCCGCTGGTGTACATAAGCAGAGCGGTATCGTTACCTTCGGCTTTTGGTATTTCAGCAGCGTAGCTATCGGGAAAATCCGTGGCCGACCAATCTTCAAATTTCTTGAAACCGTTCGTCGAATTTTCAAGATTCCACACAACGGCCGGAATGTGGCGCCCGAGCTTTTCTTCGATCTGAGAGAATCGGCCGGTTTGGTCCGGCGAAAGAAAAGCAACCTTTGCTTCGGAATTCTCCAGGAAGTTCGTTATTGTCTCAATCTCACCGTGCGGGTCGAGCGGCACGCACACGGCGCCGTGATAAAGAGTGCCTAGATATGCAATTGCCCAGGACGGATGGTTTTCGCCGATCAACGCGACGCGGTCGCCGAAGCCGACATTTTCCTGACCGAGCCTATATGCGATCGACCGGACCTTTTGCAGCATCTCGGCGAAGGTATAGATCTCGGAATCGCTGCCGACAACCCGCATCGCGACCTTGTCAGGCCGCTGTTCGAAGGAGTCGATCAGCATCTTTAGAAATGATTGTGACATAGGATTTTCCGCCGCTAAATGTGACGTTATTGTGGTCTAAACTGACAGCAGTTTCAAGGCGAGATCGCGAGCCTGGACGCGAATTTCGGGGATCGCGGTCGATTCCCGCAAAACACCTTTGAGCGCCGTGCCGAGTGTGTGCACCACATTAGATCGTTCGTCGTCCAGCGATGCGTCCATCCGTTTATATTCAAAAGCGAGCGATCGTTGTTTAAAGCACTTGTGCTGTTTAAAGCACTTGTCTTGTTTAAAGCACTTTCTTTTTAAAGCAGTTTAAAGCAAGCGTTTTTCGGCTTAATGTTTAAAGCTTTAAAGCAGTCGTTTCAAGCTGCTTGTTTAAAGCACCTGTTTACCTGCCGGTTTCAGTGCCAATGATCCGAAAACGAACGAGTCCGACGGGTACTTCCATACCGTGCGATAGCGGGAAGGCCGCCGTCTCGGTCTTCGGCCGGTTGACGATTATCGTTTCTGTTCCGGGCAAACTAATGCGGACGGTCACGCGTTCAAATGCTCCGACAAAGCTGACCTCTTCAACAACGCCGTCGATCAACTTACGGTACTTTTGTATAAGATTTTCAGGGCGGCGAAGGAAAACGTCTTCCGGCCGGAAGACCATTTTTACCTTCGAGCCTTCTTTTACGTCAATCTCGTCGTCGATCTCGACCGAGACATTTGTCGTAACAAAATTACCGTTCGAGATCTTGCCGGCGAGGACGTTTGCCGATCCGAGAAAAGTCGCGACGTGTTCTGTTCGTGGATTGTTGTAAACCTCGAACGGCGTTCCGATCTGTTCGAGCCGCCCCGCGTTTAAGACGGCGATGCGATCGCCGAGTTCGAGAGCTTCCTCCTGATCGTGAGTAATAAATATCGACGGCACCTTGATCTGCTTAAGCAATCCGCGGATCTCGCGTCTTAATCTTGTGCGAATCTGCGTATCCAAGGCACCGAAGGGCTCGTCAAAAAGCAAAACTTCAGGCTCGTAAGCCAACGCCCTTGCGATCGCGACGCGCTGCTGCTGACCGCCGGAAAGCTGCGACGCGTATTTTTTGCAGTGCTCCTCTAAATGAACAAGCTCGATAAGCTGGCCGACCTTATCTCTGATCTCGGCCTTTTTCCTGCGACGCAGCCGCAAGCCGTAGCCGATATTTTCCTCAACGGTCATCTTGGGGAAAAGTGCGTACGACTGAAAGATCACGCCCGTTCCGCGCTCTCGTGCGGGCAGGGAACTGACGTTCTTGCCATGAAGAATGATGAGGCCGGAATCCTGAGTTTCGAGACCGGCGATGATCCGCAGAATCGTAGTTTTGCCACTGCCCGACGCTCCAAGCAGGACGACGATCTCGCCTTCGTCGACGGTGAAATTGATATTATCGAGCACGACCGCATCGCCAAAACGTTTGCTGACGTCTGAGATCGTCACCGCCGTTTTTCCGAAATCCATCGGAGTAATATGAATGTCAGGGTTGTTATACATCAGTCAGTTTCGAGCCAATCGCGAGCGAAAAACAAGATGCTGAATATCGCAAAAGAGAACAACGCGAGGACGATCGCGATGGCATTCGCGGCCTCGACCTGGCCTTCGTTAAACTTAGCAAAAATGTAGAGCGGAGCGGTCTGCGTTCGATTCGCAAGATTGCCGGAAACGAGAATCGTCGAACCAAATTCGCCAACCGCTCTCGCAAATGTCAGCAACGCTCCGCCCACGATCGCCCCGCGAAGGCTCGGCAGAGTGACGTACCAAAACGTCTGCCAACGCGTCGCTCCCATCGTCGCCGAGGCTTCCTCCAGCGACTTGCTCATTGTGTCAAAAACCGGCTTAATTACGCCGAATGCAAGCGGAAATGTGACGAAAATATTTGCCAGAATGATCGCCCACGCCGTAAACATTATCTGTCCGCCATTCGGGTCGAGCAGGCGGCCGAGCGTTCCGTAGGGTCCCCAAAGCAAAAGCAGCGCAAAGCCCGCGACGGCAGTTGGAATAGCGGTCGGAAGCGAGATGATAACGATGATCGCGTTACGACCCCAGAAGTTGTATTTCGATAGAACGTAAGCGGCAAAAAGGCCGAACAGGACATTAAAGATCGTCGCCCAAAAGCTCGTGACGATCGAAAGTTTCAATGCGAATATGGCTTCGGGAGCTTTGAGAGCGTCCCAGAAACTCTGCAAACCGTTGCTCGTGCCAAAGATAAATATCGACGCCAAGGGCAGCAGAATAAGCGGCAGCATGATCGCGATCATGACGCTTATGCTGATAGGCTTTACGAGGTCGAAACCGCGTGTGTGCCGAAATCCGGAGAGGTTTGCACTCATCTATCTGTTGTTGAATATTCTACTTCTTTCCTTGAACTTGATCGCGAAAAACGCCCTCGATGATCTCAGGATACGCCCTTGGCCAACCGCCGAACATCTCGATCGTGAACGGCTGCTCGATCGCGGCGAATTCTTTATTTTCCGCGTTAAACGCCTCGTTCGTGATCGAACGGAAATGGAATTTTACAAACGCTTTCTGAGCCTCATCGGTCCAAAGGTACTTAATGAACGCGTCGACGATCGGGCGTTTTGTTCCGCGAACATTGCGGTCAATAACCACAACCGGATGCTCGCTGAAAATGGTCGATTTTGGAATCACCATGTCGATCTCGGCACCAGCGGCCTTCATCAAAAGGCCTTCAAGCTCATAGGTTATGAGGGCATCGCCGTATCCGGTTTCGAATTGCGTCCTCGCTTCCCGTGCCGAACCGGGCGTCGAGATCACGTTTTTCCAGATCGCCTGGAGCGTTGAAACCGCCTTAGCCGTGTCCTGCGTACCGCTCGCGGCCTCGGATTTCTTTAGTTCTGAGCCATAGATCGAAAGTATCGACCATTGTGCTCCGCCTGAACTTACTGGATCGGGATGTATTAGCCGAACGCCCGGTTTAGCGAGATCAGCGAAATCCCCAATGCCTTTCGGATTGCCCTTGCGTACAAGTATAACGAATGGCGTTTTGTTGACGATCCCGTTGTGTGGATACGCATGCCAATCACTCGTAGTTGCTTTGCCTTCGGCCAGACGTTCGGCGTCACGGTCGATCGACAATATCGCAAGATCTGCCGGGGCACCCTGTAAGATCTGATTTGTTACGGTTTCCGAGCCGGCAAACGACGAAACAAAATTGACGTCCGTGCCATGCTCCCGTTTCCATTTTGCGGAAAAAGCGGGGTAGATTTCCTTTTCCATCACCTCTTTCATGATTGAAAACCCAAAAACGGTGATGGTCACGCCGCCGGGGCTTTCGGAAGGCGGCGAAGGCAGGCAGGCACCGTTCGCAATGATCGCGAACATGAGCAGAATTGTCGTCAACGTTAGCCCTAGATCCATAAAACCCGGTCGTTATAGACAAAAAGAGGTTGTGAAGCACACAACCTCTTAAAATCGGGTGTCCTCCTTCGTTAATGCCTACGAGGTTAGCTGACGGGCTGGAAGCGAAGAAGTCTTCTTCTGTAAGATCAGATACGCCCCGGTTTTGCGGTGCCGCAAAACTTTTGGTTCCCCCGCGTAGCCGCGATTCTTTTGCGGCCGACTTCGGCAATTTATTTAAAGCAATATTATCGAAGTGTAATGTGTAAAAGCAAGAGTTATTTGAGCAGGTTAGAGTTTTATTCTCCATGAGGTTCCTACAATGTGCGCAAGTTTTGGATGCGAAAAATTGTCATCCTGACGCAGATAGTAGAGATCCACCGACACCTTTGTCGTCAATGTTTTATTAACGCCGAATGTAAGGCGGTTTCGCGAGAATCGTCCCGAGGCCGAGTCGTAAAACGGCTCCTCAGTCACATAGGCCTTCAACCCTTTAACCCAGTCGTCTGGCAGGTGTTTCTCAAGGGTGAATGACGGCCTGTATCGCCACGTGTTGCCGCTCGCCCGGTGACGGTATTCGAGTTGGCTGCGATGCGAGATTCCGAACGACTTAGTCGGAAAACGGTACGTCACGCCCAAACTCAAACGATTTTCGGTCTTAAAGACGCCGGCAGAATTGCGCGTCTGGATAAAAAGGTAGGTCGGGGCGATCGACACGCTTTTGTGCGGCTTGAAGATAAATCCCCCACCCACACGCCCTTCGTTCAGACGGCTGACATTCCTGGTAAAGCGAAAGGTGACGGGAATGAACATATCGATCTTTTTGTTAAGCGGAACGGTAACGCTCAGATCGTTCCATGACTGAATATCGTCGTTATCGACCGGTGTCGAAGTCGGCGTTTGGGCGACTGCGGCGAACGTTGTCGCCGCTACGATCGCGACGAAGAATAAGTATTTACGAGGGTGCATCGCGTCAACTATCCGGCAGAAAACGAACAAAAGATGTTACAGAAGTGTAACGATAATGTTACAGGAATCAAAGAGGCGGTGTCGATTTATAGGTTAGATGACGGAACGCGGACGCGGATAGCGTTCGGGACGACCTCGTAAGTTGCGGGCAGCTTGCCCGGCATTTCGCCGTCAGTTTCAAGCAAGATTTCATGGGACGGGTCGACGGCTGAGACCTCGATCTTCTTTGCGAGCGTGCTTTTCACCTCATTTATGCTGAGGTGTGTACCTTTGTAGAGGGAATAGGCGTTGAGAATAATTTTCGCGGTGCTCATATCGCCGACGTTGATGATATCGAGCAGTCCGTCGTTGATCTTGGCGTCGGGAGCGATCATCATACCGCCGCCGAAAAAGCGGGAATTCGCGATACAGAGGCAAAGCGTTTGAATAGTTTTTTCGTCGCCGTCGTCGATCCTGATGCGAACAGTCGCGGCATCCGGGCCGATGACTTCCTGAAGTGCCGACATGGCAAAATTCGCTTTACCACGCACGCCAACCATTGGCACCCAATCGAAAATCCTCGAGCCTTTGACGCGTTTTATCACCGACGCGGCGAGTCCGACTGACGAAATATTAAGAAAATAGCGGCTGACCGTCTCGCCGTCATGATCCTGAAACGTAACGCGTCCGGCGTCCATCCATCTAGTCTCGCCATCGCGAAGGGCGACCGCCGCCTCGCGATTCGACAGCGGAAGTCCGAGCGTCCGCCGCAGATCGCCTCCGGTTCCCGAAGGCAAAACACCAAGCTCGACGTCTTTTCCCGACTGAATAATGCCGTTCGCGACCTCGTTGATGGTACCGTCGCCGCCGCACGCAATGATAAATTTGCGGCCGTCCCGTGCCGAACGGTGCGCAATCGTTACACCGTCACCCTGCGATTTGGTAAACGCGACGCTGAACGGCCCAAAATGGGCCCGCAGTTCGCTAGCCGTCAGCGACCATTTATCACGCGTCGCCCCCGAAGCCGATTTCGGATTAACGATGATCAGCGGCAGGGTTGAGTCGGATGAAGAAAATTTCTTAGAGGATCTCACCAAAACAATAAAAGAGTTCGGAGCACTTACGCTCCGAACTCTAGATTACAGTTTGAGTTAGTTTTTGTCTTGTAGCGTCAATGTGAATGGCGGCGATCAACCATCGCAGATACCTGATCCAAGAAGATGCTCGGTTTGATACGTTTGCTCAGCGTCACCTGCTTCGGTGCAACCGCCATAAAGGCCTCAATATCGGCGATCGAACGCGGCAGTTTGCCTGACATCCATTCGACGCCGGTTTCGGTGACGAGCATATCGTCTTCGATGCGGACGCCGATGTTTTTGTATTTTTCGAACGCCGGGCGGACTTTTGCGATGAACGCTTTATTGGCGGGCGTGTCAGGCAGATTGTCGAGAGCGTCTTCGCGGATGTAGATTCCCGGTTCGTTCGTGAATACCATTCCAGCCTTCAGTGGTCCGGCATAGTTGCCGACATCGTGGACGTTCATCCCGATCCAATGCCCGAGGCCGTGCATGTACCAAATGCCGGACTGGCCGGCTTTCAGATCGGTTACCAGGCCGAGTTTGAAGAGGCCTTCGTTTATCGTATTTCGGGCGATCGTGTTGAGCTGACCGTACGTGACGCCGGCTTTTGTTGCTTTTGCAACGGCTTCCTGTGCGTCGTATACGATCTGATATATCTCGGCCTGTTCCTTAGAGAATTTGCCGGTTACCGGGAATGTTCTCGTGATGTCGGCGGTGTAATGCTCATATTCGGCGGCGGCGTCGATCAGCATGACATCGCCTTTTTTGACCGGGCCTTGTGACTCCTCGTAATGGAGCGTAGTTGCGTTCGGTCCGCAGCCGACGATCGACGGATAGCCCCAGTTATCGGCGTTACGGCGGCGATATGTGTATTCGATCTCGGCGTGAACCTGATATTCCCAATCTGCCCTCCCGACGACGGCCATCGCACGCATATGGGCCTCGGTCGAGATATCGACGGCGTGCTGGAGCATTTTAAGTTCGTAAGGCGATTTGATCAGGCGAAGTTCGGCAAACATGGGTTGAGCGTTGACGATCTTGACGCCCGTCGCGGCTTTTGCGAATTGATTTTCAACCGCGAATTCACGCAGCCCGGCATCATCCCGTTCCCCGGCCGGAAGTAGCATATAGACCGATTCAGTAGCAGCGGAGATCGCGACCTTGCCATCTTTCGATGTGAACGAACCCTTAGCTTTTACCGCTTCTAGAAATGTAGGCTGCTCCGATGCATCGACGATGGCTTTCAGCCCGGAAATAGCCGCCACTTGCTCACGAGAATACATCTTCCCATCCCAAGTCTCGCGAACCGGAACGCGTTTAGGAATGAACAGCGTCTCTGTGATATTCGCCCCGTCTTTTGTTATCACAAGCGTCGCGTCTTTTTGCTTCAAACCCGTGAGGTAAAACAGGTTATTCTCCTGACGAAAGACGTAATCGACATCGTTCGTATAAAGCCGCGGCTCTGCACTGAACAATATCATCATGCTCTTGTCCGCCATCTTTGCGGTAATCGCAGCACGGCGCCGAGCAAGTTCGGCGTGTCGTTCGGCATCCGAAAACTGCGGAGCTTTCGGCGTGACGATGATCGATGCCGGGCCGAATGCTTGCACCGTTGAAGAGATCAACAGAATTGTGGTCAGCACTATAGTTGAAAGGGTTTTATTCATTGTCATTACTCGTAAATGTCGGCAGTCCATACTTCGCAGCCATTTCCGCCAAAGCTTCATCGGCAGGCCGGGTGCCGTATTTCGCCGCGGTATTTATACCTTCCTGAATTGCAAGAACGGATTCCGCATAGTCCAGCCGATCCATAAAATCCTTATATGAATCAACACTAAACACTACGCACTTCGCTTTTCCATTCGTTGTCAGAATAAGCGGGCGGCCGGAGGTTTTGAGAGTCTCCAGATGTTCATCCGTTTTCTGAACGAAGTCAGTCAATGGGGCGATCGATTCGATATCTATCATAATTCACCTTATGGGTCAGAACCGCCTGCGTGAGCGGGCGGAAGGGTCTTGGTGAGAATGCAAGTCTATTGTAGTAAACTCCGTTCCGCCCGTTCACGCAGGCGGTTCGACTTGGTGCGAATACCATAACCATGTATGCAATTCATAACCGCTCTAATCTACGGAAATATCTAATTCCTTCGTCGAAACATTCCCAAAATAGTCAGCCGCAAAAACTCTAAGTACGAAACTTCCGCTACCGATCGTGCCTTTATCCAGAAAACCTTCCTTAAATTCATCGCCCTCGACGAAATTGGTGACGATGTAGTTAAAGATCGTCTCGCCGGTCGCACCGGAGTGGCTTTTGTCGGCGTAGACAAATTTCACGGCCGTGTTTGGCGGCATTCGGTCGAATTTTATGGTCCATTTCGGTTCGCCGACCGGATTTTTTGCTGGGTCAAGCAATTGGTAGCCCAGCTTGTAAACGCCGAGGCGTCTGCGATCCGAGTTTCCATCGACCTGATCGTATGCTTTGACGACGACCCACGTGTTTCCTGTGAGTTTAATACGTGGATTTTGGGCTGAGGTTTCGACCAGATTCCAATTCTGGTCATAAATCAAAACTTTTTCTATAACCGGCGGCCGTGAATCCGCGACTCCGGGTAACGTGAGAGCGTCGAGAGCGTTCATCTCTGAGCCGCTGCGGCCGGCGACAAGATGAACATGGTTCATCGCGTTTAGCGTGCCGATCGGCTCGCCAGCCTTGAATTTTGAGCCGCGCGGAACTCGGACGCCGGAGAGCTTTGCGGTGTTGTCCTTTTCAAAAATAAACCGCTCGTCGCCAAATGGAACCGAGCTGTCGCTTCGTCCCAGCCGAATATGAATGTAGCCGAGCGTCGGCATGCGGATCAGTTCGCGGAGCGTTGCAAAATTCTCGGCCGCGATCGGCCGCAGGACCTTTTCGTCGCGAACGAATCTCGCCGTTTCGCCATAATTTCCGGCGATATCGAGGCCATTGTGAAACCAGACTGGCTCGTTCACCGCGCTGACTTCACCGCGAACTTCGCCAAGGGTTCCAGCGATATCGCGTTTGGCCGCCGGCGGATCGTACGGCCAGCGGGCGGGAGCCGCAGCACGGAATTCTTCGGGTTTGTCGCGTAGAGCGTTGATCTCTTCGGCTGTGATCTCGTGTCCAGTCGAGACTGCCGAGATCTTTCGAACCAGGCGGTTTTCGCTGTCGGCGACGATCAAACTGCCTTCGGCATCGAGAGCCAAACCCGACGGACGGTTGAATCGAGCCTTTGATTTGATCCCGTCTTTCAGCCCGCGTTGAGCGCTCGAAACGGTGCTGACGATCGCGAGCGCTCCGCCGCCGATCTTCCTCACCGCATTGCCGTCCGTAACGTAGATCGTGCCAAGTTTATCGACAGCAACACCGGTCGGCTGATAAAAAACCGCCGACAAGAGCGAACCGTCCACCAGATCGCCGCTGCCGGTTCCAGCAAGCGTCCAAACGCGGCCGTCCGATTCGGCCACGCGAATGCGTCCGTTTCCGCTATCGGCGACGACCAGTTTGTCCTCCCAAACCGCAATCCCCGATGGCGTATCGAATTTTGCTGCGTCGCCGATGCCGTCGCTAAAACCTTTTTCCCGGCCCACGAGGGTTCTCACATTCCCGTTCTCGATCACGCGAATTCGGTCGTTGTAAGTGTCGGCTACATAGGCTTTGCCGTCCAGAGACACCGCGACGGCGACTGGAGCGTGAAACAACGCCGCCTTTGCATCGCCATCGGCGAATCCGGCCTGGTTTTCTACCCCAGCGAGCGTAGACACTGAGCCTTTGGCATCGATCGACTTGATCGTATGCGAGCCACTGTCGGCGACGATCAGGTTTCCGGCTTTGTCGAACGCGATACCGGACGGCGTATCGAGGCCCTCGGCAAATACCGTCAAAGCCCCACCGTTTATCGCCCAGATCTTGCCGTTCTGGCCGTCGGACACATAAATGGTCGAGCCCTTCACCGCGATGCCAAACGGCTCGCCGATCTCGGCCTTAAGTCCGGCGATGGTCGAAACGTATCGCAATGGCAATTCACCGCCCCTAGCGCGGGGAAGCAGGAACCACAGGATCAACGCCAGCGAACCGAGCAGTAAAAACGCCGTCGCGATGGCGAATATTGAGTTTTTGATCGTGAGTTTTTTTCTCGCCCGAAAAGGCTTCATATTGTTGCAGAAGCCCGTCCGGATCGGGCTTGGTCGTTGGAAATGGTGTGACCTAATTCTAGTGGAAAAAAATTCCCGCTTCTGGTACTATATCGGCACAGCTTTTATTTCGAAAATCAGGAGATAACAATATGTTTTCATTACAGGATCTGCTTGGGCAGAACCAGGGAACTCAGGCGGTCGATCAGATCAGCCAGACCGTCGGTGCGGACAATTCGATGGTAAATTCGGCTATTCAGATGGCTTTGCCGGCACTCATCAACGGCCTCGCGAACAACGCCGCGACACCCGAAGGAGCCGAAAGCCTCAACACCGCTCTCGAAGAAGATCACAGCGGTGGCGGCGTTCTCGATAATCTCGGCGGCCTAGCCGGTATGATATTTGGCGGGCAACAGGAAGCCGCTCCGCCGCCGCGTCAGGCCGATGCCGGCGGCATTCTCGGCCACATTCTCGGTTCTAATCAAGGGCCGGTCGCACAGGAAGTGAGCCAGAAATCGGGCCTCAACATGGGCCAGGTCGCACAGATCCTGATGTTCCTCGCACCGATCGTTATGAGCTATCTCGGCAAGAAAAAGCAGGAAGAAGGTGTGCAGGCCGACGGCCTCGGCGGACTGCTCGGCGGATTGCTCGGCGGCGGACAGCAAGCGGCTCCGCAGCGATCCTCCGGCAACGCAATGATCGACATGGCATCAGGAATGCTCGACAGCGACCACGACGGCAGCGCCGTGGACGACATCGCGTCGATGGCGTTCAAATATATGACCGGTAAGTAAAAGTTTGTGGTTTCGAGGGCGAAGGAGTATTTGTGATCGTCCTAAAAACACGTCAGCCGCGCGGCTGATAAGTTGTCGCCTTCGAAACCACAAATCACCCTCTTTTTCTGCGACGCAATAGGTCAAACGTCACGGCCTCAAAAACCTTTGACCAATCTCCCAAATACCTCTACCAATCAAGCCATTCCGACACTATTATACGTCAAAGTATTTTGACCAATCAGCTATTTTTACCGCATAAAAGCCGTAAAAACGGTGAATTCACACAAAAGTGTGGCACGTGCCACACTTTAAAACCGAAAAAATAGCAGACACTAAAAAAACACGATTTGAACTTTTTCAGCTCACAAAAAAGCCGTCCTCGCGGACAGCTTATAGGTTGATGAATTGCCGGTAAGAATTAGTTCTTGGCAGTCTTGATATCGGCGATGCGTTTTTCGAGTGCCGCCGTGTCAGCTTTTTCAGCCTTGCCTGCCTCGACTGCTTTCTCGCCCGCAGGAATCGCTTCCTGGTTACGTCCGGCGTTCACAAGTATCGTAAACTTCTGACGGAGATTAGCAAATGACGGTTTCGCCTTAATCTGCTCATCGATCGCTTTATTTGCCTGCTCATACCATTTGGCGGCATCCTCGGTCGCCTTATTGTTTTTGGCGTAAGAGGCGGCACTGTTCGGGGTCTGCCAGTCCGTTGGCTTGGCGGCTGCAACGATGATCCGCAGGCGTGCCAAGGCCTTTGCGGAAACGTCCGGAACCTTGACGGTGAAGGGCACCCAGGCCTTTTCCCATCGCAGATTGACGTTTGCGGAATCCTCCGACACGGTGTCGATCGAATAGGTCAGGAGTTCCTGGCTGTCGGCCACCCACTGTGATTTTGCCTTGACGCGAAGCACGTCCTTCCCCGCATCGTAGCTAAAAGCTCCCCACTGTTCGGCATCCTTGTTAAAGATCATGGTCCACTCGCCATCTTTTGATGGGATAACCGCAAGCAGGTAACTACCGGCTGCCAACGGTTGGCCATTGATCAGGACGTCGTCGTTGACCGAAAAGACGGTCGCCTCGTTAGCACCGGCACGCCATACATGGCCCCACGGAACGAGCGGAGCATCCTTGGGCCGGGCATTCTGGTTGTCAAGCGTCGCCTCGCCCTTAGCCTCGGTCGGCCAATCACCATAAACCTTGCGGCCCTTCATTGCTGGACGGCTGTAAACAACGCTGACCTCCGAAAGCCCGATCCGCTGCATTACGCTAGCCTTTTGGCTCACTTGCGGAACCTGTAGCCTCTGCTGAGCCGACGCGATGACGCCCGCGAGTGCAAGCAGCGTGAAAGTTGACAGAAAACAAAACAAAACTCGCTTCATAGTTAAAACTCCTAGTATTTCAAATTTCCAGCGGTCGACGCTAACCAATAATATCGTCGACCGAGAGAGCTAAATCGGGCATGGTTTCGGAAATCGCGGTTTCGCCGCGAAGGTATATTTTGACGATGCCGTAAGCGTATTCCTTCGGCATCGAATGAACCTCGACATGTCCGGATTCGATATCGATCAACCACGCCTCGGGGATTCTCGCGGCGGCGTATTTCGGTATCTTACGCGACCTGTCAAAAGTCGAACTTGAATCGGAAACCTCCATGACGAGAGCTACATCCTTACCCCTCGGCAACTCGTCAATGTAGAAATCATTACGTCGAATCAGCAAGGCAATATCGGGCTGCGGTTCGCTGTCATCGCTAGCAATGATGGGGTTCTGAACGCTTACTGTGAATCTGTCCTGCACATGACGATTCAGAAAATCGGATAGAAAATTAACGCACCTGACGTGCCTGCTTCCAATAGGTGACATTTCAATAATTTCTCCGTCGATCAATTCCACACGCTCGTCCGGCGCGAATGAACCGCGTTCGGCCATTAGGTGGTAAATCTCGACGGAGATCGGATAGTGTTTTCGCGCCAGATCCATAGCAAAAAAATTATACTCGATTACACAAAAATTCGTGTTACGGGTATGAAACGGTTACTCGTCATCCTCATGTGCCCTCACACGCCCGGCCGCGACGGCCTCGTCGATCACCTTTTGTGAAAGATTGCCGGGAAGGGGGTCGTAGTGCGAGAACTGCATGTGATAGCTGCCGCGTGCCTGGGTGACGGAGTTTAGCTTCGACTGGTAATCGAGCATTTCCGCCAGCGGAACCTTGGCTTTGATCACCTGCTGTTTTCCACGCATTTCCATGCCGCCGACGCGGCCGCGTCGGGAATTCAGGTCGCCCATGATGTCTCCGGAGACTTCCTGCGGGGTGAAGACCTCGACGTCCATTATCGGTTCGAGCAATGTCGGCTTGGCCTTATCAATTGCGTTTCGAAATGCCTTACGGCCCGCCGCGCGGAAACTGTGCTCGTCCGAGTCGACCGCGTGATAGCTGCCGTCAATAAGCGTTACTTTGAAATCGACTAGCGGATAACCCGCAACGGCGCCGTTAGCGGCGGCCTCGATAATGCCTTTTTCGATAGCGGGCCGGAAATTTTGCGGCACGGAACCGCCAAAGATCTTATCGACCCATTCAAACCCGGCACCGCGTTCGAGCGGCTCAAAGATGCATTTGCAATCGCCGAACTGCCCGCGTCCCCCTGATTGCTTCTTGTGCCGTCCCTGAACCTCGACCTGCTGCGTGATGGTCTCTTTGTATGGAACCTTAGGTGGGTGAAGCGTCACCTCGACGTGATAACGCTGCTCGAGTTTCTTGACGACCGTTTCGATGTGGAGCTGGCCGGAACCGGAAAGAATAAACTCCTTGGTCTGCGGGTCGCGGTCAAAATGCAGGCTTGGATCTTCTTCGAGTATCTTATGTAATGCTGTTGATATCTTATCTTCGTCCGCACGCGATTTCGGCTCGATCGCAAAAGCGATTGCTGCCTCGGGGTACTCGACCGGCGGAAAGACTATCGGGTTCGCTTTGTCGCAGAGAGTGTCGCCGGTTTGCGTGTCCTTGAGCTTAACGACCGCGATAATATCGCCGGTCGCGGCTTCGTTCACTTTATCGAGCGTTTTACCGGAAATGACGTGAAGTGCGCCGAGGCGTTCTACCGCATCGTGGGTCGAGTTGTAAACCGTGGCATCGGTGGCGACCCTGCCGCTGACGACCTTCATTACGTTGATACGGCCGGCAAACGGGTCTGCTATCGTTCGGAAGACGTAGGCTGAGAACGGTTCATCATTGCTATATTTTCGCGAAACACGGTCGCCTGTCAGATCGTAGTCCTTATATCCATACTCGGCCTCATGCGTTGCCGGATTAGGTGCAAATTCGATCAGATGATCGAGCAGGATCTGTAGGCCGATCAGGTTATTGGCCGAAACCGCGTAGACCGGACAAAGTTTGCTGGCGGCGATCGCCCGGGCGAGATTCGGGATGATGTCTTCCTCGGGAAGCGTTCCGTCCTCGAAATATTTTTCCATCAAGGCGTCATCAGACTCTGCGACCAGCTCGATCAGGCGTTCGCGGGTGGTATTGAGCATTCCGGTCATCTCACTCGGGATCCCAATACCCTTGGCCTTTCCGTCCGCATCAAACTCATATGCCTTTTGATGCACGACATCGATGACGCCTTTGAAATTGACTTCGCTGCCGATCGGGATCGTAAATGGCACGATCGATCGCGCAAAACTTGACGTTGCTGTCTCCAACGCGTGACCAAAATCGGCGTGTTCCTTATCGATCTTGTTGATGACCATGAACCGCGGCAGCATAAATTCGTTAGCGTACTGCCACGTTTTCTCCGTCTGCACCTCGATGCCGTGAACACCATCGACGATCACCAGGGCACAGTCTGCAACGCGGAGAGCGGGGCGTGCATGTGAAACAAAGGCTGCGTAGCCTGGTGTGTCGATCAGATTTATTTTGGTGTCCTTGTATTCGAGGTGGGCGAAGTTATTGTTGAGGGAAACTTTACGTTCGATGGAATCTTCGTCGTAATCTGTAATGGTCGTTCCTTCATCGACCTTTCCCCATCGTGGGGATGATCCGGCAACGTAAAGCATGGAGCTGACGAGCTGGGTTTTACCTGCGTCGCCGTGTCCAATGACAGCCAGATTCCTGATATTCTCAGTTGCAAATGCTTTCATGTTCGGCAATCTCTCCTTCTTTTCAAGTTTTCGAGTCCCGAGTTCCCAAGTTTCGGGTTATTCTGATCGCCAACGGCGGAACCTGGAACTTTTAACCCGAAACTTTTTAAGTTGTTGGTAATAATCGAATTTATACCACTATAAGTAAAAGGGCAAGATGATGTTAATATTGTGAGAATCGGCGCTGCGAGTAAAAAACAGATCGTATCGAATGGTCAACTTTCTATATGGTTCTGTGCATCTTAGGCTTAGCTCGGTGGGCAGGGAAGTTTTGGACGTGAGGAAAGCTAATGTTCAGTAAAATAAAGCAGTTTCGGATCATTCTATCTGCGGCCCTGATCGCCGTTATCTTTCTTACGCCGGTTGCCGCGATCGCCCAGGATCTCGTCGCTATCAGCAGTATTACCGGCGGATCGAGCGTTTTTGTGTTCAGGAATACGGCAAAAGCTGCCAAACGCACGATCGTTCCCGTAAAGCCTACTCGAACAAAGGCACAGCGAATCGAAACCGTAGTCAAGATCAAGAAACAGTACGAAACGCTGGCAAAGGTAGCACCACGGCGGCCAAAAGCCGCGGCGGTTGATCCGGTCAAGAACCCTGTCTCGAAATCGCTGCCGCCCGCTCAGGGCGCGATGCGATTTGCGGGCGTGGGAGAGTTCTACCTCGACAAAGGAGATGTTGAGCTTGCCCTCGCGGCGTTTCGCGACGCCCTCGAACTAGACGAGAATAACGCGGCGGCGCGGTCAGGTTATAGCGAAGCTCTTTCAACGAAAGGAAATGATCTGCTCCTAAAAGATCAGGCGAATCCGGCAAAGGGACTGTTCCTCGAAGCGCTTAAATTTAATCCGAAGAACTCAGCCGCGTATTTCGGGTTGGCTGAATCGTACACCGAATTGAATGAGACGGCTCAGGCGATAGCGAGTTACGAACGGGCCATCGAAAACGACAAAGATCTGACCGAAATCTACGTTCCGCTCGGCATTCTCTATTATCAGAACGGCGATATCACAAAGGCTGACGACCTCCTGACGAAAGCGATAACCAAGTCGCCCGATTCGGCTGAGGCACATTTCTTTCTTGGTCTCGTAAGAGTGGCACTGGTCCGCGATGAAGAAGCCCTGACAGCATTCACAAAAGCCAAAACGCTGGACCCGGCAAATGCCGACGCCTTTTTCAATTCCGCCGAGACACTAGTCAGGCTAAAGCGTTTAGAATTGGCGATACCGGATTATGAAAAGGCAACTGCACTAAAACCGGCATATTTTGATGCCTGGTTTGGCCTGGGAGAGGTTCACTTCATGCTGGGCAACTATCCCAAGGCGATCGTTGCTTATTCGGCAGCGGCGAAGTTGAAGAACAATGATTGGGAAGTCTTTTCGGGGCTTGGCGAAAGTTTTCGCTTAACCAATGAATTCGAAAAAGCGGAGGCAAACTACCGCTTAGCGGGCCTTTTCTTAGGCCAGAAACCCGGTTATGACAAGGCAAAGGTCGCTGATTTTAACAGCAAGATTGGCCTCGTCATCGGTCAGCAATGCGACATAAATCAATTGAAGCGAATTATGTGCAATTGGCCGTCGGCGATCAAAGCCCTGCAAAAAGCGGTCGATGAGACGCAGAATCCGGTCGATTACGTAAACCTTGGCTGGGCTTATTTCCGGGCCGGTCATGAAGAAGCGGAAAATAAGAACATGCCTTTCGCGAAGCCGTTTCTCGAGAATGCTAAAGTGGCTCTTCAAAAAGCCGTAGATTCAGGGCCGCCAGCGGATGAATTCGCTTTGCAGAATCTAGCCTCGGTCTATATCGATCTGGGCGACAATAAATCCGCGATCGATACACTCAACAAATTGATCCAGAAACGGCCGGATGTCGATTTTACTCGATATGCTCTGGGGGTCGCGTATTTCAAGAATAACGATTTTGTGAATGCCGAAAAATGGTTCCGTACGGCGATCGATAAAGATCCGAAAAATGTTGTCTATTATATGGCTCTCGGTAATGCCCTTATCAGCCGAAAAGACGGCAAGGGCCTTAAAGCACTGATTGACCGGCTGAAACCTATCGACGCCGCTGCCGCGGATGAACTCGACAAAAAACGTATTGCATTCAGAATGTAGACGAACCGCTGCTGAGGCAGACAAGAATTCTCGGGGGTTTGAACGCCTGAGCAAGCGGACGGAACCTGATTCCACAATTCCATTGAAACCATCTCTGAACATCCAGGAAAACATCAGCCTTGCCCAATTCACAACACTCGCTATCGGCGGCAGAGCCCGCTATTTTGTCCGGGCCGAAACTGAAGAGCAGGTTTTCGAAACTGCCAATTTCGCAAACGAAAACGACCTGAAACTATTTATTTTAGGCGGTGGGAGCAATGTCCTGATCGCCGACTCGGGATTTGACGGCGTCGTTCTGCAGATCGCCATCCGGGGTATTAAAACTACCGATCCTCAAATTTCAGATTTCAGATCTGAAATTGAAAATGTCCCGGAGTCCAAAACCGGTGACTCACAACTAATCGTCGTCGGTGCCGGCGAGGACTGGGATAAATTCGTCAGATACTGCGTAGATCACAACCTCGCCGGGGTCGAATGCCTCAGTGGCATACCAGGATTCGTTGGCGGAACACCGGTCCAGAATGTTGGAGCCTATGGACAGGAAGTCGCCGAAACCATCGTTGAAGTCCGCTGCTTTGACCGAACCTCGGGCGAAGTTATTACCCTGAGCAATTCGGAATGCGGTTTTTCTTATCGCACGAGTATTTTCAACTCGACCCACCGCGAACGGTTCATCGTTCTCGGCGTAACTTTCGAACTGCGCCCAGGCGGCAAGCCAAAATTGGTTTACAAGGATCTGATCGAACATTTTGCCAATCAAAAACCAGCGCTTTCCGAGGTTCGCGATGCGGTTCTGAAGATCCGGCGTTCTAAGTCAATGGTGATCGACGCCAACGATCCAAATTCCAAAAGTGCAGGTTCGTTCTTCAAGAACCCGGTCGTTTCCAGAGAAAAACTTAAGGAACTTAGAACTTTATTCGGCAGTATACCGTCCTATGAATTTGGGGAGATGTTCAAGATCCCGGCGGCGTGGTTGATAGAGAATGCGGGTTTTCATAAAGGCTTTGCCCTCGGCGAAGCCGGAATATCGTCAAATCACAGTCTTGCATTGATAAATCGCGGCCACGCAAGTGCGGACGAGATCGTCGTTCTAAGTGAGAGGATTAAGGAGGCGCTTGCTGCAAAGTTTGGCATCGAACTGCATCCCGAGCCGATATTTATTGGGTTTTGAGTTGAAAATAGTTATCGAAAGTATGTGATACGTTGATGTATAATTCTATATGGCCTGTCAGTGCCCCTTTGCCCATATGTTAAAGCTGAATAAAGTGCTGAGAGTATTTCTTGTGTTCGCGGTCTTTGCCTCAATGCTGCCTCTGCCACAGGCGGTAAAAGCTCAGGACCTCGTTCCGACCGAGGAGTTGGCCGGCGGATCGAGCGTTTTTGTATTTCGTGAGTCACGAAAGAAACCGCAATCGCGTGCCGGAGGCGCGCGCGTGAGCCTTGCCGCCGGCGGACAGGTGCGTAAGCCAAAAAGCGCTGCACAGACCTCAGCTCAAATTGCCGTGGCCGCCAAGAAACGCCGTGCTGCCGCAATCGCTGCTCGTAAGCAGGCCGCGAAGGTGGAGGCGAATCGCAAACTGGCACTTTCAAATACGCTCACAACCAAAGCCGAAGGTTTCCTCGATAGCGATCAGACGGATCTCGCGATCAAGAATTACCGCGATGCTCTTGTCCAAAATCCGAAAAACACGCGTGCCACCGAAGGCCTCAGCAACGCTCTGACCGCGAAGGGAATCGATGTCGCAGGTGCGACCAATAACGAATCGGCCGCTGTGTATTTCGAAGAGGCCGTAAAACTCGACGCGAAAAATGACGTCGCGTACGCCAAGCTCGGGGCCATCCACGATATCTATGGAAGGAAAGACAAGGCGCTTGCAAATTATGAAAAAGCGCTTGCGATAAACCCGGAGTATTCGACGCTATTTGCTCCAATTGGCGTCGCCTACCTTGATTCCGGCGAGATCGCCAAAGCCGAGTCATATTTGCAGAAATCGGACGCGGCTGGTGTTGATTCGGCTGATTCCCGCTACCTGCGCGGCGTGGTGCTTTTCAAACAAAATAAAGATACGGACGCGATGACTGCCCTGAACAAGGCCCTTGAACTCGACGGCCGATTTGTCGAGGCTCAATACTATCGCGGCCAGATCCTTGATCGGACGGGCAAATCGGCGGAAGCGTTGGCGTCGTATCGAAAGACGCTCGAATGGGAGCCTGCGTTCACGCCGGCGCAGTTCGAGATCGGTGTTGCTTCGTATAATGCGGGTGATTACGCGGGAGCGGCCGCGGCTTACGAACAGGTCATAAAGACCGACAAGGATAATTATCAGGCTCACGCGAATCTGGCGAGTGCGTACCGCCAACTCGAGCGTTTTGCTGATGCAAATGCCGAATACGCACTTGCGTCCACAGGAATAAAAACCGCCGATCTTTACAGCGAATGGGGCTATTGTCTCGGCAAAGTCAACGAATGGGAAAAAGCCGAAGCTCGCCTGCAAACAGCGAAAGAACTCAGCCCAACCGCGATCGACAATTCGAACGTCGGATGGGCATATTATAACGCGGGCCAGGCACAGACAGCGGCGAAGGAACCGGAAAAGGCTAAAGCAAGCTATGCGGTGGCTAAAGTGGCGCTTGAAACGGCGGTCCAACTCGATCCGAAGCTCGATGCCGCCTTGCTTAACCTGGGATCGACGCACAACGGCCTTGGTGAATTCCAGCTTGCGGTAAACGTCCTGAAAAACGTACTTGGAATTCGCAAGGATTGGGCGATTGCCGCAAATCAGCTTGGACTCGGTTATCGAGGGCTTGGTGATCTGAAGAACGCCGTCGCTACATTCAAACGAATTGTTGATCTCGACAAGAACAATGTCTCGGGCCTTTTCAACCTTGGCGGTGCATACCACGCCAGCGGCAATGCGAAGGAAGCAAAGAAGATCAACGATCAACTTCGAAAGATCAACCCATCGGCCGCCGCAAAGCTCGACAACGTGCTGTCGGGCAAAGCCGTGATCGACGCGACCAAGCAAAAGATCGAGAACAAGATACCTAAGATTCCGAGATTTCCTTTTCTTTAGTATTCGCTAAGAAATTAGATTTGGCCTGATCGGGCCGATGAGAATACACAAGGTTTGGAAGGCATTTTCGCCTGAGCTGGGCTTTTTCGAGCCGTCAGCCCTGGTCAGGGTGTGCCCGCCGATGATCAAGTAAATGCCTCGCTCCGTACCGGTGCGACCCCGACCGGGGTCGAATCTTTCTTTGTCACCTCAGCTTCTATAAACATTTTGACGCCGCACGGCGTCATTTTTAACTTCAACTTCCCGACACGCGCTGCTCACTCTAACCGCGATATGTAACCGCTTTAAGCGCTGGAATTCGATCACCATTGGGGTCAACACAATGGACGGCAGCGCCTATATCGTCGGCCGCGAACGTCACAAAATTGCACCAACAGCCTTCCGGAAAGTAGTGAAATTTGAAGGAATAAATGTTATCATTCTCCGTTCGCGAACAATTTGCAGCCGTCGTGCCAGACGGGGTTAAAAGCTGAATGACCGATAAAATGCTCCATTATCGACGTTCTCTGCTTTCCCTTACCCTAAAATTCAGTTTCAAGCGAGGTACTATGAAAAACAATTTTGAAGACGGTATGGAAGCTTCTCTGGCTGGCGAATCACAAGTCAGCCGCAGGAATTTTTTTGGAAAATTAAGCACGGCTGCTATCGGAGCGGCCGCGATAGGTGCGGCGACTCCGTTTCTCGGCGGAAACGAGTCGGTCGCCGAGGCGGCAAGCGGAAACAATAATTCGCCGGGCCGGATGAACGACTGCTTCAATTACCGCAAAAACGCCGCCCTCGCTCAGAGGGTCAACATCGGTGCTCAACAGGACAACGGCGATGCGGCGAGGTTTACCGATTCTAGCGGCTGTTACAGCAAAGCCCTGCTTCACAGCTCGCTCGGCGTGCCGAATGCCGCCGCAATGCTCAGTTTGAGAAATGCATTCACTACCGGTAACCCGTCCGACTTTGCAAATATCATTGTTGGAACGCCCGGTGGCGGAGGCAATTCGAAACTAAACGGCCCGCAATTGGCACTGGCGTTTGACCTGGAGGGCCGCGATTCACACGCAACCGTCATTCCAGCCGCACCGAGCGTGGCAAGCGCTCAGACGGCGGTCGAACAGGTTGAGCATTACTGGGCCGCTTTGCTGGCCGATGTGCCGTTCACCGAGTACTCGACAAATCCGCTAGTTGGCCAGGCCGTGGCCGACATGAACAACCTGTCGGTGGCCGGCGTCACTGCGGGTAATCAATACCCGTACCCATTCACGCGTCAGAACTTGTTTCGCGGACAGTTTGTTCAGGGTGACGGCAATGTTAAAGGGCCCTATGTGTCGCAGCTCATGGTCCAGCCGACTTTCTATGGCGCTCAGCCCCTCGACCAGCGGTACCAGACGTATCTTCCCGAGGCCGGCGGCGGGAGCGTCTATATGACCGACGTCAGCGAGTACCAACTGGTTCAGAACGGCGGAGATTCGGGCCGGCCGCTGGCCTATGACCCGACGTACAGATATGTACGGAATGGCCGCGACCTGGCGGCATACACCAGAGTCGATGTGCTCTATCAAGGTTATTTCACGGCCTTCCTCGTGTTGGCAGGTCTCGGGGCCGCACCGAATCCGGGCAATCCATATAACGGCTCATTAACGCAAAAGGCCTTTGGCACGCTCGGCGGCCCCGATGCTGCCGGAACGCTCGCCGAAATGGCCACACGGGCTCTCAAAGCTGCATGGTTTCACAAGTGGATCAAAGATCTTCGGATGCGGCCGGAAGAATATGGAGCGCTCGTCCATGCGCGAAAAACAGGCGCCAGCCCCATGCCACAAGCGGCAGCGGCGCTGCACAGCGCCGTTCTGAATTCGGCTGCCTTGCCCCTGATCTATTCCAGATATGGCACCTACCTGCTCCCGCAGGCGTTTCCCGAAGGTTCGCCAACGCATCCGTGCTATCCGACCGGACATGGAACGGTCGGCGGAGCCTGCACCACTGTGCTGAAGTTTTTCTTCAACGGAGCGCAGAAGATCCGGCCACTCCTTACGGCCGCAGGTAGAGACGTGTACGAACCTCGCACTGACGGTCTCTCGCTCAACACTTACGCCGCCGCAGACGCAAACAGCATCGACATCAATGGCGAACTGAACAAACTGGCATGGAACGTTTCGACCGGTCACGGCATCCACGCGGGAATCCATTTCCGCAGTTCGACCTACTGGTCGATCCTACTTGGCGAACAGGTCGCATTTAGCATTTTGCAGGACAGGGCCAAGTCGTATAACGAACCGTTTTCCATCAGCATCAAGAAATTCGACGGCACGACCGCGACCATCAGTAATCAATAGTATCGGACTATCCGATTGGGAAAAGCAAAAACGCGGTTAATACAGCCGCGTTTTTTCTGTATAATCGTGAGTTTAGATAAAATGCCAAGACGCGACGATATACACAAGATCCTGATCATTGGCTCCGGCCCGATCGTTATTGGCCAGGCCTGCGAATTTGACTATTCCGGAACTCAAGCCTGCCGTGCTCTTATGCAGGAAGGCTACGAGGTCGTCTTGGTGAACTCGAACCCGGCGACGATCATGACGGACCCCGAGATCGCCGACCGCACCTACGTAGAGCCACTAACGCTCGAAACGCTCACTGCGATCATCGAAAAGGAACGCCCTGACGCCCTGCTGCCGACGGTGGGCGGCCAAACAGGACTTAATCTGTCGGTCGAGCTATTTGAGCAGGGAATTCTCGACAAGTACGGCGTCCAATTGATCGGTGCGAACATCAACGCGATCAAGGTCGGCGAAGATCGCGAGTTGTTCAAGGCCGCTATGGACGAGATCGGCATTCAGAGTGCAAAGGGCGGATTTGCTCACACGTGGGAAGAAGCTAGAAAGATAGTCGAGGAGATCGGCTACCCAGCCATCATCCGCCCGTCCTTCACGCTGGGCGGAACCGGCGGCGGAACGGCTTATCATCCGGACGAATTCGAAGCCATCGCAAAAGGCGGCCTTGCTGCCTCGCCAAACTCGCAGATCCTGATCGAAGAATCGATCCTCGGCTGGAAGGAATACGAACTCGAGGTAATGCGCGACCTCAACGATAACGTCGTCATCATCTGCTCGATCGAAAATTTCGACCCAATGGGCGTTCATACCGGCGATTCGATTACGGTCGCTCCGGCACAGACGTTGACCGATGTCGAATACCAAAACCTGCGTGACATGTCGAAAGCGTGTATTCGCAAGGTCGGTGTCGAAACCGGCGGTTCGAACATTCAATTCGCGATAAATCCGGCGAACGGTGATGTTCGGATCATCGAGATGAACCCGCGGGTATCGCGTTCATCGGCACTTGCGTCGAAGGCTACAGGTTTCCCAATTGCCAAGATCGCAGCCAAACTCGCCGTCGGTTATACGCTCGACGAGATTCCGAACGACATCACGAAAAAGACTCCGGCGTCATTCGAACCAACGATCGATTACGTCGTCACAAAGATCCCGAAATGGGCTTTCGAAAAGTTCCCCGGAGCTGAAGACGTGCTCGGAACGCAGATGAAATCCGTCGGCGAGGTCATGGCGATCGGGCGGACATTTAAGGAATCCTTGTTTAAAGGGTTACGTTCACTTGAAGCAGTTAAACCATTACGTTTAATAGATGTTCCTGATTCCGAGCTGCAGCGAAAATTAGCACGTCCGAATTCTCAGCGGTTCTCATATCTGACCTATGCATTCCAGATCGGCTACTCGATCGAAGAGATCCATCGCCTGACAAAGATTGACCCGTGGTTCCTCGATCAGCTTCAGCAGGTTATGGAATTACAGGCTGAGATCGATAAGCAGCCGCTCGCTGAAATTTCAGAAGAAACGCTTCGCTCAGCAAAAGAAAATGGCCTTTCCGACCGACGCCTTTTCTTCCTGACGGGAACGCCTGAAAACGAAGTTCGTTATCATCGGAAGTCTGTCGGCATAAAACCGGTCTACAAACGCGTCGATACCTGCGGTGCGGAATTCGAATCCTTCACGCCGTACATGTATTCGACTTACGAAGAGGAATGCGAGGCCGATCCAACGAACAGACGCAAGATCATGATCCTCGGCTCCGGGCCCAATCGCATCGGGCAGGGAATTGAGTTCGACTACTGCTGCTGCCACGCTTCGTTCGCGCTTCGCGATGCGGATTTTGAGACCATAATGGTCAACTGCAATCCGGAAACGGTTTCGACCGACTATGACACTTCGGATCGTTTGTATTTCGAGCCGCTGACTTTCGAAGACGTGATGAACATCGTCGAGGTCGAGCGACCCGAGGGCGTGATAGTCCAGTTCGGCGGCCAGACGCCGCTCAATCTTGCCGGACGCCTGCACGAAGCCGGCGTTCCGATCATCGGCACATCGCCCAATTCGATCGACCTTGCTGAGGACAGAAAACGTTTTGGAGCATTGCTCGACGAGCTGAAAATTCCGTGTCCTGAGAACTCCAGTGTTACTTCAGCCGAGGAAGCTAAAGTCGTTGCAAACAAAATAGGTTATCCGATCGTCGTCCGCCCGAGCTTTGTGCTTGGTGGGCGCGCCATGGCGATCGTCTATGATGAACAGTCGCTCGACGAATATATGCGTTCGGCAGTCGATGCATCGCCTGAAAAACCTATCCTGATCGACAAGTTTTTGGAACGTGCGTCCGAGATCGACGTCGATGCTCTGGCTGACGAAGACACCGTTGTCATCGCCGGAATTCAGGGACATATCGAGGAGGCTGGTATTCACTCCGGCGATTCATCGAGCGTTCTCCCTGCACAAAAGATCGCGCCCGAGCATCTCGAAACGATCGCACATTATACCCGCTCGCTCGCGAACGCATTAAAAGTGAAAGGCCTGATGAACATCCAGTTCGCTATCCAGGACGACCGCGTTTACGTGATCGAGGTCAATCCGCGTGCGTCGCGGACCGTGCCGTTTGTAGCTAAGGCGACCGGCGTTCCGATAGCAAAGATCGCTTCGCTTGTGATGGCGGGTCATAAGAAACTTGCCGATTTCAATCTGCCCGCTATACTTCCCGTGCCTAAGATCTTTGTAAAATCGCCTGTTTTCCCGTTCAAGAAATTCGCCGGCGTCGACCCGATCCTCGGCCCCGAAATGCACTCGACCGGCGAGGTCATGGGCGTCGGCGAGACGTTTGGCGAAGCATACGGCAAGGCAATGGAAGGTGCCGGCCTGACGCTGCCGCTCAAGGGCAAAGCCTTTATCTCGGTCAACAACACGGACAAGGGCCAAGCCGTCGTTCTTGCTCGCCGATTGAACAAACTCGGTTTCGACCTCGTCGCAACCTTCGGCACCACCAAACGCCTGCACGAAGTCGGCCTCGATTGCGAAACCGTATTCAAAGTCAACGAGGGCCGCCCGAACATCGCCGATCTCATCAAACAAGGCGAGATCGCTCTGATCATCAACACGCCGCTCGGCAAAACGTCGTTCTACGACGAACAGGCCATCCGCAAGGCGGCCCTACAGTTCAACACGCCCTGCGTCACCACCATCACCGGAGCCGAGGCCCTAGTCGAGGCAATTGCAACGAAACAGGCTCAGATAGGCGTGACGGTTAGGAGTTTGCAGGAAATTCATTCGCTCAAAACTCTAGAGGCCGAATCTGCTAAGTGATTCTATGGAGAAAAAGCTTAAAGAAATTCCTAAGTTTAAGAACGAGGACGAAGAACGTGAATTTTGGCGGAGTCACGACTCGACTGAATATGTCGACTGGGACAAAGCCGAGTTTGTTGTTTTCGCTAATCTCAAACAATCAACGCACACGACCTTATTACGAATACACGGAGGAGAGCAAAAGAAATCCTAGCTCATGGTTTCTTCAATGGCACCAACCAACAGGAAAAGTTACACGAAGCAGTCAACAGAAAGGAGGACAACCGGAATTTTTTCCGTTACCGGCCAAAGGGCAAGTTCTTGTGTCATACGACGGACCGGAACTTCGAATTCGAGCAAACAAGGAAGAAATTTCCGGCACTTATCAAGGCCTATCGAAGGGTACGAACAGAGTTACAAAAGGATCTTAAATCCTTCTTGCTGAAAGTGTCCGTCGTGAGTAAGGATTTGCTCGACGCCGAGTTCGCGGCAGATATTGACGATCATAAATTTTGGATTAAGCAGCAGGATTCGGACAAACGAGGCTATTTTGCTCGCGTACTTTCGCCGAATTCGGCATAAAAGTTCAGGAGCTCGATGAGTACTTCCTCGGAACAAGTGCCACTGATCTTTAGGGTTGATCAACACGACAAAATATAGGGTGTCACAGAATAATCGCCTCATCTCTTCGAGGCGCCATACAAGTAATGATCGAGATTGACCGACGCATCTGCCGGAATTTTCTCCAATTCATCATCCGGGATTTCGATAGGGATATCTTGCCAGATTTGCCACGGTGTTCGGCCTTTTGGCTCAATACTTTCCACAAATTCTAAAACATCTTCCTGTTGTTTCTTTGAAAGATTTTTCAGCTTTTCCAGGACAGTTTTGGCAGCATCTGTCTGCATAATTACCACCTCGAAAGCAGTTTATCACAATAATCTCGCCAATTTCACCGAATAAATTTAGAACGTTGTTGAAGGAAGAATTCGATCTTTCTTGGTTGAAAACGTAGGTGTGTTTGCCAAAATTAACACAAATCTTGACCAAAGTCACTAAATACAATAACTTAGAGTAAAGTTTTCTAAGGGTTAACAGTTCTATAACAACAAATGAGTGAATCGCATGACCGCGAGATCATTGGCGGGCATCTGCTCGTTATTGGTGGGGCAGAGGATAAATATAACGAGCGGCGGATCTTGAAAAAGTTTCTTGAGCTCGCGGGCGGGACGAGTGCCGAGGTTTTGATCGTTCCTGTTGCTTCGGACTACCCGGAATTCGCGGCGGACGTTTATACGCAGGCGTTCAGGAATCTGGGTGTGGCTAATCCGCGCGTGCTGCGGGCGACGTCGCGTCAGGATGTTGTTAATGCCGATGTCAAGAAGCTGCTCGATGGTGTGACCGGCATTATTTTAACCGGCGGCGATCAGATGCGGCTTGTGTCACTGCTTGGCGGAACGAAACTGGCTGAGAAGATACGGAAGATGGTTCGCGAGACCGATGTCGTCCTCGCCGGAACGAGTGCCGGAGCGGCGGCGATGAGTACGTCTATGATCGTTCGCGGCGAGCCGAGTTCGCATCCGCACAAGAACGCCGTTCGTCTCTCGCCGGGTCTCGGGTTTCTCAAAAATATCATCATCGACCAGCACTTCAGCGAACGCGGCCGCATTAGCCGGTTGATCACCGCCGTGTCGTTCAATCCGTACAATCTTGGGATCGGGATCGACGAAAACACCGCCATTATTCTTGATGGTGAGGGAAAGCTTGAGGTTTACGGAGCAGGCTCGACAACTATTGTCGATGGTTCACAGATTAGTTTCAATGAAATAGCGGAAGTTGCTGATAATGAATCATTTAGCGTCTGCGGTGTACAGTTTCATGTATTACGCGAAGGGCTCGTCTACAACTACATCGATCGCCACCCGATCCAACCGCCAAATGAATTTCTTTTGCCTGATCTTGGTTAAAGAGTTTTCACCGCAGAGACGCTGAGACGCAGAGGCAGGAGAGTTAGGTATCTGGAAATGGCAGATGAATTGCTCCGACAAAGGATAAATGGGCTGACCGAAAAGATCATAGGCTGTGGGATAGAGGTTCACGAACATCTCGGTCCGGGATTGTTAGAATCTGCCTATGAAGAATGCTTGTGTTTTGAGCTGTCGCAGATTGGCATTAGGCTTGAACATCAGGTTCCGCTTCCTGTCAATTACAAATGTATTAATCTCGATTGCGGTTACAAAATGGATATTGTCGTCGAAGACTTGGTTATACTTGAGTTAAAGGCTGTTGAAAGAATTATCCCCGTTTATGAGGCACAATTATTGTCATATCTTAAACTTTACGATAAACGCGTTGGGTTATTATTAACCTTTCATGTGCCAAGATTGAGGGATGGACTCAAAAGAATAGTCAACAATTTCTAAACCCTCTGCGTCTCAGCGACTCTGCGGTGAAATCGTCTTATGGAAATACTCGAAATTCGTACACTTCGCGGCCCTAATTATTGGAGCGGTTACTGGAAAAAACTCATCATCATGCGCCTCGATATCGGCGATTATGAGGAAAAGCCGACGAATAAGATCGACGGCTTTTACGGTCGTATGACGGAAGTTTTGCCATCACTTTTCACGCACGGCTGTAGCTACGGCGAAGAAGGCGGATTTCTGAAACGCGTCGAAGAGGGAACGTGGGCGGGCCACGCGATCGAGCATTTTGCTCTGGAATTGCAGACACTTTCCGGTATGGATACGGGTTATGGCCGGACGCGTGAGACAGGGGAAAAAGGCATCTACAATGTCGTTTACAGCTATCTAGAGGAAGAGGTCGGACGATTTGCCGGACGCACAGCGGTTCGATTGTGGCTCGACCTGGCAGAAGGGAAAAACCTCGTTGAGATCAAGGCGGGAATCGCCAAAGACATCCAGGAAATGCGTGAGATCCGCGAGAATGTGCGGTTTGGGCCGTCGACCGGTTCGCTCGTTGACGAAGCCGATCATCGTGACATTCCGTTCATCCGGCTTAACGATCAATCGCTCGTCCAACTCGGTTATGGCGTCTATCAGAAACGCATCCAGGCAACGACCACGGTCAACACGAATATGATCTCGGTCGATATCGCCGGGAACAAACACGCTACCAAAAAGCTCCTCGGCGACATGGGCGTTCCGGTTCCAAAGGGCTTCCGGATCCGGGAAATCGAAGATCTCGAAGATACTATAAGTGAGGTGGGTTATCCCGTTGTAATTAAACCACTTGACGGTAATCACGGGAAAGGTGCGACCGTGGGCATTAAATCACTTGAAGATGCAAAAACAGCCTTCGAAAAAGCGAAAGAATACTCGCGTTATATCATTGTAGAAAAACAACTTATTGGCGAGGACTTTCGTGCTTTGGTCGTTAACAACCGGCTGATCGCCGTTGCCGAGCGTGTTCCGGCCCATGTGGTCGGGGACGGCAAGAGTTCGATCCAGAAACTGATCGATAAAACAAACGAAGACCCGCGTCGCGGCTACGGCCATGAGAACGTCCTGACGCAGATCGATATCGACAATCAGACTCTGCGATGCATCAAGAAAGCCGGATACGAACTCGATTCGGTCCTAAAAAAAGGCGAGATACTGCACCTAAAAACCACTGCTAACATCTCAACGGGCGGCACCGCGATCGACCGGACTGACGAAGTTCACCCGGAGAATGTATTTCTTTTTGAACGTATTGCAAAGATCATCGGCCTCGACGTTGCAGGTGTCGACGTTATCGCACCGAACGTCAGCGAACCGCTCCGTGAGAACGGCGGCGGAATTATTGAGGTCAACGCGGCTCCGGGCTTCCGCATGCACCTCGCTCCGAGTGAGGGGATCGGCCGAAATGTGGCGGAACACGTGATCGACATGCTCTTTCCACCGGGAACTCCGGCGCGAATCCCGATATTCTCGATAACGGGTACAAACGGTAAGACAACCACAACACGTTTGATCGCACATATTCTGAAAAACAGCGGCCGTACGGTTGGATTTACGACAACTGACGGAACGTACATTGGCAACCAGCAGATCGTCGCCGGTGACAACACTGGCCCGGTTTCGGCGCAACTCGTGCTCAAAGATCCGACGGTTGATGTCGCGGTTTTAGAAACTGCTCGCGGCGGGATTATTCGCTCTGGTCTGGGCTTCGATTACTGCGATATTGGTGTGGTAATGAATGTCGCAGCCGACCATCTTGGCCTCAAGGACGTGAACACGCTTGAAGATCTCGCCCGCGTCAAATCCGTCGTTCCGCGATCCGTTTCAAAGAAAGGCTTTGCCGTCCTGAATGCAGAAGATCCTCTGGTCTACAAAATGAAGGAACTGGTCGACGGCAAGGTCGTCTGTTTCTCGATGGATGAGAATAATCCTGTCATTAAACGACGAGCCGAACGCGGCCGCATCTCGTGCGTTTACGAGAACGGGTACGTGACGATCCTCAAAGGGAAATGGAAGGTTCGTATCGAACGGGCGATAAATATTCCTCTGACATACGGCGGTCGAGCGGAATTCATGGTGCAGAATGTGCTGGCAGCGACCTTGGCGTGCTTTGTTCACGGAATCTCACTTGAGGATCTGCGAACCGGACTCACGACATTCAATGCGGGCACGGCTCAGACGCCGGGACGCTTGAACTTCGTTGAGGTCGGAGATGTTACTGTCCTCATGGATTACGCCCATAACCCCGCTGGTCTCATAGGCTTAACGAACTTTATCTCGAAACTACCTAATAAATATCGAACCGTAGTTTTGAACGGTACGGGAGATCGTCGCGACGATGACATCCGCGAATTTGGCAAGATCGCGGCGGACAATTTCGAGCGCATCGTCATTCGAACCGGAAACTATCTGAGAGGCCGAACGGCGGACGAACTCCATACACTTTTGCAGGAAGGCATCGCCCAAAGCTCGAATACGCCGACGGTTCGAATCATTGCCGATGGCCGAGCCGCGATTCACCATGCGATCAAATACGGTCGCAAGGGTGAACTCGTGGTCACCCTCGCTGACCGCGTTCCTGACGATATCAAATACGTTCAGGAATATCGGGATATGGTGAATGAGAAGGCAGAACCGCCTGCGTAAGCAGGTCGCACGAACGCCGTTGGAAAAATCGTCCTCGTAAGCACGCGGCACGAACCCGGGAGCAAAACCGCATCGCCTCGGAGGTGTCACGAACTCACCAAATTCGCAAGTTGAGCCGCCGTTCGGCCGCTGACATTTGTAAAAGTAGGTTAGTTCGTGGGACCTGCTTACGCAGGCGGTTCTACCCCTGCTGCCGCGTAAATTTCGGTTCGTGCATTTCCATCAGCGCCAACAAACCCCCGATACATCCCTTCCGAATTGAAAGGCAGCGTCACATTACCCAATGCATCGACCGCGATCAGGCCGCCTTCGCCTTTTGTCGCGGTGAGATGATTTATCGTTTCGCGGGCGGCGGCGTCGAGGCTTAGGCCCTTGTATTTCATCCGCGCGGAGACATCATACGCGGTTGCGGCGAGCATGAAGTATTCGCCGTGGCCGGTGCATGAGACGGCGCAGGTTTGGTCGGCGTAGGTTCCGGCCCCGACGATGGCTGTGTCGCCGACGCGGCCGAATTTCTTGTTGGTCATGCCGCCGGTAGAGGTCGCGGCGGCGAGATGGCCGTTTTTGTCACAGGCAACGGCTCCGACGGTTCCGAGCGATTTTGGATTTTGGATTTTGGATTTTGGATTGTCGGAAAACGCGGTTGCGACCGCTCCTGATTCTGACTCCTCTACTCCTCCGCTCCTCTTCTCCTCTTCTTCCACGGCGTGATCGAGCTGAACACGCCCTGACGCGATCGCTTCCTGTAGCTGCAGCCAGCGGTGTTCCGTGAAGAAGTATTCGTCGGGTGCTGTTTCGATGCCAAGCTGTTCAGCGAATTGGTTTGCACCTTCGCCCGCGAGCAACACGTGCTCGGTTCGTTCCATGACCAGACGGGCGAGATGGATCGGATTCTTGATATTTTTGACGAAGGCAACGCATCCCGCCTTCAATCGAGCTCCATCCATTATCGAAGCATCCATTTCCTGTTCGCCGTCGTGCGTGAATACTGAGCCACGCCCGGCGTTGAAAAGCGGAAAGTCCTCAAGCGAACACACCGCGGCTTCGACCGCATCGAGCGAACTGCCGCCGGATTCGAGGATCGACCATCCCGATTTCAGTGCGGCTTCGAGCCCATGCCGGTATTCAGCTTCGAGTGCTGGCGTCATCTGTGACCTGAGTATCGTTCCGGCCCCGCCGTGAATTGCTAGTGCGAGCTTGTTCATAAATAAATTTTACCGCAGAGTCGCTGAGACGCAGAGGTACGAGGGTGGAAAACATGGAACCACCGATGGACACAGATAAACACGGATATAAAACAAGAATGACAAATCTGTGTTCATCCGTGTTCATCTGTGGTTTCTTCTTCCTACTCTTCCCTCTGCGTCTCCGCGTCTCTGCGGTTCACAGGCTTGTCTTCCGCAATCTCAACGCATTCGATATCACGGACACCGAGCTGAATGTCATGGCCAAACTCGCGATCATCGGCGAGAGCAAAATTCCAAAAACGGGGAACAGCACACCGGCGGCGATCGGCACACCGACAACGTTGTAAACAAAGGCAAAGAACAGGTTCTGCCGTATGTTCTTCATTGTCGCACGGCTAAGGTTTCGGGCCTTAAGAATGCCGTCGATGTCGGGTCTGAGCAGTGTGATATCCGCCGATTCGATCGCGACGTCCGTTCCGCTGGCGAAGGCGATCCCGACGTCGGCCTGCGCCAGAGCTGGCGCGTCGTTCACTCCGTCGCCGGCCATCGCGACGATCTTGCCCTTTGATTGCAGTTCTTTGACCTTGGTAGCTTTGTCCTGCGGCATGACTCCAGCAATGACCTGATCCTGGCCTATGCCGAGTTGTTTGGCGACTCCGAGAGCGGTCGTGCGATTGTCGCCGGTCATCATGACGACCTCGATATGTTGGCGATGCAGTTCGGCGATCGCTGCTTTGGCTGACGGTTTGATCGGGTCCGTGACTGAGATCAGGCCGGCGGGAAGCCCGTCAATGGTCACAAAGACGACGATCTGGCCATCAAACCTTAGCTTCGCGGACTGATCGAGAAGATCTGCGTTCGCTTTTCCGGCGGGGATTATTCCGTCGCTGCCGATCTTGATCGTTTTCCCGCGAACTACGCCCTCCAGACCTTGCCCTGTAACGGATCGAAAACCAGTCGCGGCTTCGATCTGAACTCCGCGTTCCTTCGCCGCCGCAACGATCGCGGACGCCAGCGGATGCTCGCTCAGGCTTTCGAGGGATGCGGCGGCGGCGAGGAGTGCATTTTCGGTCACTCCATCGGTTGCGATGATGTTTGCTACGGCTGGTTTGCCGGACGTGAGCGTTCCGGTTTTGTCGACTACCAGTACGTTTATTTTTTCGAGCGTTTCGAGGGCCTCGGCTTTTTTTACCAAAACTCCGTTCTTAGCTCCGTGCCCGGTGCCGACCATGATCGACATTGGTGTCGCCAAACCAAGTGCACACGGACACGCGATGATGAGGACGGAAACGGCCGCGACGATCGCGTAGGCGAGGCTGCCGAGGGCGAACCAAACGGCGAAGGCGATGATCGCGACGATGATCACGGCCGGGACGAAATACGCCGAGACGACGTCGGCGAGGCGTTGGATCGGGGCCCGGCTGCGTTGGGCTTCGCCGACCATGCGAACGATCTGGGCGAGCAAGGTATCGCCGCCGACCTTTTCCGCACGCATCAGGAACGAGCGGTTGCCATTGATCGTGCCGCCGATGACCTTGCTACCCGTGGATTTTTCGACCGGAATTGACTCGCCGGTGACCATCGATTCGTCGATCGACGTTTCGCCCTCGGTCATCTCACCGTCGGTCGGGATCTTTTCGTTAGCTTTGACGCGCAGGATGTGTCCGGCGTGGACGTGTTTAAGATCGATCGTTTCTTCGGTGCCGTCATGGCGGACGACGGTTGCGTTCTCCGGTGCGAGACGGAGCAATTCCTTGATCGCTGATGAAGTTTGCGACCGGGCTCGCAGTTCTAAAACCTGTCCGAGCAGTACCAGAGTCGTGATCACCGCTCCCGATTCGAAATATCCGGGAACCATTCCCGTATGTCCGTCTCTCATCGCAGCGGGGAACAGATCTGAAAAGAACAATGCCGCCAAGCTCAGCAAAAACGCCGCTCCCGTGCCGATGCCGATGAGCGTGAACATGTTTGGGCTGAGGTTTTTGATCGATTGAATTCCGCGTTTGAAAAACGGAAATCCGCCCCACAGGACTACCGGCGTAGCAAGAATGAACTGTATCCAGATCGAAACTCGCGGCGGCACGACCGAATGAAACGCCGGAAACATTTCCCCCATCGCGAGCAAGAAAATCGGCAGCGTAAGAACCAAACAGACCCAAAACCGCCGCTTCATATCTATAAATTCGGGATCGGGCGCGTCATCGAGGCTGATCACCATCGGTTCGAGAGCCATACCGCATTTTGGGCAGGTGCCCGGGCCGATCTGGACGATCTCGGGGTCCATTGGGCAGGTGTATTCGATTTTGGATTTTGGATTTTGGATTTTGGATTCTTCAGTCTCCTCTTCCCCTTCTCTCCTTTTCTCCTCGTCCAAGTATTTACTCGGATTCGCAGCGAACTTTTCCCGGCAGCCGATATTGCAGAAATAGTAGGTTTTGCCTTGATATTCATATGTTCCTGCGGCGGTTTCGGGTGTGACGAGCATTTTGCACACGGGGTCGGCGTGCGTTTCTACGGGCTTTTCGTCTGCCGGTTTGCGGCTTATAGAGATTGGCTGCATACCTTTATCATATCGCACCGAAATTGTATTTGTCGTTTCAGGTAAAAATTTGCCCGCGAAACACGCGAAAAGACGCGAAAAAGGTCTCATGATAATTTTTTTGCACACGAGTACATAAGCCCGAAACTCTATTTCTTCTTTCGCGTCTTTTCGCGTTTTTCGCGGGCAAAAAAATATTCAAGAGTTCTGGAAGAACCGAAAGATTCGTAATTTGTTTAACCAGACAAAACTTTTTTGTTTTGTCACCTTAACCGAAAAGGCAAGTGTCCGCGAGGGCATACGCAAAGCCAGGAACCTCAATAAAAATGGGATAGTCCGGCTGCCGAAGTGAGGAACCTAATGTTCAAAAAACTCTTCCTGTTCCTGGGCCTGTTCGCCGCGACGGCGAGCTTTTTGTCTGCTCAATCAAACAATTTTCAAGCTCAAACCGCGATCAAACTGACAACAGGCAGCGAAATGGCTGATCCGTTAGGCCTGCTTGAGAGCGACGACGTAAATGACGACGACAAGAAGAAAGCCGGTGTAAAGGCTTCCGTGATCGTCAATATGGCTGCGGCTGAGCAAGCGGCATTTAACCAGATCAACCAAAAACGTCTCGAAATGGGCCTTGCTCCACTCGTCTGGAGCGACGAACTCGCCGCTGTCGCACGTCTGCATTCGCAGAACATGGCAGAATTCAAGTTCTTTTCGCACCGCGGCCTCGACAATAAACTCGTCAGCGACCGAGCCGACCAGCTCAAGATCGGCCGTTGGCGTTCGATCGGCGAGAACATCGCATTCAACCGGGGTTTCCAGAATCCCGTCGGCAAAGCGGTTGAACTATGGCTCGATTCGCCAACCCACCGCCGAAATATGCTCGACCCGAACTGGAAGGAGTCCGCCATCGGCGTCGCCAAAGCTGCCGACGGAGCGGTCTATTTTACGCAAGTGTTTTTGGTACGGAAGTAACTGCACAGGCCCGCACGTAAGCAAGGGCGAATCATTCTACGTTGAGTGATTCGCCCTTGCTCACGCGCGGGCCTCGCGCATATTCTTAGTTGATGCCGACTTTTTCTCTGCCATCATTTGCCAAGATCAACTGGACGCTTCGTGTTTTGGGGAAGCGTGTGGATGGGTTTCATGAGTTGTTTACGGTGTTTCAGACAGTTTCGTTATGTGATACCGTGCAATTTCGCGAAAGCAAAACGCTTGAATTGACGTGCGATGACCCGAGCATTCCCACGGACGAGCAGAACTTGATCGTTCAGGCGGCGGAGGCGATGCGTCAGAAATTCGGCGTAGATGGAGGTGCGGAGATCCACCTAGAGAAGCGGATTCCGTCGCCGGGCGGCCTTGGTGGCGGATCGTCGAATGGGGCGGCGGCCCTTATCGGGTTGAATCGTTTGTGGGAACTGGATTTGCCACATTACGAACTTCATTCGATCGCGGAAGAACTCGGTTCGGACGTTCCGTTCTTTTTATGCGGCGGAACGGCGATGGGAACCGGCCGCGGCGAGTTGATCGAACCGATCGACGATATCACGGCCGAAAATATGGTGATCGTTACGCCGCCGGTTGCCGTCTCGACAGCAGAAGCCTTCTTCGGTCTGGACGCCCCGCCCTTGACAATGGAAGTAGGTCATCGTATTCTTCCTGTTTGCCGTTCCGAAGCGCTGACGCTCGATCCGCGGCGGATGGCTTTGACAAACGATTTTGAAGGGATGGTGTTTTCAGCCCATCCAGAGATCGCGTGGGCCAAGACGGCCTTGCTCGAACTCGGTGCAGTAAATGCGGCGATGAGCGGCAGCGGGGCTTCGGTCTTCGCAATTTTTGACAATATAGAGACACGGCAAACTGCTATAAAAGCCCTCGATCTTGAATCGACCTGGCGAAAGTTTGCTGTAGCAACCGTATCGCGATCAGAGTATCGCGAGGCTTTAGGGTTATAGGTTGCTTCCGCGTCTAAGAAAGAAAATTCGCATTGGGGCGTAGCCAAGTGGTAAGGCACCGGTCTTTGGATCCGGCATTCGTAGGTTCGAGTCCTCCCGCCCCAGCCAATTTCGATTTTAGTAAACGGACTGTCTCTTGTTTTGAGGTAGTCCGTTTTTCGATTTTTGATTGCCGATTTTAGATTTTGGATCGCTCCGATCGATTCCGAATCCAAGATCCAAAATCCAAAATCCAAAATCAATAAATGAGCGTCAACGGGAAAATCAAGGTCTTTTCGGGCAATGCACATCCGGAGCTTGCCTTGGAAGTTTGCGGCCATCTGGGGATCGAGCTTGGCAAGGCGGTTGCGAACCGGTTCTCTGACGGGGAGTTTAATTTCCAGATTAGCGAGAACGTTCGCGGCCACGATGTTTTCATCATGCAGCCGACGTGCCCGCCGGGCGACACGCACCTGATGGAGTTGCTGATCATGCTCGACGCGTTCGTAAGGGCTTCGGCGGAACGCGTGACGGCGGTTATCCCGTATTTTGGTTATGCAAGGTCTGATAAAAAAGACCGGCCGCGGGTTCCGATCTCGGCGAAGATGGTTTCGAATATCATCGTTAAAGCCGGTGCCCAGCGGGTTTTGACGATCGATCTGCACGCTTCGCAGATACAAGGGTTTTTTGATATTCCGGTCGATCACCTGTACGCCGCTCCGGTCGTAGTGGATTATTTTAACCGCAACCCGATTGAGAATCTGATCGTGGTCGCACCCGACACCGGCGGAGCAGAACGTGCGAGAGCGTATGCAAAGCGTTTGAATGCCGGCCTCGCTCTCTGCGACAAACGCCGTGAACGTGCAAATGTGGCCGATGTGATGAACATCGTCGGTGATGTTCGTGGCAAGAATTGTTTGATAATCGACGACATGTGCGACACAGGAGGCACCATTTGCAAGGTTGCCGAGGCTCTGCACAAAGCGGGAGCCAATGAGATCTCGGCGTGTTTCACACATGGGGTTTTGAGCGGTAACGCGGTCGAGAATATTTCGAATTCGCATCTGAAAAAGGTGATCGTCACAAACACGATCCCGATACGTGCGGATGCACAGAAACTGGTCGAGTCGGGCCAGATCGAGGTTTTGAGCGTTGCCGGGCTGCTGGCTTCGGCGATCAGATCGATTCATGACGAGACGAGTGTTTCGTCGTTGTTTATTTGAGAAGTTGTCAGTTGTCAGTCGTCAGTTGTCGGATAAAACCGTACTGACAACTGACAACTGACAACTGACAACTGAGGTATTATGGCTGATAAAATTTTAGTGAAAGCAGAAAAACGTGAAACACGTGGCAAGAATGAGAACCGTCGTTTGCGTGTCGCTGGCAAGATCCCGGTCGTCGTCTATGGCGGCGGATCGGAAAGTCTTGCGGCTACCGCATCGCTGGCAGATCTCGCGGCGATCATTCGTACGGACAGCGGTGTTAACACCGTTTTCTCGCTCGATATCGATGGCGAAGGCGTCAACGATGTTATTTTTCAGGCGCGTCAGATCCATGCGGTCCACGGCCGTATGATCCATGCGGATCTTCGCCGCTTTTCTAAGGGCGAGAAGATCGAAATGACTGTTCCTGTTCATCTGACCGGCACTGCGAAAGGGCTAGAAGTGGAAGGTGCGGTCCTGTCGCAGGCTCTCCGCGAGGTCAAGGTTTTGTGCGAACCGGCAAATACGCCTGATTCGATTGACGTCGACGTTTCGGATCTGGACGCGGGGCATTCGCTGCACGTTTCCGACCTCAAGGTCGGAGCGGGAATTGAGATCATGGAAGACGGCGACACCGTCGTTGCCTCGATCGTTTCGATCAGTGTCAGCGACCTCGAACCGCAGCTCGAAGCCGGTGCGGAACCTGAAGTTACGGGCGAAACACCTGCTGAAGGCGAATAGGACTGGAGAGCAAGCGTCTCGCTTGCCAGCGGACGAAGGCGCTCTGACAGTATGAGCAATTGGCTGATAGTCGGGCTCGGAAATCCGGGCCCGGAATACGCAAAGACGCGGCACAATCTCGGGTTTATGCTCGTAGATCTGCTCGCGTCGAGGCTGCAAACGCAGGTCAAACGCGCCGAATGCCGGGCACTCGTCGGACGGGCCGAAATTGACAATCAAGTAGTTGAGATCGTCAAACCGCAGACGTACATGAATCTGAGCGGCGAGGCGGTCAGTTGTCTGCTCGCCAAGGACAGCCGGTCGATAGAAAAGTTCGTGGTTATCTCGGACGATCTCGCACTTCCGTTCGGAACGATGCGGATCCGCTCGAAGGGAAGCCACGGCGGGCAGAACGGCCTGAGATCGATCATCGATTGTTTGAGAACGCAGGAGTTTATTCGCCTGCGTATCGGCATCCAGCCGGAGCATCCGATCAGGGACGCGAAAAATTTCGTTTTGGAAAACTTCGCCAAGGGCGACGCCGAAACGCTTGAAAAGATGTTGGACGAATCCGCCGACGCGGTCCGCACAATTGTTGCGGAAGGTGTGGACGCGGCGATGGCAAAATTCAACGGAGTGAATAGGGATTAGTTAATAGTGAATAGTTAAGAGTGAAAAGTAATGAGGATAGCGACAGCCGGAAGCGGTTTTTAACTATTAACTTTTAACTATTCACTGCGACCACAGGGAGCAATTTATGGCAAATAGAACGTACGAAGTAATGTATATCGTCAATCCGGACACGGAAGGCGAAAAGATCGTCAAGCTGAACGAAGCTGTCGGCAAATTGATCGAGAAGGAAGGCGGAACCGTTGTTCGGATGGACGACATCGGCATTCGTAATCTTGCTTATCCGATCCAGAAAAAGTTTCAGGGACATTACGTCCTTTTCGAGGTCGACGGCTCTGGCCAGGAGATCCTCGAACTCGAACGCCGCATGCGCGTCAACGATCTGATCCTGCGGTTCATCACCGTCCGTGTTGACGAAGACCGTAAAAAAGCTGACAAGGTGCGCGCCAAACGCGAAGCCCGCTCGGCCAAACGTGCTTCATTCCGCACCGCAGCGAGCGAAGCATCAGCAGACGCACCGGCAGAGGCATAAGAATTTTAGTTTGGAGTACCGCCTTTAGGCGGCCCTCTCCGACGAATTAGCAACGAGCCGCCTGAAGGCGGGACTCCAAGCAGGAGAAAAGTTATGGCAGAAAATGATTTGGAAATAATGAACGACAGAAATGATCTCGGCGTCGGCGAAGACGTCATTGGCGATCGCCCGCGTCGCTATCAGCGCCGCCGGCCGCGTCAGATCGTGCCGGATTATCTCGACTGGAAAGATGTCGATCTGCTCAGGCAATTCGTACCGGAACGCGGCAAGATCATGCCGAGACGCATCTCGGGAATTTCGGCAAAAGATCAGCGCCGCATCGCCAAAGCGATCAAACGCGCCCGCTCGATGGCTATTTTGCCATTTGTGGCAGATTAAGGATTGGTGCAAAAGCCCGCGCGTAAGCAAGGGCGAAACACCCAACACGCGGATTCGCTCTTGCTCACGCGCGGGCTTTCGCAATACGGCGGACCATGCCGTTCAGGAGATTATAATGGCAAACACAACAATACTATTACGCGAGGACATCGAGCATGTCGGCGGACGCGGCGAGATCGTTAAGGTCAAGGCCGGTTATGCCCGCAACTACCTGCTGCCGCAGGGATTTGGAACGCTTGCGACCAAAGGCAATATCAAACAGATCGAACAGGAACGCGCCGCGCTGCTAAAAAAAGCAGCGATCGAAAAAGCGACGGCCGAAGCTCAGAAAGAGCAGATGGAAACCATCACGCTGACCTTCGAACGCAAAGTCGGCGAGCATGGCCACCTTTTTGGTTCGGTCACCTCGATGGACATCGCTGACGCTCTCAAGGCCAAAGGCTACGAGATCGACCGCCGCAAGATCGTCCTCAAAGACGCGATCAAAGACACCGGCGATTTTACCGTCAACGTGAAACTTCACCGCGAAGTCACGCTGGCAGTCCCGGTCACGGTCGTCCCCGAAGGCGGCGAAGAAGCACCGAAGGCTGAAGCACCAAAGGCTGAAGCTCCGAAAGCGGAGGCACCGGCTCCTGTCGAAGCTCCGGCTGAAGAGGCGGTTGCTGCAACTGAAGAAGAAGCAGCGTAGTTTTTAGCTTTTGCGATATATCGACCTGGGACGAAGATTTTCTGTCCCAGGTTTTTCTGTGTCTTCTCAGCGATTCTTGACTTTCGGTGTGACCAATAGTATGACTATTTTATGAGCGTAGCAAAAGTAACCATTTCAATTGAATCGGGGTTATTAAAAAAAGTCGATAATCTTGTTACCGAACGTGTCTTTTCGAATCGCAGCCAAGCCATCCAATCGGCAGTGGCGGAAAAGGTCCTGAAGATGGATCGAAATCGTCTAAAAAGGGAAAGAGCCAAACTAGATAAAGCGGAAGAACGATCTCTAGCTGATCTCGGTCTGTCGTCGGACGTCGGCGATGGTCAATGGATATCTGACGACATTTTGGTGAGTAGTATTAATTCGTTGCCGTCGGCAAAACGGGATGAGGTTGCCGATTTTATCGAGTTCCTAGCAGATCGACAATCGAATGACCGGAAGGAAAGGCAGGCGGCTATTGCGGCATACGCCGCAGAGTTCGGAGGATCGGATTTTGATCTCGACGAAGATCTAGAACGAGCCGGCGTCGACTGTCTGATCGCGTTGGATGAGGTGGCGCAATGAAACGCGGGGATGTCTTTGTAGCGGAGTTGGTGCCGCGATCGGGTTCCGAACAAAGCGGAAGAAGGCCGGTCATAATAGTTTCGCAAGACGGATTTAACCTAACACCAAATTGGCGGTCAATTATCGTCGTTCCATTATCCACTTCCTTAAATCAGGCTCGCCGCGGACCGACCGCAATTCCGATCGATGCAGGCGATGGAGGCCTGTCTCAACAGTCCGTTGCTCTTTGCCATCAGGTAACGACGCTCGATCGTCGTAAAATTAGTAATTTTTTGGGCGAACTCTCGCTGCGAAAAATGACCGAAATAGAGAATGGACTTAAGGCTGCAATGGATATTCCTGACTAGTTTTCAAGGCTGATGAGCGTCGTCCAGCGTAAATTATCAAATTCATTTCAGGCTTTTTTCGCTTCCGAAAAGGCGGGCGGGATCATTTTGATCGTTTGCACGGTCGTGTCGCTGATCCTGGCAAATTCGATGATCGGGCCATCGTATCTGGCGTTTTGGCATAGCGATCTCGGCGGGTTGAGCATCGATCTTTGGGTGAATGACGCATTGATGGCGGTGTTTTTTCTGCTCATCGGCCTCGAGCTCGAACGCGAATTCTACAACGGCGAACTCTCCGATATCAGGAATGCCCTGCTTCCGATCTTCGCGGCCGTTGGCGGCATTGCCGTTCCAGTGCTCATACACCTTTCGCTCAACTGGGGCACCGATGGTCAGGCCGGGATGGGAATTCCGATGGCGACGGACATCGCATTTGCGATCGGAGCACTTTCATTGCTCGGCAGCCGAATCCCGGCTTCGCTCAAAGTTTTTTTGACGGCCCTCGCCGTAATAGACGATCTCGGAGCGATCCTCGTCATTGCAATTCTCTACACGGCAAAACTTTCGGCCGTATATCTTGCGTGCTCGCTGCTCGTATGGGCATCCCTTGTCATTTTGAACCGCTATTTCAAGGTTGTCTCGCTCATTCCATACCTGATCGGCGGCGTTCTGATGTGGTATCTGATGCTCAGGTCGGGTGTCCACGCGACGATCGCGGGTGTGCTGTTGGCCTTTGCCATCCCGTTCTCGACGAAAGAGGACGATGAGGCCTCGCCTTCGCACCGCCTGGAAAACTTCCTTCACAAACCGGTCGCTTTTTTCATTCTCCCGGTTTTTGCCCTCGCTAACACGGGCCTCGTTTTAGGAGCCGATTCATTTCATACGCTCGGGAATTTCAACGAGATCGGCATTATGGCGGGGCTCGTGATCGGCAAACCGGTCGGCATCACGCTGATATGTTTTGCCGTCGTCACTCTCGGCCTCTGCCGTCTGCCGCTCGACCTGAACTGGAAACACATTTTCGGCGCCGGGCTCCTGGGCGGAATCGGTTTTACCATGTCGATCTTCATCACAAATCTCGCATTTGCCGCGAACCCGCTCGAAACAAACGGCTCAAAAATGGCGATCCTGCTCGCCTCAATGACAGCCGGAACCATCGGCTTCATCTACCTGAAACTCTTCGGCAAACCCGAGGCGATTGATGAGGATATGGATGCGATGGATTTCGAGGAGGCGGACGCAGGTTAAAAGACTTGACGGCCATTATCATATAATTATATGAGGTTGGGGTTCTCTTGGGATTCGGTAAAATCCCAGATCTAACCGGAAAAAACACGGCGTTTCTTTAGGGGAAGCAAAGACATACTATATCAGAATTTGATTAATTTGTTTCTACCGGATTATGCGGATAGAACGAACAAGCCGACCATAGAGTGGGCGTGAAATGGGATATTGTGGTTTAACTTATCAGAGACCCATTTGATACTGTATTATTCAAGTATGGATTACCGTGACATCATAACCATCGAACCAGACAAACGAAGCGGGCAGCCATGTATTCGTGGATTGCGGATGACTGTTCAGGACGTGCTCGAGTATCTTGCCGGAGGAATGAGCGAGGAAGAGATCCTTGATGACTTTCCCGATCTAACACTCGAGGATATCAGAGCTTGCCTGGCATTTGCCGCAGATCGCGAAAGACGGCTTGCCGTCCTCCCGCAATATGAAATTGCTGTTTGATCAGAATTTATCCTGGCGGCTACCATTGCACTTGGTGGACATTTTTCCCGAAAGCCTCCATGTCGGCGAACTTGCAATGACGGAATCAACCGACACAGAGATATGGGAATTCGCGAAGCTGAATAATCACGTAATTGTGTCAAAAGATAAGGATTTTCAACAGCGAAGCCTTCTCTTGGGACATCCGCCAAAGGTCGTACGATTGCGAGTTGGCAATTGTCCGGTTCATCTGATCGAGGAGATCATTCGTAAATACTCCGTGGTGATCCATACTTTCGAATTGGATAAGACAAAGTCATTTTTGGCGCTTCCGTGACGCACAAAAATCGCCATCGATTCGTTGTCACCTAACCCGCGAACCGAGTATCATTAGAGTCTGCAAAATCACTTTTGCGGTCTCTTTTTTTCCGGATCCGACATATCCTGATGTTTCCGGTATTTTCTGATTTTCCGGAGCATTTTTAACCGATGGCGAGTGTTTTTCCCGATAACCGACGAGAGCAGTACCTCGAAAAGCCGCTGCCGAGCAGTGATGACAGCGAGCGCGTGATCCTTGGAGCGATCTTGCTCGACAATTCGCTGATCTCGCAGGCTGTGGAGAATCTGAAGCCGGAGGATTTTTATTCGCCGTTGAACCGCCGTGTTTTTGCGGCGATGATCGCGCTGTTTGAAAAGCAGAAGCAGATCGACCCGATCCTGATCGGCGAGGAACTGAAAAAAGAAGGCTCGCTCGACTCAATCGGCGGGACGACGGTAATTACAAATCTAACCTTCGGCCTACCGCATTTCTCCGATCTGGCTGAATACATCAAGGTCGTTCACGACAAATCGGTCGTCCGGACGCTGATCCGCACCTGCAATTCGATAACCAGCGAAGCCCTAGCAGAGGAAGAAGACGCCGAGATCATTCTCGACCGGGCCGAACAGGCGATCTTTGCGCTCGCTGAGGCACGGACAAACCAGAGCTTTTCGCGGATCGCTCCCGTGGCGGATCGTGTGCTGGCTCGCGTTCGCGAATATGCGAAGGGCGAGGGAACTGGAATTACAGGGCTTTCGACAGGGTTTCGCGAGCTGGATGAGATGACTTCGGGCCTGCAGCGTACTGACCTTATAATCATCGCGGCTCGACCTTCGATGGGAAAAACGGCGCTATGTCTGACGCTGGCGCAGAACGCGGCTTTGTATTCGCGGGCTGTTGTCGCGGTTTTCTCGCTCGAAATGTCCAAAGAGCAGCTCGTCACGCGTATGCTCTCATCTGAGGCTCACATCAACGCTCACCGGTTTCGCACCGGCCATCTGATGTCGAACGAATGGGAACGGCTCGCCAACGCGATCGGGACGTTGTCTGACGCAAAGATCTTTATCGACGACACACCGGGCATCTCCTCGCTCGAGATCCGCGCGAAATGCCGTCGTCTCGCCGCGGAGGAAAAGAAGCTCGATCTGGTCGTGATTGACTATCTCCAGCTAATGGGCGGCGGTTCGGGCCGACGCAGCGAGAATCGCCAGCAGGAAGTTTCGCAGATCTCGCGTGAACTGAAAGGCCTTGCAAAAGAACTCGATGTGCCGGTCGTCGCCCTATCACAGCTTTCGCGAGCCGCTGAATCGAGAAACCCGCCGATCCCGCTCATGTCCGACCTTCGCGAATCGGGAAGTATCGAGCAGGACGCCGACGTCGTGGGCTTCATTTACCGCGAGGACTATTACAAAGAAACCGAAGAAAACAAAGGCCTCGCCGAACTCATCATCGCCAAGCAACGAAACGGCCCAACCGGCACGGTCAAGATGGCGTTTTTGAAGGAATTTACGCGGTTTGAGAATTATTTTGGCGGGTAAAATGCAAAAGCCCGCGCGTAAGCAAGGGCGAATCGCGCATGATCGATTCTGGAATGCCGACGAAATGTTTCTCAGCCGCTAACTTAAAGGAATCGCCCTTGCTTACGCGCGGGCTTTCGCAACGCTTACACATTTGGAGAACTTATGTCAGACTTACGCTTTCCAATCGGCCAGTTCGACCGAAACTACGCAACCACACCCGAAGCCCGAAAACAGCGGCTCGAAACGATCAAAGACCTGCCAACCGCTGTGAAAACCGCAGTTGCAGGCCTCAGCGACGAACAGCTCGACACACCGTATCGCCCGGACGGCTGGACGGTGCGACAAACCGTCCATCACATTGCCGACAGCCACGCGAATTCGCTGATTCGCTTTAAGCTTGCATTAACCGAGGACGAGCCGCCGACGATCAGGCCATATTTTGAAGACCGCTGGGCCGAGCTTGGCGACAGCAAAATGCCGGTCGATGTCTCACTCAAAATGATCGAGGCGATCCACACCCGCTGGGCCGCTCTGCTTGAATCAATGTCGGACGAAGACTTCCAAAAAACGTTCATCCACCCCGAAACCGGCGTCTGGCCGCTCGAAGGTGCACTGGCTCTTTACGACTGGCATTCGCGGCATCACACGGCGCATATCACGCACCTGCGTGAACGTGAGGGGTGGTAAAGAATGAAACCACAGATTAAATCGGATGGACGCAGATATTATCTGTGTCCATCCGTGTTCATTTGTGGTTAAATCATTTCAAGTTAAGTTTGATCAACTGCAACCATGGCTGAAAATACTCAAAACCGCCTCGTCTCTCTCGACGTTTTCCGCGGAATGACGATCGCGGGGATGGTTTTGGTGAATAATCCGGGCGGTTCGCCGGTTTATTGGCCGCTCGACCATGCGGAATGGCACGGGCTAACGCCGACGGATTGGATATTTCCATTCTTTCTGTTCATCGTCGGCGTTTCGATCTCGATCAGCCTCGGGAAAAGTGTCAGAACTGCGAACGATAGCGGCCGGGTCACCGCGTCGAAAAATACGTATCGCAAAATTTTCACGCGAGCCGCTTCGATCTACCTGCTTGGAGCAGCACTCTCGATAATTCCGTTTTTCCAATTTCAGGCAACCGACGCTCCTGATCCGATAAAGCTTTTGGTCTGGCTTGCCTTTGTCGCTTCACTATTCTTTCTTTTGCTCAGGAATTTCAAGGTCGCTGCGGTTCTATTCGTCGTCGGTTTGCTCGGCATCGCCGGGATGAATCTCGCGGGCTACAACGTCGTTCCGTACAATTACGGCACGCTTCGCATCTTCGGCGTGCTGCAGCGGATCGCAGTTTGTTATTTGATCGCGTCGCTCATATTTCTCCAAACAAACTGGAAACAGCAGGTCGCCATCGGCGTCGCCCTGCTGCTCGGATATTGGCTGATAATGACCACGATCCCGGTTCCGGGCTGCGAAGTAACGAGCCTCGCCGACAAAGCCTGCAACCTCGCCGCCTACCTAGACCGCCTGATCCTCACCGAAAACCACATCTGGCGAGGCGGAAAGGTTTACGATCCCGAAGGCATCCTGTCCACGATCCCGGCGATCGTAACGACGATCTCGGGCGTGTTGACGGGAACGTGGCTCCGTTCCGGCTCCCCTCCTTACGAAGGAGGGAGGGCAGCCGCTTCGGCTGACGGGGTGGTTCTCTCGTCGGGGAGTGAGAAAGACGGGGTAGACGGAATCCGCGATAGTTCGACGCACACGGTCCCGGAGAACCACCCCGTCGGTGAAGCACCGACACCCCTCCTTCGTAAGGAGGGGAGTTTGGCATCGCCCGCTTACGCAGGCGGTTCTGACCCGTTGAACAAGGTCGCTGGTCTTTTCTTCTTCGGCATCACGCTCCTCGCTCTCGGCCTGATCTGGAACAGCTATTTCCCGATGAACAAGGCTCTATGGACGAGTTCGTACGTGCTCGCGACGACTGGGCTGGCTTTACTTGTGCTCGGCTGCTGCTATTGGCTGATCGATATCAAAGGCTACAAACGCTGGGCGTGGCCGTTCGTGGTGTTCGGCGTGAACGCCATGCCACTGTTCGTCTTCTCCGGCTTCTGGGCCCGCATGCACGCAGCCTACCGCGTCACCGGCCCCGAAGGCACGCCGATCTCCGCCCAAAAATGGGTGATGGTCCACATCTTCAACCCTATCTTCAACCCCATCGACGCCTCGCTCGCGTTCGCCATCAGCTTTATCCTGCTGTGGCTATTCCTGATGTGGCTGTTGTATCGAAAGAAAATATACGTAAAAGTATAAGGATTTTTTCAACCGCGAAATACGCGAAATACGCTAAAAAGATCTCTTATTTAGCGGCTTCGCGTATTTCGCGGTTAACATTCCTATTTAATTTCGAAATTTCGTATCTCCGCCGCCTGCTGGGCTGCGAGTTGGTCTTTCTGAGCGGCGAGTGACTTCCGCTCTTTTTCCATCTCTTCGAGCCGTGTTTCCTGTTCGCCGGCTTTGGCGATGTAGCGTCCGATCAGGGCTTTGGCTTCTGGGGTTTTTGAGAGGGCCTCGATGTTCTCGCGGAGCCGTTTTTGGTCGGCTTCGATCTTTTCGACTTCGTCGTCGAATGTGGCGAGTTTGCGGTCGATCTCGGCGATCTGCGAGCGGATGTCGATGATCTTTTCGAGTCGGGCACGCGCGGCTTCGTCGATGTATTTGCGGCTGACGAAGATCGCGAGATCCGTCCTTTGCAGGGAAGTGAGCTGATAGGTGTCCATCAGCGGCTGTCGGACAGCGATCTTCAGCTTTTTGTCCTCAAACGCACCGAGTTCGATGCGAAAACGGTAATACCGCTGCGTCGTGTAGTCCGGCTTTGGCGAATCGTCCGACAGCTCCCAGCCGTTGCGGATCGGGTATTCGATATAGACGGTCTTTTTGCGGTCGGTCTGGTTCGTGATCTCGTAGGTTTTCTGCTCTCCCTGGAAATAATGGACTTGCAGGACGCCGTTGACCGCCTTGATGAGTTTCGCGGGCTCGCGGTTTCCTTCGTTTCTGACGACAACATTTGTTCCGAGATCGAGTGCGAACGACACGAGCCGCTGTTCCTTCGGCTTCAGACGTTCCATTAAGGCCTCGCCCGCATAAGCGTTTCCGTCTAATACCGTCAGACTCCCGCTTTCGAGCGTTAGATTTGTCGTATTTTTGAGCAATACTCCGCTGAACGGTCGATCGGTTCGCACCGATTCGTTATAAACCGCAACCCGCTCGCCGTCCATCTTTGTCTGGACGATCGGGATCAAAGCGGAACGGTTTCGGTTGACCGTGACGGGCTGTTCGATGCCGTATTCGAAAAGATCGCCGATCTCGGAGCCAGTTGCGGCGGCGGAGATGCCGGAATTTGCGCCAATCAGAGCATCGCTGACTCTGGTCTGGCTGAGTGCCAAATTGCCGGATCGAAAATTGGTTGTGTCTTGACCGTCCACAAGATAAGTATTTTCCGCACCGCTTGCTCCATCAACGGAAAAATTGCTGCGAGTTCCGGGCGTCGTCATCAATTGACTTTGAAAACTTCGGCCATTTTGCGGCAACTGCTGGATCTGCCGAGCCGTCACTGAATTGCCCAAGCTCGCGTCAGCGGTATTTCCTGCTCCTCGGCCACTGCCACTTCCCATCCCGCTCTGCGGTTCGTATATCTGTGGCTGCAATTGCAGGTCAGAAGGCGTTGGGATCACAGGCCGATAGCGATAAAACGGCTTCTGTAGATTCTGGATGAATGAGATCGGCGAGCCTGAGACGAGCGACATCTGCACGCCCGTCCAGTCTTCTTCGCTGACGTTGTCGACGATCGCCCAGCCCTGGAAAAATGGCTTGCCATCGGTGTCGAGAACGACGCGGTAGGTGGTTTTCCATATCGGGGCGGCGATGGTGTATGAGACGACCATCTCGCGTTGGCCGGTGCCTTGCGACGTGACTGTGATGGTTTTGGCGTCGAGCCGCCGTGCCGAGGCGGTTGCGTTGGCAAATTCGTTGATATCACGCCGCGTTCCGTCCTCGATCAGCTTAACGCTTTTGACGTCCGCGAGGTCAAAGCTCGATATCTCGCCGCTTTCCGAAGCGATCACCAGCACGCTCGTGATCTGTGTTTCTTTGTCGGTTTTGATGGTCTTGCGTTCGATGGTCAGGATCGAACCGGTCGCGGTGCCTTTGGTCGACGCGACGATGACCTTCGCTCCCTGCAATTGCGATAGCACGGACGAGATCCCGCCGCCATCGCCCGAAACTGGATTTACTGAAAACGGTATCTCCGCCATCCGCGACGAGATCGGCGCCGACGAATTATAACTGACCGCTCCGATCTTGCCCTGGCCGAGGTCGAGGACGACCATCGATTTCAAAACATCATCGACCTGCGACTGTTTGAACGACAGATTGACCTCGGCATTTCCCGACACAAAACCGCGACGCTCGATATAAGCAACGCCGTTCGAATACAAAATAACCCGCCGTATCGGCAGCTGATTTGCCGCCTCAACCGGGCGTTTTGTTTCCGGAATCGCCGTAACCCGTTTATTACGAACTACTTGCATAAATCCGCTCAGCGGACACACTAATACCAACAGGAGAACGATCAATTTCTTCATATTCTTAAATCCTTTTTTCCGAGAATCTGGGTAAAACTTAACCTTACAGATGTATTGAACGCGCGGAATGGTTGCTTTTTGCAGACTAAGAGGCTAGAAGCTTTCGTACCGTCTTCAAATTCATATACATTTTCAATGGGTCGTCTACCATCGGCGTAAAGCCGCGCTTTTCATATATCTCGCGGGCTCTTTGGTTGATGGCCTGAATCTCGACGAGGAAGATACCGATCTCTTCCGCTACGCGGGCAGAGCGTTCTAACGCGTCAAATAAAAGCATGCTTCCCAATCCTTTGTTTTGAGTTTCTTTATCCGTGGCGAGTTTCCCGATCAGGACTGTCGGCAATGGATATCTCGGTAAGTGTTTCGGCGGCGGGTCAAATGTTACCGAACTGCTCGAGACCGTGTAATAACCACGAACCCTGAGCGGATCGCCCTCCCCGGTGGCTACGTAGGTTCTACCCAAGCCGCCTTTCGTGTTCTGAAGTGCAAACTTTTTGAGGTAGTTGTTCTTAGCTAGGTCACCGCAGTCGAAATCTTCGAGCTTGTGATCGGCTCGTAATAGCTCAATGAAATAAATCATCTTCGAACCATGTACTTTCTGTGCAGTTCGGCTGCCTCGCGCAATCCTTCACTCGGCTCGTCGTCTGCATCGAGGAGCTGCAGTAACAGATCGCGGTCGCGGTTTGAAAGCACGGTCGTGTACTCGCGTTCGAGCACCGCGTTGGCCGATTCGACCAGTGAAGCAGTCGCGAATTCCGTCAAACTCCGGCCCGAAACCAACATTGCCTTCTCGATCAATTTCTTGATCTCCGGAGCGATCCTGAAATGGATATTCTCATTTTTTATCGTCGTTGATGCCATATACAGCTACCTCAATGAATAAGAATACAAGATATGTGTTGCAATATGCAACATCATTGGCGAGCACGATGCTCACCCTCCAGTCGAAAATCCTTGACATTGCATCTATTCCGGCGTAAACCTGAATTGAAAGCAAAAACTATTTTTCTAAAGGAGGCTACATATGAAGCGGAAGATCTTGGCATTGGCAGCGGGTTTGGTGACGGCGTGGGGGATAATCGTGATCGACAAACTGATCGCCATCGGCGGCTGGCCGACGGGCGGGGCGGTTGGGTATATGACGCAGAGCGAGATTACGGCCTATTTCAGTTCTCAGCCTCTGCCGTTTTACATGACGCTGCTGATCGGTTCGGTCCTGGGCGGTTTCGTTGGCAGCTATGTCGCCTCAAACATGAGCCGCCGCGAACGGCCCGGCATCGTTATGCCGCTGGCCGTGGCGGCGTTCCTGATCCTCGGAGCGCTCGTCAACTTCTTCGTCCTTTTCCCCGGCCAGCCCGTCTGGCTGATCGTCGCCACCATCGGGCTCTACGTCCCGGTAAGCCTGCTTGGGAGAAAGCTGGCTTACTGAGAGTCTCATTCAAACCCCTTGATCACCGCCGCAAGGTCGCGGCGTAGTTGATTTTTTTGCTCCGTCAGCGCCTCTTTCTCCTTATCGATCGTCTCGAGCCGGGTTTCCTGATCGTTCGCTTTGGCGACATAGCGGGCGATCAGAGTTTTCGCTTCGGGTGTTTTGGCCAGAGACTCAATATTTTCCCGTAAACGTGCCTGATCGCTCGCGATCTGAGCGGATTCTGATGATAGTGCGTTTAGCTTTTGGTCGAGTTCGGCGATTCTTGTGCGGATGTCGATCAAGGCTTCGAGTTTTGACTTGGTTGCGGCGTCGATCGATCGATTTCGTATAAACAGATCGATCTGATCACGCGAGATGTTGTCCAGGCGGTAGCTTTCCAGCAACGGCTGTTGAAACGATAGCGCAAATTTCTTCTCCTCAAATTTCGCCAGCGGCACGCGATAACGGTAAAAGTTCTGGGTTACGCTGTCGGGTTTAGGCGAAGCCGCTGAAGGCTCCCAGCCTTTGCGGATAGGGAATTCGATGTAAAGCACCTTTGGCCGGTCGCTCTGGTTCGCGATCTCGTACGTCTTAGTTTCTGCCCGGAATGAATGGATCTGAAACACGCCATCGACAGCTTTGATCAACTTTGAAGGTTCACGCGAGCCTTCATTGCGAACAGTAATGAGCGTGCCGAGATCGAGGGCGAATGATATCAGCCTCTCCTCTTTTGGTTTCAGCCGCTCCATCAGAGCCTCGCCCGCATAGGCGTTGCCTTCGAGCACCGTCAAACTTCCGTTTTCGAATGTGAGATCCGTCGTATTCTTCAGAAGGACGCCGCTCAGCGGGCGATCCGCACGAACGGCCTCATTATAAACCGCAACTCGTTCACCATCCATTTTGGTTTGAACTATCGGGATCAACGCGGAGCGGTTACGTTCGACCGTGGTCGGCTGTTCGATACGATATTCGAACAGATCGCCAATGTCCGCACCTTTCGCGGTGGCCGTGATGCCGGATCGTCCGCTAGTCAGGGCAATGCTGACAGACGGCACCTGTCCGCCGGTAAAGCCGTCGATATATATTTGACCGCCGCTCGATCCGGCTGAAGCTCCGACCAGTGCTTTGAGATTGCGTTGCATCCCATCCGGATCATTTGGCAACGCCTCGATATCTCGATCCTTAAGTACCGTTCTGTCCATATTCGCCTCGGTTTCATTCGACATACGACGACCGTTCACGGGCAACGTGCCGCTCTGCGGTTCGTACACTTGCGGCCTGAGCTGCAAGTCGGCGGGCGTTGGAACAACCGGGCGATATCGGTAGAACGGCTTTTGCAGATTCTGTATGAACGAGATCGGCGAACCGGAAACCAGCGACATCTGAACGCCGGTCCAGTCTTCATCGCTCACGTTGTCGACTATGGCCCAGCCCTGGAAAAACGGTTTGCCTTCGTCGTCCATGACCACGCGATATGTGGTTTTCCATATCGGAGCGGCGATCGTGTAGCTGACGACCATTTCACGGCGACCTGTGCCTTGCGAGGTGACGGTAATGGTTTTAGCGTCGAGCCGGCGTGCCGAAGCCGTCGCGTTGGCAAATTCGTTGATATCTTTTTTTGTACCCTCGTCGAGCAGCTTTACGCTTCGCACCTCGTTCAGGTCATAGCTTGATATCTCGCCGCTCTCCGACGCGATGACGAGCACGCTCGTGAACTTCGTTTCCTTCTCGCTCGTGATCTGCTTTCGTTCCACGGTCAGTATCGATCCGGTCGCGGTCCCTTTTGTTGAGGTGACTTGGACCTTTGCCCCCTGTAGCTGCGAGAGGACGGACGAAATGCCGCTTCCATCGTCAGAAACGGGAGTGACCGAGAACGGTATCTCAGACATGGTCGATGAGGTCGGTGCCGACGAATTGTAACTGACGGCGCCGATCTTTCCCTGGCCGAGGTCGAGGACGACCATCGATTTTAGGACGTCATCAACCTGCGACTGCCTGAACGAAAGCTCGACCTCGGCATTGCCATCGACCATCCCGCGCCGCTCGATATAGGCCACGCCGTTCGAATAGAGCACGACTCGCCGAATGGGCAGGGAAGCAGCAGCTTTCTGTTTTTGTGCCGCCGAAGCTGGCCGCCTTGCCGTCGTTTGGCCGTTGGCTGTAAAGAAAAATGATGCAATGAGTAAGGAGAGAACGATATTCTTCATATGATTTGCTTCCTTTTTGTGTTTGATTTTTCGGGGCACCCCGTAATAGGAAGCTTATGGCAGAAAGCTCATCGTTTTTGTCATCCATCGGTAAACTTTTGTCATCATTGGTCAGGAGTCAGTTCGTTTCGGGCGTAGGATCGCCGTTTGTCTATTTTCCGCACCGTTTTCAGGTCCAGGAGCAGCATTGGTTTCTCGTCGTAGGTGACCTTTTGGATGCTGGTGAAGACGATTGTGCGGTTTATGGAAATTCCGAACTGGTTGACCATCCGCTGTGCACGCACTATCCGCTGGCGTTTGCCGCGACCGTAGCGGCGGACGCGAAAGAAATTGCGGTCTACGGCGACCGGATATTTTATGCCGATCAAAGCGTGTTCCTCTTCATACAGCAGGGTTACATTCGCTGTCTCGCCCAGCCAGCGCCACGCCGCCGGATTGATGACAAATTCGCCGCGGCGGTTCAGTGAAACGTATAGCCGCTCGGGTTTCCCACGCGGCAGCGGGCGGGCCTGTGCTATCTGCCACCCGCTCATGAGTTCGCTTTACGCTCTGCATCGGATCTCCACGGTGTTCTCTCCAGCCTCGCGACCGAGACCATGTCGCGAAGATCCAGGATGAGGTGGCCTTCGGTTGTGATCTCAGGACGGGAAAAGCGTTCGGTGTAGTTGATCTTGATCCGGTGATGCACGATGAATGGCGAGGCGTACACAATAAAACCGCCGCCGCGTTCGATCACCGGAAAGTTGTCATCGGAGCGCGAATCGTCCGGTACGAGCGCTATCGAATCCCGATCCCGATTGTAATAGAGGGCTACGCTCTCAGGCCGGTTAAATGCCTCGTAAGCCTTGGCGTTCATATAGATCAGGCATTCGCGATTGATCGTAACCCGAAGCCGCACGGCCATCTTCGGCATCGGCCCGCCGCGAAATTTTTCCCATTGTCTGTCTAGTGGCATAGTTGGTATTTTCTCCCTTAAATAATAATATGTATCATAGATAGCACACTATCTCATAAAAGTCAAGTTAAATTTTCGGTAGGGTTGTCTATTTTGTGCACTCCGTATCTTCTCTTGGCGACCTTTGTGTTAAAAAAGAGTCGTAAAACACAGAGTTCACAGAGATAGCAAAAAGAGCGAAGCAGATCGATACTAAGCTTGGTCAGCGTGGCTCCATTAATGACTGTGGCGGGAAAAATAGTCACTGTAGAAAAAACGGAAGATTACAAGCGTGGCTCCGTTGGCGACGGATAGAAATAGTGGTTGAGCGGTCAGGGCAGCGGTACGTTTTTGCGTGTCCCGGGTCTGTTTTGACACATCGCAGGTCAGGGGACGCATGGGTTTGGTCAGGGATAGCGACGCAAAAAACAAAAAAAGACACGAGCCGGGACTCAAGTCCGGTTCGTGCCTTTTTTTGTGTTTCTGATCGGTGATCTAGGCCGCCGCCGCGACTACCTTTTGCGCGGCATCATTCATCCCTTGAGCGGTGATGATACCTATATTCGATTCGGCTAAAACGCGTCGGCCTTCTTCGACGTTTGTGCCTTCGAGTCTTGCGACTATCGGGATGGAAACACCCAGGTTTTTTGCGGCTGCAACCACTCCATTTGCGACCATATCGCAGCGGACGATTCCCCCGAAAATGTTGATAAGAACGGCTTTAACGTTTTTATCGGCGAGCAGGATCTTGAACGCCTGTTCGACGCGTTCCTGCGAGGCACCACCTCCGACGTCGAGAAAGTTAGCCGGTTCACCGCCCGCAAGTTTAATGATATCCATCGTCGCCATCGCGAGTCCGGCACCGTTGACCATACAGCCGATGTTGCCGTCGAGCTTGATGTAGTTGAGGTCGTATTTCGAAGCCTCGATCTCGAGCGGTTCTTCCTCAGCCAGATCGCGTAGTTCCACGAAGTCTTTGTGCCGGAACATCGCGTTGTCGTCGAACGTAACCTTTGCATCCAGAGCAATTAGGCGATTGTCCTTGGTCAGCAAAAATGGGTTGATTTCTACCAGCGAAGCGTCGATCTTTTCGTACGCATCGTAGAGCGAGAGCATGAATTTCGAAGCCTGGCCGATCAATTCAGCCGGAATTCCGAGGCCAAAAGCGAGCTTACGAGCCTGAAATCCACGAAGCCCGACCGACGGATCGATCGTCTCCTTTAGGATCAACTCAGGCGTTTCCTCGGCCACCTTTTCAATGTCCATACCGCCAGCGGACGATCCCATAAAGACGTTCCGGCCGGTCACGCGGTCGAGTGTGATGCCGAGGTAAAACTCTTTATCGATTGGCAAACCTTCCTCGATCAAAAGGGTCTGAACCTTTTGCCCTTCGGGCCCTGTCTGATGCGTAACTAGCTGCATCCCAAGGATTTCCGATGCGATCTGCTTGGCCTCGGCCGGCGATTTCGCCAGTTTAACACCGCCGCCTTTTCCGCGGCCTCCCGCGTGGATCTGGGCTTTGACGACGACAATGTCGGTCCCAAGTACGATCGCCGCAGCTTCGGCCTCTTCAGGCGTGCGTGCAACAATGCCGCGCGGAACAGGAACGCCGTATTCCTTAAGAATGGCTTTGCCTTGATATTCGTGGATCTTCATATTTTTCGCTCGGAATCCCGCCTTTAGGCGGCCCCGTTTTCGTACGTATTGAGGCCGCCTGAAGGCGGGCTCCAAACGTTATTCCCTGGTAGTTTTTACGTTGATGCCGATCAGCTTCCATGTGCCATCGTCCATTGTGTATTTGAGTTCGAAGTTGGCACGAGCTGGCTTGGTCGGGTAGTAGCCTTTCACGACGAGAGCGTCAAGACCGGCAACCTTTTCGATCGACGGTGCGGGTGAAAACGTTGCATCCATTGGTGATACGGCCTTTTTGAAGTTATAATTTTCCTTATCGTCAACGAACGGCTTGAAGGCTTCCGCTAGTTCGTCAGGGGTCGCGTCATCACGCCAAACCTTCGCAGCTTTCTTGTGAAAATCCGTAAAATCGCCGCTCTGAACCGCATCGCTGAAGTCGAGAAACGTAGATTTAACGAGCGTCTGAAGCTTGTCGTTGCTCGGTATCTCGCCTTTCGCATTTGAGGTTGGCTTGTCGTCAGAACTCGAACTGCTGCCGCCATCCTTTCTGAACAAGATTCCGTCAAGCGTCATCTCGCTGCCGGTCGGCGGTTTGTCGATCTTGAACGTCGGCCCGAGGCTGGCGAGCGAGATCTTCAGCGTTTTTGCCGCTTCGTCGATCACCGCGCTTCCGCCGCTGACCGAGTAATTTCCCGATTTATAATCGGCTCCGCCGTCCGCACGGATCGTTATTAACGTGCCGTCAGCTGCTTTCCAAACGCCGACATACTGCGGCGGCGGCGGCGTACTTTTGCCGCAGGCGAGGCCCACGATAAGGACGAAGATCGCCGCTATTACAAGATTGAGATTATTCCTACGAACGATTGATCTTTGACGCATGACCGTTGATTCTCCTGTTTTTCTTAGGCTACGGGATGTTAATAACGAGCTTGAGCAGCTTCCATTCACCGCCGCGGAAGACGTATTCAAAATCGTAACGGACTTTGTACGGCTTGGTCTTAAATTCGCCTTTCGCCATTAATATCTTTAGGTTCTGCTCCGATCGGGTTCCAACCGGGACCGTGAAATCGGCGGACATGTTGCCGGCTTTTTCCAGGATCGGAACGACCATCGATTTTTTGTCGGTGTAAGATCTGAACGCTGTTTTCATCTGATCGACGGTGTATGTCGACTGGAAATCCTGCGAGGCGTTCCTGTGTAGGTCTGAAAAGTCGCCCGAACTGATCGCATCGCGAAATTCATCGATGGTCTCTTTTACGAGCCCTTCGACGACAGAATTGGATGGGATTGAATCGCTGGTCGTGTCGGACTTCGTGTTCGAAGTCGATGTCGAATTGCTCTCGCTGGAGGAATTTCCGAGATTAAAATCCTTACCGCAGTTGCAGCCAAGGACAAAAGTGCCAACAACGGCCATCGCGATCAGGCCGCTAATCCTGGCATCCTTGCCAAATAATAACCCGCTTATGAGCTTTTTCATTATCTCCTCCAATGAAATTTGTGGATGTCTGACAAAAGTCCGATAAAGCTGGAACTTTGAATTTTACTGCGACTTTTCGACAAGATTCAGCAAAGTTCGGATCGCGACGCCGGATGGGCCTTTAGCCATGTGCGGTTTTGCCGCATCGAGCCACGCCGTGCCGGCAATGTCGAGATGGGCCCATTTGGCTTTGTCGACGAACTCCTGAATAAACACCGCACCCATGATCGTACCGGCTTTGCCTCGCGGCCCGATGTTTTTAATATCGGCGATGTCCGAGCGAATGTCTTTGCTGTAATCGGCTCCGAGCGGTAACTGCCAATAGCCTTCGCCAACCTCTTTGCCGCACGCAACGATCTCGTCGATGAACGCTTGATCGTTGCCCATAATGCCGGTGTTATGCGAGCCGAGTGCGACGATGACGGCACCGGTAAGTGTTGCCATATCAACGATTTTCGTGGCACCTTGTTTCTCCGCATACGCTACGGCGTCAGCCAGGACGAGGCGGCCTTCGGCATCGGTGTTGAGGATCTCGATCGTTTTTCCGTTCATAGCAGTCACCACGTCACTTGGACGTGAGGCATTGCCGTCGGGCATGTTCTCGACAGCCGCAACAACACCAATGACCGGTACGCTAGGTTTTAGCAGGGCGATCGCCCGCATCGCGCCGAGGACCGTTCCGCCGCCGGACATGTCGTACTTCATCGCGTCCATATTCTCAGCCGGTTTGATCGAAATTCCGCCCGTGTCGAAAGTAATTCCTTTTCCGACCAACCCGATCAACTCGCCTTTTTTTGCAGTCGATTTGACCGGCGTGTATTTGAGAATGATCATCTTCGCCGGCTGCGAGGATCCATGCGAAACGCTCATCAGCGAACCCATGCCCATTTTCGTCATGCGGGCTTCGTCGAGGACTTCGCATTTGAGGCCGACTTCCTTGGCCATTGCTTGTGCACGCTTTGCCATTTCGGTCGGTGTAAGGATATTTGGCGGCTCGTTGGCGAGGTCGCGCGTGAAGTTCATCGATTCGCCGATCGCCTGGCCGCGCGCGATCCCGGCTTTTAGGTCGGCGGGTTTCGCTCCATCAACGCAAACGATCAGGTTCGAAACGACCTTGTCCTGCTTGTCTTTCGTCTTGTATTTGTCGATCTCGAACTGGCCTGTGATAAATCCGACGACAGCCTGGGATGAAGCCTCCGCTGCATTCTCGCTGCGCGGAAGCAGCGCAAAGCTCGTGATATTTCGTTTGCGCAAGAAACGTGTCGCCGTGCCGGAGAGAGCGCAAACGGCCGGTGCGTTGTAATCGGCTTTGTTTCCAACGCCAACGAGCAGCAGGCGGCTTGCTTTTACTGCTCCCTTAGGAACAAATCTGACAAGTGCGGTCTCGCCCGAATCGCCCTTGAACTCCTCGGCTTTGATAAGAGCGGCGACGAGACCGCCGGTTACCTTGTCGAGGTCCTTGAGCACATCCGCCGTGCCTTTTTCGCCCTTAAAAACCGCCACGGCCAGGGCCTCGACGTTCGCTTCAGAAAAGTTTCCGGTAATTCCCGTGAATTTCATTTACACCTCAAAAAATCTATGTATTGGATAAAAACGTTTTAATATCTATAACTTATCTAAGCGCTTGTTTCAACTCTTGCCGCGTTTCTTTTTCGATAGATTTTTTCATTTCGGCTTCGCGTTTGTCATAGAGTTTCTTACCTTTAGCGACCCCGATCTCAAATTTGATGCGGCCGTTCTTCCAGTAAATGGCGGTGACGACGAGCGTCATGCCTTTTTGCGTGGTCTCTTTCTCGAGTCTGGCAATCTCTTTGCGATTGAGCAAGAGCTTGCGCGTACGCAAGACATCGTGGTTATTTATGTTCCCGTGCGAGTAGTGCGAAATGTGGGCACCGAGCAGCCAAACCTCGCCGTCGATGATCGAAACATACGATTCCTTGAGCTGTATGCGGCCAAGCATGATGCTTTTTACCTCGGTGCCAAGCAGCACGGCTCCAGCCTCGAATTTTTCGAGAATGATGTACTCATGGTACGCCTGGCGATTATTGATGATTTCCTTGTCAGCGGCCATAAAGTATTATCTTGCCATAATATAGGCAAGACATATAGGACGCATTCGACCTAAACGTCTCTTGTAGCACGGTTGACATAACGCCCGCGCATCCGTAAATTAATAGTTTGCGTTGGGAGATCGTCTAATGGTAGGACTGCAGTCTCTGGATCTGCCTATCGGGGTTCGAATCCCTGTCTCCCAGCCAACATTTTGTGGTCAGTTGTCAGTGGTCAGTCGTCAGAAATTGTTCTGATCGGGTCACTGACCACTAGCCACCGACCACTGCTTATGGACGGCTGGCACGAAACCGAGATTCGCGTTCGCTACGCCGAAACCGACCAGATGGGGATTGTCCACCACGCGAACTTTCTGGTTTGGTTTGAGACTGGCCGCAGCGAACTCTGCCGCTCCCGCGGTTTTTCCTACAAGGATATGGAAGAGCAGGATAATGCTCTGATGGTTGTCGCCGAATCCTACTGCCGTTATAAATCACCCGCTTACTACGAAGACGTTCTTACGATCCGTACGAAAGTGATCGAGATCCGAAGCCGCAGCCTGAGATTTTTCTACGAGATACATCGTTCGTCCGACGACATGCTCATCGCCGAAGGCGAGACGCTTCACCTTGTTACTGACAAAGACAAGAAGGTTCGCAGCCTGCCTGCAACGTACCGTGATTTGCTGCTCGATAAGGAGGAAGAACTGGCGTTCCCGCCGGATCAGGCACCAAGCTAAGCCCATTAGTCCAAGATCAAATATATTGTCGCGATGCGTCGTTGAGAAACTTCGTATCGCGACTTTGGACATTGGGCGTTGGACTTTAGACTAGTAGCATGCCCGGAGGAGAAAGAGCCGAAATTTACTTCATCGCAGCGATGATGATCCTTATCCTGATCTTGTCGTTTGCGGCGGTGTATCTCTTTGTGAAAACCTACAAAAAAGAGATGAGCGAAAGGGAAGCGAGAGCTGAAGAAAAGGCAAAGGCGAAATCCGCAGCCACCGAAACGGAATCGAAATAATGGCTCATGCAAATCTATTACAGCCCGGTAAGACGGCACTTGTTGTAGTGGACGTTCAAGAAGCGTTTCGCAACGCGATACCTGATTTTGCGTTGATTGTTTCGCGGATCTCGACAGCGATTCAAGGTTTTCAACTGCTGAATGTCGCGGTTATTGTAACTGAGCAATATCCAAAAGGCCTCGGCAATACGGCGGAGGAAATTCAGTTTGTGCTGAATGAAGGCTGCGAGCCGATAGAAAAAACAGCTTTCAGCTCTTGCGGGGCTGCTGAATTTGTCGCGAAGCTTGATGAACTAGGTGTTTCTCAGGTTGTTTTGTGTGGCCTCGAAACGCACATTTGCGTCAGCCAGACAGCCCATGATCTGCTTGATCGCGGCTTTCTGGTTCATATTTTGAGCGACTGCGTCGCGTCCAGATTCGATTACAACCGTGAAGCAGGCCTCGCAAAAATGAGCCGAAGCGGCGTGATCGAATCGTCGACCGAAATGGCGCTTTTCGAACTCATGCAGGATGCTAAGCATGAGAAGTTTAAGGAAATTCAGGCGTTGATAAAGTGAAAAAGATTCTCGCGGCCGCAGTTTGCGTAAATCTGCGTGCATCTGCGGCTAAAATTAAATGGAAATACTTTCGTCCCTAAATCCCCAACAGGTCGAGGCCGTAAAAGCGACCGAAGGGCCACTGCTAATCCTCGCCGGTGCGGGGTCGGGCAAGACACGTGTTATTACCGTTCGGATGGCTTATCTGATCTCTGAGAAGCAGGTTGAGCCGCGTAGTATTTTGGCGGTTACTTTCACCAACAAAGCGGCGGGCGAGATGCGGTCACGTGTGCAGGAATTGCTCAAGGGCGAGCGTTTGCAGTCGGCTCCGCTTATCGCGACGTTTCACAGCCTGTGCGTTCGCATCCTGCGTCAGGACATCGACAAGCTTGAGGAAGGCTATCTGAAATCCTTCACCATTTACGACACCGACGACACGCAAAAGGTCGTCAAATCGTGCATAAAGGATCTCGGTTTCGACGAGAAACAAATGGCTCCGCGAATGGTTCGAAACGCAATCAGTTCAGCCAAAAATCGCGGTGAAGACCACGAGATGTTCGCGTCAAAGATCGAATACGGGGACGAGAAAAAAGCCGCGATGGCAAGGGTCTTCCGCATGTACGAAGACCGTCTGCGAACCGCAAACGCCCTTGATTTCGACGATCTTCTGATCAAGACCGTCAAGCTGCTGAGAAAATCGCACGAAACACGCGACAAATATAACAACCGCTACAAGTACATCCTCGTTGACGAATATCAGGACACAAACGCATTGCAGTTTGCCCTGATCAGCTTCCTGACCGAGAAGCAGCAGAATATTTGTGTGGTCGGCGACGACGCGCAGAGTATTTATGGATTTCGGCAGGCTGATATTCGGAATATTCTAGGGTTTGAAAAGCATTTTCCGAAAGCCAAGGTCATACTGCTCGAACAAAATTATCGCTCGACGCAAACGATCCTCGACGTCGCGCACGCGATCATCGAGAATAACCAGAACCAGAAGAAAAAGAAGCTCTGGACGGCAAATCCCGGCGGCGAGCGTATTTTTTACTATCAGGCGTATGATGCCGACGGCGAGGCACGGTTCGTGGCGGCAAAGATCGAGGAACACCAGCGTCGCAGCCTGAGCGATCGGATCGCGATCCTGTATCGCACAAACGCCCAATCACGCCTTTTTGAGGAAGCTTTGCGGCGGATGCGGATCGAATACAACATCGTCGGCGGCTTCTCGTTTTACGAGCGAGCCGAGGTCAAAGACGTGATCGCTTACCTCAAACTCTCGATGAATCCGTTCGACGACATCGCCCTGATGCGCGTTATCAATACGCCCGCTCGCGGCCTCGGCAAAACAAGCCTCGACGAACTTCAGCGCATCGCAAAATCTAACGGTGCGTCGCTCTGGATGACGATCGCATCGGTGACGGATACCGATTTTCCGCAGGAATCAGGCCTCACACCGCGTGCAAAGGAAGCTTTGCGAGCGTTCAGAAAAGTGATCGAGAATTTGATCTCGAAGATCTCGGAGTATTCTGAATCCGGACGCGCAGTTTCCGAGGTCGTGATCGGAGCGATCGAAGATACAGGCTATGCAAATTCGCTTCGTGCAGAAAATACGGACGAATCTGCTGCTCGTCTCGAAAACCTGGAGGAACTCGTTAACGCCGCCGTCGATTACGACAAGCAGGAAGAGGACGGTCTTCGCGACTTCATCGATCACGCGGCTCTGACTTCGGATACCGACAAATACGACGGGACGGCTCCAGTCACGCTGATGACGGTACATATGGCAAAGGGGCTCGAGTTTCCGATCGTGTTTCTCGTCGGGCTCGAAGATGGCATTTTCCCGCATTCGCGTTCGCTGAATGACAACAAGGAACTCGAGGAAGAACGCCGTTTGGCGTACGTTGCTATCACACGGGCCGAGAAGATGCTGTACGTCACGCACTCGATGCGGCGGCGGGTATATGGTGAAGAGATCGCGGCTGAGCCGTCGCAGTTCCTGAACGAGGTGCCGCTGGAATTGATAGATGATCTTTCGCACGGAGCCTCGTGGCTTTCATACGCCCGCAGCACGACGTCAATGAGTGCAAAGGCCACGATCAGTGCTCTGAGAGGCGAGAGCCCGCCGCCGAAGCCAAAGAGCGTGTACGCGGGCAAGACCTACAACAGCAGCGATGCCGTAGCGGAGTTTTTTAAGAAAAAGAACATCGACGTTCCCGCGCGACCGAGCGATCGGCCGACTGAGCGGCCAGCTTCGGGTTACGAAAAATTGAAAGCTATTGCAACCCCGCCGGCGGCCCGGCCTGATCCTAATGTTCTGGTTGCCGGTTCGCACGTCCGCCACGAAAAATACGGCCGTGGCCTCGTCCTTCGCCGTGAAGGCTCGGGTGACAATGTGAAATTAACGGTGAGCTTTGCAGGATTTGGGCAAAAGAAACTGATCGAGAAATTTGCGAATCTGCAAAAAGATTAAACGATCTCGAACATCATCGCGGTATATCTTCCGCATTTAATTTATATGAAAAACAAATACGCAGTCGTTTCGGTATTACTCGTAATGATCGCCGTAGTTCTCGGCTGCAGTTCGATCAATCCGCTAGCTGACAAAAAACCTGCGGGCAATCAACCCGGATCGAACAAGTCACTAACCGATAAGGCCGTCGACACCGCCGTTGGCGAGCAAAAGATTGGTGTTCCTGAATGTGACGAGGTGATCGATCTGCTGACGTCATATGCGAATAATCCTGACGATAATTTTGTGATCAAAGCAGGGAAGTCGCTGTTTGTAAACAAAATAAAGGAATCGATCAAGAAAGCTGTCGAAGAGAATAAGACCGACAAGACAGAAATGGCAAAGACCTGTAAAGAGGCAAAGGTCGAGCTTGAAAAATACAAGGCCGAAGAGGACAAGAAGGCCGCGAATAAGTAGTTATCGGTCGGCCTCATCCTTTACCAACTTCTGTGCCCACTCATTGCCGGGAAAGCGCGTTTTCAAGAGCTTCGCCAGTTCATCGCGAAGCTCTTCGTTGTTTCCGCAGCCGTATTTGTTCCATCCGTTTGCTCCGATCATAATGTAGATCGCCTCTGGAACCCGTTTGTCGCCAGGTGCCCGTTTTAACCATGCCAAAACTCTAGCCGCTAGATATTTTGGCGAATCGCCGATCGCTTTCAGCTTTTTGCGTTCGTTCTGAGCGGTCTGGCTTTGAGCTGCGGTTAAAAATGCTGGACGCGGCGGCAGTTTCTTCGGTATCTCGGCATTCGTCTCGTCGCTGTATTCCGAATCGTAAGGCTCGCACCACCAGTCGTCGGAATCCCATTCCTCGCTCGTGTTGTCGGTCTTTCCCATTCCATCCTGAATGTACGGGCTCAGGATCGGATTTTTTAACACGAAATAGAGCACGGCGTTCTCGCGGGCAGCCGGAGTTTTCGCGGCGGCGATCTTGTCGAGCATTGGCTGAAATTCGGGATTGTACGTTCCAAGATCTGCAAGGAATCCATCGACCGTCGCCGCGTCATTCAGCAGATAGGCACGCGTCCAGATCGCCAGCGCCAGCCTCGGCCGCATATAGTCGGGCAGGGCAGGGGATTTGAATACCTGAATTAGCGAAACGGTCGAGAAATGCTGGTTGAGCACCTCGACCAGATCGGAATCGAACATCGCTCGGCTCTGCCACTGTTTCTCTTCCTTGTAGTTTTCTTCGATCTGCGCCTCATAAGCTTCGCGGCCTTCTTTGTTGTATTCGGGGTCGAAATAGGTTTTCTGCTCGGCAATGATGGATTCAATCGTCCCGACATCGCCATTGAAATCGAACCCGTAAGGCTTTTTGAGCGAGTATTTGAGGAAATCTTCGAGTGTCTCGGCCAGTTTGAGCCGTAGATCCATGAACGAATTCCGAGACGAAAGCGGCAGAGTATCGCCGAGGCCGAGCATTTCATCGATCAGCTTTCGAGCGTCCGCCTGCTTATTCTGAGCGACGAGGATACGCGCGGTATGAAAGGCTATCGTTGTGTAAGCCGGCGAAAGGCGGTTTACGCTGTTTGCAGCCTCGAGCAAGCGAGAAAGTTCGGCTGAGCCTTTATCAGCTTGCGAAAGCGCCGTCATTAGCCACAGATCCGCTTTCTGCTCCTTGTATTTCTTCAGCGAATACAAATAAGCCTCAGCTCCTTTCATCTGATAGCAATAGAGCCAATCCGTGATCTCGTCCTGGCGCAGGAAGGCTGGAAGCAGCGTTGGCGTGAGATGTTCTTCGCCCCAATAGCCACCTTCATAGGTTGATTTGTTCCCGTCTGTAAAGCGGGCAGAGTACGCTCGCTGCCGGCCATCGCGGACTTGAGTTTTCATCTCGGCAGTCATCGGTTCATTGACGACCTTTTCGGCCTCGGTCAAAGCCTCGGCGTCCGTCGCATCCGATTTTACAAAGATTCGCCAGCTTTTTGACGTGGTGGGTGAGTAAACGTATATCTCCAAATCTTCATCATTCTTTTTCTCGCCGACAACGCTGATGTTTGCATTTGATATCAGGGGCGGCGTCGGAACGGCTTCGGCAACAGTATTAGTTTCCTTCGGTTTTTCAGCCTCTTTCCGCTTTTCTTCGGCGGTCAGAACATCGTTTTCGAATTTATCGAGCAGCCATGTATAGTCGATCACGTCCTGCCGGAAATTGTTGTTCCCGAGGTAGATCGTAATGTTCTTGGCAAGCTCGGACGTTCGTTCCATTGGCCTCAAACGGTATTTGATAAGGCCAGAGAGGCGTTCGGCGGACTCTGAGAATTTCCCGCCTGAAATGAACCTCCGAAGGTGAGCCTCGGCTTCCTCATAAAAAGGAGTAGATGCCGCTGGTGTTTTTGAGAGGCTCGCCTGACGGATCAGAGTTCGAGCGACCAAATAGTCGGCGGTTTCTTTCCAGGGCGATTCAGTATCCTGAGCGATATCGGCAAAGCGTTTTTTTGACTCGTTATAGTCCAACGAATAGAACGCCGCCGCCGCGATCTGATAATCACGGTCCTTCTGAAGCCAAACAGGTGCTCCGACGGGGACGGGATCGGGCGAACGCTTGCCGCTGGAACAATTCTGGAAGACCTGATCCTGACCGGCTATCCAATTGAGAACGTTCGGATCGGTTGAACCATATGAACTGGTTCGATCCGCCAGAGTTTGCGCTGCGGTTTCAAAAGCGTTTTTGGTGCAGTTAGGAAAAAAATCATATCCGCCCCATGAACGTTCGGCATATATCTCAGGCACCTTTTCTTCTTTTCCGACCGCGTCCTTGCGTTTGGCGACCCACGTCTTCACGGCCTCGTCCACAGTATCGTCACGAAAGTCCTTGTTATCGATCTCGGCTTTCCAAATCTCTACGAGAGCCTGCTGCTCAGGAGTACTTAGGCCATTGCCCGCGATGTGGCGGTAGGCCGCGATCAGGACTGATCGATGAAAAGATGATTTAACGATTCCCAGCCGTCCGGCAGCATAGTCGGAATAGGGAACTTCAGGCGCCGAGCTGGTATCGAAAAGCGGCGAAATATAGCCCGGGCCGCATGGCATCGCGCTCGAAAGGAAGGCCGCGACGAGAAACAACGAGATCAGAAGGCGAGGAATCAGGTTCTTCATTTACGTTGACCAAAACTCTGTCAAATATACTCCAAGTCTGGAACGATAGAAAGAAGAATTTGTGCAAAAAAAGAACGCCGGATGAGTTCGATCCGGCGTTCACTGAGCGATGTACTGACTACAACAAAATTATACACTCATGATCTCATGCTCTTTGTTTTTAACAAGCTCATCAATCTTGGCGATGTGTGTATTCGTCGCTTTCTGAACGTCATCGAGCCCGCCGCGTTCGTCGTCTTCCGATATTTCTTTATCCTTAAGCATTTTCTTCAGCAGATCATTCGAATGGTGCCGGATATTGCGAACGGCCACGCGATGCTCTTCAGCTATTTCGTGAGCTTGTTTGGCAAACTGGCGGCGGCGTTCCTCGTTCAGAGCAGGAACTGACAGTCGGATGATCTTCCCATCGTTTGACGGTGTCAAACCCAAATTTGCGGCAAGGATAGCCTTTTCAATCGCATTTAGCTGGGTTTGATCCCAGGGCTGTACTGTGATCATTTGCGGCTCGGGAACAGCGACCGAAGCCATCTGGCTAAGTGGCGTCGGCGTGCCGTAATAGTCGACCGACACAATGTCGAGCATACCGATAGTTGCACGCCCCGTGCGAATATTAGCAAGTTTACGCTGAAAGTCTTCAACCACGGCAGCCATTTTAGGGCCAGTTTCTTTTACTACGTCCTGTACACTCATATCTAGTTTGTGACCAGTGTGCCGATCGACAGGTCGCCGCACACAGCTTTGATTATGTTTTCAGATTTTTTCATGTTAAAGACCATGATCGGCAGATCGTTATCCATGCAGAGTGAAATAGCCGACGCGTCCATAACTTTTAACTGTTTTTCAAGAACTTCCTGGAACGTTATTTTATCAAACTTTGTCGCGCTAGGATCCTTCATCGGATCGGCAGAGTATATTCCGTCAACCTTTGTTCCTTTCAGGATTACTTCGGCTTCGATCTCGAGAGCCCGTAGCGAAGCCGCGGAATCCGTTGTGAAATAAGGGTTTCCAGTGCCCGCGGCGAAGATCACGACACGCTGTTTTTCAAGATGGCGAACGGCTCGCCTTCGTATAAAAGGCTCGGCAAGCTGCGGAATATCGATCGCCGACATAACGCGCGTGTTCACATTTACGCGTTCTAGAGCATCCTGGAGAACGACGGCATTCATAACAGTTGCGAGCATTCCTATGTAATCGGCTGCCGCCCTGTCCATATTTCCAGCCGACTCTGAGACACCGCGAAAGATATTACCACCGCCAACAACAATCGCGATCTCAATACCGAGATCGTGAACCGTTTTCAGCTCCTTCGCCGCCGCATCGGCAACCTTGGTGTCAATGCCGTAATTCTGCGACCCCATCAGAGCCTCGCCCGACAGTTTTAGAAGAATACGTTTGAAAGCTGGCTTCATACGAGTCGTGAGTCAGGAGTCGCGAGTCGGGAGGCAAGGCCATTCTCTAGCTCTCAACTCATGACTCTCGACTCTCAACTGATTTATCCCACCATCGACGCAACTTCTGCCGCGAAATCGTCGGTTTTCTTCTCGATGCCTTCGCCCATTTTGAAGCGGGTGAAGCGGCGGATCGAGATATTTTCTTTGATCGACGCGATCTTTTCAGCGACCAACTCGCCGACCGTTTTCGCCGGATCTTTGACGAAAGGCTGATCGACGAGAACGTTGTCCTCGTAGAATTTGTTCAGCCGGCCTTCGATGATCTTGTGAAGAACCTCTTCCGGTTTGTTGGCGTTTTTCGGATCGATCTTGAGCTGTTCGAGAAGAATGCCGCGCTCCTTTTCGAGATCTTCGGGGGCAACTTCGTCGCGATTTGTGTAACGCGGATCGGTTGCCGCGATGTGCATCGCAACGTCTTTAACAAGCTGTTGAAACTCTTCGCCACGCGAGACGAAGTCGCTCTCGCAGTTGATCTCTACAAGAACGCCAACTTTGCCGCCCATGTGGATGTACGAACCAACCGCACCTTCTGCAGTCACACGGCCGGCTTTTTTACCAGCCTGAGCCATGCCTTTTTTGCGAAGAATGTCCATTGCCGCGTTCTCGTCGCCATTTGCTTCGACAAGAGCGTTTTTACAATCGACCATTCCAGCACCTGATTTTTCACGAAGTGACTTAACACTTGCCATTAGATCTGCCATAACTATTACTCCAAAATATAGGGAACGCGGACATCATTGTCCGCGAATATCGTATTTTCACCGGCGGACAACGGACATCCGCGTTCCAATCTGTAAAAAAGCGTAGCCCGTCGCCGAGAAACGGAAATGAGCTACGCTTTCAAGAATAAAATTGTTGAACTAGCTCGCTTTCGCTTCGCTGCTTTCTTCCGTTATTTCTTCGGTTGTTTCTTCCGGAGCTGCTACCGGCTCTTCTGCCGCCGTCTCAGGGGCAACTTCTTCGGTTACGATCTCGTCGTCCTCGATGACCTCGTCAGGAACATCTGCAGACTCGATCTCAGCGACGTCGTCAGCGGTTAGAAATTCCTTCGGGATCGAGATACGCGATTCAACGATCGGCTCATTTGCACCTTCTTCACCGTTGTCTTCAACTTCGACATCAGCCGTTCGGCCTTCGGTTCCGACCTGCTTGCCTTCGATGATCGCATCGGCGATACGCGAAGCAAAAAGGCGGATAGCACGCAGAGCATCGTCGTTACCCGGAATGACGTGATCGATACCCTCAGGCGAGCAGTTGGTGTCAACTACCGCAACGATTGGGATATCCAGTCGATTGGCTTCCTTGATCGCGATATCTTCTTTACGCACATCAATTACGAACATCATGTCGGGCATCCCATTCATCTCTTTGATCCCGGCTAAGTTCTTCATGAGTTTCTCATGCTCACGATCTAATTGTAGGCGCTCTTTCTTCGTTAACATCTCGAATCTACCGTCTTCACGCATTGTTTCGATCTCTTTGAGTTTGTTGATCGATTTCTTTACGGTTTCGTAGTTCGTTAGGAGGCCGCCGAGCCAGCGGTTGTTGATGTAGAACTGCCCGCAGCGTTCCGCTTCTTCTTTGATGGCATCCTGGGCTTGACGCTTGGTGCCGACGAAGAGGACCTTTTGGTTTGGACGCTCGGTGAGCGATTCGGTGACGTAATTCAGGGCGTCGCGGAAGAGTTTCTGCGTTTTTTGCAGATCAATAATATAAATGCCGTTGCGCTCTCCAAAGATGTATTCCTTCATCTTCGGATTCCAACGGCGGACCTGGTGACCAAAATGAACTCCTGCTTCGAGGAGTTCTTTCATCGTAACTGTAGCCAAAACTTTATTCTCCTGGTTTATGTACTCGGCGAGGCGGCTATCAACCAAAATGCCCAACCGATGGTATTTGGTTTTTGGGTTTGGGTTTTAGCGAAAGCCAAAAACCTAAAACCAAAAACCTCGTTTTTAACGTTTCGAGAACTGAAATCTCGCACGGGCGCCTTTCTGACCGTATTTCTTACGCTCTTTCTGACGCGGGTCGCGGGTAACGAGGCCTGCTTTCTTCAAAGTAGGACGTAGATCGCTGTTGAATTCCATCAACGCACGCGTGATGCCGTGGCGGACTGCTCCGGCCTGTCCGGCCGTGCCGCCGCCGTCGACGGTGACGAGGATGTCGAATTTCTCGACCGATTCCGTCAAATTCAGCGGTTGACGAATGATCATGCGCAACGCCTCGTTCGGGAAGTACGAATCAAACTCGCGCTTATTGACCGTGATCGTGCCGGTGCCCGGACGAAGGTAAACACGTGCTGTCGAAGTTTTTCTGCGGCCTGTGCCGTAATACTGGATGTCTGCCATATATCGATTTTGGATTTTTGATCTTGGATTTTCGATTCAAGAAAAGCGGCCTTGTTTCCGCCAATCCAAAATCTAAAATCTAAAATCTAAAATCAGATTTCCCTTGCTACCGGTTTCTGCGCGATGTGGCGATGTTCGCCGTCGGCGTAAACTTTTAATTTCTTTGCCATTGCTTTGCCGAGTTTTGTCTTCGGCAGCATGCCGCGAACTGCGAGTTCGATGACCTTTTCAGGCTTCTTTTCGAACATCTCCTTGACGGTCGTCTCTCTCAGACCGCCCGGATAAAGCGTGTGGCGGTAATACACTTTCTGATCGTCCTTTGCACCCGTAAATACTGCATGGCGGGCATTTATGACGACACAGTGATCGCCCATATCGAGAAAAGGCGTCCACGACGGGTTGTTTTTGCCCGACAAAATTCTTGCTACTTCGGTGGCGAGACGGCCGACCGTTTTGCCCTTGGCATCAACGACCAACCACTTACGATTCTCGGCCAAACCCTTTCCGCTTGGAAAATAAGTACTCATAATCACACACTAATAACCTTATCCGCAAAAATGCGAACGAGTAGGATATCGAAATCCCGCCACCGGGTCAAGCGTAGAAGGCGACAAACGCTCACAGACTGTCCTGGTCATAGCAATTCCACCGTTGTCGGGCAACAGGTCACCAGATTGGTAGAGGTCTTTCCGGGATAGGTCAAAGGTGTTCTTGCCGCCGCCTAACACCCGATTTGCGTCCCAGCAGCCACAAAACGCGTCCCTATCCCTGACCAACCGATGTATCCGTATGACCCGGCAAAGCCGATTCCGTACCAGGGACGCCCAAAAACGAACCGTTTTTACCCAAATATCATGCCCGCAACGCCCTTCATTCCCATTCATCACCATCATTCCACTCATACCTTACCCAAAGGCATTTCGACCACAGATAAATCCCGACCGGCACAGATAAGAAAGTCGAACCGATCCATTATTATCTGAGTTCATCTGTATCCATCTGTGGTTCCATATAATGACCTTTGTGTCTTCATCTCCGTGATCTTTGTGTTAGAAAGATCCTTTTTAACACGGTGGCCACGAAGCTCGGGCACGAAGGTCGCAAAGAAAAAACCAAGTAATTCGCAAACCGCCACGATACTCGGCTCTGCTTGATTTCTTTCGAGATAGTTTGTATAATGTATGCAACAACACTGCCCGAATGAGAACAATATGATGATCGACGAAAACGAATGGGAAAAATTTCGCGGGGTACCGTCGGCGCCGTTTGACGAACGCATCTACGTAACGCTTAACCACAAAAGCCAGATCTACCTCAATCGCCACACGTACAAACTCCTCGGCTCGCCGTCCCACGTCGAGCTATACATGCGCCGCACCGGCGAATCGATCCTCATCGCACCGACCACTACCCGAACCGCCTCCAGCTTCGCCGTCAGCCCCAAACAAGTCGGCTACATCATCCTAGCCAACCCCTTCTGCCGCCACCACCACATCCAGACATCCACCACCATCCAATTCACCGGCATCGAGATCACCAACCAAATCCTAAAACTAGACCTGACCCAAACCATCAACACGGAAATCGCCTTTCGTCGCCCGCGAACCAGTAAAAAGCTTTAACCGCGTAGCGGCAAAAGCATAAAGCCACGAGTCCAAGCCCGCGGAACCCAGGGAACTCGTGGGAAGGCCAACAGAACGACCAAAAGCCCGCGTAGCGGGCGTTTGAGCACGTACTATGTGCCGCCTGAAGAGTCCTGATCGCCCCCAAACCGTCCGTCGACAATTCACCACTTCTCATACAAAACCAAGCGTGCAGATCACCCAAAAAACCCCGCGCACAAACGCTCGGTAATATTGAGGAATTGAGCGGCAAGAACTGGATAGGGTTGTTCGGGCGTTCAATTGTCCCGACAATCCTTTCGTGCTATCTTTCGTTTATCGTTTAGCTTAACAATAATTATCCAATCGAAATGTAATTTTTCGGTCTTGTTTTCTTGGTTCGGCATATGCCTGTTGAATCGGGAAAGTACAATACTCAACAATTATGAGAATAAAATCTTTGGCGATACAAGACTTTCCTCCTATCAAGAGCTTAACGATAAGCGATATGGGAAGCACGGTTATAATTGCCGGTGCCAACGGAGCTGGTAAGACCAGGTTAAAGCATGCCATCGTGCAAACCCTTACGGGATCGCCACAGATGGACATGGTACTAGAAGCTACGAGGTCCGTTGAACAAGAAAAGTACTTCGGCGACAAAACCCTTGTCGTACAGCGTGGAATAAGCAATCCCGCTTTGGACAACTATATGCGAAGCCGCCGAAATGCCTCGGCGCTTTTCGTCGGATCATTAGTTCAGATTGATTCCGATCGAAACGTAGAATCTGTAAGCTACCAACAAGTGAATTGGCTCGGCGGCGATCCAGATGATACGGATGGAATTAATGACTATTACTTCAATCCGTTTATAGACCGCTGGCGGAACTTCATGAATTATATTCATCAAAAATCCGCAGCACGTGACAAGAAACTAGCCGATGAGCTGAAGAAGGATCCAAAGAAATCCGGGGAGCGGATAATTGCCGAGAATCCTGACCCTTTGGAAAAATATCAAAGAATCTTCGCGGATGTTTTGCCAGGGAAAAAGTTACTTCCCATTGAGCCAGCAAATCCAAGAGAGTTTTATTACGAAATCGAGGAGGGAAATCCTCTCCCGTTTAGTTCTTTGAGTTCTGGCGAGAAAGAGGTAGTAAAGGTTCTATTTGATGTGGCCCGGAAGAATATTAATCACTCCGTTATAATTATAGATGAGCCAGAGCTACACCTTCATCCAACACTCACCTTCAAGTTGGTCGAGACGCTCAAAGCTACTGGGAACCATACAAACCAGTTCATACTACTAACTCATTCAGCTGACTTGATTTCAACCTATTACGCGACGGGAGATGTCTATTTTGTAGACGCAGAACAAACTGGCGAGAATCAGGCGCATCGGCTCAGTGAACTTGATTCTTCTCATGGTTCACTCGTACAACTTATTGGGCAAAATCTAGGTCTCTTTGCTGTCGGCAAGAAATTGGTATTTGTTGAGGGCGAAGATTCCAGCATTGATAGACTGGCGTATCACAGCATATCGACTACTGTCGCACCTGACCTAAGGTTTGTTCCGGTGGGTTCTGTCGGGAACGTTAGCCTCTTGAATGTTCGGGAGAAAGAAATCAGGAAATCGATATTTGGAGTTGACATCTTCATGGTGCGAGATCGCGATGCACTGACGGACGCTCAAATAGAAGACCTCGAAAAAGGTGGGCGAATTTTCTGCCTAAAGCGACGACATATAGAAAATTACTTTCTAGACTCCGAAGTCTTAATGGCTGTTGCAGAAGCACTGTATATTACTTCAACGAAGTCTCATTTAACTGCCAGTTTTATCGAAACGGAACTTAGAAAAATTGCTGAGGAATCGCTGAGCTATAATCTGCTACAGAACACAAAGGACTACCTTTCGATGAACCAATCCTTTGGCATACCCACGGTCAAATCCGTCGATACCAAAACTCTAGTTGAAGTTCAGGATGAGCTAGCCGCCGGAGTTGCGACCGCAATTACCAATCTTGCCAACAGTCTAGAATCCACAAGCTTAAAAAAATGGATGAAGAAGGAGGAAATTCGTCTCAAGGGTCTCTTAAAGTCAGGAGACTGGAAGATTGATTTTCAGGGGAAATTTATCTTTGCGAAGATTTGCTCCGATATTCTGGGGGATGACCCAATTAGGGTGCGGCAGGCATTTATAGATATTGCCATAAAGACGAAATCGCCAGTTCTTGATGATTTAGCAAAAATCTTTAAAACGATTGGAAACACTGGAGACGGCGCCGCTTGAGAACAGGCGGATACGGTCCCATGGGACGCTTGAAACATGATGAAACGGTACTTTCTATTCTCGTTCTTTCTTATGTGGACAGCGACACTATTTGCAAGTGCGCAAAATGTTAAGCGCGTCTTGTGGACGGAAGATATGGCATGTCGATCGGTTGGGTTTTCAGAGGCGGAGCAGGCTGGGCTTTTGGCTACGTGTGATCATTGGGTCGCGAATGATGCGACTGTTCAGATCATCCAGATCAACAACATGACTGTTACGGTCATTATTGGGGACGATGGCGACTATATTCTTGCGGACACTTATGTAACTAACAAGTCGGACGAGCGAATCTTGGTCGATCCGTACCAGTCCGTTCTGTTCGCTTGGAAAACCACCGACTTATCAACGGCTCCTGAACGGTTTCAGCCGATCTCGGGACAAGAGATCGCCAGCAAGTTAAAGCGTCGGGCGATGTGGGCGAATATTCTTGACTCGGTGCTAACGAGCTTTGCGAGAAATACGACGACGGTTACGAGCAATTCGTCAGGAAGTGCTTCGGTTTACGGTTCGGGATATGGCGGCAGTTTTTCGGCTACTGGTTTCTACTCAGGATCGACCACGACGACAATAAGCACACCTGACCTACTCGCTCGAATACAATCGCAGGCGAGAGTTCGAGAAAGAGACGCAAACGCCGCGAATCGAGGCTCGTACTACATAAATAGCGCTATGAAGGCTAACACCGTGTTCGCAAAAGACTCGGTGGACGGCATTATCTACTTCAAACGAAAGAAAGCTCCGTCGGCAGTTTTCACGATCCGCGTTGGCGATGTCCTATTCGATTTCCCGTCGCCACGACCAACCGGTTCTGGTGTCGGTGCAAGGTCAACGAATGTACAACCGATTCCTATTCCAGACGCCGGATTTCTGACAGGTCGGCAAACCGCGAACGCCGCCTCCATCACGCCGTCCAACCTGACTCCAAAGGTTGCGGCAACTGCGTCTGCTACTTCTAACAACGCTCCGTCACCAATGACACCACCTGCGGTTGCGGCGACCGTCACCCCAGGCGAGACGCGAAAAAGCTCCTCGGGCATCGAACTCGCTTGGATTCCCGCAGGCTCATTTCAGATGGGATCGACGGATGGGGAGAAGTATGAGAAACCTGTCCGCAAGGTCGTGATCTCGGAGGGGTTTTGGATTGGGAAATATGAGGTGACGCAGCTGCAGTGGTTTACCGAGATGGGGGTGAATCCTAGTGATTTTGAGAAGTGCGGCGGGGCGTGTCCGGTGGAGAATGTTTCGTGGGAGGACGCACAGCGGTTTGTGGCACGGCTGAATGCGAGGAATGACGGGTTTGTCTACAGTTTGCCGACCGAGGCTCAGTGGGAGTATGCGGCCCGCGGCGGTACGACCGGCAAATGGGCCGGCGATGTGAAGGAAATGGCTTGGTACAGCTATGATTCGAATGGGCGGACGCAGCCCGGGACGAAGCGTGCGAATGCCTTTGGGCTGTACGATATGCACGGGAACGTCTGGGAATGGTGCTCCGATTGGTACGGCAACTATCCGAAAACGCCCGAGACCGACCCGATAGGAGCCGCGAAAGGTAAATACCGCATCCTAAGAGGCGGTTCGTGGAAAGACGGCTCCGGCGACGCCCGCTCCGCCTACCGAGGCGGCCTTTCGCCCAAGACCAAGTACAAAGACATCGGATTTCGCGTGGCGGCTCGGGCTAAGTAAGGTTTATGGATTGCGATGTGGCGAAGACGGACCTTCGCTTGCGGGAACGTTAAAATTTGGCGATATTTTCGGTTGTCCTTCACGCCGCGTCGGGTGGGCAATGGCTCGGCCTGAGGCGAGGGCTCGCTTTCTGGCTTCCTCGACATAACGGTGCAGATCGCCTCCCGCCTCATTTAGTAGTTTTTCGCGGGTGGCGTGGAGATCTTCAAGAATTAGATTAGCCATTGTAATACCCTCCCAAAAACTCGGCTGGCGTGCATATCAAGATACGGGGAAGCCCGAGTTCTTCGATCAGATCATAAACCCTCGGAAGCACATGGGCATTCGCTATGTGCCTGCAATTTTGGGTCAATAAATAATCTACTCCACCAACTGCCGCCGAAGCAACATGTAATGCATCAAGCTTAGCCTAGGCCGGCATTAGCGAACGGCGGATAATTTCCTCAGCGATCGATTCGACTTCGTCAGACGGAAGCAACAGAGGTATTCCGTCAAGCATTTCGAGACGACGGCGAGCTGCGTCTGCGTCACGGGCAGCAGCCTCATCGATGACAAACTGAGATGTCACGAGTCTGTAACTCACGCGTTCTTCTGCCCACCATTGCTTTGCCTGTTGTTGAAGGACGGCGGTGAGAGAGTCGCTGCTCGGCCACGCAGTGGCGTGGCTCACAATCGACGTTTCTATATATACCGTGTCCATGATCCTATTTTATAACAGACTCGATCTCTGCTAAAGCATTTGGTCCCGGCTCTGACTTGCTCGCGTGATGCCGATTATTGTTTTTGCATCCTCGATTTCGCCGGTTTGGGTTAGTTTTAGGGCTTCGTCCAGGGGCAGGCGGACTATTTCTACGTGTTCGTCTTCGTCGAGGTTTTGTTCGGTTTCGGTTAGGTCGGTGGCTAGGTAGACGAACATTTTTTCGGAGAGGAAGCCGGGTGAGACGTAGAATTCGGCGATGAGCTGCATTTTGGCGGCGGTGACACCTATTTCTTCTGCGAGTTCGCGATGGGCGCCGTGTTCGGGGTATTCGTCCGGGGTGTCGAGGGAACCGGCGGGGAGTTCGAGCAGATATTTACCGGCGGCGTGGCGGTATTGTTTGACCAGGGCGACGGTGCCGTCGGCGAAGAGCGGGACGATGACGGCGCTGCCATTGTGGGTGATGACCTCGCGGTCGTATTCGGATGTGCCTTCGGGCGTGGTCTCGGCGATGCGGTCTTTGCGGATGTCGAAAACGCGGCCGTGATAAACGATCTCGGACGAGAGAGTTTTGGTCATAGGCAGTGATTATCTCGCATACGGCGGTGGATTGAAAATCGCATCCGGCGTCTTTGTAGCGGGTGGGTTATCATTAAGATAATGCCGATCCAGCCAACATACTCCGACGAGGAATTAATAGTCTATTGCGACGAAGCGGGCAACCCGACCGGTACGGCACCGAAACTCGCGGCCCACAACGCCGACACGAAACTGCATCTCGCATTTTCCGTTTTTATCTTTAATGACAAGGGCGAAGTATTGCTCCAGCAACGCTCATTCTCAAAGAAAACATGGCCCGGCGTCTGGTCAAACTCATGCTGCGGCCACGTCATGCCCGACGAAACTACCGAAGCCGCCGCCCGCCGCCGCCTGAAATACGAACTCGGATTGCGCGTCGATACGTTGCACCTGATCCTCCCCGATTTCCGCTACCGCGCCGAAAAAGACGGCGTGGTCGAGAACGAGATCTGTCCGGTTTTTGTCGGTTTTGCGTCTGTTTCGCCGGTGTTGAATCCGAGCGAGGTAAGTGATGTTAAATGGGTCGATTGGGAACGATTCGTCGTCGAGGTCGCCGATCCGGCAAATGACTATTCGCCTTGGGCGAGGGAAGAGGTGGAGTTGTTGGCATGTGATCAGAAATTTATCGATTTTTTTTAAAGCTCCGTTAGGAGCGACATGTTTGTAGTAATCAGCGGAAAGAAAATGATCGAGCTCCGGAGGAGCGAAACCCATCGTGTCGTCACTCATGTGTCGCCCCTAACGGGGCTTGACCGATTGGTGGATTGGTCGGTTCTACAAACATTTCGCTCCTAACGGAGCTGGTTTGATCGCGTTATCTCAAAAAACGCCATGTGCAGCGACGCGGAAAGACGGCTGAAGCCGCCTGTTCGGTGCGGAATGGTTATATGTTGATAAGACACCTAATCCGGAAGCTTGTTGAGGATCACATCGGTTTCGAAGAAGAAGTCGCCGTCGGAACTGGTAACGAGTTTGCCGAACTTGCTCCATCGTGCCTTTGCTTCGGCTACCGGTAGCGTGTCTTTCATAGCAAATCCGTACTGCAATCTAAAGTAAGGGTATTCAGGCCGAGCGTATTCCACATCATGCTTGTTGATCTCTCGTTTTATCACGTCGACTTTGAACCCAGATTCAATGGCTAAACTGCCTACGTACTCATAACACGTGTCGGGTTCAATTATCTTGAAATTGTGCGGAGGAGTGGAGCTTTTCAAATCGTCGACAGATTTTTCATCGAAGGTGCTTCGACCATACTGAGGTGATACTTTTCCCACCACTGTTTTTACCGGGCTACCGCTGGAGGATGGAATATCAAGGAACAGCAGTTTTGTCATTTGGTTGGGGAATGCCAAAGGTAAGGGCACGATCACGTTTACGTCGCCGCGATTGCAGTAAGTGAGGCGTAGAGCCATTCCGAACCAAGTTTGTGAACGCTCATAATGACGTCCGCCCCATTCATTCTTAGGATCGACGAGAACATAGTTGCCGATCCCGGAAATTTTCACCTCCGAAACGGAACCAGTTATTACCAGATCCTTGCCCTGAGCAAGCATTGTCGTGCTGGCCACAGCGATGAGGAATATGAAACTTGCAGCTACCTTTATCATCGTTAGTTTCTTGCCGCATCATAGCACGACTTTGGTGGGCTTTGATGTAATATAGTCTAAATATATGACGAAATTTCGCATAGGTTTAGGTGTTTCGGGTGGGATTGCGGCTTATAAGGCGGTCGAGGTTTTGCGGCTGTTGCAGAAGGCGGGGTGCGACGTGTCGGTTGCGATGACGCGGCATGCGACGGAGTTTGTGCAGCCGTTGACGTTTAGGGCTTTGACGGGCGGTCACGTCATTGTGGATGACTATGATCCAGCGAATCCTGATCCGATCGCGCATATTAATTTTTCGCAGAACATCGATTTGCTGCTGATCGCGCCGGCGACGGCGAATATTATCGCCAAGTTTGCCAACGGCGTGGCGGACGATTTTCTTTCTTCGACATATCTGGCCTCAACGGCCCCCGTGATGATCGCTCCGGCGATGAATACGACGATGTGGGAAAACGCGTCGGTGAAGCGTAATGTTGCGCGGCTTCGACGGGACGGCGTGCATTTTGTCGAGCCGATCGCGGGTGAGCTGGCGTGCAAGACGGTCGGGACGGGGAAGCTGGAGGATGTGGAGAATATTGTTTCTCAAGCTTTGGGGCTGCTAAAGGGAGAACCACCTGCGTCAGCGGGTGGTGTACGGTCAGGGGAAGAAGACTTGAGGGGTCATGTTAAACCACCCGCTGACGCAGGTGGTTCTCCCTTGGTTGGCGAGCATCTGCTTATTACCGTTGGCGGGACGCGCGAGGCGATCGATCCGGTTCGGTTTATCTCGAACCATTCGTCTGGCAAGATGGGTTTTGCCGTGGCTGAGGCGGCGGCGGCTCGCGGGGCTAAGGTTACCGTTGTCGCCGGTGCAACGACGGTGGAGCCGCCGGCGAATATCAACGTGATCCGAGCGGTTTCGGCGGGCGAGATGCATGCGGCGGTTAAGAAACATCTTGCAAATACGACGATTTTCGTGGGTGCGGCGGCGGTTGCCGACTATACTCCGGTCAATGAGGCAAGCGGGAAGATCAAGAAAGACGGGCGCGATTTTATGATCCTCGAGTTGAAAAAAACACCGGACATTCTGGCCGAGGTCGCGAAAAATCGTAAAAAGGGAATGTTGGTGGTCGGTTTTGCGGCTGAGACGACCGATGTTATTGGTTATGCCCGTTCGAAATTGAAGAAGAAAAATCTCGACATGGTTGTTGCTAATGACATTACAAAAAAGGGTGCGGGATTTAATACCGATACCAACATCGCGACGATCCTGACGCGGAAAGGCGACGAGATCGAACTGCCGCTGATGGCCAAAAGGGAAATGGCGGATCGGATATTGGATGAGGTTTTGCGGCTACGTGATGGTGCGAAAGACCGCGCGTGAGCAAGGGCGATTTATTCAACCTCAATGCACATCTCCGTCGCGGTGATTTTGTTTGTCGTAAGAGTAGCGTGATTCGCCCTTGCTTACGCGCGGGCTTTTGCATTGAGGTGTCTGCCTTCGACTGAGTTCTAAAGATGGGTGAGGAATTAAGAGAGATCATTGCCGATGTTCGCGAACAAGCCCTGTATTTGCAGGAGCTTGGCGTCGAGGCGTTTGATGTGAATTTGTCGGAGAGGTTGATCGGCTTTGCGGGACCGAGATCTGAAATTTCAAATTTGAGATCTGAAAATAGAACCGTTACCGGATCTGAAATTTCAAATTTGAGATCTCAAATTAATACGAACACTCAGAGTCCTGAAATTCCATCGTTGCGACCGGAAACTAAAACTCAGTCACCCGAGCGGCCACCGGGCGGGTCGCGCCTGGCTTCGCTGCCTTCGCTTGCTACACGAAAAAAAACTGTGCCATTTTTTGATAAATATAACCCAGAAGAGAGAACGGAGACGGGAGACAAGAGACAAGAGAAGCAAGGAAGCGTTTCGGGTTTTGAGACTCTTCCGGGATTGCCCGAACCGACCGAGACGATCGAGCAGATTCGGGCGGAGATCGGGAAGGATTGCCGGCGGTGTAAGCTGTGTGATCTCGGGCGGACGCAGGTTGTTAACAGTGTTGGGAATTTTAATGCCGATTTGATGTTTGTCGGCGAGGCTCCGGGTGCGGATGAGGATTTGCAGGGCGAGCCGTTTGTTGGGAAGGCGGGACAGTTACTCACTGACATTATCGAAAAAGGATTGCAAATTCCGCGAAAAGATGTATTTATCGGCAACATTAACCGCTGCCGGCCGCCGGGGAATCGAACGCCTGAGCCTGATGAAGCTGCGGTTTGCAAGCCGTTTTTGCTTCGCGAGATCGCGGTTGTCCGGCCTCGCGTTATAGTTGTGCTCGGTGCTCATGCGGCGCATGGATTACTTGAAACAAAAGTTCCGATCTCGAAGCTCCGTGGGCAGTTTCATGATTATCTGGGTACGAAAGTAATGCCGACGTTTCATCCCGCTTACTTGCTTCGCGATCCGCACAAAAAACGCGAGGTTTGGGAAGATATGAAGATGGTCAAAAGCTATCTGACCGCGACTGGAGGGTGAGCATCCTTCTCGCCCGTTCTGGTTCTTGTTTGAGTAGCTTTAAGGTGAATACATGGGCGGGCTGGATGCGCGCCCTCCAGTCATTATGCGAATTTTAGTTTCATTGTTAGTGATCGCGGCCGTTATTTCGCCTACGTTTGGCCAAAAACCGACGTACACCGAGATGAAGCAGCTTCAGGGGCCGCAGAATCCGCGGCTTGGGTTTATGATCCACGGCGGGGCGGGCGTTTTGGCTAAATCTGCAATGACGCCGGAGAAGGAGAAGGCTTTTAGAGCGGATCTGGAGCGGGCGGTTTTGGCGGGTTATAGGGTTTTGCAGGAAGGGAAGACGAGCGTTGACGCGGTCGTGGCGGCGATCAGGATACTTGAGGATTCGCCGCTTTTTAATGCCGGAAAAGGGGCGGTTTTTACGCATGATGGCAAGAATGAGCTTGATGCTTCGATAATGTTCGGCAAAACGCAGGCCGCGGGCGCGGTCGCGGGGCTTCGCCATATCAAGAATCCGATCACGCTGGCCCGGGCGGTGATGGAAAAGTCGGAACACGTGATGATGATCGGCGACGGCGCGGAGAAATTTGCCAGGGAGCAAAATATCGAGATCGTGGACGAGAAGTATTTCTGGACGCAGCACCGGTGGGACGCTTTGCAGCAGGTGCTGAAGGAAGAGAAGAAGGCGAAGGAAGTCCAAAGTCCAAGGTCCAAAGTCCAAAGTCTGCGCGAAGTCCAAGGCCCAAGGTCCAAAGCTCAAAGTCAGACCTTGGACTTTGGACCTTGGACTTTGGACTCGAATCGATTTGGCACTGTTGGTGCGGTCGCCCTTGATAAGAATGGCGATCTGGCGGCGGGGACTTCGACCGGTGGGATGACTAATAAGAAGTACGGGCGGGTTGGGGATGCTCCGATAATCGGGGCGGGGACGTATGCGAACAATAATTCGTGTGCGGTCTCGGCGACGGGTTGGGGCGAGTATTTTATTCGACTTGGCGTGGCTCGCGATGTTTGCAATCAGGTCGAGTACCTTCAGATGCCCATCCAGAAAGCGGCTGACAAGGTCATCAAACAAAAGCTCCAAAACCTCGGCGGCGACGGCGGCGTGATCGCGATGGACCGGTTCGGATTTATGGCGATGTCGTTCAACTCCGAAGGGATGTATCGGGCATATATCGACGTGAACGGGAGAGCGGTGGTAGAAATATATTAGAGCGGCAGACGGAACCGCCCGCGTGAGCGGGTGGGACGGACAACGCGATGACGATCTGGGATGATAACGAATACCCATTAGCGTATCTGATCACGTTTCGAACATATGGAACGTGGCAACACGGTGATGAGCGAGGTAGCATTGACCGCTATCACAATAAATTTCGTGGCGAACGAGTGCCGACCAATGCAGTGATGAAGAAACAGCATGATCGGAGGCTGAAGTCACAACCAGTAAAGCTGGATGGTTCGTGTCGGCCGGTCGTCGAAGGAGCAATAAGAGAAGTATGTGCGTTTCGAGGCTGGCGATTGTTCGCGATCAATGTTCGAACAAATCACGTACACGTGGTTGTTTGGATCCAGGACGCGAATCCCGCATCGGCATTGCGAGATTTTAAGGCTTACTCCACGCGCGCATTGCGAGCACGCGGATTGTGGGAATTTAAACACGGGCCGTGGGTAGACAGCGGAAGTAAGCGGTATTTGTGGAAAGAGTCGGCCGTTCATGCCGCTTGTGACTATGTCGTAAACGGGCAGGGTGATGACCTGCCAGATTTTATCTAGGTTCGTGCCACCCGCTCACGCGGGCGGTTCAGCCTGTTTATATATGCTCTCCGCGGAAATAATCGCTATCGGCTCCGAGCTTTTGACGCCGGATAAGACTGATACAAACAGCCTTTGGCTGACGGGCAAGCTCAACGAGATCGGCATTGACGTGAAACTCAAGACGATCGTCGGTGACGATGGTGCGCGGCTTGAGGAGACGGTGCGGGACGCGATGCGGCGCTCCGATATTGTGATCACGACCGGCGGGCTCGGGCCGACTGAGGACGATATTACGCGGGTTTTTACGGCAAAGGCCGTGGATCGCGAACTGGTCTATCACGACAGTATCGAGCAGCATTTGCGTGAGCGATTTAAGGCCTGGGGCCGCGAAATGCCGGAGATAAATAAGCGGCAGGCGTTTGTGATGGACGGCGCGGACATTTTGCCGAATCCGAACGGTTCGGCCGTTGGGATGTATATCGAGATAGACGGCAAAATGCTGGCGATCCTGCCCGGGCCGCCGCGTGAGAATCAGCCGATGTTTTTAGAGCATGTGTTTCCGAAATTTCAGGCGATCTCGGGCGATGTTTTTGTACGACGGCGGTTGCTGAGAGTCTCAGGCAAGGGCGAATCGGCGGTTGATGAGATCGCGGCTCCTATCTATACGGCATATCCCGACGTTCAGACGTCGATTCTATTCAACAAAAGCGAAGTCGAGATCCACGTTGCTGCTCAGGCGAGCGATCCGGAAACGGCTCAGGCGACAGCGGATAAGCTGGCTGAGGAACTTGCTGCCGTTCTGGGAAAAGCCGTGTTTTCCACGCACGGCGAGACTATGGAAGAGGTTGTCGGGAAGCGTCTGGCCGCACTCGGGCAGACGATCTCAGTTGCCGAGAGTTGCACCGGCGGGCTGATCGGGCAGCGGTTTACCGAGGTTCCGGGTTCGTCCGCGTATTTTATGGAAGGTGCGATCACGTATTCCAACGCCTCAAAGATGCGGACGCTTGGCGTTCCCGCAGAAATCCTCGAAAAGCACGGAGCCGTCAGTGCCGAATGTGCCGAGGCGATGGCGGCCGGAATGCTGGCGTATGCCGCGACCGATCATGCACTGTCGATCACCGGAATTGCCGGGCCCGACGGCGGCAGCGTTGACAAGCCGGTCGGGACGGTTTTCATCGGATACGCCGGGCCGAATGGTGTGAAATCGCTCAAGTTGGTGCTACCGGGCGACAGGCATTTGATCCGCTGGCGTTCGAGCCAGGCGGCTCTGGATTATTTGCGGCGGCAACTCAAAGTTACGTAGTGTCAGCAGGATTTACGGCAGTTATGTCGATAAATCGAGTAAAGTCGCTTACATTAAATGTAAGCAGATTGGTTTTCTTGCTGTCTGGAAGTAGCCGAAAGTGCTTTTCGATCAGCTTTACCTTTCTCTCAGTTCGTTCAATTGATCAGCCAAAACCACCCCGAGCCGATGTGGGCCGCGTGCAAACATTCCAAAATTCAGACAAGATTTGGGGCGTGTAGAATACAGGATCTCCCGATTTCCATTGACGTTCCAGCCATCTAAGAACCAAGGTCCGTTGGATACTGTTCTTTTCTACCAATCTAAGGAAGCAATTGGAATCTATCAGGTAAGACATTAGTCGTGGTCAAAATATATGTCGCCGCGTGAGTAGGTGCCTTGGTAGGAATCAGATCCAGTCGGTTCCTCGGCGAACTCGTCCATGTCGGATTTGAAGTCTTCCCATTTCGTGCTGCCATCGCCCGCTTTCTTATCAGGCAGGATCGAAATAATATATTCATCCGCGGAGAGTCCCATATCGAGAGCCTGCTCTCGTATCCGGGCAACCGTTTCTGCACTGATTTGATCGATCGTTGTGTTCATTTCGATATTATTTTATCACCGTTTTCAGAGATAGAATACGAAAACTTGATGTCGGGTAGATCCAGGTTGCTTTTTCCTGCCGATAATCCGAAAATTAGACAGTTATTTTCTCGCAAAACCGCATCAAACGTTTTGAAACTTTGCGGTTAGACTCGCGTGTATATGGTTGGCAACAAGAAATTTGTCTGTCCGAACACCAAGGCCAGTTTTATATTCGTTATGAAAAGATCAATCCACCTTCGTTTTGTCGTCACGCTTTTTATTCTCATGTCGCTGCTTTCGCCGGTCTCGACGTTTGCTGCCGCTGACAATGGGAAAAAATACTTTGCGCAGGGTATGAAGCACGAGAGTGCTGAGGAATGGGACAAGGCGGTCGAGCAATTTGCTCTCGCCGTGGCCGACAGCCCCAAGAATCCTGAGTACCGCCTGCATCTGACGCGTTCGCTCTTTAATGCGTCGCAGCAGTTCATGAAGAAGGGAAATACGGCAGCTAAGGAAAAAGATTACGAGGCGGGATATCTGGCATTTCGACGGGCCTATGCGTTCGACCCGACGAACGAATTGGCTAAGTCGGAAATGGAACGGATGGTCAGGCTTCAGCAGGAAATTAACGAAGGTTCGGACCCTAAAAACCCTAAGAAAGACGATCGCGGCAAGGTCAAGATGGTCTTGACCGGTGGGTCGGCGGCGGTTCTACCGGCCGCTGTGCAGATGCCGCAGAAGCTCGAAAAGCTTCGCGATCTGCCGTTCCCGTCTGGCGTTGATACTCAGTTCATCATCAAGGAACTGGCGCGAGACCTCGATCTCAACGTGCTATTCGATAAGGAGACATTTCGTGTAGCGGGCGCCAAAACGTTCATCGATCTCAAGAATGTGTCGGCAGCCCGTGCTCTGGATTACATCTTTATGCAGGAAGGGCTTTTCTTCCAGAAAGTTGGGCCGCGAACGATCATCGTCGCGAATCAGGGCCAGCGGCAGAAGTTTCAGCAGATGGTACTGCGGACATTCTACCTCGCCAATGCCTCTCCTAAAGACATCGTTAAGGTCGTTCAGACCGCGATCCCTGCGCAGCCGGGCCGCAGCCAGACGATCGTTCTGCAGGATGAGGCAACGAACAGCGTCACGATCCGTGATACATCCGAGAACATCCGTCTCATCGGCCAGCTTATCAAATCGCTCGATAAAGATCGTGCCGAGGTCGTGATGGATGTGGCGATCTATGAGGTAAATAAGAGCGATCTATTACAGTTTGGCAACCAGGTTGGAACGCCATCCCAGTTGCAGGGCGGTTTAGGAGGGACTCAACCCGGACAGATCAGGCTTGGAGGCCAGGGGTTGTTGAATACTGTGACCGGAACGGCCGTAGCGACCGCGATCTCTTCGGTTATCCCGACAGGTATCTTGCTGCCTACTGCCAGTCTTTCTGCATTTCAGAAAAAGGACGACACCAAATTGCTCGCCTTTTCGCAAATTCACGCTTTTAATAACGAAGATTCGTCGGCTCGGATCGGTCAGCGTGTTCCTGTTCAGAGCGCTCAGTATTTAGGTGTTGGGGGAACGACCGGCGGTAATAATGGTTTTGGACAGACGGCGAACGTTATCAACTATGAACAGGTAGGACTAACGCTGAAATTCAAGCCTATCGTGTTTCCTAATCAAGACGTGCAGGTAGCGATGGAGATCGAGTCAAAAGACGTTGCGGGCGGCAGCACAGCAAACCCGATTTTTACTGAAAGGACCATCAAGGGCACGGCCCGAATTCAAAACAACAAGACGCTGCTTCTCGCCAGTGTTGCCCAGGGGGTTGAGAGCCGAGGAAGGCAGGGATTGCCACTGCTCGGCCTGATACCCATCATAGGACGTCTGTTTACGGCACCGACGCGTGACAATCGTCAGGTCGATATCGTCATAGCGGTTACGCCGCGTGTGATACGTGCTCCGGCCATTTTGCCTGAGGACGAGATCGAGCGCGAAACGGGAAGCCAGGGCGTGCCGACGACCGGGACTCTCCAGGAAATGATCATTCAGGAAGATCGTGACGAACTGCTCGCTGCTGCACGCCGTCTGCCGACCGCATCCGACGTTCAGCTTCCTGATCAGAAGGTCGAATACGTTAAATCAGACGTTGCGGCGGTTGATGTCAGCAAGACCAAGGTCGATGATGCTGACATGACGACACCGGAAGCTCTAGCCGCGGGCATTCCCGGACTAAAAGCGATCGACAACAGTGCAAAGACCGTTCAGCTCAATAAAACATCGAACATCGTTAATCCAACTATTCCCGAGATCGTGAACACGCAAGCCCCGGCTCCGCTCAAGACGCTTGAGATCAAGGAAAACACGGACAATGACAAGCCAGCCGTTCCGGCGGAAGCGAAGCCTGCTGCTTCTGAGAATCCGGAAGCGTCATCGGCGATCGAACTCCGCCTCGGGGCTGAGCTAGCTGAGATGAAGGCGGGCGACAAGATCAAGGTTCCCGTATTGATGCAGGGAAGCGGAGCGTTTCGAACGGCAACGATGGGACTGAAATACGATCCTGCAAAGCTCGCGGTTCGCTCGGTCAGCTATGGCGATGTGTTCGGTTCGATGGCGAGTTCGGTGGCCACGCCTTTCCTGAACGATAAAGGAAAGCTATACGTAAGCTTTATTTCGCCGGAAGAGAAAGGCCTGATCCCGGCGGGAACGCTCGCGTTCCTTGAGATCGAGGCACTTGTTCCGGGCAAACCGCAGATCGAATTCGATCGCGATATGTTCAATTTCCAGACCGCACAGGGCCGCAATCTGATGCTTAAGTTTCAGGAATAAATGAGCAAACTTGTTCGACAACTTAAAGGGCAGTCGGGCTACAGCATGCTCGAGTTGATCGCGACGCTCGGCGTTCTGGCGGTGCTTGTCATGGGCACGATCCCGATGGCGCAAAACGCCGTCAAACGCCAGAAAGAACAGCGTCTGCGTGAAGCTCTCGCCTCGATGCGGCGGGCGATCGACGAATTCAAGCGCGACACCTATGGAGCTTGTCCGCAGGGAGCGGTGAATTCGATAAACCCGACGATGCCGGGCGGCGGCGGAGTGATCCCGACCGATCCGCGAAGCCGCGTGGTCATCGACGATTGCAAGATATTCGAATCGGACAATCTCGACCGTTATCCGCCTTCGCTCGAAATGCTTGTAGACGGCGTCAAGGTCAAGTCGCGGATGCCAAACCTCACCTCGGGCAGCGGCATCCGAGACGGCTCGCTACAGGCGACCGAGATCAACGAGGAAAAAGAGATCATCAAAGTATATCTGCGCGAGCTTCCCGTTGACCCGATGACCGGTGAAAAAGAGTGGAGACTGCGCTCCTCGTATCAGGATGTTGACTCGGAAAACTGGGACGACATAAACGTTTTCGACGTGCGTTCAACTTCAGAGGAAGAGGCTATGAATGGGGAGAAGTATAGTGATTGGTAAGAAACGGATTTTCGATTTTGGATTTTGGATTTTGGATTCCTCGTCACATTTAGTGCGGCGGGTAGTTTCGAATGCGCCAAAAATCAAAAATCCAAAATCAAAAATCCAAAATCAAAAGGGCTTTTCTTTGCTGGAGCTGATGATCGCGATGTTTATCATGATCATTCTGCTCTCGATCGCGGTGCCGACGTATGAGCGGAGTGTTCGCAATGCACGCGAGATAGTTTTGCAGGAAAACCTCTTTCAGCTTCGCCGGGCTATCGACCAGTATGCCGGTGATAAGGGCAAGCTGCCGGGGTCGATCGATGACCTGGTCGAGGCAAAATACCTGAGAGAAAAGCCGTACGACCCGATCTCGGAAAATCAGGAATGGGACGAGATCCAGGGCGAAGACCCAAACTCGGCTGATGGCGAACAGGGCCTGGTCAACGTAAAAACGCTCGCCCCGGGCGAGGACATCAACGGCAAACCTTACGCCGATTATTGATCCAATTAGAATTTATGTTTTCTTCGATCACTCAGCCCAATTATCCGAACGCGGCCTTGGGCATCGAGAGCAATTTTATCGCGGCGGTCGCCCTTTCGGGCGGACGGCGTGGATATTCGGTCAGACAGGCGGGCTCGGTTGAGTTGCCTCCGGGGCTTGTCACGCCGAGCTTTCTCGACGTCAATATCACCGACCATCTTGAGTTTTCGGCCTGTCTTCGCGAAGTCGCTGAGATTGCCGGGCTTTTAAAACAAAAGCGCTGGTCCATAGCTCTGCCGAGCAGCACCGCCCGTACGGCGATACTCACGCTCGACAGTGAACCCGCGAACGCCAGGGAAGCCGAAGAAGTGATCGACTGGAAGGCCGAACAGAATTTCGGTGCTCCAGCCGCCGAGCTTCGGATCGCGAGACAAAAGATCTCGCCCGATCGCGAAGACCGTTCGCGATATTTTGCGACTGCCGTGCGGCTTGCGGTGATTGACGAATACGAATCGCATTTCGAGGCACTTGGCTGGAAAGCCGGCCTGATCCTGCCGCGTGCGGTCGGCGAGGCAAATTGGCTGATGGATCGCAAAGACAAATCGGATTCTCTCCTGATCAGTGGCAATAGCGAAGGCTTTACGGCTCTGCTTCTGAGAGGTTCAGAACCGACGGTCGTTCGGTCGGTGACCTGTCAGCAATCCGAGGTTGATGACGAGATCTATCGGCTGGTGATGTTCTATAACGACCGATTCGGTACTGCCGACGGCAACGCACTTCTCGAACGCCTGCTCGTCGTTGGCCGAACGCTGGTTGGGTCAAAAGTAAAAGCGATAGCCTCGGAAGCGTTGGGCCGAAATCTACGAGTTTTAACGAGTGAAGAGGTTGGCCTGAGCCTCCCGGCCGGCAGCCTGAGTTTTGACGATCTCGCGGGCCCGGCGGGACTCGCCGCACTCGGAGCTTAGGAAGAGGAACCACGAAAATTCACGAAAATCCACTAAATAAATTTCGTTTAGTGGATTTTTGTGTTTTTTCGTGACTAAAACTCTTCATATGGTCTTGCTCTCTGAAACAATTCGGATAAAATTACCGTAATACCGAGCGAACGATGACGGCACGAGCATTACCAATTGAAGGGATTCGGACTTTGACGGACGGCGAACTGATCGTCAATGCCGTAAATGGCCGCGCCGATGGTTTTGAGGAGCTTGTCAGGCGTTACCAGCGGCCGATCACAAGCTATGTCTTTCGGATGCTGGGCGATTACGACTTGTCGCTCGACGTCACACAGGAAGTCTTCATCAAGGTTTACAACTCCCTTACTAAATACAGCCCCGAATACAAGTTCTCAACGTGGCTTTACCGCATCGCTCACAATGCCGCGGTCGATCATATGCGCCGCAACTCGGTTACGCCGCAAAGCCTCGAGACCGAAAATGCGGACGGCTCGTATCAAATTCAAATAGAAAGCCGGGGCTCGTCGCCCGAACAGGACCGCGAACGCAGCGAATGGCGGACCGAGATCGATTCGGTGGTGAAATGCCTGCCAGCGGCCTATCGCGATCTGATCATACTTCGCCATTCGCGCGACCTGAGCTATGACGAGATCGCCGAGATCGCGGGATTGCCGCTCGGAACGGTCAAAAATCGCCTTTTCCGGGCTCGCGAAATGATGCGGGAAATGTTTATTGAACGGGGATTTACGGGAGTTTAACGATGAGCTATCAAATGCAGCCAATGGGCCCGATGTCTTTGCAGACGGCGGAAGAAAAGCAGATGGGAATGTTCCTGCATCTTTCCGGCCTTGCTTTCGCACTGGTTTTTCCGCTCGGGATAGTTTTGCCGATCATCCTGTGGCAGACCCAGAAGGAAAAGATGCCCGCACTCGACGCCCACGGCAAGATGGTCACGAACTGGATGATCTCGGCGACGATCTACTTTTTCGTGAGCTTTGTCCTGATGTTTGTTTTGGTCGGATTTCTTACAGCCCTTGCTGTTTTTCTGCTCGCGGTGATCTTCCCGATCGTTGGCGGTATTAAGGCAAATAACGGCGAATCGTGGAATTACCCGTTAACGATCAAATTTCTTAAATAACCAATGCTCGACGCAGCCCGACAAACGGCATTCGAATGCCCCACGGACGAGATATCCGCCTATATCGACGGCGAGCTTGATCTCGTGCGCGAGTCGGTGGTGGAGAGCCATTTCGAGGCTTGCACCGTTTGTTCCGCTGAGCTTAATCGGCAAAAGCAATTCCTTTGCAGCCTCAATTCGAGTCTCAAGGAAGAAAAAGAGATCGAGCTGCCGGCTAATTTTGCGAAGCACATCGTCGCGAATGCCGAAAGCACCGTGAGCGGCCTTCGCGGATCGCGGGAACGCTACAACGCGGTTTTTATCTGCGTCGGGCTGTTCCTATTCGTGCTGTTTGCCATGGGAGCTGAGGCAGGGAAGCTTCTTCGCGGTGTTTATGGCTTTTTTGAGCAGAGTGCGGCCGTTGCCGGTTTTTTCGGCCATCTGATCTATTCGATTTTTTTCGGCGCGGTGATCGTTTTGCGTTCCTTTGCCAGCCAGTTCCGCCTTGATGTGGTTGTGGGTTTGGCTATCGCTGCTTTTTTTGCCGCCGCATTGATGTTGATCTCGCGAAAGGTCCTGAGCATGCGCCGGGCGTGAGTCTTCTCCACATTTCAAGGTGAATTATTTTTCAGAGACAAGATTCGGAGTTTATGCTCTTGCAATAGACAACCGGTTACTGGCTGGGCTAAAGGCCTTTTTGCTGTGTACGTTGTTCGTTCCAGCTCTCTGCCTCGCCATCTATGCGCATCCCGAGATCACCACGTCCGAAGACCAGGGTACCGTTATCGTGAACGACGCTCCTGAACAGGACGTCATCACCTTCGGAAAATCAGTCATTGTCATTAAACGAGCAAAAGGGGTTCTCGCGGTCGGTGGCGATATTACGGTCGAGGGCGGCGTCGTAGGCGATGTTGCCACGATCGGCGGAAATATCGTACAGAAAGAAGGAGCCTACATCGGCGGCGAGATCATCGCCATCGGTGGCTCGTACAAGCCGGAAAGCAGTGCGCCGCTGCGCGAACCTGGAAAACAGACTATCGTACTCGGTGTGTTTGAAGAAGAATTGAGAAACTTTGGACAGAATCCGACCAGTATCTTTGCCCCGAGTTTTTCGGTCGGTATTCTCGCTCAGCGACTTTTAATCGCGCTCGTTTGGTTTGTCATCTCGCTCGTATTTACGACTCTCGCTCCGGGAGCTGTTAGCCGGGCGGTGGCCCGCGTGCAGATCTCTTCGTTAAAGATCTTTGCTATCGGGGCCGTTTCGTTCCTACTTATCGCAACCGCGATCGTGAGCGGGAGCATAATGCTCCCGACCTATTTGAGCGCGACGATCGCTTTTCTGGGAGCCGTGATCGTCCTGCTCGGGTTTGTTTTCGGCCGCGTTGTTCTGCAAGTCAGTGCCGGAAAGCTGATCCAAAAGCACTTTTTGGCGGGCAATAATCGCTCCGAAACTCTCGCACTGCTCATTGGTGTTTTAGCCTGGACATTGCTCCTCTCGCTGCCATATGTGTGGCTGATCGCGCTCTTCGTCATCTTCTCCGCCGGCGTCGGCCTCGTACTTACAGGCAAAACCTCACCAAGATGGCAAAATCCGTAAAGCACAATGCTTGCAGATTTTTACATTTCTTTACAAATAGCCTCGAACCTTACTGCTACTATTAACGTCATAGTCCTTGAGAGACGCAACTTTCGCGTTTTGAACGCGTATAGAATTCAAGGATAAATAACGAAAATATGGCCCAGGTTATTATTGCAATAATTGTTTTTCTGTTTTCAGGAGCATTCGCCCTTGTGATGGGACAAACGCCGGCTGGCGTCAAGCCGACCGTTGTTGTCGGGGATGTTGTGACGGTCGGAGATAAGAAGTTTGTCGTGAATTGGAAGACGGGCCCGGTTGACATCACAACCAATGACAAGACGTCATTCAAAAAGGTATCCGCCGAAAGCCCGAATCTGGCGACGGCAACACCCGGAGCGTTTACCGATATCGGTGTAGGCGACAAATTAACCGTGAGCGGCATCATGGATGCAGACGGCAAAACACTTCCGGCCCGCAGCGTTTATTTCATTACGAAAGCAGATATTGCGGCGAAAAATGCTAAGGAAAGTGCCGAATGGCAGCGTCGCGGTATTACCGGAAAGGTAACGGCGGTCAATGCCCAGACAAATCAGATGACGCTCGAAACCCGCACTTTGACGGGAGCGAGCAATGTGGTCGTTACGCCAAAAGAAGGCGTAAAGTTTTTCCGTTACGCACCGGATTCGATCAGGTTTGACGAAGCGGTTGCGAGTTCGCTCGCGGATACGAAGGTCGGCGATATGGTTCGGGCGCTTGGCGACAAGAGTTCGGACGGATTGAGTTTTGCGGCCGAGCAGGTAGTTGCCGGTGCATTCCAGACCATTGCCGGAACCGTCAAATCGATCGACACGGCGAAGAACGAAGTCATTATTAAAAATCTCCAAACTAACAAAGACGTAACCATCGTTATCAGCGAGACGTCAGTACTAAAGCGGTTTCCGGCCGAACAGGCCGAGATGCTCGCCCGTTTCCAGATGATGGGAGCAGTAGGTGGCGGAGCCCGGCCGGTTGGTCAACCCGGACAGGGCGGCCAAGGCGGCGGAGCACGGGGCACCCAGCCACCGGCAGCAAATCCGGGTGGGAACCCGGGAGGGCAAGGACGCCCGGGAATGGGCGGCGGGCGAGGCCCGGGCGGTGTCGAAGACATGCTGGAGCGCTCACCAAATATCTCAGCCGCCGATCTGAAAGTCGGCGACATTATCGCTCTTTCGAGCACAAAAACAGCCGACGTAGCACGTATCAAGGCAATTAAGTTGTTTGCCGGAGTCGAGCCATTCCTGCGTGCCGCACAAGCGACGAGCGGCAGAGGCGGACGCGGCGGCCAGGGCGGAGTCGATGGCGGATTTAGTATCCCCGGCCTCGATGGCATCGGTTTCCCCTAAATCCAGATCTCGGGCGGTGAGTATTTTCAGGACCCGCCCTTAATTATTTTTGACCTAACTAATATCATGAAATTCATCAGACCCCTGTTTTTATTTGGAATTATATCCATGTTGGCCGTCATCTCCGCGTTTGCGCAAGGTAACGGCAGTCTCACCGGTACCGTCACTGACGCAAACGGTGCGATCATCGTGGGTGCTACGGTTTCGGCTCTCTCTGCGACCGGGGCAAGGAAAGACTACATATCGAACTCGAAAGGCGAGTACACCATCAACGGACTTGCTCCGGGCAAATACACCGTCAAAGCGATCGCTCCTAAGTTCGGCCTCTATGAAAATACTGAGGTTGTGATCGCTGCAGGAGAAAAGAACGAAATGTTCATAGTCCTGACGGTTGCGGGAATCGAAGAAAACGTCGACGTTTCGGTCGGTGAGGGAATCTCGAACGATCCTGAGAACAACAAGGATGCGACGGTCCTGAAAGAAAAGGACATCGAAGCACTGCCCGACGATCCTGATGAAATGCAGGCAGCCCTCCAGGCACTCGCGGGAGGTGCGGCCGGCCCGAATGGCGGTCAGATCTATATCGATGGCTTCACGGGCGGCCAGATGCCGACCAAAGACCAGATCCGCGAGATCCGCATCAACAGCAATCCTTTTTCGGCAGAGTATGACCGTATCGGCTTTGGCCGTGTGGAGATCCTGACGCGTCCGGGTTCTGACAAATTCCGCGGCTCGCTGAATGGAAGCTTTAATGACGAAAGCCTCAATTCGCGAAACCCGTTTGCGGCCAATCGAGCACCGACGCAGTCGCGTAACTTTGGCGGCAACTATTCAGGCCCGATCAAAAAGGGGAAGGCGTCATTTTTCATCGATGTCAATAACCGACAGAATGACGATAGTTCGATCATCAATGCTCAGATCCTCGACGCTTCGCTGAACATTATTCCTTTCCGTCAGGACGTAACGCGTCCGAATCGACGGTTCTCGTTCAGCCCGCGAATCGATTTCGCGATCAATGACAAGAATACAATGGTGGTTCGTTACAATTTTGGTAGCGGAACATCGAAAAATCAGGGTATCGGCGACACGTCGCTGTTGTCGCGAGCCTACAGTTCTACGAACAAAGAGAATGAACTCCGCCTGACGGAGACGATGATAATTAACGCGAAAACGGTAAATGAAACGCGTTTTGAGTACTCGGACAACGAGAACAAGCAGTCGGGTGACAACTCGATCCCGACGATCAACGTATCGTCGTCGTTCACCGGCGGCGGTGCATCGATCGGTAATAGCTTTAATCGAAATAAGACGGTCGAGATCAACAATTTCACAAGCACCTCGTTCGGTGCGTCGAACTCGTTCAAATTTGGCGGAAAGCTTCGCCATGTCAATGTTATCAACCGGGCTGAGAACAATTATGCGGGAACATATTTGTTCCCGGGCATTTGCCCGACGGGCGGAACGTGTACAACAACTTCGATCGATCAATATCGTCAAAAACTTCTCGGCAATACGAGTGCGATCTACAATCCAACACAGTTTTCAATCTCGACCGGAACGCCTGAGATCGCGGTAAAGCAGACAGAAATTGGCCTGTTCGCAACTGATGACTGGAAGATCTCGCCGGCGTTGCTTTTGAGCTTCGGTCTGCGTTATGAGAACCAGACGAACATTAGCAGCAAGTTCAACTTCGCACCTCGCTTTGGTTTCGCATGGTCGCCGGGTGCAGGCGGTGCTCGAACGCCGAAGATGGTTTTCCGCGGTGGTGCCGGTGTTTTCTACGAGCGTTTCGGCCAGAACAACACGCTTCAGGCCCTTCGCAATAATGGCGTCAATCAGCTCAGTTTGCTGGTGAGTGCCAATGATACAGACCCGATCCGTCGAGCGATTGCGCTTACGCTGCTCGCTCAGCCGGTGTTTACTACATCAGGCGTGACGAATTCACTGACGGTGGCGCAGATCTTAGCTGTTCTGCCGCAGACCGCGAGTTCGATCCGCGATGTTGCGGACAATCTACAGGCACCATATACGATGCAGGCAGCGATGTCGATGGAGCGTAGTTTTGCTTCGAACAAATTCAATCTGGCCACGACGTTCATGACGTCGAGAACGATCCATGCTATCCGGACGCGCAACTACAACGCGCCTGTTTGTGCGACGGCGACCAATTGTGTTGGTGCTGTTCGACCAATCCCAACCATGGGAAATGTCAACGTTTACGAATCGAGCGGTATCCTCAATATGAACCGGATCAACGTGAACTTCCGTGCAAATATCAGCCAGAAGTACTCGATAACCGCAAACTACGGACTCGGCTTCATGAAAGGTGACGAAGCAACTCCGGCGTATATGTATGACTTCACCGGAGAGTATGGCCGGGCTGGCGGAGACGTTCGGCATCAGCTAAATATTATCGGTAATGTTACTTTGCCGTGGGGGGTGAACATGAACCCGTTTGTCACGATCCGCTCGGGCAATCCCTTTAACATTACAACCGGAACGGATTCCAATGGTGACGGATTCCAGACCGAAAGGCCAACGTTTGGCCAGCTTCAGGCAACCTGCCTTCAGCGAAACATTACAGCGTCATTTTGTGACATTGGCAACAACAGCCTCACCGCTATTGTTCCGCGTAACTATGGCGAAGGTCCGAAGAGCGTTACGTTCAACCTGAACCTGCGTAAGAACTTTGGATTCGGCAAGACGGCGACGCAGCGAGCAGCGAATGCGGGCGGCGGAGCAGCGGGCGGTCCGGGCGGCGGCGGTATGTCAGTTCCACAAATGGTGATGGCGAGCGGCGGTCCCGGCGGTGGTGGTGGCGGAATGATGCGTGGCGGTGGCGGCGGCGGATTTGGCGGCGGTGACGTTCGCAAGCCGTATAATCTAAGCGTTGGTATCAACGTTCAGAATATCTTCAACATCGTGAATCTGAATACGCCGACAGGTAATCTCAGTTCCAGCAGATTTGGACAGTCAACCTCAACCGGCGGCAGTTTTGGTGGATTCGGCGGATTTGGCAGCGGCGGTGCCAGTGCGAATCGCAGGATCGAGCTGAATATGCGATTTAACTGGTAAACCTCAAGCCATTTAATTTAATCAAACAAAAGAGAGCCGGGAACGTATTAGTTTTCGACTCTCTTTTTGATTTAACACTCGATTTTTGGGAATCTTTACAATATGAAACTTATACTAGCGTCCGTCACCGCCGTCGTTGTCCTTGGATTAAACTGTTACGCCCAACCAGCGACGGGAGCGAAGCAGCCGACTGGCGAGAAACCGCCTGCCGCGGTTGCGGCACCGGCGGCGACAGCTCCGCTGGATATTGCAAAAGCTGCGCTTGCGGCCCATGGCGGCGACAAACTGAAAAAGCTTCAAAGCTTTCTAGTCAAAGGCTCAGTTGATGTCAGTTTTCAGGGCCAAAGCCTACCGGGAGCTTTTTCGACAGCATTTAGCGGTGAGAAATACTATTTCGAGATCGTAACGCCGGTTCAGCAGTTGAAACAGGTTTTCGACGGACGGCAGACGAGTACCTCGATACAGGGATTCTCACTTCCGCCAGTCACGAGTCTTGGTTTTCCGTTGCTTCCAAAAATCGGAGACACCGGCTTCGTAATTGCGGCTTTGCCTGACACGGCAAAGAAGCGGAATGGCTTCAGAATGACTACGCCTGAAGGATTCTACACTGATTTTGTTGTGGATGAGAAAACCGGACAGATCAAGGGCTACGAAGCAAAATGGATGAGCGGCAACCAAACAATAACGACCTCAGTCGAGATCGATGAATTCATGACCGTCGACGGGATCGCTGTGCCGAAGAAATACTCCCAGCGTTTTGACCTCGGCCCACTAACGGCCTACGCGAACTTCAAGGCGAAGGACGTCAAAGTGAATTCCGCTATTGAGGATAGTGCCTTTACGATCGATAAGTAGTTTTTTAGTTGCGATGTTTCGAATGTGCGAAGTTACGAAGTCGGGCCAAACTGACGCGTAACTTCGCAGCTTATTTCGCAAATCTGCTTGATCTCCACCAGTCGATCGTGTTCCTTAAACCTTCTTCGAGGCCGACTAGTTGTTCATATCCGATACACTCAATCGCACGCCGATTGTCGGCTTGGGAATCTTTTACGTCGCCATTTCTGGATTCGCGAAACTCGGCGGTGGCGGCGGATTTGCCGGTGATCTTTTTTAGAACTTCGAGCAGTTCGTTGAGGGTGATGCGGTCGCCGTTGGCGGCGTTCATCGTTTCGCCCAGGCCTTTCGTGGTTTGTGCGGCTTTGATGTTGGCATCGACGACGTTGGCGATATAGGTGAAATCGCGCGATTGTTCGCCGTCGCCGAAGATTACTGGGGTCTGATCGGTCATCAGGGAATCAATGAACCGTGATATCACGCCGGAATACATTGACGCCGGATTCTGACGTGGGCCGAAGACGTTGAAGTAGCGCAGGGCGATGGTCTCGAGGCCATAGACGTTGTTAAATGCACGGCAATAGAGTTCGCCGGTCAGTTTAGCGGCCGCGTATGGAGAAAGCGGATCGGGACGCATCGTCTCAACCTTTGGCAGCACCGGCTGGTCGCCATAGGCCGAGCTGGAGGCCGCGTAGATAAACCTCTTTACACCTGCATCGCGCGATTTGATGAGCATGTTGACCGTGCCGTTTACGCAGACGCGGTGCGTTTCCAACGGATCTTCGACGGACCGAGGAACGCTCGGCAAGGCGGCTTGGTGAAAAACTACCTCGACACCTTCGATAGCTTTGGCGACGGCGGCATCGTCATTGATATCGCCTTCGATAAACTCGAAATTGCCTTTGATCTCTTCGAGATTTTCGCGAAAACCGGTCGTGAAATCGTCAATTATGTTTACGCGGGCACCTTGCCGGATCAGTTCGTCGGCAAGATTAGAGCCGATAAAACCCGCTCCGCCGGTAACGAGTACTCTTGTTGTGATGGCCATAGAAATATAGTTGGTGCGTACCAGAGTTACAGAGTACCAGAGTTCCTAAATCTTTGAACTCTGTAACTCTGGTAATCCGCAACTCGAAACTAGTTTTATCTTCCGACGCCTACGTATTCAAATCCCATCTCGCGCATGTCTTTTGGTTCGTAAACGTTGCGAAGGTCGGCGATCTTGGGTGATGTGAGAAGTGATTTTACTTTCTCCATGTCGAGAGCACGGAATTGATTCCATTCGGTGATGATCACGAGCGCGTCCGCTCCTCTTATCGCGTCGTATTCGTCGATGGCGTACTCGATGTCCGGCAGGTAATGCTTTGCCTCGGTCATCGCAACTGGGTCGAACGCCCTGACCGTGGCACCGCGAGCAACCATTGCTTTGATAATGTCGGTGGCCGGCGATTCACGCATGTCGTCCGTTTCCGGTTTGAACGAAAGGCCGAGAACGCCGATCTTTTTGCCGCTCAGATCGCCGACGAGCTTTTCGATCTTCGGGATCATTGCGTCGCGCTGACGCTCGTTTGCCTCGACAACTGCATCGACGATGCGTGTTTCGACCCCGAACTTGTCCGCGACGGTTGTGAGGGCTCGCGTATCTTTTGGAAAGCAAGAACCGCCGTAGCCTGGTCCCGGATGCAGGAATTTGCGGCCGATGCGGTTGTCCATACCCATTCCTCTGGCAACGTCATGAACGTCGCAGCCAATCGCGTCGCAGAGATTTGCGATCTCGTTGATGAACGTGATCTTGGTCGCGAGAAAGGCGTTTGCGGCGTATTTGATGAGTTCAGCGGCTTCGAGGGAAGTGATGACTACAGGCGTCTCGATCAAATAAAGCGGGCGGTAAAGCTCCTTCATTACCTCGATCGCGCGTTCCTCATTGCTGCCAACGACAACGCGATCCGGACGCATGAAATCTTCGATAGCCGCACCTTCGCGTAAAAACTCCGGGTTGGACGCAATGCCGAAGTCAGTCTCGATCTTCAGATTTTCGCTCACAAAATTTCTCAGCCATTCGCCGGTTCCAACGGGAACGGTGGATTTTGTGACGAGAACTTTGTATCCGTTGATCGACTCAGCGATGTCTTTCGCCGCCTGCCGATAGTAACTCATGTCGGGTGAGCCGTCAGCCTGCGGCGGCGTTCCGACCGCGAGAAACACAACTAGCGCCTGCTCGACCGCTGACTTGATATCAGTGGTGAAGTGAAGGCGGCCGGCAGCGACGTTCTTTTCGACGATCTTATCGAGCCCCGGTTCATAGATGGGGATGATCCCTTTGTTCAGGTTTTCGACCTTTACGGTGTCCACATCGACGCAGGTAACGTCAATTCCAAATTCCGCGAAACAGGCTCCCGAGACTAGCCCAACATATCCCGTGCCGATAACTGCTATGTGCATATTAGAAATCTATAAAACAAAATCGAATAAATACGTAATAACTATCTAATTTAAGACAAAAGTATGCGGGTCACGTAAGCTCTACATGACCCGCACATTTATAAACTAGAGGTTTAGATTAACGAACCGGGCTGACGACGATAGCACCGCCACCGAAATCTGAGTCGTCACCTTTCGTACCGAAGTAGATACCTGCACCAGCAGCACCTGCAGCAAGAAGCAAGAGCCATGGCCAGTTGCCAACTGCCGGACCAGGAGCCGAGTCAGGGCGGAGGCATGGTTTACAGCCAGTCTGCACGAGGTTTCCGGCGGTTGCTGTAGTTCCGGCGACGACCTGCTTGTCTGCCGAACCTTCACGCATCGTTACGATACCAGCACTGGTGTCGACGTGTGAGTGTGAACATTCTGCTTCAACAGTGAAGTTGTCGGCCTGACCGGCATCCGCGATGAAAGTTGCATTCTTCGTGGTGACGGTTGTTGCAACGCCGGCTGCGTTAGAAACGCGAGCCTTACCATCCGTGAGGATAGCTACGATGCTCGTTTCGGTGAAACGAAGGGTTACATTTGAATTCGCGAGGATCTCAACGCGGCCGGTTTTACCAAGGCTTACTTCAGCACTTGAATTATCACCGGTCGTGATCACGGCACCTGACATAACAGTCGAGTTCGATACGGCGGCCGACCCGTTGACCATAACCTGGCCCGTGACCTTGATCTCACCCGCAAAATCTTTCGGCATAGCGAAAGCAACCATTGAGTAAACACACCATACGGCCACGAGGGTCGCCGATGTCACAGACTTACGTAAAATATTTTTGCCGAGCATTTAGTTAATCTCCTCCAGAAATCAATTCTTTCAAATCTAAATAATAATACCTTATAAGGTAACAAAAAAACAACTATCTAACAGGACTGGTAACGTTATCGTCGCGAGTGGCGATAATGATCACCGCCGCAGCGGCTCCTCCGATGATCGCGGCCCAGATCCACCAATCCAATCCGCCCGGGCCCGGCTTGGCTTTCTTCGAGGATGTGCCCGAAGTCGCAGAAGCGGTTTCGCCAGTCGCAAGCTCAACGACATCGCCCGTCAGCGTCTTTACGCCAACCGTTTGTGCCGAATTAAGAACTGTCAAACTTCCGGCAGTGAGGTCGCCCTTGACCGCATTGCCATCGACATCAATAACAAATGTTGAACCCGGTGCTAGCTGGATCTTGCCAGCTTTTCCAAGGTTTATCACGGCACTTGTGCCTTCCGGCGTCGAGATCGTGCTCGACGAGAAAATGGTGCGGCCGCTGTCTGCGGGCTCGCCATTAACAGTTACCGACGCTCCGCCAGCCTTGGCACCTGTAACCAGAATCTCTCCAACCGGCTTACTCGAAACGGCCAGAGATACTAACGAACCAGATACAATAAAAGCGAAAAGTACGCCAAAAGTGGCGGCCTTGAACGCTAACCGCTTGATATTTAAGGATTTCATCATCTATTGCTCCAGTTCAGTGGCTCAAGAAAACGAGCCAGTCAAAGTTTTACACGAATTCGACCTTATGTCAATAAAACGCCCGCTAAACCCGCGGATTTCAAGAAATTACTTAGTCAGGAGCCTCGTCGGACTATGAGCTGATAATTATTTATTGTTTATAACATGTTTTCCAGCGATTTCAAACAGGAAACTTGCAAAAAAAAGAAAATTTGGAAATGTTTCGCAATTACGCAATTACGCAATTACGCATTTAGGCGAGTTCTCGAATGTCTCAAAGAACGGGAAGCTCCGGAATAAAATTGGATTCCACGCCCGATTCTGAGAGCGCCTTTGCCGAAAGCCGCAATTTCTGATTTAATTTGCAGAGTTCACAACAATTTTTCTATGGAGAGTAATGTTTCGATGAAGTTCAAATTATTGTTCGTTTTATTCGTCCTCGCTTTAATAAGTGCTTGTTCGGGCGGAGCGCCAAAAGAAAAGCGCATGAAGATTGGCTTCGCAATGGACACGCTGAAGGAGGAGCGTTGGCAGCGTGATAAGGACGCGTTTGAGGCCCGCTGCAAGGAGCTGAACGTAGATTGCGTGGTGACGGTAGCTGATAATAAGGCTGACAAGCAGGCGAATGACGTCGATAATTTGCTAACGCAAAAGGTCGAGGCTCTGGTTATCGCTCCTCACGACGCCACGCAGGCGGCGTCGATGGTTGAAAAGGCGAAAGCTCAGGGCGTTCCGGTGATCAGTTACGATCGCCTCATTAATTCGGACAAGATCGACGCGTATATCTCGCATCAGGTGCCGGTCATCGGCCGAAAAATCGCGGAATACGCTTTCCAAAAAGCTCCTAAAGGCAACTACGTAATGGTTTACGGAGCTTCGACCGACAATAATGCGGTTATTATGAAGAAGGAACAACTGGCTGTATTGCAGCCGGCGATCGACAAGAAAGAGATCAAGATCGTTGCAGACAACTTCATGACCGACTGGCGTCCTGACGAAGCTTTGAAAATGGCCGAGAATGCGTTGACGCAGAACAACGATAATGTCCAGGCTTTCGTCGTCTCAAATGACGGAATGGCCGGCGGTGTTGTTTCCGCCCTTGAAAAGAAAGGACTTGCGGGCAAGATCCTTGTTACCGGGCAGGACGCACAACTGGACGCCCTACAGCGAATCGCTGAAGGGAAGCAGTCGATGACCGTCTATAAGCCGATCGCTCCGCTCGCAAATGCCGCTGTCGATGCCGCGATCAAGCTGGCCAAAAAAGAAAAGCTCGACACCAAGCCGTTCATGAACGACACGCTTAAAAAGGAAGTTCCGGCAATTTTGCTTGAAGTTACAACGGTAGATAAGGCGAATTTGATGGACACGGTTGTTAAAGACGGCTGGGCAAAGTTCGAAGATATTTATAAGAATGTTCCTGAAGCCGATCGCCCGAAAAAAGCTGCTACTAAATAAGTTCACTCGATGAAAAAAGTTGTTCTTGCTGCCGACCTCGGCGGTACAAATTTGCGGATCGCCGCCGTAGATAGCGACGGGGCGATCCTTCATCTCGTGAAACGTCCGGTTCCGCGAGACGTTGCTCCGTCCAAGCTTATTGAGCAGATTCGCGAGATGGCTGACGAATGTTGTGGACGATTTGAAGCTGGTAGCGAAGGCAAGTCGTTCGCGGGAATAGCATTTACGGCCCCGGCACCAGTTGCAAAGGATTTCGACGGCGTTCTCACAAAACTGCCCAATCTTCCAAGTCTCGTCGGCATGAACCTAAAGTCCGAACTGCGGAAGTTGTTCGATCTGCCGGTGACGGTTGAGAATGATGCTACGGCGGCCGGTATCGGCGAGCATTGGATCGGAGCATCGCGCGGCCTCGATAATGTTGTTTGCGTAACGCTTGGAACAGGGATCGGCGGCGGCATTATCATCAACGGCGAAGCTATTCGCGGCAAGGACGGCATCGGCGGCGAGATCGGCCACATATGCGTCGAACCCGAAGGCCATCCGTGCGGATGCGGCAGTCACGGCTGCATCGAGCAATACGCCTCAGCAACAGCTATCGTTCGGCTGGCCCGCGATAGCGGGATGAATGTTCAGACGGCGAAGGATGTTTACGATGCTCATATTGCGGGAAATGGCATGGCCGACGCGGTCTTTCGCTCGATGGGCCGCTATCTCGGGATTACTCTGGCAGGCCTTGCAAACGCTCTAAACCCTGAAATGCTAGTCATTTGCGGCGGTGTCACTCAAGGGTGGGACGCGTTTGCCACTCACGTGGAATCCGAGATCCGCCTTCGTGCTTATCCGGCAGCGGCGGCACGTGCAAAGCTTGTAAAAGGCGAACTTGGCGACAACGCCGGCATCATCGGAGCAGCTCGTTCCGCATTTCTTACTCTTGCCAACTGATCACATTCGCTGATGCTTTCCCTGCCTGCGTATTGCTTTTCCTAATGGCGTAAGCGCGTCAATTGGGATATTATGTTGTTCAAACATTCTGTCGGCAATATTTAAGGAGGGTCCTTTTCGTGAAACACCTGTCAAAAAAGTTCGGCGTTCTGGCCGCGATTTTCCTTTTTCTGCTTGCTGCTAGCTTTTTGTTCCCTTCACACTCGATCGAGGCGAGTGGATTCCGTTTTTCATTCTCAGGCCTTCTCTCGGCCCTGCCGAGTCAAACCGGTTCGATCAACATCACCGTTCGCGATAGTGTTTCTGGCCGCCGTGTCCCAGCGGCGCTTCGGTCGATCTCGAACGACGGGGCCGTCTTTCGGGCCTTAGCGGACGAAAGCGGAAAGGGAACTGTGTCATCAAAAGGCAGAACCGACATTGACGTTGAAGCGAATGGCTATCGCCCGATCAAAACCTATTTCAGTGTCGACGGAAACAGCCTGAACGTAACGGTTTACCTTGACCCGGTCGACATTCCGGTTTCGATGCGAAGCGAAACGATCGCCGCGAATGCCCGCGAAGGTAGGACGCTGATCCACGGGCATATTTTCGAAGAAAACGGAATGCCTGTCGCGAATGCTCGCATTTCAATCGATACATTTGATCAGTTTTCCGAATCCGACAGTTCGGGTTATTTCAAATTATTTGTCCCGACTCTGCCGGTCGATCCGGCCGGTGATCTGCCGGAGATGGCGACTTTGATCGTTGAAAAAGAAGGAAAAGTGATCTATCGCCGGCCGAACACGATGATCCCCGAAGGTGCGGTTCACTTCATTATCGATACAAAAGACGATGGAGTAGTTGAGGATGGAACTCACAAGCTTCGTTTAAGTGCCGAGGAACTAAAAAATACCCAGAACTACGAACCGCCCGTTTTTCACGAATTAGCTGCTCCTACTCAGCCGAGTCTGGTGACGGTTCCGGCGAGCATTCGCGTCGGATCGACTTGTCCGAGCGGACGGACTTCTTGCACGGTTTTTACTGTTTATACGCTCGACGCCTACGTTCGCTTTGGGCTGGACGACGAGTGGATCTCGTCCTGGAACGCAAATTCGTTGAAGGCGGGTGCGATCGCATTTCGCAGTTATGGTGCGTATCACGTGAATCATCCGATAAACGCTGCCAATTACGATATTTGTAATACAACCTCGTGCCAGGTCTGCGACCCGACCGATTCGGCGACTAGTACAAATAACGCAACCAACCAAACTACCGGCTCGATTGTTGTGAATTCGACCTCGACCGACGTCTTGTTTTCCGAATATTCGGCTGAAAACAATCTCGGCGGATGTGCTGATGGTTTCACGGGAAATAATGGCACATGGCCGTGTTTGAGTGATCCGGTCGATGCTGGACAAGCTTTTTTTGGACACGGCCGGGGAATGTGTCAGTGGGGCTCGCAGCGGTGGTCGATCAATCAAGGCAAGGATTTTGTCTGGATCGTCAACCACTACTACAACGCCAACGGCAATCCCAGTGGCCTCAGAAACGGAATATTCCAGATGGGCCCCGACACGATCCCACCGCCGCCGAATCTGACCGAGCCGGGTAATCAGACTGCGCCCGGAGCGGTCGTTTCGACGCTGACGCCCACGTTCCAATGGGAGCCGATGACGGGAGCCGATGGCTACTCGCTTTACGTAAGCAAATTCAATGGTTCGACCTACGATCTCGTCTTCAATTCGGAAACTGCGGTAGCACAGCCGATCACGGGCACCAACTTCACGCTGCCCGCCGGAATATTGGTCGCTGATGGGCAATACCGATGGAATATGAGTTCGCACATCGGCGTTGGATATGGAACGGCGAATACGTTTCGCAATTACTTTACCGTCAACCCGAACGCTGCGGTAACTATTTCGGGCCGCGTCACGTCGCCCGGTGGAACGTCCATTCGAAATGCCATTGTCGCTCTCACGGACCCGCAGGGGATCAGACGAACGGCGACGACGAGTTCGTTTGGTATATATTCCTTTTCAAACGTTAACGTCGGCCTCACGCATTCAATATCGGTTGCAAATAAGCGCTACCGTTTTTCCCCGCAAGTTCTCCAGATCAACGGTAGTCTGACGAATGTTGATTTCACGGGCCAGGAGTAAGTTTCGTCAACAGCGGCAAAACAAAAGAACGGGGCCCGAAATTTCCAGGCCCCGTTTTTGCTTATCGATAGTGCGAAGATCATTCCAATCCGATCAGATCAACATCGTTGAGGTTGGACGGAACGAATACTACGCGTGGGGCGAATCGATATCGCCTGGACGCGACGCTGATCGTATAGGTTTCGCCGCCGCGGACGTTTGCAAATACGTACGCTCCGAATGAGCTGCTCGTCGTTGTTTGCCGCACGCCGCGCGAATCTGTGATCGAGACGACGGCGTTTCGAAGTCCCTGGCCGTTCGGCGTTAGAATGCGTCCGGTAACGGTAAATGTGGGGCCAAACGTCATATAAAAGTCGCCGGGCTCATCCGCACGGGCACAAACCTGACGCGTCACGAAGATTGGTGCCGGGGAGCCAGGATGAAGGATCGTGCGGTCCACAAGTTGGGAGCCTTCGCGGTGAAGTATTCGCAGACGGGCAAAATCTTCAGGGTCCTCGATCCCGAACGCCACGATGCAAACTGTGACTGGTGCAGCAAATATCGCCGACGTCATTACGCGGAAATGCAGGCCCTCATTGGCCAATGTGTAGCCGCTTGGCGGGAACCCGGCCGATGCTCCGGCGATCTGGGCGAATGTCGTGTCGCCCGGCTGAAAAACTGTACCGAATGTCACGTTTGCTCTGCTGTTTGGTTCCTGAACAAAAACATTTGTTCCCGGAGGGGTATTTGGTGTTGGCGACGGCGTTGGAGACGGCGTTGGTGTCGGAGTCGCGACCGGCGTTGGTGTCGGTGTGGGGGTCGGTGTCGGCGTTGGTGTAGCAACCGGCGTAGGTGTTGGCGTCGGAGTTGCCACAGGTGTTGGTGTCGGAGTCGGCGTTGCTACCGGTGTTGGTGTGGGCGTTACAACCGGGGTCGGCGTCGGTGTGGGTGTTGTTACGGGAGTTGGGGTTGGACTCGGCGTTGATACTGGAGTCGGTGTCGGCGTTGGTGTTGTTACGGGAGTTGGAGTAGGACTCGGCGTTGATACGGGAGTTGGGGTTGGAGTTGGGCCGCCTGTTCCGATCGTCACGGTGCCAGCTTGAAATGTTGCTGTTACCAGGGCTCCGACCGCAGTTGCGACGCTCTGCGACGTTGGAATACCTCCAAAACTGATCGTCGACGGGCCTGACGGAGCACCGCCGGCAACGTTGAACCGAATCGTCATCATCTGCCGCGTTCCCGATGCATAGGCGTTTGTCGAATCGATCAGTATCCCGATGCGGCCCGAGCCGGCCTGGGTCATGTTCGTTGAGATCTGCGATCCGGCTGGAGCACCCGTACCGACAGTTACGAGCGGACTTGAGAGTTTGTTTTGGTCAAAGTTTACTGAAAAACTCGCGGATGATTCATTCCCCTGCGAGTCGATTTGAATCTCGACTATGACCTGCTGGCCCTGTTGGGTGCTAACGTCGACGAGCCTGATGACCCGTCCGCCTTGAGCATTGACCGTCCAGGCACCGAAACTTGCGGCTCCGACAGCGAAAATTAGGGTGAGAGCTAACAACGATCGACTACTCGACGCGAAAAACGATACAACGGAATTTCTCATGGTTCTCCGATCCTCTTTTGGAAGGTTCTATAAGTATTAGTTCCGGAAATGGAACAGCGTCTTTGGAGTATTTCAGCTAAGGATCACCCGCGGACAAAAACAGAATGTTTAACATAGTCAAAAAATGACTAACCAATGATAGCGTAACGCTTGGATTCAATGGATGTCAACGCTTTTCTTACTTTTCGAGCTGCTTTCCGGCCAAGCACGGATAGCGAGAGGGACGCGTGTATTTACTTCGAGGACTCGGCTTTCGTTTTCTCCTTGCAAAATCGATGCGGTTTGTATAAACTTTTCGTTTGCTACGAAGCGCGGAATTACGTGTCGAGTGGGTTTCGCGACCCACTTTTTATTTTGCTCTGGTAACGATGGATAAGGTTTCGATAACTGAGTACGTTAGAGGCGTTGCCAAAAAGGTGGCCGGGGCGAACGGTGTCGAGCTTGTAAACGTCGAAACGGCGGGCACGAAAAAGGATCTGGTCGTCAGGATCTTTATTGACAAAGAAGGCGGTGTGACGCTGGAAGACTGTACGATAGTCTCGCGCGGCGTCGAGGAAGTGCTTGATGGCGAGGATGTAATCCCGACGCGGTATGTTCTGGAGGTTTCGTCGCCGGGCATCGAGCGGGAACTTTATTCGCTTGCTGATTTCGTGAAATTTACGGGGCAGCTTGTAAAGGTAAAGGTCAAGACGGAGATCGACGGGCAAAAGACCTTTATTGGCGAGATCGCGAGTGTCGAGGGCGAAAAGATAACGATTTCCGACCGGACGAAAGGATCTGTCAGATTTGAATACCCGGAAGTCACAAAAGCGAATTTGAAGATCGATCTTTCAAAAGAATTTGGCCATAAATAAATGGCTGTAACGATAATTAATGTTTAAACGATTGAGCGTGAGTAAGTTATGACATCATCCATCGGACAAAGTATAGAGATACTGTGCAACGAGCAGGGCTTGGACCGCGATATGATCATCGAGGCGATGAAGGACGCCGTTCGTGCGGCAGCCCGCAAGCAGTTCAAGGACAAAACGGGTGATAGCGTCGTTGTGGATTGGAACAATGAGGAAGGAGCGATCGAGATCTCGGCACAGAAGACAGTCGTCGAGGTGGTCGAGGATCCGCTTGCCGAGCTTTCGCTTGAGGAAGCTATCGAGCTTGCCGGCGATGAGATCGAGATCGGCGATATGCTGCTTTTACCGCTGCCGACCGAGGAACTGGGCCGTATTGCGGCTCAGACCGCAAAGCAGATTTTGGTTCAGAAGGTCCGCGAAGCAATTCGCGAGAAGGTTTACGACGAATACATCGACCGCAAAGGCGAGCTGATCAACGGTTCGGTCAAACGCTTCGAACGCGGCGACATGATCGTCGATCTGGGCAACAATCTGGAAGCGATCGTGCCGCGACGCGAGCAGTCACGTGGCGAAATGTGGAATCAGGGCGAACGGATTCGCGTCGTTATAGTTGATGTTTCTAAGGAACAGAAAGGCCAGCAGATCATCTGCTCGCGAGCTTCCTCGGAATTGCTCAAGCGTTTGTTTGAGATGGAAGTGCCGGAAATTTACGACGAAACCGTCGTCATCAAATCGGCAGTTCGTGAACCCGGCGACCGAGCAAAGATCGCGGTCACGTCCAACGAAAAAGATGTCGATCCGGTCGGAGCCTGCGTTGGTATGAAAGGATCGCGCGTTCAGGCGATCATTAAAGAGCTTCGCGGCGAGAAGATCGACATTATTGAATGGTCGGACGAGCCTTCGGTATTCGCCGCAAATGCTTTGTCGCCTGCGAAGGTTTCGCAGGTTCGCATTACGAATATCGAAAGCCGTTTGATGGAAGTCATTGTTGGCGAGGATCAGCTTAGCCTTGCAATCGGTAAGAAAGGACAGAATGTCCGTCTCGCTACGCGTCTTGTCGGTTGGGAGATCAAGATCGTCAGCGAAGAGCTGCTCAAGAAGGAAATTGCTCAGAAGATGGGCAAAATGATGGCTTCCGGCCAGGCGGTGCCGATCACGGCTCTCGAAGGTGTGACGACATCTCAGGCGGAAACTTTGGCATCGAAGGGAATCGCGGATGTCGAGGCCCTGGCAGCCGCTTCGGTCGATGACCTCGTCGAGTACCTCGATATCAGTCTCGATTCAGCCGAAGCGATCAAAGCCGCGGCGAATGTTATCGTCGGTGCCAAAAATGCTGAGATGGGCATTGAAGTAAGCACGGATGAGGCTGAATCAGGCCCGGAAGCCGAAGCCGATGAGGAAGCAGTTCAGGAAACTACCGATGAAACGGTCGAGGGTGAAGTGGCTGAGACTGTTGCAGAAGACGCAGCCCAGCCGGAAGCGAAAGAGGAAGCTGTTTCGACCGAAGACGAGCCTGTCGAGGCTGTCGTTGCGGAAGAAGCTCCGGCCAAGAAAAAGAAGAAATAATTTTGGCGCGGGATATTGGTGCAAACTAAATAAAGTTTATGAATTAAAGCACATCACACAAAACGCGTCGGGACGCAAGAATTTAATTGAATATGGCGATTGGAAAGAGCATTAGAATCTACGATCTTGCACGCGAAGTGAAACAGGACACAAAGCGCGTCATGGAAGATCTGCGCCGCGAAGGCGCGGACGTAAGTGTCGCATCAAATTCCGTTCCTTTTGAGATCGCCGAGAAGGTTCGCAGCAAGTACTTCCCGAAGACAGAAACGGCACCAAAGCGTGCGATCAAGGTCATCAAGGCTGCGGCCAGACCAGTCGACGAGTCGGTTGAAACCACCGAACACGACGTGGAAGCGGCGCATATCGAAACGCCTGTCAAAGCGCCCGTGAAAACGGCTGAGCCTGTTCCAGTTGAACGAACAGCGGCCACGCCGGCCGAAGCCCCAACGGCCGCACCATCAGTCAAAAAACTTTCCAAAAAAGTCGTTGCCGAAACTGAAGTTGAGGTCGAAGAGCCCGTCGTTGTTGAAGAGACTCAGGTTGAGGTTCCGACGACTGCTCCCCGACGGGTAGTTAAACCGAAGGTCGAAACGCCGCAGGTTGACGTGCCTGCCGAGCAGCAGACGGAACAAACGGTCGAGGTTCAGCCCGCTGACGAAACGCCGGCCGTGGTTGAAACGGCGGCCGAACCGGTCGTCGGCCCGAGCGGAACGACTGTCAAGCGGCTTACACTCAGCCCCGACGCCCTCAAGAAGGGGATCAAACCGGGCGACCGTCTGGTCAGTGATGCTCCGACTAAAACCGGCAGCCTTATGACTCCGGCCCGCGGCCCTGATGGCCGTCCGCTCCAATTCCGCGGAACGCCGGGCGAGAATGCGGCGCCGCAGATGACCTACACGCCGCCGGCCGACAACCGCCGCCGTCCCGGCCGTTCGGGCGGACGCAAGAACGATAAGACCGGCAGATTTGCCGAGCGTGACGTCGATGCTCCGCAGAAGCGTTCGATCGAAGAACGCGTGATGGACCAGGTCGGTGCCGTCGAGGGCGGAGGCCTTCGCGTCGTGCGTCTGACCGATGGAGCGACTATCCGCGAGTTTGCCGAGGCGCTTGGCATTACGCCAAGAGATATCGTGCAGCTTCTAATTAAGAAGGGCGTGTTTGCGACGCTCAACCAGCCGATCGGCGAAAAAATGGCCAAGGATCTGGCCCTCGGGTTTGGATTCGAAGTCAGCTTCGTACCGTTCGAGGAAATGGTCATCGAGCAGGAATTCGAAGAACTGATCGCGGCGGATGCTGACGATACTGAGTTTACGCGTGCTCCGGTAATTACCGTCATGGGTCACGTCGATCACGGTAAAACGTCGCTGCTCGATGCCATTCGCTCGGCCAACGTCGCCGAGGGCGAAGCTGGTGGTATCACCCAGCACATCGGTGCGTACAGCGTGATGGTGCCGAATTCGGACAATCCCGACGAGCCGCGTCGCGTCGTGTTCCTCGATACGCCGGGCCACGAAGCTTTCACCATGATGCGTGCCCGCGGTGCGAAGGCGACGGACATAGTTATCCTCGTCGTCGCGGCTGACGATGGCGTCATGCCGCAGACGATCGAGGCAGTCGAGCATTCAAAAGCCGCCGGTGTTCCGATCATTGTGGCTATCAACAAGATCGACAAACCGGGCGCAAACGTCGACAACGTCAAGAATGGCCTCGCCGGACTTGGCCTACAGCCGACAGAATGGGGCGGCGAAACGGAAATGGTTGAGGTTTCTGCCAAACAGCATACCAATCTCGACACTTTGCTCGAAACTGTACTGCTACAGGCAGATATTCTCGATCTCAAAGCAAGTCCGACGCGTCGTGCGTCCGGTGTGGTTCTCGAAGCCAAGTTGGACAAGGGACGAGGTGCGGTTGCGACCGCTCTCGTACAGCAGGGAACCCTGCGAGTCGGCGATCCTTTTATTGTCGGACAATTCTCAGGCAAGATCCGAGCGATGTTCTCGGATCGAGGCACGGCTGTAACCGAGGCCGAACCGTCAACACCGGTCGAGATTCTCGGTTTGCAGGGCGTTCCACAGGCTGGTGACACTTTCCAGGTTGTTGCGGATGTGGAGCGAGCCCAGGATATTGCTCAGCAGCGTCAAATGCACGCTCGTCAGGCTGCGATGCTCAAGACCACCAAGCGCGGTATCGAATCGCTCGGTATGGCCGAGATCAAGGAACTCCTTGTAATTCTCAAGGCCGACGTACAAGGTTCGGTCGAGGTGCTCAAGGGAACGCTCGAAAAACTTTCGACCGAGAAGGTCAAGGTACGCGTGATTCGTGCCGGTGTCGGTGCGATCGCGGAATCCGACGTATTGCTTGCTTCGGCGACTCAGGCTGACGACGCTTCGACGGCGGTCGTGATCGTTGGATTTAACGTACGCCCCGAAGCCCGCGTTGCTGATATTGCCAAGAAAGAGGACGTGGATATCCGTCTCCACTCGATCATCTACAAGGTCGAAGAAGAGATCACCGCCGCCATGATCGGTATGCTCGACGCCATCGAGAAAGAAACGATCCTCGGTAAAGCTCTCGTTCTGGAAACGTTCAAGGTCTCCAAGATCGGCACTATCGCCGGCTGCCGCGTTACGGAAGGGCTTATTCGCCGTCAGGCAAAGGCTCGTCTTATTCGCGACGGCGTTGTCATGTGGGATGGCGACATTGCTGCTCTGAAACGGTTTAAGGATGACACGAATGAGGTCAAACAGGGCTTCGAATGTGGTATCAGCCTCGTCAATTTCAACGATATTAAGATCGACGATGAGATCGAGGCATTTATCATCGAGAAATTCGCGGCGACGGAGTTGTAACGAGTGATGCGCCGGCCAGAGCGCCTCGGCGAGGCGTTAAAAATTGAGATCGCAGAGGTCGTTGGGTTTGAGCTTAACGATCCACGGCTTGAGATGGTGACCGTGACCGACGTCGAAGTCTCGCCGGATTTGCGGGATGCGAAGGTCTATGTTCTGATTCGCGGAACTGAAGCAGAGATAGAAAAAGCTTTGAAATCGCTGCGAAATGCAGCGACCTTTGTTCGTCAGCAAGTTGCGATGAACCTGGACCTCAGGCACGCGCCGCACGTTCACTTTGTCCGTGACACGGCGGAGGAAAATGCCTCGAGAGTCAGTGAGATATTGGATGATCTCACGAGAAAAGGGGAAATTAAGAAGGATGAGAGTGAGGAGTAGTCAGTAGTCAGTAGTCAGTAGTCAGTAAGAGAGATCTCTGCTGACAACTGACAACTGACAACTGACAACTCACCACTTCTAACGAAGTGCTAAGTCAAGTTGTTGAGTTAATTGAAAATAAGAACGTATTTGCGATCACGACACACATCAAGCCGGATGGTGACGGTGTGGGTTCGTCTCTCGGATTATGTTGGCTGCTCAGGTCTTTAGGTAAAGAGGCTGAGGTTATCGTGCACGGCGAAGTTCCGCCTGCATACCGCAGCCTACCGGGCGCAGATGAGATCCGCGATGTTAAATACGTAAACGGCAAGTACGACGCGGTTTTCATCATCGAATGCAGCGATCTAACACGTCCGGGCATCGACGGTCTGGAAAGCCAATTTACCGTAAACATTGACCACCACGCGACGAGCGAGCATTTTGGCACGATAAACTGGATCGATTCGACCGCATCGGCGGTCGGTGAGATGATCTACAATCTCTGCAAAGCCATCGGCGGCCGTATCACAAAAGAGATCGCCGAATGCGTCTATATGGCGCTTGTGACCGACACAGGTTCATTCCACTTCCCCAATACCTCCGATCGAACACTCAAAGTCGCCTCTGAACTCATCAAAGCTGGTGCAAAGCCGGAGAAGATCGGCGAAGCGGTTTATAACAATTATCCTTGGTCGCGTATCGAGTTGATGCGCCAGGTCCTCAGCACCGTTAAACGTAACGAAACGGGAAAGATCGCCTCGATGCGGCAAACGCTGAAGATGCAGGAGACTGCGGAAGCGATCGATGGTGACAACAACGGGTTTGTGAATATACCGCTCGCAGCCCGCGAAGTCGTCGCCGTTGTCTACATGCGTGAAGTTGGGCCGAACAAGTTTCGGGCGAGTCTTCGTTCCAAGGGCGATATCAACGTTGCCCGCGTTGCTGAGGGCTTTGGCGGCGGCGGACACAAGAACGCTTCCGGCCTCAGTATCGAAGGCGATTGGGATGAAAAGGAAGCAGAGATCGTTGCTGCCCTGGCCAAGGCGGTCGAACGAGCGCACGCATAAATAGTTCAAGCCATCTGCCGGCTTTAGGCGGGATTTCAATACAATATATGTCTGAAAAACGCTATAAATGGCGGCGGGAAGACTACCGTGAAAATACGAAAGGGCTGCTAATGGTCAATACCGGCGACGGTAAGGGGAAGACGACGGCCGCGATCGGCGTGATGGTGCGTGCCGCCGGACGCGAGATGGATTGCTGCATGATCCAGTTCATGAAGTCGCGAACCGACCGATACGGCGAGCACGAATCCTTCGAAAAGCTCGGCATCGAGGTCCACACCATGGGCGACGGCTTCACATGGGATACTAACGATAAATCAACGGATATAAGGACTTCTAAAGAAACTTGGGATCTCTGCGTCGAGAAAATGCGAAATGGGGATTACGACCTTTTGGTTTTTGACGAGTTGCTTTACGTTTTGAGCTATGGCTTTTTGAATATCGAGGCCGTGCTCGAAGAAATTCGCGCGGTCCGGGCGGAAAAACCGCACCTTCACATCATCCTGACAGGCCGAAATGTAGATAACGCTCTCGAAAAAGTCATCAATGCGGCAGATCTCGTCACGGAAATGAAAGAGATCAAACATCCATTCTACGCCGGGATATTTGCCCAGCAGGGAATTGAGTTTTAATAAAATTGCCACGCTCTTTAGAGCGTGGTCAAGGGCATTGATGAAAGTAGGCTTTAGCCGAAGCTCTTGGTAAAGCTAGAGGCAACTGAGCAATTAATGAAAACCCCAGTCGAAAAACGTAAACCCTCAGGCTTCGTCGATTACGTCGCCCTTGCGTTGACTACGTTTGGCGTCGGTTACGGGCCGATCGCTCCGGGCACTTGGGGGTCGGCGGTTGGCGTATTGATCTACTTGGGGGCAGCGGGAATAGTCTCGGGTATTCATGTAAATCCGGGCGAGATTGGCGGGCAGTTGACTTCCTTTCAAATCCTTGGCTCGCTTTATCCTGGAGTCGCGGCAGCAATTCACGGCATTCTGTATGTCCTTTTGCTGCTTTTTTGCCTTTTAGGCATCTGGGCTGCAGGCCGCTCGATACCACTGCTTGGAAACAAAGATCCGTCGGAGGCTGTTGTAGACGAAGTAATGGGACAGCTTGTTACATTCTGTTTTGTACCATTCGGTCTCAGCTGGCCGTTCATTCTAGCGGGCTTTCTTCTGTTTCGGGCATTCGATATTTGGAAACCTTATCCAATTCGCACGCTTGAAGTTTTACCGGGCGGCCTCGGCATCTGCGCGGACGACATTGTCGCCGGCGTCTATGCGGGTATTTGTCTTGCGGTCGGATACGCAATATATTTGCTTGTATGATCTATCATGTATTGCCGGGCGATTCGCTTGTTGAAGAATTTAAGAAAACGGGTATCGAAGGCGACGTCATTGTTTTTCGTGACGCACTGATCGTGGGGCCGGTTGACGCGAAAACGCCTGATGAATTCTGGGATGAACGGGCGCGGTTTATTCTTACCGAATACGCCGAGGACGAGATCGTTTTTCACGAACGCGTTGCCGACGAGCTGGAAAAATTAGCCGAAATAACAGCAGACGACGAAGTAAATCTATGGTTCGAGTACGAACTTTTTTGCAGCGTGAATATGTGGTTTTGTCTCGCAAAACTTGCCGATTCAGGCGCGAATCTCTTCCGCGTCGAACCGGCTGTTCTGAGCGCGGACGATCGTTGGTCAGGTTTTGGCCGGCTTGGTCCTGATGAACTGCAAAGATGCTTCGATGCAAGGCAATTGTTTACGAGCGGCGATATAAAGCTCGGAGAAGAGTTATGGAGTGCGTTTAGCCTCCGCGAGTTTGATCGCATGACGGATTTTTTGGATTCGGACTCGACTCGCTTCCCATATCTTTCCGAAGTCGTCCAGGCCGCGGTCGAGATGGATAAAAAGCCGCTCAGGATACTTGAAGAAATCAACTCCGAGGGAATCACCGATTTTGATCACGTTTTCCCGGAATTTACGAAACGAGCGGGCGTTTACGGCTTCGGTGACCTACAGGTGCAGCGGTTGCTTGAAAAGAAATTGTAGAGCTACTCGCCTGCTTCGAAATCCCGGTTTGCTTGCGGTTTTATCGGAACTTCTGTGTCCTTTTGAAAGATCCAGCCGCGTCGCCAAAAATACACCAGAAGGATGACCGTGAGAAGCGCCATCGTTCCCAGGGTCAGAAAATAGCCGAACTCGGTTTTCAACTCCGGCATGTTCTCAAAATTCATGCCGTAAATGCCGGCGATCAAACTGAGCGGCAGGATGATCGCGGAGAGTACCGCGAGCGTTTTCATCACATCGTTTGTCCGATTCCCGACGACGGCAAAATGGATGTCAAAGAGGCCCGAAACCAGATCTCGATAGCCCTCGGACAAATCCGAGATGCGGAGTAAATGGTCATGTACATCGCGGAAAAATGGAAGTACGTTGGTCGGGATAACGGGGAATTCGCCGTGCGACATGCGATAGAGTACCTCTAGTTGGCGCGACGAGATGCGTCGAAGACGAGCGACGCTTCGGCGGATATCCATCACTTCACCGAGCACCGAATTATTGGTTCGCCGCATATCTAGAACGCGGTCTTCGAGCTGATTGATAGCCTCATCAAATTCGTCTACGATCGGCATGTAAAGGTCGACGAGTTCATCGAGGATGTGGTGGAGCAAATAGGCTGCACCACGTTTGCAGACGAATGTACTGCTGCGTATCTTTTGCTTGACTGATTTGATGCTTCTAAATCTCAGGACGTGAAACGTGACCACGAAATTCGCCCCCAGATATCCGTCAAGTTCTTTAGTTACAAAATTTGAGGGGTTGGTTTCGTTAGGCTTGATACCGTGGACAATGAAGTAAAGGTAGTTCTCGAAGGATTCGATCTTTGGCTGATTGCGGGTTTCGACACAGTCTTCGACAGTCAGATGGTGGAACTTAAAGACGTTAAGCAGAACATCCTTTGCTTCCGCAAGGTGCTCCTCGGTTTCACCCTGCAGATCAACCCAAACGACGTTCGTCGGATCGGCGATCAGCGCTGGGAGTTCCTCGCGAGTGAAGCCCTCCTCGACCTTGTCAGCACCGTTGCGATAAAGAAAAATTTCCATTTTTCGGCTGTAGGACTAACACATTTTGCCATTAGTCGTAACAACTAACAACCAGAGATACGAAATGAATTTTTTGTGTGCTGGCTTACAAACATCGTCGCGAGTTTTCAGTTATCCTTATATTAGCCTTGATCTATAAGGTTCCGAAGGCATTGCTACTGCCTTCGGTATCCGACGATGAAGGTAATCGGGATTCGAATCGCCCGAAACAGAGGATGGATGCTGCCTTAAGGCATCCATCCTTTTTTTATGCGTTATCAGCAAAGGGCTCCTGCATGGTAATCTTGTGGTCAAATATGAGTGACGAAACTGTAACTCTGAGGGTTGATAACGTTACAAAGCGCTTCGGCGACTACACGGCCGTCGAAGGCCTTAGTTTTGACGTGCGTGCGGGCCGCGTTTTTGGATTTCTCGGCCCAAATGGTGCCGGAAAGACAACCACGATCCGTATGATCGTTGGCATCACTGCTCCCGACGATGGACGCATCGAACTTTTTGGCGAGCATATGTCTGGAAAGATGCAGGACCGTATAGGATATCTGCCTGAGGAACGCGGGCTTTATAAAAAGATGAAGATCGTCGATCAGCTCCGCTATTTTGCGGCCCTGAAAGATGTTCCGACATCGGTCGCGGATAAGCGTATCGACCAGTGGCTCGAACGAATGGACCTGAGCGAGTGGAAGAATAAAAAGACCACTGACCTTTCGAAGGGAATGCAACAGAAGATCCAGTTTATCTCAACCGTGCTGCACGATCCCGATCTACTGATCCTCGACGAACCGTTTTCAGGGCTCGACCCGGTAAATGTTGAGTTTATGATCGAGGTTCTTGCCGAGTTCAGGCAAAAGCAAAAGACCATCATCTTTTCGACGCACCTGATGGAAACGGCCGAACGGCTTTGTCACGACATCATCCTGATCAACAAATCGAGAAAGGTAATTGGCGGCAGTCTTCGCGAGGTCAAGGCGAGCTATGGAAAAAACCTGATCGCCTTGCGAGCGACCGGCGGCGAATCGGTGCTTGTAGATCGGACATTGGTCGCAAACTCAACTGCTCACTCAGATGAGATCGAGATCGAGTTAGCGAAAGACGCGGATGCACAAGATCTGTTGAAAAAACTGATCGCGTCAGGATCGATCATTACGAAATTTGAACGGATCGAACCGAGCCTGAACGATATTTTCATCGCCCAGGTCGGCGGACAGCGAGCCGCGGAGGCACATTCTTAACGAGACGAATATGCGAAAATTCCTCGCGGTTGTAAAACACGAATACAGAAAGATCGTTATTAAATGGACGTTCCTGCTCGGAACGCTGCTGTTTCCGATCATCGGAGCAGGTTTTGCGGTCGTGCCGGCGATTATCTTTTCGATAAAGGGCGAACCGACGCGGCTCGTGATTGTCGATGCTTCCGAGAAGGTGGCACCGCGTCTGAAGGAAAACCTTTCGGCCGACAAGATAGCGGAAAAAGCACGCAAAGCGGCACAAGATTCGTACGGGAATCTAAACGCTTCGCAGGAAGAGAAGATGAAATCGGGTGCGAGCCAACTCGCTTCCGGTTTTGTTTTTGTTGGTTTTGATACGGCCGGAAAATCTTTGGATCAGGTGCGTCAGGAACTCAACGCCAAGGCCGCTCGCGACGAAATCGACGCGTATCTTCTCGTTCCGGCAAACATAGAGAGCCCTGACGTCAAATATGAGTTCAGGTCGAGAAAGGCTGGGGATTTTGTCGCCAATGACACACTAAAGGACGCCCTCAATGAAGCTGTACGTTCGCAGCGGCTGGCGGCGGCAAACATCAATGAATCGACGCTTAGATCACTCAGCGCTAATGTCGATTTTGAGTCGAAATCGATCAACGAAAAAGGCGAGGAAAAGGACGGCGACGCCCTGTTTATTGCCTCTTTAGTGATCGGAATGATGATCTACATCAGTCTGACGATCTATGGCCAGGTCATAATGGGAGCGGTCGTCGAGGAAAAGGAAACGAGAATAGCGGAGATATTGTTCTCATCCGCAAGGCCGTTCGAACTTATGCTCGGAAAGCTGGTCGGCGTCGGTCTCGCAGGATTGACGCAACTCGGGATCTGGGTCGGTTCTCTGGCGGCGATAGGCCTCTTCCTTTCGACTCAGGCAGACATGAGCCCGATCTTCGCATCGATACCAAATGTCTCGCCGCTCATGATCGTCTATTTCTTTGCTTATTTCATTGTGGGGTATTTTACCTACGCTGCAATATTTGCCTTGATCGGTTCGATGGTTACGACAGTCCAGGAAGGCGGACAATTTGCGTTTCCGCCGATCATGATAATGCTGATCGGGTTTTATTTCGGGTTTGCCGTGATCCGCGACCCGAACTCCAGTCTCTCGTTCTGGGTCTCGATCGCCCCATTCTTTGCACCGCTTACAATGCCGATCAGAATTTTGGCCGAAACGCCGCCGTTGTGGCAGATCGGGCTTTCGCTGTTATTGAATTGTCTTGCAATCGCGGCCCTCGTCTGGCTAGCCTCTAGGGTTTATCGCGTGGGGATGTTAATGTACGGAAAACGGGCCACGATACCCGAGGTTTGGAAATGGATCCGGCAGGCTTGAGGTTCGATGTTTAGTTCAGAACGCAAAATCCAACCTATTTTTTCGACAGCGGCAATATATTTGTTGTTGGCCGCTCTCGGATTAATTACGATAGCCTGCGGTTCCTCAGAACAACCAAAGAAGGCCGCCGTGACATCAACTCCCGCTCCGCTGCCGCCGCCTGCCGAGAAGATAGAAAAGCCCGTAAACGTGAGCTTTTCAACTTATTCGACGGAATGGCCCGTCGGTTGGCAATGGATCGATCCGACTGAGAAAGATAAACCTACGCCAAAAGACGTCAAGAAAGGCGTCTTGCGTGTCAGGATCCCAAATGGCAAGGATATGTATGGCGAAAACCTCACTGCGCCGCGTTACGTGAAGCCGATCACCGGAGATTTTCAGATCGAGACCCGCGTAAAATTCATGCCAAAAGAGAATTATCAGGGAGCCGGATTGCTGATCTACGCGGACGACGGCAAATACCTTCGATTCGAAAGAGCGTACGGCGGTGTCAAGGGCGGCGGCGAGGGGATAAGACTCGACGTGCGCAATCGCCAAGACTATTTGCCGCTTGTTACGCCCGACGAACTGCAAACGGAAGTTGATGAGGTCGAATTGAAGATCGTCAGAGCAGGGAAGTTGTTCTCGGCCTACTGGCGTGAAAATGAAGATTCCTCGTGGCGCGAGGCTGGGCAATATGAATCCGATTTCCCGGAAACTGTACTCGCCGGTCTTGTGGCGTGCAATACGGCGAGGGAGATTACCGCGGAATTTGGTTACATTCGTCTATCGCCACAGGCAAAGCCGTAACGCTTTGCCCGAACTTAGCGATGACTGTTATCGTATTGATAACTAGAAGAAAAAGACGGTTGGATTTCAAGGACAAAAATATAAGGAGCGACGATATGTCTATCATCTGGCAACTTTTTATTGGATTACTTATTGGTGTTTTGGCTCGGCTCTTATTGCCTGGCAAGGAAGCTATATCGAGCGGTGTCATCGGCTGGCTCGTAACGGCGGGCATCGGTATGGGCGGTTCATTTCTCGGAACAATGGTTGGCCGTGCGATCTGGAAAGACGATAAATACAAGGCTGGGTGGATATTGTCGATCCTCGGTGCGATGGGACTTTTGGTTCTGTTCCGTTATATTTTTTAAGCGTAATTCGACATAAGCTGAACGCCGCCATTTCCTAACGGCGACAATTTATCACTTTATTTTCCTCTCGATCCGGCGGTCTGGTATGAACCAGATCGCCGCAACCAAAACATACAAAGCCCCCGAAATGCCCTGGTGAACAAAGGCCAGCGGTATCGCCATTATATAGAAAACCATCGATATCTTGCCTTTAAGGTCGTTACCTACGGCTGCCGCTAAAAGTTCATTCTCACCTCCTTCGTGTCTGACGATCGTTGCCTGTAGCATCGTGTAGGAAACCGCACACAGTAGCAGGATCACACCATAGATCGCAGTCGGAAGCGGTGCAAAATGATTCTCGCCCATCCAACCTGTCGCGAATGGAACCAGCGACAGCCAAAACAGCAGATGCATATTCGCCCACAGGATCTTGCCATTCACTTTTCGCGTCGCCTGGAGCATGTGGTGATGGTTATTCCAGTAAATGCCCAGGTAAACGAAGCTTAGTACGTACGCCAGAAAGATGGGCAGCAGCGGCTGCAGCGATTCAAGATCGGCCCCGTGCGGAACTTTCAACTCAAGCACCATGATCGTCATCAGGATCGCGATGACGGCGTCCGAAAAAGCTTCGAGGCGGGTCTTGTTCATACGTAGACTAGCTAGTCGCTACATTTGTCTCGGGCAAAGCCATTTGCACAAGCCCGTCGAAAGCAACGTGAAACGCAACGCCCTTGATCGGAATAGCCATTTCTTCTTCGGTTTTGCCTTCAGAATTTGCAATACTGACGCTCGCGAAATAGCATGAAGCACCGTGCGCCGCCGCGTGGTTCACCAACGTCTGAAAAACTTCCTCGCCTTCGATACGACCGCGTTTGGGGTACATGTCGGTACGAACGACAAAAAACCCCGTCTCACCGTCTCTGTTGCCGACGATCTGCGGATGCGTCTCGCGATCGGCGAAAACATCCGCCGATTCGGGCGTCCAGCCAGCTTCTTCGAGCTGCTTAAATACTATTTCAATCCCAAAAGCATGAACATCAGCCTCGGTCATCAATTCTCTTTCTTCCATTTACTCTATTTTACTTGTCCGGCGGCTAAAAACCCAACACATTTGTAGTTTTCGGATCGCCCGGTTATTTCTGCCGCATTCCGCGATGTTATAGTATTGCCAATGAACATAACCTCAATCAACGATGCCCAAAGCCTGATCGCTTCGTATGTAAAACGAACTCCGCTCGAACACAGCGAATCTTTGAGTCGTCGAACCGGGTTTAATATCTACGTCAAATACGAGCTGTTCCAAAAAACAGGCTCGTTCAAGGCTCGTGGAGCTTTCAATAAAATGCTGAACATGTCCGAGCCTGAGCGAGCGAAAGGCGTTGTCGCGGTCAGCGGCGGCAATCACGCACAGGCGGTCGCGTATGCTTCCACCGCTCTCGGTGTGGATGCTGTTATCCTGATGGCCGAAAATACGCCACGCGGGTATGTCGAGGCGACTCGCGGTTATGGTGCGACGGTCGAATTGCTCCCGACGATCGCTGACGCCTTTAGCCGCGTAAAAGACTATCAGGCCGAAGGCCGTGTCTTTGTTCATCCGTTCGACGATCCAGACATAATGGCCGGAGCGGGAACCGTTGGCGTTGAGATATCGGAGGATCTGCCAGATGCGACCGACATTGTTCTCAGCATCGGCGGCGGCGGTTTGGCGGGCGGGGTTGCAACTGCGATCAAGGGCATGAATCCAAACATCAGGCTGTGGGGCGTCGAAACGGTCGGTGCCGACGCGATGTCACAGGCGATCGAGGCGGGAAAACCAGTCGAACTGCCCGGAATAACCTCGATTGCGAAAACGCTCGGGGCTCCATACGTTTCCGACACAACGCTCGCTTTAACAATACAGCACCTTGAAAGCGTCACGGTCGTCACCGACGACGAAGCGGTCGAGGCCATGGTCTTTATCGCCGAAAGGCTGAAGGTAATTACCGAACCCGCAGCTGCGTGTACGCTCGCCGCCGTGGAAAAGCTTCGCGATAATTTCACGCCTGAAAGCAAGATCGTTCTGATCCTCTGCGGAGGCAACACGGGCGTAAATGACCTGTGCGGTTACCTAACGACGCACGGTTCGCTGCTTCCCAAATAGATCCTACCTGACGATCTCAAAACTTTGCGGCAACGTTACCGTGTCGGTGAACGGAGTCCATTTGTAAATTCCGTCCTCGATACCGAGGTGCCACGTTTGTCCGGAGATGTTATTGATCATCAAAATATAACGCTGGTTGTGCTCGCCTTGAGCAAATATCTGAAATTTTACGGTGCTATCAACTGCCGGCTTGGGCAGTTCGAGTACGGTCGTTTCTTTCCAGCATGGAACGATTCCAATAATATTCCGCTGCGGACATGTTGAGAGCAGAAAAACGCGGCCCGTGTATTTATCGAGGCGTAGCGTAACATTCAGGTTCGTTCCCACGGTTTGAACTATCTCGTACCGTAGCGAATTCGGGATCGTCGTACTAACCGCAGGACGAAAGTATTCCTGGCCGAATGTGATCGCGGCCGTCGCGACGATAAAAGTGATCAGTAAGAGGCTCTTCTTCATAGATTTTCTCCATTTACGGTTTGCGACACGCCGTTTGAGGGGAAAAGTTCCCAAAACAGTAGAAAAAACCTCCGCCGAATAAAGGCGAAGGTTCAAAATTCAAATAGATCACGTCCGAAGTGGTTAGGCGCAATTTAGGCAGCCGCAATCGCATTTGATCTCGGTGATGTCCTGTGCGGCGGCTTCGCGGCAGTGGTCGCTGCAAAAGTCGTTTCCGCCTGCAACGATGCAGGTGCAGATATCGTGATTACATTTATGGTCTATCATGTTTGAACTCCTTTCTTATCTCGCCGGGCCACTTGGAATGGTCGACGGCGTTGCTGCCGGTATTGCTTTCTTCTGTCATATTTAGAAAAACATCCTTCACCAACAATTAAAACAGCCCGGCACGAGACTTACCGTGCGATAGCATACATTCAGACCGCGAAGCCTTGCGCGAGATGCCCGTCAGCGTATATTCTTATCAAAAATATGAAAAGACATTTGTTTCTGGTGTTGTTCGTCGGGCTTCTGTCGGTAAATGCGCTTGCCCAGGCGGCCGATTACGAAGCGTTGCTTGCAAAGATCAAAGGCGGTGAATTAACCGTGGATTTCAAAGCTCTTCGTTTTGCATTTGCCGAAAAAACGCCGATCGAAGCTCGTACGGCTGATCCCAAAGTGCAGACTCAGATGATTCAGCTCTTGAACGAGAAGAAGTACAAAGATGTGGTCAAGATCGCGGAGGGAGTTCACAAAACTACCTTCGTCGATATGAATTCCCACATCATGGCGTCGATGGCCTATCAGGGCCTCGCAGAACCTAAAAAGGCGAAATTTCACGAAGCTGTCTATCTCGGTCTGGTAAATTCTATTCTGAAAGATGCTGACGGCAATTCGGCAAAGACCGCGTACCAGGTGATCTCGATCGCTGAGGAATACGTCCTGCTCAACGCCCTCGAGCTTAAACACGGTCCCCAGGCTGTAGAAACGATTGACGGCCATAACTATCACGTCCTGGCTGCGAGCGATAAAGCTACAAACGAGGCTGTGAAAATTTACTTTAATATCGATAAGGTTGGCGTAAAATTGGCGGCCGTTCCGGCAAAATAGATATGCGGCGAAATATTCGTCAGATAGCGGTGACGGTGATACTTTCCGTCAGCTTACTTTTTATCGTGAGCGATCAGCCCTTTGGCCAGCGTTTGCCGAATCCGGCGGCGCAGAAAACGATGCCCGAGGTGATAATTCTTGCCAAAGGCTCCAAGGCCGGGCAAGTCACCTTCAACCACACCAAGCACAACAGCGGAGACTACACCGCCGGCGGCCCGATCGCCTGTATCGAATGCCATCACACGGCACAGCCCGCCGCCGAACTCACAAAATCGCCGCCGCTCAAAACCGCGTGGCCCGCGGGCCGCACGACAACGCTGACGACCGAATTATTCGCCTTCGACCCAAAAGCCGCCGGTGTTGCATCGTGCCGCGACTGTCACGCACGGCCGGGAAAGAAACCGAAGCTGCTTCCGAAGATTCCAAGCCTAAGTGATCCGCAAACCAGGAAAACAACCAAGCTGACCAGCCAACTCGCCTTTCATCAACGCTGCGACACGTGCCATTACCAGATCCTGTTCCAGTCGCCCGGAGCAAAGGCACCCGATGTAACGAACTGCACCATGTGCCACCGAAAATAGCGCGTTTCCGGCAGTTTCTTAAAAAACTTTTCGTGCAAAAACGCCTGAGATCAAACTTAGCACCCTAAGAATGTGACACGTGCCACATTTTCGTTTAAGCAGCCGTATTTATTGCCCGACAAACGCAACACCGCCCCGATTGGTCAAAGGAATAGTCAGGTTTTACAACAGAAAACGCCGTCATTGGTAGAGGTATATCCGACATTGGTCAAAGGTCCGGAACTCTACCAATCAATGACTGGAGGACCGTGACGCACTCGGAAGACCGCACCGGATTTAGGTTAGCCGAGTGATCAGTTCATCGAGAAACGCCGTTTGGGCGGGATTTATTTTTTCACGGGCGGCGGGGATGTTGAACCACTCGGCCTGATCGACTTCGGGAAAATCGTGGAATTTGCCGGAGTGCGGCGGCCATTCCTGTTCGAAGGTGTTGCTGAAAAAGCTGTCGGCATCGAGGTCGCCTTCGACCGCGTAGGCGTGGACGATCTTGCCGCCTTTTTGACGGACGGGCTCGAGCTGGACGAATTCGCCTGAGACGCGCGAGCCTAATTCCTCGAAAAATTCACGCGTCGCGGTCTGAAAGATGTCCTCGCCTGGTTCGAACTCACCCTTCGGTATCGACCACGCCCCAATATCCTTATTCCGATTGAACGGCCCACCGGGATGTATAAGCAAAACTTCGAGGATCTCTTCGTCGAGACGATACATTAGAATTCCGGCGCTTTGTTTTGCCATTAGAAGAGTATTAAGAACCTGCAATGCGTTGGAAACATTCTGAAAGATAACACGAAACCCGGTCGGCGAACAATTTGGGCTTTTATGCGCATTGGCTCTGGATCGACTTTTGTCCGGGTCGCGGAACTGTGTTCAAATTGAACTACTTTGAACGACGCACTTTTTCAATTTTTGCTTGACGACGTGGAGCATGGCCCGTGGACGGTAACGCAATTAAACGCGGAGGTCCGCGGCGCGCTTGAGCGGCAGTTTGCTAACGTTTGGGTCGAGGGCGAGGTTGTAAATTTTATGCAGGCGGCGTCGGGGCATTGGTATTTCAACCTCAACGACGGGACTTCGCAGGTGAAATGCGTTTGTTGGAAGGGCACGAACTATCGCATCAGGTTTAAGCCGCAGAACGGCATCGTCGTGCGGGTTCGCGGGCGGATGGCGGTTTACGAGGCACGCGGCGAACTGCAGCTTTCGGTCGATTCGCTCGAACCGTCGGGCGAAGGAGCGTTGGCCGCGGCCTACGAACAGATCCGAGCGAAACTCGAAAGGGAAGGGTTGTTTGCTCCTGAAATTAAGCGGGAAATACCATTTTTGCCACGACGCGTGGCGGTCGTTACTTCGCGAACCGGTGCGGCTTATCACGATATTTTGACAGTTTTGACGCGGCGGGCTCGTTCGGTGAGCATTCTGCTCGCTCCGGCTTTGGTCCAGGGCGAGGGTGCGGCGGACAGTATTCGCCGGGCGGTCGCGGCGGTTAATAAATACGATCGCGGGCTCGGCGAACACGAAAAGATCGACGTCATCATCGTCGGGCGCGGCGGCGGTTCGGCTGAGGACCTGTGGGCGTTCAATGACGAGGCTTTGGCACGGGCTTTGAGAGCGAGTGAGATCCCTGTTATTTCGGCGGTCGGGCACGAGATCGACTGGACGATCGCCGATCTTGTATCCGATATTCGTGCGGCGACACCTTCAGCGGCGGCTGAGATCGTTGCGGGGCGTGAGGAAGATATTCTTTTTGACCTCCAATCTGTCGAGACGACGCTCGCGTCGATGATGGATTACAAACTGCTTACGGCGAGGTCTTCGCTGAACGAATCTACAAATGGGCTGCAATTTAGTTTTTCCAACTCGATCCAGCGTGTGAGGTCGCGTTTTGCTGACGTTGCGTCACGATTGACTCCGGCAACGCTGCGTGCCAAGACTGCGATGCACCTGAACGAACTCGCAAGGCTCGAACAAAGAAAAACCACTGCGATCGAGGCAATTATTGCATCGAAGAACGAGGAAATGCGTGTGAACATTGCCAAACTCGACGCCCTTTCGCCGCTCGCGGTGCTGACGCGCGGCTATTCGATAACACAGGTCGAGGATGGCAAGGTTTTGCGTAATGCATCGCAAGCAAAACCCGGCGATAAATTGAAAATCCGCCTTGAGCGTGGGAAACTGAATGCCGAGGTTTTATCGGTCGAAGAATAAATAAATGTCGAAACGCCCGTTCGCGATCGCCGGTTTTGTTGTATTGGGACTCGTGTTGGTCGCGTGGCTCGGCGCTTTTGTATATTATCAGAGCCTTAAATCGACGCCGCAGTATTCGCTCGCACTGCTCGTCGATGCCGCGAAACGCGATGATAAGGCCGAGATCGCAAAGCTCATAGACATTGACGGCGTGGTCGACGATTTTGTTCCGCAGATCACTAATAAAGCAGTAGAACTATATGGGCGTGGGCAGCCGCCAGAGGTGTTGAAAAAGGTCGCGAGGCTCGCTCTTCCGCTGCTTCCCGCGGTGAAAGAACGGGCGAGGGCCGAGTTGCCGCGGGTTATTCGCGATCGTACGGCTCGGTTCGGCTCGGTTCCGTTCTTCGCAATGGTGATGGGAGCAGAGAAATATCTCGACATCTCGATCAACGGGGACACAGCAGTGGTTAAGAGCAAGATCCCGGAGCATCCGTTAGAGATGAAGATGAAGAAAAATCGCGACCGCTGGCAGATCGTCGGCGTCAGAGACGAGCAGCTCGCAACTGCAATTGCACGTAAGGTCGGACAGGAAATTATGGCCGTTGCCGTCGGCGGAGGCAAAAGGGCTGCGGACGAATTCGGCATCGGCAACCTTACAGAGCTGCTAAAACAAGCCGAGGAACTGGTCAAATAGTAATGGAAAAAACGTTCGAAACATCGCTCGCCGAGCTTGAAACCATCGTCGGCCGCCTCGAAAGCGGCGATCTGCCGCTCGAAGAAAGCCTCGAGCTTTTCGAGAAAGGGATCAAACTCTCGCGCGAATGCCGCACCAGACTCACGAACGCCGAACGCCGGATCGAAGTGCTGATGAAAGATGCGGGCGGGGAATTGGTCGCCAACGAGATCGATCCAGACGGTCTTCGGGGATAAGTTTGAAGGGTTTTTCACGCAAAGACGCAAAGTGGCAAAGAGGCTAATTGGTATGTACCCAGAGCGGTTACGGATTGGTTGTATGTGCAACGCACTTTTGAGAGTTGTTGAGACGCCTTCTCGAGCCATCGAAGATGGCGAAAGCATAAAGCCCAGGGCGTGAGCCCTGGGAATGGCAGGATATGATTTTCTAAGCTGTCGTAGACAGCGACAGGAGCGTGTTTATGGAGATCTGTCGCCCTCATTCGCGGGCTCGATCGATGAAACGACCCTTTCCCAGGGCTCACGCCCTGGGCTTTATGCTGCCGTCCGCTACGCGGACTCGAAAAAGGCGATGTGAGTTTCGATACGCCACCTCTTCAGGCGGATCAGACCCGTACACGCAATCCGTAACCGCCCTAGTTTCTTCGAACCTTGGCGTCTTTGCGTAAAAAAAAATCACATCGGATTCTTCGCCGCGTCAGCTTTTCTCTTATCCAGCAGGTTGCAGGTTTCCAGTGCTCCGGTCGGGTCGACTGCTGTGTTTCCGATCTCGACACTCGCGATCTTGCCTTCCTTATCCACGACAAACGTCCCGCGGCGGCCATAGCTGGTCGCTTCGTTGTAGAGGCCGTATTCTTTTGTAGTTACACGTTTCCAGTCACTGAGGAGGGGCATCGTGACTGCGATCTTTTCGCCAAATGCTTTGTTGGACGGCGAACTGTCCATTGAAATGCCGAGTACCTGAGTTTCTTTTGCTTCGAATTTTGCGATATCAGCCTGATACGCCTGGAGTTCCTTCGTTCAGCCACCGGTGAAGGCCAGCACGTAAAACGCTAGCACAACATTCTTTTTACCGCGAAAATCACTCAATTTTACCTGTTTCCCGGTCGTGTCGGGAAGCGAGAAGTCGGGGGCCAAATCGCCGACCTTCAGAGTTGTCGCCGGAGCCGCAGGCGTCGCTTGCCCAAAGACAGAAGCGGCGAGAGCCAGACCGAGCACAAAAACCATCGATAGTTTTTTCATCTGTAGTTTTACCTCTTCAAAATAATGATGCCGCCGTCAAAGCTTGCGAGCCTCAGCGACGACATCAAGAATAGCGCACATTTAGCGTCTCGAACTAAAGATATTCAGGATGTACCAGAAAAGCAGAGCAACGCTGGCAAACAAGGCGAGCGACGCGGCTACATGCTGGCGCGTGTTGTACTGGTGCAGGATGTTCGAGGTCTGGTAAAGAATCGCTGAACCGGCGAACGCTACCATAACGAACGCAAACAAACTGCCGAGCGAGAATCCAAAGATCGCACTCGAAATGATAAACCCGAGAACGATAAATCCGCCGATCGCAAGGATCGGGCCGAGAAAGCTGAAGTCCGTACGCGTTATAAAAACGGTTAGCGTCAAGCCGAGAAACAATCCGAGTGTAACGATCCCCGATTTAACCAAAACCGTCGCGTCGCCCGTATAATAGATCGCCATCGCGATCATCGGGACGAAAATTATCGCTTCGGCAACGATGTATAAGAGCAAGCCGAGGTACTGCGTTGCGCTCGATGTATCCGACATCGCCCAGCGATTTGCCAGGTACGACACGCCCATAAATCCGCCGAGAACGAGCAGCCAACCCAATCTTCCTGCTCCCGAGACGACGGATAATATTCCTGATGCCGCTCCCGACAAGAACAGAAACGCCTCAATCGCGACAAACCCCAGAATGGCGATCGCGAGAAGCATATATGTTCGACGAATAAACGAAGCCCGATCAGCCGGAGCTGCGGCCGCGGCTGAGTTACCAAATGTTGTTGTGAAATCTTCCATAAATTCCTCGGTTGATTAGATGTAAGTATTTGACACCGCTTTGCAATTTATCACGGGTTCTCAGCCGCTGCGGAACGACTGCCCTTGAAAATCGATTCAACACTCCAAACGCCCGAACCTCTCGACGCTATGTATAAGAAAAGAAAGCAGTAAACGACCGCCAGTTCACCTCTATTAACAAGCGGTAAAAAAGCGTCAAAGCTGAAGTGCCAGCCAAAATAGGCGAATGCCATCGTTCCACTCGCGAGAAATGCGGCGAAGCCCGTAAACAGCCCGATCATGATCAGAAAACCGCCGATCAGCTCGATCCCTCCGCCGATCGCCATTACGGTCGAAAGCGAGCCGGTCGGCGCCGGCGTTTGCGGCGGATAGCCGAGCAGTTTTTGCGAACCGTGCCACATAAAGAGGAATCCCGAGACTATTCGCAGCACCGCGTAAATATAGGTCGAGTACCGTCCAAGAAAACTTTCCATTAGATTAACTCCAGAAAAATTGATTTGTCAGAATTATAGCGCATTTGATGCGTCGGGGTTTTGAGGGAATCTCGTCGCGAGCTATTTGAAAAGCCAAACCACGCCTCCACCGCCTGCGAAGATGAGAATCCCGACCCCGACGACTATCCACGAGAGCGTCTTATTTCGCCGCCCAAACGCAGCCTGCCACGCTCCAGTAATGAACGAACCAAGTCCAAACACGATGATGCCGGCAAAAAGAGCGAAAATGCCGAGTTTTTCTTCCTGAGTGCCGGTAAATTGGGCTTTTGACGGTCCGGGAATGTAGATCGCATCGAGCATCCAGATCGAGATGTAGCCGATGATCGCCATCAAAAACACACCGCACAGCATCAACAGCAATCCGCGAATCCGCGTTGCTGTTGCGGTATGCAGGATTCGTCCGCATTGCGGGCATTTCACCTCGACCGTGTCGGCGTAAAATCCGCATTTGTAACACGAACGCATCTTGGTCGGGGCGAGTTGTTTGTTCATATTAGAGTGAGGCTAGTGTACGACAGACAGGCATGTGAAAACAAAAAAGACGACCGATCGGACGGCCGTCTTTTTTGCTCAGATGGTATATGGCGAGCAAGCTATTCAGCTTTACCAACCGCCCTTACCGGTTCGGGCTCGGGACGCGGGGCCGCGAGGCCTAGTTCTGGCGAACGCCAGAGGTTGGAGACGAGCAGTTCGCGGATGAACGTCATTTCCTTTGGCAGACGGTCGTAAAGCTTGAAGAAAAGCTCATCGTGCATGGCAATTTCCTTGAGCCACATGTCGCGGTCGAGGTGCATCACTTTCTCGTACTGCTCGCGGCTAAAATCCAGACCACGCCAGTCCATATCCTCGTAACGCGGCATCCAGCCGAGCGGCGTTTCGTAGCCTTTTGAGACACCGCGTGAGCGTTCGATGATCCACTTCAGCACACGCATGTTCTCGCCGTAGCCGGGCCATGCGAATTTTCCGTTCTCGTCCTTGAGGAACCAATTGACCGAGAAAATACGCGGCGGCTCCGGTATTTGACGGCCAAAATTGAGCCAGTGGGAAAAATAATCTCCCACGTGATAACCGGCAAAAGGCAGCATTGCGAACGGATCGCGGCGAACCTCGCCGATGTTTCCAAAGGCGGCAGCCGTCATTTCCGATCCCAATGTAGCGGCCTGGTAGACTCCAAAAGCCCAGTTAAATGATTGTAAAATAAGGGGTACGACGCTGTTTCGCCGTCCGCCGAAGATGAACGCGGACACGGGAACGCCATTCGGATCGTTGAAATTCTCGTCGGCCACGGGGCATTGCGTGATCGGTGCGGTGAAGCGCGAATTCGGATGCGCGGCTTTGCCTTCGCTTGCAGGAGTCCAGTCGTTGCCCTGCCAGTCGATGGCGTGGGCTGGTGGGGCACCGTCCATGCCTTCCCACCAAACATCGCCGTCGTCGGTGAGGGCGACGTTGGTGAAGATGGTGTTCTCGGTGATCGTGAGCATGGCGTTCGGGTTCGTGGAATAGTTAGTTCCCGGTGCCACGCCGAAGAAGCCGTTTTCGGGGTTGATCGCCCGCAGTTTGCCCGTTTCGTCGGGTTTGATCCAGGCAATGTCGTCGCCTACGGTGGTGATCTTCCAGCCTTCTTCCTGGAATGCCTTGGGCGGGATGAGCATCGCAAAATTCGTCTTCCCACATGCCGAAGGGAACGCCGCGCACACATAATCCTTCCTGCCGTCGGGCGATTCGACGCCGACGATGAGCATGTGTTCGGCGAGCCAGCCCTGGGCGCGTCCGAGCGTCGAAGCGATCCTCAAAGCCAGGCATTTCTTGCCCAAAAGTGCATTTCCGCCATAACCTGAGCCGTACGAAACGATCGAATTTTCCTCGGGAAAATGGACGATGTACTTGTCCTTAGGATCCGGCGAACACGGCCACGCGACGTCCTGTTGGCCCTCGCTGAGAGGCATTCCGACCGAGTGCAGGCAACGCGTAAACTCTCCATTTCCAAGGGCTTGCAGTGCCTGCGTGCCCATTCGGGTCATGATCTTCATGTTGACCGCGACATACGGCGAATCGGTGATCTGAACGCCGAATTGCGAGATCGGCGAGCCGATCGGCCCCATGCAAAATGGGACGACGTACATCTTGCGGCCCGCCATCGCTCCGTTGAACTTTTTCTTCAGGATAGCCTTCATTTCCAGCGGAGCCATCCAGTTGTTGGTCGGCCCGGCGTCGCCCTTGGCGAGGGAGCAAATATAGGTGCGGTCCTCGACGCGGGCCACGTCCGAAGGGTGCGATCTGGCGAGGAAAGAATTCGGGCGTTTCTCTGGGTTCAATTTGATAAACGTCCCGGAATCAACCATTTCCGAGCACACGGTATCGTATTCGGCCTGCGAGCCGTCGCACCAGTGAACGCTGTCGGGCTTGCACAGATCTACCGCGTCGGTGACCCAGCGGATGAGTTCCTCGTTGGTGACGGATGTTGGAATATTGAGTTCGATCATAAAAGATTCTCCGATCTAAAAATTGTGAAAACTAAGTGTCTAAAATGGATAAACGGGCAATAAGGCCCGTTTTTTGATGATATTTGCGTAGCTTATCACGGCATAACGAGTTTGTTAACGAATACGGCAAGGTTAACCGTTTACCTGAGAAAATTCTGTTAATTTCTGTTAAAGGTCAGACCACTTCTGCTGTGCGCGAAGGCAAAAATGCCCGCTTCGCAAAAAGCGTCCCTTGTGTCGCTTTCGCCTGACCAGAGACTCATTTCGTATGACCCCTGACGTGAAAATAGGACCAAATCGATCGAATTCCTGACCGTTTTTGGGGACACGCAGATCGATAACTCGTTCCCATCTTGAAACTCATAGAGCGACCCATCTTCATTCCAAAAGTACGCAAAATCATACGATCTACGCAAAACATAGCAATTTGAGAAAAACACGTCGATCTGTGCATAACCTATCAAAGTGAGAAAAATAGCATTTCAATTTCGGGCCAGTTGTGAGAGTGTGGAAAACGTCGGCCGTTGGCGGTCGGCAGTGCTCGATAGAGTCCGGTGCGAAAGCCCGCGCGTAAGCAAGGGCGATTCACTCGACGTGAGCAGTGCTCAATAGAATCCGGTGCGAAAGCCCGCGCGTAAGCAAGGGCGATTCACTCAACTCGAGCAGTGCTCAATAGAATCCGGTGCGAAAGCCCGCGCGTAAGCAAGGGCGATTCACGCAACTTGAGCATCAGATAGTAGCCAGTAGCCAGTAGCCAGAAGAGAAACCAAAAACCAAAAACCTATGAACAGAAAATGGCAGCAAATTAGTCCGATAGAACGCCTCGGGCGTTGGCGTGTGCCGCAGGCAACGATGAACCGGCGGGGCGATATCAAATTGAGCCGGGTCGCGTGGGAGATGCTTGAGCGGCCTCCGTATGTTTTTGTCCTCTACGAGCCGTCAACCCGCACGATCGGCCTCCGCCCGTGCAATTCACATATCAAAGACACCTTTGCCCTCAAACCCGACGGCCTCTACGGAGCACAAATGTTGAACGTCGCCTGTCTCCGTATCGATCACAAAGTCATCACCGAACACACGATCCGCTTCCAGGACGTCCGCCTCGACGGCGAAGGCACGCTCATCCTCGAACTCGCCCGAGCCACCCCCGCCTACCACGGCCGCCGCGTCGGAGCCTATCACAACGAAAGAAAAGTCCGCCGCGAACGCCACCGCCAACCCCGCCCGAATTGGCTGTGTGACGGGACTGGTGTGAGGGAAGCTCGGCAGGAAGCAAAACATCCCGCGTTCCAGTCCGGGCCACAATAATGTTCGAAACAATAAGCTTATTTCCAGAATTGGGTTAACTTACTGTATATGCCAAGGCTTTCCGACGAGCGTCTCCATAATCAAAAAAGAGTAAAGGATTTCCGGCGAAAGTTGAGGAGGGAATTGACGTCGGCCGAGGCTGCGCTATGGAAATTACTGAAAAACTCGCGGCTTGAAGGCCGAAAGTTTCGCCGTCAGCACAGCGTTGGTAATTATGTTCTGGATTTCTATTGCCCTGCGGAACGTTTAGCAGTCGAGTTAGACGGTGAAGTTCATTTTGACGCACTGGCTGAGGTACACGACGCCAAACGAAGGCGTTTTCTCATCGACAATGGAATTAAGGTCATCAGATTTGAGAACAGACTCGTTTTCGAAGAAACGAATTACGTTCTGGAACGGATCGTGGAAAGGTTTGGTTGGTGGAAACAGCAAGAATAAAAAAACTCCCCTCCTGGACAGGAGGGGTGGCACCCGCTTCGGGTGAAGGGGTGGTTGATACGGCTGGAATAGGATCAAGATAAACTATCCCTTTCAACGTCGCGAACTGACTCCGATCGTTGTGGAACCCTAACCGCATCAACCACCCCGGCCCGCAGAGCCGGGCCACCCCTCCTGTCCAGGAGGGGAGTTTTCGATATTCGGGTAGCGGGCGTGGTTGATGATCGCGTCGCGATGCCGTGAATGTAGCCGTGCGTGACAACCCACGGAGCGGGATCGCGCCAAATCCCGCGTCGCGTTAGCGACCGCATGAAAATTGTCGCGTTAGATCATTCAACCGTCGCGAAGCGATGTGATCGTTTTTCCTCTACAAACTCAAACGAATCAAACGCCCGCCCGTTTTTAGCGTCTGCGGGTTGTTGGCGGCTTTGCCGCAGTGCTATGCGGAATGGCTCTGCCTTTCCGACTCGAATGGATATTAGGTTTGAGGCTACGCCTCCCGATCGGAGGCATAGCCTCAAACGATATTAGGGGCCCGCGGAAAGGCAAAGCCTTTCCGCACATCACTCGGGCAAAGCCCGCAAAACAAACTCCGGAAACTCAAGCCCCAAAACCAAAGCCCCAAGACCAAAAACCAATTCAAAAATTGTCCACTCGCCCGTTTTCGTGCTATCTTTTCTTCATCTCATCACCCGAGCAAGCCTTGAGCTTTCCTGAGCATGGAAATTACTTACGAAATCGTTCCCGCCGATATTTTTCAGCATTCAAAAGAAGCTGCGAAGGGTAAGTTAGTCACTCATATTGGATCGTTTACGATAGCTATCGTCATTCTGCTTTTTGTTTCCGCGGATATCTTGTTGGCGGTGGTCGCCGTGTTCAAAAACGATGGGACGATAAAGATCACTGACCCTCAGATCCTGTTAAGACTCGTCGTTGGGATGGCTATTTGGCTTGGAAGCTATCTATTCCTTGTACTTGTCGGCAAGTTTGGCTCGAAAAAGCTTCTCCAGGCTCCGGGAAAGAACGGGCTGTTCTGCGAACACAAGATACTCTTTGAAGAAACAGGATTTACCGAGTCAACGGACGTGAACCGGAGCTTTCATTCATGGGAAGGCGTGGACAAGATCGCCGAAACTGCGGGCTACGTTACGATCTATGTCAGGCTCGGCCAGGGCTACTTTATCCCCAAACGAGCCTTTCCAAGCAAACAAGCGGTTCTCGACTTCATTGATGCAGTTCCGGCAAATATCGCGAGAACTTTCCAAACTGAACTAGGTGATAAAAAACCTGCCTCGGATTATTAAGCGTCGGATCGATTACCCAAATTGTCCAAACGCCCGTTTTCGTGTTATCTTTCCCTCACCTCAAATACAAGAGCTATATTTAGGCTTGCAAAACGCAGTTCAATAAATATTTTAAATGGGCGGAGATTTGAACTAATCAGAATAGAGTTATGAAAGATGTTTCCGTAATCACGGTCTTTGTAGCTTCTCCCGGTGACGTTACAGTCGAACGCGATGAGGTTGTTTCTGTTGTCAATGATCTCAATATAAGCCTGTGTCCTCAGTTGGGTCTTCGGCTTGAAGTTCTCCGTTGGGAAGAAAACGTGGTGCCAGATTTTGATGAATATCCCCAGGCCGCAATTAACAAACAAATTGGTGATGAATACGATATATTTGTGGGGATATTGGCAAATCGTCTGGGTTCAAAGACAAAAGTGGCCGAATCGGGAACTCTGGAAGAATTTGGAAGAGCCTATGCTCGCTATCAATCAGACAATGACTCAGTCCGCTTATTGATTTATTTTAACGAGGAACTGGTAAATCAATATTCTCTTGATTTAGACCAAGTTGAAAAGATCAGGACCTTTCGCCATAGTTTAGGCGAAAAAGGAGGTTTATACAGAACTTATTCTGGCTCAGACGACTTTAAAACCAAGTTTAGACAACATCTAACGAGTATTGTCGCAGGAATCCATAAGCGCTTATCCGAAAATCCGATTGATGCTAAGCATTCCGAGGCGCAGAATCTTGCCCAAACGCCAAAAACTGCCGTTGAACCCACCACAAAGTTAGAAGAAATCATGAAGCTTGCAGAAGAGGAGATGCCTTCACATGATGGAATTAACTTAATCGCGGACGGAGAATTAGGAGCTCATGATTACCTTGATATTTATGTTGTCGAGTTCGCGAACCTAACCGACCTTATTCAGGGATTGAGTGATCTAATTACGAATTTTGGAGTACAGATATCGAAGCGGACACTTGCGTTTGAGGACGTAAACAAAATTCAGGATGCTCGGCTTATGGTTAGTGCTAAACGCAGAAATCTGTTATTGCTCGCGAGACTGTTCGATTCATATTGTGAAATAAGTGCAGAGAGTATTCGTAGTATTGAAAGAGCAAGAATCGAGGCATTCGGATCCTTAGAAAAAGCTGTGACTCTGATACTAGGTGAATCCGACGAAATGAAAGAAGAATTTAGTGAATTCCCGGCACAGCTCGAAAGTTATGGTGAATCTGCCGATGAAGCCAGAATCGGAATCCAAGGTTTGAGAAATACGGCCGATCAGTTAGTTCTGCAGAGTTCACTAATCGAGCCGTCTCGCAAACGGTTGGTTAAGGCTTTAGGGGAACTTATTGCGGAATTAGAGGCTCATAAAACGTCATCTCGTGATATGAAAGGTACGATTGAAGCATTACTGAGTGACTATTGAAGAAAAACCTTACAATCCAAAGAAAATTCAAAATAATTCCCACGCTTGCTAGAGGAGAGATCAAACGAGCCGCCTTTGATGCCGCTCCTACGGAGCTTTTCATTTCCTGATCGATTCTGTTCTACAAACATTTCGCCTCTCCGAGGCCTATGAGGCACCGGGCGTTGTAGCTCCAGAGGAGCGGAATGTTTGTTGGATCGGATCGTCCCACCAAATTTTCCAGCTCCGTAAGGAGCGACACTATTCGATGTATAGGTGATGCTGCGCATTTGAGCTTAGATTCGGCTTGAAGAACGCTAATGGCTTAACGCCGCAGAAACTGCGGCGTGGCAAGCAGGGATGCATGCCGCTCCAGTCACGCTGCCGCGTCGGGTTTTGTATTGTTTGCGACAGTGTTGCTTCTTCGCGCGTTTTATCCTTTCCACTTCAAAGGGAGGAAAAACGTTATGCCAGGGACAAAATACACAGCAAAGCAGGAGCGGAAGGCGGATCATATTGCGGAGTCGTACGAAGAGAAGGGCGTTTCTAAGAAGCAGGCGGAGGCTCGGGCCTGGGCTACGGTGAATAAGCAGGACGGCGGCGGGAAGAAGCCGGGCGGTTCGGGGCGGAAGGGGGCGAAGAAGTAGAGGAGAAGAGGAGTGGAGGAGAAGAGGAGGGGGACCGTTCCGGTTCAATCGCTTCGGTCGGACTAAGAATTTTAACCGCAGATGGACGCGGATGAAGACGGATAGGAATTTGAGATTTTGTCTTGTCAGTGTTTATCTGCGTCTATCTGCGGTTAATTTCCTGCGCTGCGTTTCGTGAAGGTGGCTGGACACCGGGGAAGCTTCGGTGTTAGGGCGTCTGAAAAGTATTCCTCTAGTTAAAAAATCGCCGAAGATGGTTGTCCAGAGAGTTGCTAAACGTTTTCTCATCCTGTTCCGTGCTTTTCTGTGCGTTCCGTGGTAAGTTCCTAAGATTTTCACCACGGATCGCACGGAACAACACGGAAAGAAAAAGAATAAAAGACGAATGATGACTTTTTAGACATCCTCGCTCTAGTCATCTATCGCGTTGGCTTGTAGCCGAACGTAGAGAACCACCCCGTCATCAGCCCAAAGCGGCTGATGCCACCCCTCCTTCGTAAGGAGGGGAGTCTTATTGGACGATTGCGGGCTTATTTCTGTATTGGACGAGCGTGTGGAGGCAGACGGTGGCGATGATTATTATGCCGCCGAGGATGGCCCAGGAGCCGGGGCGTTCGCCGACGAAGAGGAAGACCCAGACGGGGTTGAGGAGCGGCTCGATGAAGCCGATGATCGACGCGTCGAGCGGGCGCGTGCCGCCGCGGACTCCTTTGATGAAGAGGATGTATGAGAGGCCGATCTGGAAGACTCCGAGAAATCCGACGGCGGCGTAATCCCGCCAGGTGGCGGTTGGGAGTGCGGCGATGCCGGACGGCAGCGTGAGCAATGCGAGCAGGAAATTGCCGTAGATGACGGTGATCGTGCCGCTCATGCCGAGAGCCCGCGGGTGGCGGAGCAGCATGATGTAGAGGCCGAGGAAGATGCCTGATCCCAGAGCGGCGATGTTGCCTTGGTAATCGCCGATCGTTAGGTCTCCGACAAAGAACAAACTCATTCCCGCCAGACAAAATACGACCGTGACGAGGTCGCGGATGTGGAATTTTTCGCCGATGACGAACGGCGCGAGTATCAGAATATATATCGGTGCGGTGTATTGGAGAAAGATGGCGTTCGCAGCGGTCGTGTGTTTGGTGGCCCAGACGAAAAGGAACAGCAGCGTCGCGTAGATCACCGAACACATCGCTCCAAAGGCGTTTATTCGCAGTCCGTCACGCCACGTGATGATCAGGACGGTGATTCCCGCGAGCAGCGAGCGAAAGAATGTGACCTGATACGCGTCGAGATTCGTCGCGAGCTTGATGAACATGCCGCCGGTGCTCCAGAGCAGTACGGCGATCACGACCAGTGCGACCGGGGGAAAGGGTTTCTTGTCTTCAGGCACGAGGGTATTTTACCGCAAAGTCGCGGAGACACAGAGTCTTAAGATGGAAAACTAACCGCAGATGAACGCAGATAAACACAGATAAGAACTAGGTATCATCGACAATCCGCACTTATCTGCGTTCATCCGCGGCAAAAATTTCTCTAAATTTTTTTCAAAAACCGCTTGACAAGGTGAACTGTAACGAATATAGTTACAAATGTTCAGAACGGGGCAGATCGAATGGGTCGTATTGGCTTTAGCGTTTTGAACATAATTTTTGATTTAAACTGTAACAAATAATGTTACAGAAATTTAACAACAGAGGGGAAAATATCATGTCACAGACAATTGCACTAATAACGGGAGCCAATCGCGGCATCGGGTTTGAAACGGCACGTCAGCTTGGGAAACAGGGGATCAAGGTTTTGATCGGTGCCCGCAGCGAGGAAAAAGGTAAAGAAGCCGAAGCTACGCTGAAAGCCGAGGGGCTGGATGTCGAGTACATCAACATCGATGTCGACAACGCGGCAACGCACGCCTCGGCAGCGCAGGAGATCGAGAAGAAATACGGCAAGCTCGATATTTTGATTAACAACGCGGGAATTTTTCTGGCTGAGGAATTCGCGGGTGGCGTTCCGGTTCCGGCGAGTAAGACTACGCAGGAAACGTTTCGCAAGACGTTCGACACGAACTTTTTCAACACGATCGACGTAACACAGGCGCTTTTGCCGCTGGTTAAGAAATCGGCTGCGGGGCGCATCGTGTTCCTGTCGAGCGGTTTGGGTTCGCTCGGGCTGCACTCCGATCCGGCGTCGGAGATCTATAACTTTAAGGTTCCCGCGTACAACATTTCAAAGACGGCTTTGAACGGCTACGTCGTTCATCTCGCCCACGAGCTGAAGGACACGAACATCAAGGTCAACACCGCACATCCCGGCTCGGTCGTGACCGACATGAACGCCAACGGCCAGATCCCGGTCGAGGAAGGTGCGAAAACGTCCGTTGCTCTCGCGACGCTTCCGGCGGACGGATATTCCGGCAAATTTATACATCTGGGCCAGGAATTGCCCTGGTAAATGGGCCACAATTTAGCACGCACGTCACTGGTGAAAAACCCGGTGACGTGCTTTTTTATTCGAAAAAATCGGAGGTAAACGAAAATGTCAGCACATGCAACGAGTAGAAAAAATGGATGACCGCGAGCTTGCCGCACTTTCGCAGCTAGAGGTTTATACCGCAGCGGCAAAAGCGTGACTGTCATGCAGAATACCGACGTGAATTTCGCCGCTTGACGTTATTTGCCCGCTGTAGCCGCTTTGACGACTTCGCGGAGCTTTTTGGCGGAGGTCGTGTTTGGTTCGAGTTCGAGGTCATCGACGTTGCCTCTGACCTTTTTGCCGAAGACGGCATTCCAGGCGGGAATTATGATGGTCGCGTTGCCCGTGGCCTTGGCCTGGCAGGCGAGGCGGAGGAATGGCCGGTCGCCTTCGGGTTGGTTGTAGCCGAAGACCTTCATTGCACGGCGTTCGCGGCGGCTGACCTCCGTGAGCTTTTCGGCACCGCCGAGGACGCCGACCCAGCATGTGCCGCAGCTTGCCGAGACGCATTCGACCGGGACGACGCCTTCCCAGCAGCGTGTGTCCTGCTCCTGCCAATTCTGCGAGCGGTCGTTCGACGAGGCGGACGATACTTCCTGTTCGTTGACGATGGCGAATTTGCCTTGTGATTTAGCATTCTCCCAGGCGATCGAGAACCGTTTGTTCACCGTCTTGAGGAATCCAAACAGCCCTTGCGAATCGTCCTTTGCACGATCGGCGATGACCGCGTTCGGCGATTTCGCCATGATGCCTTTTGGCTTTTCGACCTCGCCCGGTGCGGCCTTAAAGGCCTCGATGCCGACCTGATTGAGCGTTGCAAGCCCGATGATGACCATGGCGTTGATCATCTGGCGTTCGACGTGAAGCTTTTCCGCGACGACCATTCCGATGGCCTTGATCTCTTCGATCAGGGTTGGTGTGCTTTCCTTGAACACAACAGTTTCCGCCTCGATCGCGGCCTTTACGGTTTTCCAGTGGCGATGTCCGTACAGAAAATGGTGCGACGAATCGACCTTCCCGTCCAGCCCAAAATCGCCCAGCAAAGCGACCCCAAGCTCAGCCGCCTCGCGGTCCTCGGCTGCGTCGAGAAACCGTTTCAGATCAAGCGGATAAAAACGGAACCATATCTGCATCGCGTCCTTGTCCACATCGTGCACACACGGTAAAAGCTCATCCACCGCCGCCAACCATTCGGCCTCGGAAAACTTCGAAAGATACTCGGTTAATGCGTTACTCATAATCTTTATAAAAGCAAAGCTAAGAGTAAATCAAAAAAACGCGTGAGTATCAACCGTACTGGGGTAACAAACGTCTAATCCGCTATGCTGTAGTTTTTCTTCTTGCATTTTCATTTGGGGGGGGGTATCATTTTACGAGAAAAATTACAATATTAACCGGACGACATTTTCCCTATGGACGGACGTATCTCTCACATCAAGAAGAAAATTGCTGAAGATCTCAGTCGGCCGTGGACTATCAAGGAAATGGCTGAGGAAGCCCGTATCTCGGAACCGCATTTTCGCCGGGTTTTTCGGGAAGAAACAGGTATCACTCCTTCTGCCTATCGTACTGATTTGCGGCTCAAAAGAGCCAGCGAGTTACTCACTGATCCCGACGATTTCCGCCTTATCAAAGAAATCGCTGTCGAATGCGGCTTCATGAACGAGAGCAACTTCACACGCGAATTCAAAAAACGTCACGGGATGACTCCAACCGAATGTCGCCATCAGGCCTGGGAAATTCACCAGTCAAACCACCCCGATGAATAGAAATGATCGTTTTTACTAAGAATTGATCGTTTTTGCTAAGGAATAATCGTTGCTTCCGACCGAATCTTCCCTCAATAATGAGGGTGCAATTCCATTTAGAACAAAACAATCCATTTATGTGTGATGGGTGAGTATTGAAAAAGTTGGATCATCTCATGATCCGCTCTTAGATGGTTGGAGGCTCATGAAAAACTATTCTACCTATTTTTACGGTGTCCTGTTGGTAGTAAATATTGCCTTTGCGGGTCATTTCATAAATCGCTGGGTAGATGCTAAACCTACAGTCCGTCAACTTCCTAGTAATTTGGTGACTGAGAATAGCTTGGTTAACGCTGAGATTCTAAAGTTAAGTGGAAATCTAGATAATAAAAAGATTGCTGTAGCCTTGATGTCGTCTAAGGCAACCATTTGCGCAGGCACCAAATTAGGGGATTTTTTTAGAGCGACGCAATCAGAACGACCAGATATAAAACTTTTCGTCCTTTTTTCAAACAACACAAGTGCTCAAGATATATCAACTTTTCGGGATAATTTACGCCTTGATTTCGAAGGCGTACCAATGAATTCTGAGCTTGATGACTATTGGGAAGGAATATCACAAAAATACGATACGCCAGTAATTATTATTCTAAATAATCGAAATGGCCTATTCGCATCTCAAGATCTGCCGGAAATAAGGAAAGCACTGGAAACCTATTGATTATAATGTGGCATCCGAAGAGTCATAAAATCTTGATAGTCATTTTATGTTCCCATTTTACCTTCTCTTTGTCTTGCGGTACTAAGTTAGGAACCGACGCTAAGTCTGAATCCCCCGCAGATGTAAAAAAGAGGATCTGGCAAGAAACATCACGGGATGCCGCCGACAATTTAAGAACAATAAGAGAAATTAAGATAAAACGGAGTATCGGGCGCCCTGGATCATTCTTAATCTCGGCGGATAACAATTTGTATATCAGCGACAATAAAAATGGCGGGTTATACAAGATTTCGCCTGACTTCGAAGTCATAGCTGAATTAGGTGACAATCAGCTATTATATCCGACAAGAATTAGAGAGGCTAAGGACAACTTATTTGTATATGACAATAATGGTATTAATATTTTTGATAAGGACGGGCAATTGATCAGAACAGTCAAATCTTACCTTAAGATTGAGGATTTCGATTTAGAGGATGAAAAGTCATTTATTGCTAGCCTAGCTGAACCGAAGCCCGATATTGATCCAAACGTCGTCGCGCTGATAGATTCATCAGGAAAACGAGTTGGTTCGATGGGCAAGACCCATTCTTTTGATTATCCAGAGGTCGAAGAAAGAGCATTTGTCGATATTCAGGATAGCGAAGTTTATGTATGCTACAAATTTGATCCTTTGTTTGAAATCTATGATTTGAAAAGCAAAGCTTTATTACAATCCTTCAATATTGGTGCCTCTATTTTTCCTCGCTTAATCGAATTAAAACAAGATAAAAAATTCATAAATCCTGAACCGGGCAGCTATAAGATACCTAAATTTGTTGCGGGAATTAGGGTCGTCAGTAAAAAGATATTCGTTCTCTTACACACACCAAACCCTCAGATCGTGGAGTTTACTCAAGGCGGTACAGAAGTTGGTCGGTACATTTCTAGTGAAACCGAGGTGTTAGATTACTTTGGTTTTGATGTTCGACTGACGAGGGACACGAAGCAGTTTTTCGTAGGTACGATTGACTATTCAAGTAAGCCATCACTAGTGGTTTACGAAGACGAACTTTAACCCAGATGAGGAGGAATTAGGATGAAAAAGTCGCCGTTAGTCGCGTCGCTTGAGTATTATGGCTTGCGACAACAGCGCAACCCTCAACGGATGTCACATGGATTGTTCCGATGGCGGTTTGATCATTTGTCAGCATCCATGACCCATAACTAGTAGACTATTCAAGAAACTCAACTAATAAGGAGAAACAAGAATGAAGAAATATACGCTAATTGGTGTAGTCGTAGCTCTGTCAATATTCAATTTGGCGGTAGCTTTAGCTCAAGATCCTGAGTTTGAAGCTCCGCTAAAATGCGAAAGTCTAACCGGTTGTCGTACTTCCGCCCAATGTCCAGGTACTGGAACACCTAGCGGATGCAATGTAGCATGTGCGGACGGTAGCTTTGTTATTTGTCCAGCGGGACCGTAGTCTGTCATTTAATTGTTCCTTAAAGAAAGAAAACGTAAGCTAAAAAGGAGAAATTGAGATGAAAAAATATACGTTAATTGCCGTAGTTGTAGCTTTGTCAATATTCAATGTCGTCGTCGGTTTAGCCCAAGATCCGGAGTCGGAGAATGCAGGATGTCAAAGCCTAAGTGGGTGTAATGGGGCAGCACTTTGTAATAGCCCCGGACAAAGTACGGGCTGTTTCATAGCTTGTAATAATGGTGCTCAAATTACTTGTCCACACCAATAAGGCCAAACTAACTTGTTGTGGAAGCGGGTAATGAAAATATCCTCTTCCACCTGGTTAGGCGGCTTTTTCTCTGATCGAGTTGAACCATGACAGTTTGTGTCACAGGAGTAGTGTAGATATGCGAATTCTTTCAATGCCCTTTCATCGTCGATTTATTGTTTTAACACTTTCCATGACGTGTCTTTTGGCTGGCTTGACAACTTGCATGGCGCAACTCCCTGTGAATAGTCCAGCCGGGAAACCTACCAAACAAAAGAGCGATGACTCGGTTTTGCTTCGGTGGAAAATCGTCTTGGATTCGCTTGCTCAGGAAGCTAAGACAGTAGCACCCGAAGACAGGAGGCCCTATGCTATCGTTGACGTTGCAAACGCTTACTGGGAGGTTGATCGTGAGCTTTCCCGATCAATTTTTATTACTGCCTTGGATGCGGCAGTCGCCCTATCTAAACAAGACAAGAAATACCGGCCTCTACTAAACTATGTTCTGTCAGCGGCAACCAGACGAGACGCGATTTTGGCAAAAGAATTAAACAAGCGACTCGTCGATGACAAAGATGCAAATGATCGAGATAATATCTCAAGTCAGTCCGCACTTGATCTGTTGGGCGAAAATCCCGATGCCGCAGCTCGACTCGCGGAGGCCTTTGCCCCAAACGGGTTGCATGACGGAAGCGCTGTTTTTTTTATCTTCAGTCTCGCAAAGAAAGACACCCGCCTTTCAGATGTAGTTTACAACGCTTATCTAAGTAAAGTTAGCACCAACGAGAATATCCCGCTTGAGCAGATTATTTACCTCGCTGGCTACTCCTTTGGTTACGCGGAGTACTTCAGCGTTGACAGAAGAGGACAGTTAGCCGGAGCCTCCTTTTTACCGATCACGGATCTGTCTGCAAGACCATCTGTCACCGCTTCATTTCTGAGTCTCGCGTTCCGTAGAATATCGAAGTCTATTGAACGAAGGGACAACGCTGTTGGTGCAGACATTGAGGAGCTGAATTTTCCTATCTTGTTTGCCACGCAATATCTGATACCGGAGGTGGGTAAGTTTGCGCCAAGCACACTGCCGGCGTGGCATCAACTGCAACAGCAGGCAATTATCAGCACCACCGTCCAGCAAAATCAACAAATCACCAAATACATACAACAGATCAATCAGGGCCGAGTCAGAACGCGAGAATATAGTGACGGCTCCCAGACACCGGAGCAAGAGGCAGAAGCAAGCCTTGAGGATGTAGAGAAGGTGGTAGGAACTTGTCAGAGAGACGTTATTTATACCAAGGCGGCTTTGACCTTTAACTCTCGTAAAAATACCAAGAGAGCATTAGAGATTGCGGGGAAAATCGAAGACCTGAAGCAAAGTGCAAGAGTTAAGGAAACGATTTTGATGAATACGGCACAGGCTGATATTGAGAATGGTGATTTTGAAGATGCCCAGAAGAAAGTGGAAAAGATCGCGTCTTTAGAACATAGAGCGATTTTTTACGCGAAACTTGCTCAGGCTATGACGAAGAAAACTGGAAGCGACCAAAATAGCGAGCAGGCTATTAACGATGGAATTAAGCTCATTGAAAAGCTTTCCGAGGCCAAATACCGGGCAGGTTTTTTATTTAGTTTATCAGCGATTCTCTTACGTGCAGATCCGCCCGAAGCCCAGAGCCTAATAGCCAAGGCGATAAAGAACTTAAACAAACAAGAGCCCTCAGATCGGATGAATTTTTCGATTCCTTTAAGGGTTCCTGTTTCCTGCGCAGGTGAGCAGGAAAGCTGGTACGGAGGTTCATGGACGCTCCCAAATTCTAATGTCCTCGATGCCCTAACACTGCTCGCTAAACAAAATCCAGATGAGGCAAGCCGTTCCGCCGAAGAAATTGACGATAAAATTACACGAATCCGATCACTCGCCATGATTACTGGACTAGCTCTTAAAAGTGCCCAAGCCGCATCGGTGAGCAAGGATCAAGTCGTAAAGCATTAGCGCCGGCTCATTGGTGAGAAAATCTTTGTCAGGCCCGCGATTTTACTCGTCCATTTTATTACTTCACAAAATCTACCGAAACCTCACAGCTTTCAGCCAGGACGGTGACTAATAGGGTGCCGTCTTCGGCTGGTTTGGTTTGGGCTTTGGTCGTGCTGTTTGCGGTTGTAACTGTGGCTTGCCAGAGTGGGTAGTAGTAGGTGCGGATTCTCACTTCGGTTGGTTGGCCGGCGGTGAGGGTGAAGCGGCGGTGGTGGGTTTGGATGTTGGTTGAGATGACTTCGCGGCCATTTGGGTCGATGGGGCCGTCCATGGGTTTTAGGTCTTTTAGCTCGGCGGCTCCGACGGGGAGCCAGTCAGGAAAGCTGGGGCCGCGGCGGACGGATTCGATGCGTTCGGTGAAGGCGGTGCGGTCGAGAAAGGTGCTGTCGATGGCGAGTTCTTTTATTGAATAGATCGCTGCCGCTGCGGCTATCAAAACCACGACGACGTGCAGCGGGCTAACCTTTTTTTCTCTGACCCGTTCCCAGAATATATATAAGGAATACGCCGCGACCGGACAGATCGCGACCGACGCGACCGACAGCCAGCGGAACGGGAACTGAATGTCGGCGAGCCGCGGCACGACCCACCAAACCGGGCGGCTGAGATCGGTGGTCATCAGGAAAGCGATGATGGCGATGATGACGGCAGGGCGAAGTGTCTCTGCTCCGCTTCTTTCCGTGCTTTCCGTGTGTTCCGTGGTTATTTTCTGTTTCCCAAAAAATATCGCTTTCAAAACGAACACCGAAGGCAAGAGAAGCCCGACGGTCATGGCCGCGACGAAGCTGCCGAACCAGTTGTTGAGATTGGTGGCGGAAAAGGGTGAGAAGAGGAAATTGTTGCGGTAGTCGTAATATGCGGACGTGACCTTGTGCCCGGCCTGGATCCATGGCAGTTCGGTGAGCATTTCTACCCAGAAGAACGAACTCAGGAGCAATCCGAATGCAATGCCGATGGCCGCGAAAGCGAGCGTGCGTTTGGAGCGTTTCCAGTCGGTCGAGAGCAATGCAAAGACGCCGAGGCTCAGCGAACCGATGATCATCGTCGGCAGATGCGTGATGACGATCAAGCCAAAGCTCACGCCGAGCCCCGCGATATCCAACGGCGAAAATCGCTTCGAGACCGAAATCCTCCCGACAAACATGAACGCAACCGGCAGCAGCGACAACGCCGCAAACTCAGCCAACAGCGAAGCCTGATAAAACTGTGCAAAATGATAAGGCAATATCGCAAAGATCGCTGCTGACGCGACCGCGATGTTTCTCGTGAGGTTTTGCTTTGTCCAGAAATAGGCTCCGATCGTTCCGGTCACGGAGAACAGCGAAAAGACGGCCATCGTCGCTATGTACCATTCGCCCGTCACATATCTCGCGGCGGCGAGCACATAATAAATAAACGGCGGATAAAACCGGAATCGAGCATCGCCAAATCCCATATTCGATTCGGCAAGCCAACCCGGCGAGAAATTGCCGCTCGCCAGCTCGTCAAAGAACGGCATCGCGAACCGGAAATGATTATCCAGATCGGCCCCCTGCGGAATTCCCCAAACGTACATCGGCACCATCGCCACGATACCGCACACGACGGCCAAAAGCAGTGCGAGATATGCGTTGATCTGGCGGCCATTCGGCATGGGTTGTGAGTTCACTTGGTTCAATTTGCGGCGATGTTTAGAACATTTCGTGCGGTCAACGCAAATTGTACATCGAAAGGCGTTCGGCTGCGAAATTTTGTTGAAAATCAGGTCGGGAAAGGAAGTTGTTTACAAAACAATGAAATAGGCATATTATTCCGACAACTATGCTAACGAAAATCTCTCATTTTCCGTACATCGCGGCCTTTCTCTCGATGCTTGTGATCGCGCAGTTGGCTCTAGCTCAGGCGGAGAAGGATGTCATCGACAACCGGGATTTTCTCAAATGGCAAAACCGCGTAAACAATTTAACGAGTGAAATAGTCAGCGAATCTTCCTCAGTTCCTGATAGCGAACGTTCTCTGTATCTCGCTCTTCTCGCGAAATCGTGGTGGAAGGTGGAAGGTGGATGAGGGCGAAGCGCGCAAATAACTGCAAAAGGCTGCGGACAAATTGCTGAGCAGTGTTCAATTGGACGACAAGACGGATCAAACGGGAACCAAGTTTTCATTTTTTTCACCTTCACGAATTATTGTTAAAATACACGAAATACGCAGTAAAACAGACATATTTAACTCTCTCTCTCTCTCTCTCTCTCTCTCTCTCTCTCTCTCTCTCTCTCTCTCTCAAGAATAAGGATGTTTCTCCTTGGAAACTGGATTATCTTGTGATATTTTATGCGAGTTTACGGCAGTTTCGGTTTCTGATAAAGATCTCACGACGTTTGAGTATTCTGACAGAACTCTCAGGCGTTCCCATATTTGTTCAAGGAGTTCCCATGCTGGAAAGACGTATCGCCCACTTAAAAAACATCCTGTCACAAGATTCCCTCCGATTGCATTTCTTCACGACCTTCGGCTGGAAACTGCTCGCGAAATGCTTGCCGACCCGACCTGCTTTCTACTAATCAAAGAGATTGGTCTGGAAGTAGGACTCGAAAACGACAGCCATTTTACCCAGGATTTTAAAGCCAAGAATGGAATGACCCCGACCGATTATCGCCAACAACAATCCGAAATCTACCAGTCCGACCCGCCAGATGGACAGGAGTGATAGTTTTGGACAGGAAATGATAGTTTTGGACAGGAAATAATCGTTGACCCCTTATCCTATCGACGCAATAATTTACGCAACACCCGGATTCAGTTTCCACACGTTTGCCATTTAGGGTAAAACTTAAAAAAAGGGGGGTAGCGACTATGTTAAACTGCATAACTCAAGAGAACTTACCGATAGATGGGGTTGCTCCGTCGAAACCTCAGCGAAGAATTACTACTTTTATTGTCGGCATTCTGATGGCAGGCCTCTGTCTTTCTAATGCTTTTCTAATTAAGCAAAATCAAGACCTCAAGGCAGAAAGAATCCGTAGTCAACCGGTTTATCTTAAGCAGGGACAAACGGTACCTCCCATGCTTGCGCAAAGCGATTCGGGCGAACCAGCAACAATCAGCTACGAAAAAAGCAATAAAACGGTGTTATTTGTATTTGCCCCAGGCTGTATAGCCTGTGAATACACAGGATCGAAATGGAAACTTATAGAAGATGCTTGTGCTCACGCACAATGCCGGAGTTTTGCGGTAACACTGGGAAACACAGACTCAAAGAGCGCGGCGTTTCTGTCAGCTCACGGGCTGCGATCCGAGTTGCTTACAAACCTTAGCTCTCAGACAAGAGCGGCTTATCAGCTTTCAATTACGCCGCTTACGATAGTCGTTGATGATCAGGCCAAAGTGGAAAAAATCTGGCCCGGAGCATTCAATGACGACATGATGTCAGACGCAGAACAGTACTTCGGTATCTCTCTGGCTGACAAAACGAGTAACTAACGATCGGAAAATTTACTTAAAATAGGAGGAAACAAAAATGAAAAAGAAATTCTCGACTTGTATTTTGGCGGCAATCTCACTTGGGATGCTCAGCCTGAGTATACTACAATTGGGCACTCAAGTCGTTAAAGCTGATGGCTGTCCACAGAACCCTTTTCCGAGTTGCATTTGTTCTTTGAGCGATGCGCAATCAGTTCAGTATGGGGATCAGACGCATTGGTACTGCACCTATGATTGTTTTTGTGGTGGAGGTGGCGGAGCGGAACCATTCTTTATTATTAGGGAATACGATTTCGTAGAGTAGAAGAAAACTAGCGACCCCATACGTCTACCGAAAACTGGCAATGGGGTCGCTCATCTAAGATAGGAGAATATGATGATTTTGAGGACGTTCTTTCAGTCATTTCATGTCGGTTGTGTACCTAGGTGCTGTCCTGTCCTGCTTTTTTGTATTTTGACCAGTATAAACCTGACGGCGCAAGACAAAAAAACTGTAATAACCACATCGGGTTCAGGAATCGCGTTAACGACCTACCAGGAAATTCCAGCAGCAACTGAGCCTTGTGCTCCACTTGAATGCGAGTGGTGGAGTCGGTTGCAACAGGCTGGCAACAAACTACTTCGAAAAGGTGATCAAAAGGCTACGAACGCCTTTGTTTCCATTTTTGTCGAAGGGATTGAAAAATCCTATAAAATCCCGGTGAAAGATCGCCCCGCCCTGACTCTGGTTTTCGGTCCGAGAGTTCAGACTGACAATCTTGCATCAAAGGAGAAAAACGGAACGGTCAAACTCTCAATCGAACTCCGATCCGACGCGTCGGTTGGCGAAGTTCGTGTGCTGAATGGGTTAGGTTCCAAGATAGATCAGAGGTGCATACAGTCGGCCCAGCGTATCATATTTTTACCGGCCGTAAGAGACCGCAATTTCGTCACCGAATGGCAGACACCAGAATATAAGTTCTTCCACGCACACTAGGTTCGCTGACTCACTCAGAACTCAACATATCGGACGTGCTTCTGGACATTGCATCGGGGGAGACACAGGTCAAGCTCAGGGGCCTACCACATGCACGCGACTGATCCGAAAAAAGTCACCCCGCAACCTTGACAAGCCCCACCCAAATTCATAATATCTAAAGTTTCGGACTTGACCGTCTGGTTTTACCTTGCAGTTTCTTAGGAAATCGCAGCGTAGATATTTGAGAATTGAAACACGGATTGTTGCGTAAAAGCGTCCATCACCTGGGCGGCGGCGAATTGAACATATCTAATATGCCACGCTACAGCAAAGTTTCTTTTTCTCTGTGTTAGTTAAAATTTAATCAACGAAGCCCTTACTTACGTGCGGGCTACAGACAATCATTCAGCGAGAGCTGCTTGAGCTAACTGCCGGATTTATTTCGGCAAGAGTCAGGTAAGACGTTAGTTTTGCCTTTTAAATGATAATTAGTTGGATTTTGGTGGTCGAAAGAACCACCCCGTCAGCCGAAGCGGCTGCCACCCCTCCTTTGTAAGGAGGGGAGTGAAGAAGAAGATATGCCGACAATTAACCAATTAGTTCGCAAGGGACGCCGACGCGTTAAGTATAAGACGGCGAGTCCAGCTTTGCAGGCCAATCCGCAGAAGCGTGGCGTTTGCACGCGTGTTTACACCTCGACCCCTAAGAAGCCTAACTCGGCTCTTCGTAAGGTCGCCCGTGTGCGTTTGACCAACCAGATCGAAGTTACTACATATATCCCGGGTATCGGGCATAACTTGCAGGAACACTCGATCGTGCTCATCCGCGGCGGCCGTGTAAAGGATCTTCCGGGTGTGCGTTATCACGTTATCCGCGGAACGCTGGATGCCTCTGGAGTTGCGAACCGCAACCAGTCGCGTTCGAAGTATGGTGCGAAACGTCCGAAGGGAGCGAAATAAGTTTGGAGTCCCGCCTTTAGGCGGCCAAGCGTATAAGGAGAAGCCGCCTAAAGGCGGGACTCCGAACTAAGAATATGGCAAGACGTAGAACAGCAGGAAGAAGAGAAGTTTTACCGGATCCGATCTACAACAGCATCGGTGTCACCAAGTTCATCAATGGCTTGATGTGGGAAGGTAAAAAGACCGTTGCCGAAGAGATCTTTTACGGTGCAATGACCAAGCTGGCTGAAAAGACCGGCGAAGACGCTCTTAAGATGTTTAAGAAAGCTCTTGATTCGGTCGCACCTACACTGGAAGTCAAATCACGCCGTATCGGCGGTGCGACCTACCAGGTGCCGCTCGAAGTCACCCGCGACCGCCGCAATACGCTGGCTATCCGCTGGATCGTGACGAACGCTCGCAACCGCAGCGAAAAAACGATGGAAGATCGCCTTGTCGGCGAACTGATGGACACCATCAACGGACGCGGCGGAGCAATGAAGAAGAAAGACGACGTCCACCGTATGGCAGAGGCGAACAAGGCGTTCGCTCACTATCGGTTTTAAGGAATTTTAACCGCAGAGACGCGGCGACGCAGAGAAGATTTAGAAAATATCTATCGTCTGCTTCCTGCATTCTTTAACTCTGCGACTCCGCGTCTCCGCGGTAAATAAGTTGTAATGGCAAATATTAGCTTAGACAAATTTAGAAACATCGGCATTATGGCCCATATCGACGCGGGTAAGACCACGGCGACTGAGCGCATTTTGTATTACACCGGCGTTTCGCACAAGATCGGCGAAGTTCACGAGGGAACGGCGACGATGGACTGGATGGAGCAGGAGCAGGAGCGTGGTATTACAATCACCTCGGCTGCAACTACCTGTTTCTGGACGCGTAACGGCGTTGAGCATCGCATCAATATTATCGATACACCGGGACACGTTGACTTCACGATGGAAGTTGAGCGGTCTCTTCGTGTTTTGGACGGTGCGGTTTGCGTTTTTGACGGAGTCGCTGGTGTGGAGCCCCAGTCGGAAACGGTTTGGCGTCAGGCTGACAAGTACGGCGTTCCCCGTATCTGCTTTATCAATAAGCTGGATCGTGCCGGTGCTTCGTTCGATCGCTCGTTCCAGTCGATCCTTGATCGTCTCGGAGCCAACGCGGTCGCAATGCAGATCCCGATCGGCATTGAAGAGCATTTCAAAGGCGTTGTCGACCTTATAACCATGAAGGCGTTCGTCTGGAGCAATGAGGAAAAGGGTGCGAAATACGACATTCTCGACATTCCCGCGGACCTCGTTGAACTAGCGAAAGAAACCCGCGAAAAGCTGGTCGAAGCAGTTTCTGCGATCGATGACGACCTGATGATGAAATACCTCGAAGGCGAGGAGATCTCAGAAGCGGAGATTCGCAAAGCTCTTCGCACAGGCACGCTCGCAATGAAGATCGTTCCGGTTTTCACTGGTTCGGCATTCAAGAATAAAGGCGTTCAGACGCTGCTTGATGCAGTTGTTGACTTCCTCCCTAGCCCGCTCGATATTCCTGCTATCGAAGGCACAAATCCAAAATCAGGCGAAATCGAAAGCCGTCCGCCGGATGCGAAGGCACCCTTCTCGGGCCTCGTATTTAAGTTGATGGCAGATAAGCACTTAGGCCAGTTGGCATTCGTGCGTATCTATTCGGGAACGGTTTCTTCGGGTTCGTATGTTACGAACACTATCAAAGATTCAAAAGAACGCGTCGGACGTTTGATGCTCATGCACGCTAACAAGCGTGAAGACGTCGAAACGGCTTCGGCAGGCGAGATTGTTGCCATCGGCGGTATGAAAAATACCACGACCGGCGACACCGTCTCGGACGAGTCGAAACCGATCATCCTTGAGTCGATGGACTTTCCGGAACCGGTTGTTCGCGTTGCGGTCGAACCGAAAACGCGTGCTGACCAGGACAAAATGGGTACGGCTCTTAACCGCCTTGCTCAGGAAGATCCCAGCTTCCGCGTGACCAGCGACCACGAAACAGGCCAGACGATTATCGCCGGTATGGGCGAACTTCACCTTGAGATCATTGTCGATCGCATGAAGCGTGAGTTCGGCGTCGAGGCAAACGTTGGTAAACCGCAGGTTGCGTACCGCGAAACCATCACGGGATCGGCACCTGGTAAAGAGATCTACAAGAAACAGTCGGGCGGTCGTGGTAAATTTGGCCACGTGGAACTCGAGATCGAGCCGGCTCCGGGCGAGGGTTTTGTCTTCGAGGACAAGATCACCGGTGGTTCGATCCCAAGACAGTTCATCAAGCCGACGATGGAAGGCATCCGCGATGCGATGGGCCGCGGCTATTTGGCCGGATACGAGCTTGTCGATATCAAGGTCCGCCTTCTGTTCGGTTCGTATCACGAGGTCGACTCGGACGAAATCTCATTCAAACTGGCCGGATCGTTCGCATTCCAGGATGCGGTGAAAAAAGCCAAGCCGGTCCTTCTCGAACCGATCATGCGTATCGAAGTCGTTACGCCAGAAGAATACATGGGAGCAGTCAACGGCGATCTTAACCGCCGTCGCGGCCAGATCGATTCGATGGCACCGCGTCCGGGTAATGTTTCGGTTGTGACGGCATTCGTGCCGCTGTCGGAAATGTTTGGATACACGACCGATCTGAGAAGTTCGACACAGGGACGCGCAACTTCGAGTATGCATTTTGAGCGTTATGCCGAGGCTCCCCGTAACGTCGCTGAGGAAGTTATTGCGAAGATCAAGGGTACTGGAGCAAGCACCTAAAAATATTTGAAATTTGAGATTTGAGATCTGAAATTTAGGAGAAGCTATGAGTAAAGAGAAATTCGACCGCAGCAAGCCGCATGTGAATATTGGGACGATCGGGCATGTGGATCACGGGAAGACGACATTGACGGCGGCGATCAC
>JBEBJB010000032.1:0-55904 GCA_040080065.1 Pyrinomonadaceae bacterium
AACCGCAAACTGAGGCCCGATCGGAGTCGGAGTCGGCGTTGGAGTCGGAGTCGGCGTTGGAGTCGGCGTCGGTGTTGGAGTCGGCGTCGGCGTCGGCGTAACGGTCTGTACCTCAAAGGCACCTATATCTGAGCCGTTGCCGTCCTCGGCGTTTTCTATTGCTCCATCGTCGATGACCCTCAGAAATCCCGGACCACGCTGATCCGTATTTAGACCTTGAGCAATGCCACCCTTATCGATCGCCGGGCTGCCTGTAAGCAGATCGTGTGTTTGTGTCGGTCCGCCGTTCGAAGCGAGAGGGCCTAGAAGCGGGTCGATCGGTAGTTCAGCATTGCCTACCTGATCCCCGATCGAACCGAAGCCCGTCGCGTCTCCTACGTTGCCGATCAGATTGTAGCCCGTTGAAAAGAAAGAACCTCGAACGTCTATCGAGCCATCGTTTGCAGCGATTATCGTATTCCGAATCGATCCGGTCGGCGTCAAATCGCCACGCCTGCCGTCACGAACCGGGGCGTCCTCTGGTTTTGTAAAAAGGTTATCCAGGCGAACTCCTGCTCCGGTTCGGCCCGGCGTCGAGTTGTTCGTGATCGTCGCATTTAAAAGATGAACTAGTGAACCGAATCCACCATAAATACCGCCGCCGGAACCAGACTCCGCACCATTTTGAGCCAAATCGACCAGCATGAGAGCGGTCGAGTTACCCGAAATGGTCGAGTTGACCACATTTAAGACCGGTTCAAAGGCAGCGGTTGGACCGTCCGGGCGGGCAGGCACGCTAAGAACGTAAATGCCGCCGCCGTCGCCACCGTTCGTGCGGTTACCGGAGATCGTTGACCGTGTGATGGTCATTTGCCCCGACTGATGGAAAATACCACCGCCGGGAGCTCCGTTCGACGAATTGCCCGAAATTGTCGAATCGGTGAAATTAACCGTTCCGAGAAAGTCGTTGTAAACCGCACCGCCGCCGGCGAAGCTATTTGCAGCATTCGGTTGGTTGACGCCGCGCTTCAGCTCAAACGGTGCTGCTTGGCAATTCTGGATAACTGACCTATTGATGTTTAACGTCGAACCGTTAAAATTCGCAATACATCCGCCGCTATTCTGGAAGCCGTCGATTATCCGCAATGAAGTGAGCGTAGCCACTATTCCGTCACCGCTTGAAGAGTCTCCTCTCATTAGCAACTGTCCGATGCTAAATACTCGATTGATATTTCCGCCTGAGACGGTCACCAAATTGGTTCCGCCATTTATTGTCAGGCTCTTATCGATCAGGATCTCACCGTCGAGGCCGATGGCTGTAATTCCCGGGTCAAAAGTGATAACACTTCCGACGCACGCATCCAGAACTGCCTGTCGCAGGCTGCCGGTTCCGCTGTTGTTCGTGTTGGCGACAATCGGATCAATGACGCACATGACCGGCGTTGGAGTCGGCGTTGCGGTAGGCGTTGGAGTAGGCGTTGGAGTAGGCGTTGGAGTAGGCGTTGGGATAGGCGTTGGAGTAGGCGATGGGGTAGGCGTTGGAGTAGGCGTTGGAGTAGGCGTGATGTTAGGCAGACATTTGCCAGCACTGCCCGCATTGAATATAGCTCGAATCTCGTTTTGTGAAAGGGCCCGGTTGAAGAGTTCGACCTCATCGATCCGACCATTCCATGTAAATGGTGGGTTGACCACATTCTGTCCGATAACGACGGGATCCTCGGTGGGATCGATCGCACCGGTTAGCGGAACGCTGACGACCTCATTGCCGTCAATGTAGATCTTCATTGACTGTCCGTCATATGTTGCTGCGACATGCTGCCATTGTCCGGTCAACAACGTATTTGCCGGACTATACGCAAATTTATATTCACCGCCGATCATAAGTACGAACTGCAACTGGGTCGCATCGGGGGCACTTGTTTCAAAAACATAGCCGCCAACGTTTTGGGGCGATCGTTTTTGGAATATCGTAGCGCCGACCACGGGTTCGTTACGGTACACCCACGCATCGATCGTGATCTGAGCACCGGTATTTTGTGCAGTATTGTGCGGAATGGTCACATAGTCATTCGCACCGTCAAAGCTGAATGCTTGTCCGACCTCGCCCGGGGCAAACGTTGCGCCATCCTGTAGTGTTCCGTTAAATCCGGAGATGGTGTCGACGACATCATTTTCTGCCCGGTACCAGCTCACCATGTTTGGTGGAGGCGGCGTACAACCCGCGGTTTTACACTTACCTGCACTACCAGCGGCGTAGATCGCCTGAATCTCGTTGGGGGTGAGTGCCCGGTTAAATATTTCGGCCTCGTCGATCAGGCCCGCAAAGGGAACTGTGACGAGCGAGCTGTCATTTCGCACATGAGCTCCGATCCAAACATAATTGAATGCGTTTGTATTGATCGAATTGGCCCCGCCGCCTGTCATTTCTCCGTTATCCAGAACGCCATCAACATAAAGATCGAGTGATCCGTTGTTGAACGTCATGGTTACGAAATGCCAGGTGTTTATCGGGTAGTCCTGAGCGCTGTACCGTCCAATTTCGGCCTCCATATTATTAAGACCGCAGTCAGCATAGAATTTTCCGGCCATCGTTTGGGCTCCCGCACGCATGCTGGGCTGATTCCAGAAAAGAAGCCGACATTGCTGCGTCGTCCAGGTGGGAAGGGTCGAATCACCGACACCCATGATCCCAAAGTAGGTACCAGCTTCCGGAACCGCTGTCGGGTATACCCACGCATCGTAAGTCGCCTGAGTACCGCCGTCGATATTCGTGGCGTTATCGGCCCGAACGTAGGAGTCGATGCCGTCAAAACTAAAGGCCTGATCGACCTTACCCGGTGCATATGTTACCCCGTTGAACGTTACTCCATTCTCAAAGGTCGGTCCCTGAATATCGATCGCGTTACCGTCGCCCGGGTACCAAGCAAGCATATCCGGCGGAGGCGGAGTGCAGGCTGCAACGCACTTGCCGGCGCTTCCCGCATTGAAAATAGCTTGTATCTCACTCTGAGCGAGCTCGCGGCCAAATACCTCTATTTCATCAAGATCTCCCGCAAACCGGTATCCCGGTCCTCCATACACGTCCGTAACCCTTGCTCCGAGGTATAGATTCTTTGAAGTCATTGGTGTGAACGTGCCTAGATTTTCGCTAGCGACGATCTCGCCGTTCCGATATAGCCTCGCGATACCCGTTGTCTTGTTATAGGTCAAGGCAACATGACTAAAGGAACCCGTGGTTATCACTCCCGGTGCAGATTCTAAAACGTGGAAGGATCCGTTGGTGTCGACTAGATTGGCAAATAAAACCCCGGCACCCGCTGACAAATAGAAATGTGATCCAAACCCGTTCGGGTCGCCTGGTTCGCCGCTCCATTCGAGTATCGGTCTTAAGGGATCACCCAAATCTGAGTTCGCCGATCTGATCCAGGCATCGACCGTGAGTCCGTCACTTAAACCGACGTCGAGACTAGTTGAAGCAGGAAATCGAACATAGTCGTTTGTTCCATCCAATACGAAGCCCTTATGAACCATTGCGTCGCCAAAGGCGGCCCCATTGAACAACGCTCCGTTATTTGAGCCGATCGCATCGTTGGCGTTGTCCTCGCCGCGCCACCAGGCGACCATGCCGCTTGGCGGCGGAATACACGTCGCCGTCGGAAGGGGCAGCGGAGCCGCATTAGTTACGGGTAAAATATTTACGGAACTCGGCCGGATGCCGAGAAAAGCTCTCACCGAGCTCAAAAAAGAAAAAGCCGCAGAGCTTGAGCCCGCGGCGGTAATTGAAATAATTGTCGTGATAATTATCGCATAGATTATGTTCCGTCCCCTTCGGGGTCCGGGTCGGATCTTATTCCTAAACATGGTACTTACACCTCCTGAGAGCAAAAGCCGAGACGGCAAGGAAAAAATATTCGTCCTTGTGCGATCTCAGGCAGAAATCCTTTTAGTGCGATGAGCGCATTTTCAAACGTCTAAATAAACGAGACTGATCTATCAAACGTGAATGCACTAACTGTGCCGAGCGCCTGTCGGCGTGATCGTTTTCGGTTCTCATATTTTGTATGCCCTGAACGGCGGCTAGGTCGATCAACTTCCACGTTGACCGTGTTGGTTGCCCGGATCCGACGCGAGGGAAAGCTCGATCGGTCCGCGAATTTGTTCGCACCTTTCTGTACGAACTGCGGAATTTTCCACATCGGAAACACCTTCGACCAATCTCGGAAATAACTCTACCAATCCCGGGTTTTAGTGTCACCAAACTGGCAAAGTAGTTCGACCAAAGTCAGTAAAAATAGGGGTTTGGCGGGGTTTGGTGTGAAAATCGGAAAATTTGGTGTCGGACAAATTTTTTACAGAAATTTCGGATCGAAAATGGCGCGTTTTTGCGCTTTTCGATCTTACTCGAACTGCTTTTTAAATTCCTCAAAAGTCTCCTTGAGAGTATCGATCTCGGCACGGAGGGTGGCGACCTCTTCTTCGAGTTTTTCGAACCGTTCGGTGTCGGCTCCGCCGCGTGTGGGGCGAGTGGCTTGGGCAGCGGCGAGGGCTTCGATGTCGATCGGGCCGGACAGCAGATGCGCGAAGCGGGCTTCTTTTTGACCGGGCTGGACGGGCAGTTTCACGACCAGCGGATCGTCCCGGCGGATGAGGCCGTCGAGCGTTTCCTGGATCTCGCCGAGGCCGGAAAATGTGTAGAGCCGCTCGGTGCGGGTCCGCAGTTCGCCCAATGTTTGCGGGCCTCTCAGCAGCATCACATCCATCACCGCCGTCTCAGACGGCTCAAGTTCATACACCGTCGGCAGCATGTGTTTGTACTTCGGCACACGGCTCGTACTGCCGTAAAAAACGTAGACCAGATTGCGGTCACGCAGAGCCTCGAGGCATTGCGTGACGGTGGTTTCGTCATAGTGGACGACCGGCTCGCGGTTGTTTTTTTGATTGCAGGCATTGACCAGCGCGTTGAGCGTCAGCGGATAGTATTCCGGCGTGGTAAGCTGCTTTTCGACCAGCGAACCTAGCACGCGGGCTTCGATTTCATTGAGTATTTCGGGCATGTAATGAGTTAACTTCCTAACGTGTTTTCTCGTTTATATATAGTAATTTACAATTAAATACGTGGATATTCTAGTCGCACGAACGGCAGATGAGACGCGCACCGCCTATGAACGGCTGTCGGGTGCCTCTGTACTTGGCTGTGACACCGAAACCTCAGGCCTCGGAGCACGGACAGGGCGGCTGTTTTCGGTCCAGTTTTCCGATGGCAAATTCAACGTCCTCGTCCCCGTCAGCGAAGGCGTCGATCTCGGGTTATTTGCGGAAATACTTACCGATCCGGCTATTGTAAAGATCTTTCACAATGCCAAATTCGACCTCGATTTCCTACGTGAAAATGGCTATTCGGTCGAGAACGTTTACGACACGATGATCGCCGAAAAAGTCCTGACACGTGGTGCCAATCAGTCCGCTTCGCTGGCGGAAACGCTATATCGGTACTTCGCCGTCGACCTAGATAAATCACAGCGGGCGAAGTTCAACCGCAGTTGGGACGGCGTTTGGACGGACGAGTTGGTGGACTATGCGTTGTCGGATGTCGTGCATTTGCCGCAGTTGCGTGCCGAGCAAATGGCTTGGATCGAGAAGTTGGGACTGCAGGATACCTTCGCCGCACAAATGGCCCGTGTTATGCCATCGCTGACTTAGCCAGATTCTCCTCGGTACGACGGCGGTGATGCTCGCCGTGATAGATCGTAAAATAAATCATTTCGCGGATAGTTAGTTTCCCAAGTAGCGGATGGGGAAGTACGAGGTTGTCAAGCTTTTCTTCGTCATACTTCTCAATGCTTTTTGACAGACGGTCTACATGGCCGCGAAGGTCCGCCAAAAGCTCGTCTTTTCTGTCGAACGCTATCTCTTCCGGCCTGAATGGCGCTGGTGCGGAGCCTCCCGCAGCAAGCTCGGCACGGTATCTCGCCACAAGTTCGTCATATGTCGTCGACGGTCGGTTAGCCTTTCCGAACATTGCTTTTAGGGCAAATTCGGGAGCCTTGAGCCCTTTGTTGAGCGGGGCAACCGAACGGCAAAGGTGATCGAGTTGCTGGCCGGGCGTCCATTTCGTTCCATCGGGAGAAAATGTGAACTCGGCTTCGGACATCTCTGCGATGAAGTCGAAAAACGCCGAGTAGGTTTCATTCAAGTTCTTAATTATCGTTGATCTATCCATTTAACAAGCTCTCTTGAAATTACCAGCGATGATATGCCGGATGCCCCTCTTTTACTGCAACAAAAGTACCGCGGCAGGTGTCGCACACCTTTCCGTTCGCGATCAATTCAGCCTCGACGGTCGCCCGGTCTTCAGCGGAATCGACCACCCTCGCTCGTAATGTTATTTCCGCGTCCGACGGCGTCGGCCGAAGCAGTTTTACATGAAAATCCGCTGTGACGGTACAATCCGGCTTATCCTTTCCGTCGCGTTTCATCAGGAAATACGTCGCAGCCCAATTTGAGTGGCAATCGAGCAGGGCGCCGATGATTCCGCCGTTCAGCATTCCAGGAAAGGCCTGATGGTGCGGTTCGGCGTGCCAGGTTGCGGTGAGTTCGTCGCCCTCGGCAAAGCTTCGAACGTGCAAACCCTTTTCATTAGCCGGCCCGCAGCCGAAGCAGATGCTCGCGGGCGAGTATGTCTCTTGCAAAGATTGCTGTTTGCTCATAGTATATTCTCCGAGACTATCACACAAACCCCAACCTATGGAGCAAATAACCGTTCCGAAGCAGCGTACCGTTTTAGATATGAACGGCTATCAATGGATAGTCCTTTTCGCGGCTTGGCTCGGCTGGGGCTTCGACGTGTTTGACGGCCTGCTTTTTAATTACGTCGCTCCGAACGCGGTACCTACATTGCTTGGCCTCGAGATCGGATCGGCAGCAGCAAAAGCGGCAACGCTTCAATGGACCGGCATTTTGACGTCCGTTCTACTGATCGGCTGGGCGATCGGCGGCGTTATCTTTGGCAAGGTCGCGGATCGTATCGGCCGAACAAAAACACTGCTGCTGACAATGCTGCTCTACTCGATCGGAACAGCGGCGTGTGCCTTTGCCCCGAATATCTGGGTGCTGCTCCTCTGCCGCATCGTCGCCAGTCTCGGTATCGGCGGTGAATGGGCGGCCGGAGCCTCGATGGTTGCCGAGGTCGTACCCGAGAAACGCCGCGTTGAGGCCGGAGCGTTACTTTATACCTCGGCTCCGATGGGGCTGTTTCTGGCGACGTTTCTGACGTTTCAGATCACGGGCGTTTATTTTAACGACCCGGCGGTATCCTGGCGATACGTCTTCCTTTGCGGCCTTATCCCGGCGGCTGCGGCGTTTCTTGTAAGGCTTTTTGTCAAAGAACCGGAACGCTGGAAAAAGGTTGCGGGCGAGGAAACGGCAAAACTCTCCGAGCTTTTCGGCCCCAATTACCTGCGGATCACGATCAGCGGTTTTATGATGGCGGTCACTGCCTTGATAATGTGGTGGAGCTGCAATGCGTTTATTCCGGTCGTTGCAAAAGGCCTGGCGGCGGTGACAGCAAAAGCATCTGCCCTCGACCCGTCCGCCACCGAATTGCTCGGCCAGCAATGGGTCAAAACTGCGACTAACAGTTTCAATCTCGGCGGTTTGATCGGGACACTGCTCACGATCCCGGCGTCAAAACTGCTTGGCCGCAAGAAGATGTTCTTCATCTATTTCCTCGCCGCCGCGGCATCGATAATGTGTGCTTTCGGCCTGCCGATGGATCCATACACACGCCTTTACATGTACTTCCCGATCGGCCTGACGGTGTTCGGCGTTTTTGGCAGTTTCACCTATTACCTGCCCGAACTCTTCCCTACGCGCCTGCGGGCGACCGGATCGGGCTTCACGTACAACATTGGCCGTCTCGTTGCCGCCGCCGGACCGTTTCTGGTCGGCAGCATCGCGGCGAGCGGGGCAAATGCTCTGGATACCGCGATGAGCGTCTTGTTCTGGGTTGGGATAATTCCGATTCTGGGCATACTCGTTCTTCCACTCGTTATCGAAACCAAAGGGCGAGAGCTTATAGATTAAAGGAGAAATCGATGAATCTTCGCACCGGAACATTTTCCATTGTCATAATTTCGACCGTCATCGTTGCCGTTGTTTTGGGGTGTGGCGGCTCGTCGAGTGAGACGTGCGTCGGCACCGTCACCTATCAAAGTAAAGCCTTTGAAGGTAAAGACAAAACGCCGGAACAAGCAAAAATAAATGCCTGCAATAACTATTGCCGCGACGCCGATCCCGAGTTTGACGCCAGATATCGGATTTGGCTCGATTCGCCAAGAGGCAGGTCGGCTGGCTCACCATCTAAACAGGAGTCAATTTTCAAAGACCAAGATTTAATGAAATTCGTAACCGAAACGTGCAGCAACCGCAACAGGAACCTTTTCGAGCGTTCTCGTGGTGTGATCTGTCACGCTTGCCACAGGTGTTCTAAACTCTTCGAGCTGAGCAGTTGTTCGCGGGTTCAGCATCGCCGGTTGGACCGGCTCATTTGCAGCGAAGCCTGACGCTTTTAATCGGGCGTCGATCAATTTCGGCACCTGTCTGACGAGCGAAAAACAAATTCCAAAGACCGCCGCAAGATAGACGATTATCGTTATCATTACGATCTCTGTCGTAACGCCGCTTCCCAGCAAGACGGCGACCAAGCCGACCAGGATCCCGAGCCCGAACATCACGATCAAAAACAACGTCGTCAAAACATTGTCGAGCATCTTGCCCGGCGTGCCGTCTTTGTCCTCAACCTCGCCGGCAACCCTATTGCCGCAGTTATTGCAGTATTTTAGGCTGGCAGCTAATGAATTCCCGCATTTTTGACAGAACATAATAGATTTAGGAGAATTCGCCTCAACGATTTACCGCAGTTTTATCCAAGGTTCTTGTAGTATGTTCGATGACACTTGCCGGCTGCTGCGCCGGTTCGTCAAGTTGAGTCGTCGTTCGCGGATTAAGATAATGCGGATCGGAAAAATTGTCTCCTGAACGGCTCGCTTCGACCTTCATTTTTGTTAACTGCGAGCTGTACCTGAGCATCATCCAGCAAATTGCCACCAAGGCTATAAGATAAAAGGCCGCGATCGGCACAAATACCTCCATCGGAATCTCTCTTCTAAGCAGGACAATGCAAACGAAGATAAAACCCAGCAGCCCGAACCCGCCAACGTAACCGACCGCCTGCGAAAGGTTCTCGGCGACCGACATTGACTCGCCTCTCGGCACGCGGTTGCCACAGCGGTTGCAGTAGTTTAATGCGGCATCGACCTGCGCGCCGCAGACGGAACAGTACATCTGCGTCTCCTAGTTTTTTACAAGCGAAGGACTAATTTTATCTTCGAGCCAGTTGGTCAGATCATCTATCGATTCGATATGGATCGGTTTTCCCTTCCACGCCTTGTAGGCGAAGATAAAGAGCATGACCGTCGTCGCGATCTGAAAGGCGACATTTCCGATCTCAGCCACATTCGTTATGTTCCCAACCATGCCAAGGATCGAAGTAATGATAAGGATCGCAACGTGAGCAGCGAGGCCCTGAGCGGCGTGAAAACGCACCTTTGCTTCGCTTTTTGGAACTAAAAACAAGATCAACAGCCCGGCGATCATTCCGATGAACCATGGAATATACGGCAGCGCCGTCATAACATTTTCCGGCAGACCGATCTTTTCGACCTTTCGTGACAGAGACTGGTGCATGTTTGCAAACCCAACGGTCTGATACTGTGGGTTGTGATGAGTCGAATAGCCGGCCATCCCTGCGTTATTGAGAATACGAGTTTGCTCTTCGTCGCTCAACGGCGGCGGGGCGAACTGCCGCGTTTCCGCACCGTTATTCGGCAGCGTCTGCGTCCCCATTTGCTCAACCGCGGCCCTCGCCTTTTCAGGAAAGTCGGGATCGAGCGGATTTGTATCGTACTTAGTTGCCATCTCTGAAATATTTTTACGACATCATATCAGGTTTAGTTCGCAATATCTTAGTCTTAATTCGCGGCGGATACGGATCCAGAATTTAAACTGAGCATAAACTCATCCCAATCCTTCAACGCCCTCTCAACCTGAAAAACATGCCGTTCCCGTTTGTTCCGATACTTCTTTCGAAGTTCCGGCGGCAGTTCCTGGATCAATCCGAATGTGATATTCACAGGCTGGAAGTTCTTGGTCTCGACGTTCGAAACATACCGGCACAAAGCCCCGATAGCCGACGTTTGAGGCGCCGTGACCATCGGCTGATCGCGTAAAACGCGAACCGCGTTTATACCGGCGAGCCAGCCGGTCGCGACGGATTCGACGTATCCCTCAACACCCGTGATCTGACCGGCGAAGAATAATCGAGGGTCCTGCTTCGTTTCGAGCGATTCGTTTATTATCTTCGGACTATTGATGAACGTGTTGCGGTGAATCTGCCCGAACTGGAGGAATTCGGCATTCTCCATCCCTGGGATCAGCCGCAACACCCGTTCCTGTTCGCCGTAACGGAGATGATTCTGGAAACCGACAAATCCGTAAGCGTCAGCCATCAGATTTTCCTGCCGCAATTGAACACATGCGTATGGCTCTTCGCCAGTGCGAGGATCGGGCAAACCTTTCGGTTTCATCGGGCCGAACCGCAAAGTATCGACGCCACGGCGGGCGATCTCCTCGATCGGAAGGCATGATTCAAACCAGTGAGTTTCCTCAAAACGCTTTAACGGCACCGATTTAGCGTGGATCAGGGCGTCGTAAAAAACGTCGTATTCATCCGGCGCCATGGGGCAGTTGATGTAATCGTCGCCGCCCTTGCCGTATCTCGCGGCCTTAAAAGCGATCGACATATCGATCGAATCCGCCGCCACGATCGGGGCGATCGCGTCGTAGAAATACAACTGATCGTCACCCGTAAATTTCATTATCTCCGCCGTCAACGCCTCGCTCGTCAGTGGCCCGGTCGCGATGATCGTGACTGGAGAGCGAGCATCCTGCTCGCCAGTCGGAATCTCTTTCACCTCCTCACGCACAATCTCAATATTAGGATGAGCCTCGACCCGAGCGGTGATCATCTCAGCAAATTTCGCCCTATCCACCGACAAAGCAGAACCCGCCGGAACACGTGTCTCTCTCGCTACGTCCAAAATCATCGAACCACCCCGCCGCAGCTCTTCCTTCAAAAGGTAAGGTGCCGAACCGGGCTCATCCGTCTTCAGCGAATTCGAACACACGATCTCTGCCAATTGATCCGTCCTATGAGCAGGCGTCTTCTGCACAGGCCGCATCTCAAACAGCCGCACATTCGCCCCCAATTCCGCCGCCTGCCACGCTGCCTCAACCCCCGCGAGCCCGCCGCCAATCACATTTATTACATCGCTCATTTATCAAAGTATAGAAAATCCAAGCCATTTTTGCTGAGATCGCCCACGAAGTTGTCCATCCGCCTAGCGGATGATCTGTCCCATGTCCCACCACCTCGACGCGCGCAGAACCCCCAGCGGTCTTTCATAACCGATTTGTTGCACTATTACTCGAATCTAGGTTTCCTGAGTTACCGCGGTTCAATTATCTCCCCGCCAGCATCGACCGTGCGTTCTCTCTCGCAGCTTCGGTAATCTCGGAACCGGCGAGCATACGGGCGATCTCTTCTACCTGTTCGGATTCGGAGAGCTCACGTGCTTTTACCAAAGTCCGGCCACCAAGCGTTTCTTTCTCGACCGTGAAATGCCGATCGGCCAGCGACGCGATTTGCGGTTGATGTGTAACGCAAAGCACTTGTTGTGTTGACGAAAGGTCTTTTAGCTTTCGCCCGACTGCCTCAGCAACACGGCCGCCGATGCCGACATCGACTTCATCAAAGACCGCAGTTTTTTGCGGGCCGCTCGCTTTGATGGTTGTTTTGATTATAAGCATCAGCCGCGATGCTTCGCCGCCCGAGGCGACCTTGGCTAGCGGCTTTGGCGATTCGCCGGGATTTGCGGAAAAGTAGAATTCGACTCGGTCGAACCCGTTTGGAGTGAACGATGCGTCATCGCCATTCATCGCGTCGATCCGAACCTGAAAACGCGCTTTTTCGAGTGCAACGGCCTGCAAATTTTGCTCGACCTGCTTTTCAAACTTCATGGCCGCTGCCTTTCGCATGTCGTGTAAGTCTTGGGCCGCGTTTACGTACGCAACGCGAAGTTCGAAAAGCTGTTTCTGTAGTTCTTCCTCGCGAAACTCCGCCGTTTCGATGTTTTGCAGACGCTCCTCAGAGATACGGAGGTGTTCGAGAACGGCCTCGACCGAATCGCCGTATTTTCGTTTAAGGCGCAGGATCTCGGCGAGACGGCCTTCGATCTCGTTCAGGCGCTCGGGCGAGAATTCGAGATGGTGTCGAAAATCGCGGACGGCGAAAGCGAGGTCCTCGATTACCGCTCGTGCAGAAGCAATTCCCTCGGCGTATTCAGCAAATTGCGACTCGAAATCAGAGAGCTCCGTTACCTTTCGCTGAGCTTTTTCGAGCGTTACTGCCGTTGAATCGGCATTGTCGTAGAGCAAAGCGAAAGCGTCGCTGCTCAGCGATGTCAGTTTTTCCACGTTGCTCAAACGGCGCTTCTCTTCCTCAAGTAACGTTTCCTCGTCGGGCTGTAGATTAGCTGACTGTATCTCGGAGACTTGAAAACGAAGGATATCGAGCAATTGAAGTTTTTCGGCAGTGTCTTTTTCGAGCGACGAAAGCTGTGAACGAACTGCCGACCATTTCTGAAACGCGATCGCGACTTTTTCTTTTGCCGCATCGACATCAGCAAATTCGTCTAGCATCCCGATATGAGATTCGACGTCGTAAAGCCCGGCTTGTTCGCCCTGGCCGTGGATGTCGACGAGGTGCGAGCCGACACGTTTGAGATAGCCCTGGGTTACCAAATGGCCGTTGATGAAGACGCGGTTTTTTCCGGCGGCTGAGAGTTCGCGGCGGACAATGATATCGGTTTCTGCGGTAGGTTCGATATCGATGCCGCTTTCATCGAAAAAAAATCGGAGTTCGTCATCGACCGTGATCGAAAACAAGCCTTCGATCGTGGCGGACGGCGAGCCTTCCTTGATCAGATCGTTCGAAACGCGCTCGCCCGTCAGGGCTCCGAGGCTGTCGACGATGATCGATTTTCCCGACCCTGTTTCGCCGGTCAACAGGTTCAGCCCTTCGCCAAACTCGATGGAGAGTTCGTCGATCAGGGCGATGTTTTTTAGCTTTAGCAGCGTCAGCACGTGCTTTTTAGTTTACTAGATTATCGTCGCGGAACGAGCTTTTCGCCCTTGATCCATTTGCCGCTCGAAAATATCGCATCCGGCGGGAATTGCTTTTCGAGATCGGTTGATGCCCAGTCGACCGTACGATCTTTCTTGTAGAAGGAAAATTCCGCAAGTTCGCCGACCTTGGTCTGTCCAAAACGCTGGACGACATTGAACCCGCTCGCGTCGTATTCCTCAAGACCTCGCAAATTCGTTAGAACACCAATGCCGCGGATCCTGACCGGAGCGTAAAAACTTGCGCGGCGCCGCTCGGTCACACCGGAAATGTCGGCAACCGACATATTAGCGGAACCATTGACCGCGCTCACCACATTTGCCCGTCGAAACACATAATTTACGAGCCCGCCGGAGCCATTTTCCGGCAAATTTATGTAAATATTGGGATCCTGCGTCCTTTCGCTGCCCGATGCGATCGAATGGAAGGCAGTCATGAACGCAATGTAGTTCATCTTTACCAGGTAAGATTCATCCTTTCCGTACAAGGCCCCGGTCTCAATTAGGATCGTCGGTGTGCCCCAGGCAGAGAAGTTGTCGCCGAACGCGGTCGGCGTCCATTCGTCGCTGTAACGGGCTATGTGTCCGGGGATGAACTTTTGGAGCGCCGTAACCATACCAGATGCGATCCGCTGATTGCGTTCCTGGCCGAAGTTCGTTGTTTTCGCTTCATCTCCAAAAACGACGAGAAATGAGATCGACGCCTGGCTTGGAGCCCGACCGACCGTCGTCAATGCCTGCTGATTGTGAAGATTGAAACCGATCGCGGGATTCCAGTTATCGCGAAGCTGTTTCAATAGCCTTGCTTCCGGCGTTTTTAGGTCGAGTGCGTCGCGATTGATATCAATTCCTTGCAAATTGCGTCGCTGGTACATTTCCTGGCCGTCAGGATTTAACATTGGCACGGCTCGGATGGTCATCGTTTCCGAGATCTTTTTGATCCAATCCTTGTCCCGATGCTTCTGAAGAAATGCGAACATATCGATCAGCGCGGAGGTTGCCGTTGGTTCATCGCCGTGCATTTGCGACCACATAAAAACCTTTAGCGGCCCTTTTCCCCATTCGATCTGATAGATCTCGCGGCTGGCGTTTGAAACACCTACTTGATCGATCTTGAGCCCAAGCTTTTTGAGCTGATCGAGGTATTTTTTTAGATCGGAATGCCTCACATCTGAAGGAAAAAGCGTCGAGATGTGGTGTTCGTCCCAATCCGACGCAAACTTTTCTGCGGTCTGCGAATAAGCGTTCATTAGAGACACGATTGCCATCAGGAAGATCAAAACAAATTGCCGCATATTCATAAGATAAACCGAATGCTGGGTTTACATCAAGTGAAAGCCGAAATTCGCAGCGTCGAGTATCACCGTTTCACAATCTCTTCGTAGAGTGCCTCGGTTGCATCGATCATCAAGGCCAATCCATACTTTTTGCGGGCATGTAGTTTTTGCTTGTCGCTCAGATCCCGGCGTTCATTTTCATTTTGGATGAACCACGTAATCTTTTCAGCAAGGGCGATCGGATCCTTGACGGGTACAAGCGCGTTTTGGTCGGTGATCAGATGTTTGGCCCCATCGGTCGAGGAAGCTATAACCGGCGTTCCCGCAGCCATAGCATCGAGTATCGCGAGCCCAAAGCTCTCCGAATGCGACGGCGAAACAAACAGGTCGGCCGCCGCCATCAACGGCGAGATATCGTCAAGCCAGTCAAGCCACGTAAAACTCTCTTCATGGCCCAAAACCCTAACCAGCCGCCGCAGTTCCCGTCGAAAACGCTTGTCGATCGAGTTGTCCTTGCCGGCGACGACAAACCGCGCGTTTGGGATCTGCTTCAGCACTTCATTTGCGGCAAGCACAAGATCACGCTGGCCTTTTAACAATTTCAATTCCCCGATCGTTACAACCAGCGGCGCATCAGCCGGAATGTTATGAAAGGCTCGAAACTCCTTGCCCAAGGCGACGTGATCTACGTCCGTACCGTCGGCGACCTTGATCCCATTTGGAATTGTATGAACCCTGTATGCCGGAAATATCCTCTCCAGCTGTTCGTGAACGGGCGGCGAAACGGCGATCGCTGCGTTAACATTCGTAAGAGCGAACCGGTAAAACGGCTTCATCGGAAAGACCACGTGCCGCGTCAGAACGAACTTTACGCCCTTTACCGTGCGAACCGCGACGCTCGCAGCTAAATAGTCGCGGGCAACATGAGCGTGGACAATATCAATACGCTCCTTCTCAACGAACCGCCCGATCTTTTTTGCACTGAACATTCCGAATGAATTTCGGATCGAAACATAAAGGAAATTCTCCGGGGGAATGAAATCGAGCCGGTTTTGCCATTCGTTTGACGGCCTCAAGGCAACGAAGACCTCGTGGCCGCGAGCGACTAGTTCGCGGCAGAGATCGACAAAGTGGCGCTCGCCGCCGCCGAATGTATGTGCTGATGATATTTGTAAGATCTTCACCGAAGTAGATTCTAACTCAAAATGGTTGCGGTGTGCGGTTCAGGCAGACTTCGGTGCGTCAATGAAAAAAAGGCCGCTCTTTTCAGAGCGGCCCCAAGCATATTCAAATGCAAAAGTTAGAACGAGTAACGAACGCCGAGCTGGATGCGATAAACATCGCTGACGCTACTGTTTCTCTTAACAAAAGTGGTCGTCGGCAGAGCACCGTTGACCAAATTAAGTGTGTATTGAGGACGGCCCTGAGCATCAACGCTGTTGAAGGCAAGCGGTGTGAAAGCGTTCTGGGCTGGCGAAACACCGGTTCCCCATTTCTTGTTCAGCAGATTTCCAAAATTGAGAACATCAACTCTGAACTGGAAACGGTGACGAGCCTTGAAGAAATTCGCATAAACATCCTGCGAAAGGCTGAAATCAAGATTGTGCTTGAACGGGAAGAGTGCGGCATTTCGAACTGCATACTGACCTCGGTGTTTCGAGAGGTAGTTATCCTGAGCTATGAATGCGTCCCAGGCAGCTGACTGCTGCGCCGGCGTGAAAGCTCCGCTCTGAACAAAGATGGTCTCTGAGGCATCCTTCTGAATGTAGATCAGATCGTTTGAATAACTATCGTTGTTTATATCGTTGGATGCTCTAAAGCTTCCGTTCGACTGGTTCTGCGTTTCCCAGAAAGCTGAAAACGTAGTTCCACCAAATTTGAAGTAGTCAATGTGGTACGACGCCGCCCCAAAGACCCTTTTGCCCATGTACGCCGTACTGTAGCCGAGTTCCGGAACGTTAGGATCTCCAACAACTGCGTTACCGCTGAAGGAAGTTCCTGCCGTCGAACCTGCATCGACCGTATTCTTTGAAACGCCTTGCGCATATCCGCCTTTGAAATACAGGCCCTTCGAGGTTTGTTTTTCGAGCGTTAGAGCCAGGTTCCAAGATCTGCCCTGGTCCTGATTGAACAGCGTGATCGCCTGAACGACGCTTGTATTAACCGCTCGAGCCGCAACACTCGACCAACGGGGACGGTTGTCAACTCCGGTAAGTGCTGAATCCGGTTTTGTAAGATTGGCATTCATGTACGCCGTACCATTCAGCTCCCTCGAATAGATAAACTCAGCCCCGGCAACCATGCCAAATGGGAGCTTGTAGTCTGCACCGATACTGGAACGCCAGATCTGTGGAAATTTGTAATCGGGGAACGTGAAGTTCAAATCCTGCGCCCCGGCAACGGGAGCACCAGTTACCGTAGTAGGCTTATACGCGTCCGGATTTGGGTTGAAGTGATACGGAAGTCCGTTCACCGCAGTTGTAGTGGCGCTGACCAGGCTTGTGAGCACGCCATTATTACCAACCTGGTTCGATATCCACACATATGGCGGACGAGCCGAGAATGAACCTGTTCCGCCACGAATCTGAAGTTTTCCGCTGGCAAGCGGATTCCAGTTAAAACCGGCCCGGGGCGACCATACGATGTTGGCGTTTGGCAGTTTAGCCGTGTCGAACTTCAAACCCTCCCTAAATGTCAGCGTGTCGACGAGGCTATTCTTAAATCCGGTCTCGCCAAAGAACGGGACTTCCATTCTGACACCAAAAGTCAAAGTAAACCTGTCGGAAACTCGCCATTGATCCTGGGCATAACCGCCAACGTAGATAACATCAAGGGGTTGGACAGGCTCTGCAAGGCCCGGCTGGTTAGAATATCTGACGTTGAATCGGACCGGCGATACGGTAGATACCGTTCCGTTGAGAAAGGCATTCGCATCGGTGTAGAAATCCGCCAAAGATCTGTAGGAATAAATGCTCTGCGACGAAGGGAAAAAGATGTTCAATGAATGATACTTCTCCAAGCTAAAGCCAGCCGCGATCGAGTGTGCTCCCCGGTAATAGCTTAGATTATCTTGTACCTGAAACGAGTTGTACTTAAGAGTGTTCAACGGCGTGAAAGGTTCGAATCCAAAGCTAGTATATGCAGTGTTCGCGCTCAAAGTACCGGCAGTTCCGTCATGGATATCCACCAATGGGAAGAGTTTCGTCAGCTGGGGACGGCTCTCGTCCTGGTTCGTGTAACCGAGGAGCAAGCTGTTAGAGACGCTGGGACCGAAAGATGCTGTCCATTCTGCGACATATGACCGGATGTTTTCAAGGATCTTGTAGTTCGAGTTCGCGTAACTCAAATATCGAAGCCCTTGCGAGCCGCGTCCAAATCCAGCGGTATTACCGCTATTTGAAGTACTGATGTTTTGATCGGTATTCGAGTTAAGATACAGGTACCGGAGCGTAAGCCTGTTCGAATCATTAATATTGTAATCCGAACGGAAGAGGGCCTTTTTACCCGGGATCACAAAATTATAACCCTGATAGCCACCCGGATCGTAACCAAATCTAGTTCTTAAGAAGGTGCTAAGACCATCCAGATCGGCGGCCGTTACGCGTGATACGCTACCGGCTCCGCAACCGGTTGTTCCGGTACATGCGGTAAAGTTATGTGCGGGCCGCGATGTTTCCTCCTGCTCGTAGCTGCCAAAGATGAAAAGTTTGTCTCTGCCCGAAATAAACGAGGGTCCGTTGTTTTCGCCAAAATTAAAGAATGGAAGCGGTCCACCACCCGTAAAGCCCCAGAGTTTGTAATCCGAAACGCCACGATTGAAGACAAGGTCGCCGGTTTTCGTACCGATAAACTTTTGGTTATTCCAATTGTAGTAGGCGGAACCGTGATAGGTGTTTGTTCCGCTCTTCGTGATCGTGTTGATACCCGCACCGACAAAATTCCCTTGGCGCACATCGAACGGAGCAACATTGATCTGAAATTCCTGGATAGCATCGAGCGATATCGGCGAAACACCGGTGCGTTCGCCAGGCTGACCGCCGAGGCCGAAGGAATTGTTAAAATAAGAGCCGTCAACCGTAATGTTATTCATTCGGTTATCAGCTCCGGCTACCGATCCGCCGAATGGGCCACCGCCATAATACGGAGACAGCTTTGCGAAGTCGTTGATACGTCGAGAGATCGTCGGCAGGGTAGAGACGATTTCCTGTCCCACGTTTGATGCCGCTCCCGTTTTCGCTTCGTTAAAGGTGTCGTCACTCGTGACCGTTACCTCAGCGCTCGTATCAGCCACGTTCATCGTGAAGTTGACCGTCGACGCATTACCAAGACTCGTGTTGATCCCCGTGGCTTTCTGTTCCTTAAAGCCCGTCTGCGTAACAGTTACGGTGTAGGGCCCGCCTACACGCAATCCGGGAAGGGTGAAGCGCCCTTCGCCGTTTGTCGTCGTCGAGTACTTCGATCCGGAAGGCGTATGCACGGCTACCACAGTTGCTCCCGAAACAACCGCTCCATTTGAATCGGAAACGACGCCGACTATATCCGATGTCGTAACCTGTGCGGTAACTGAAATCGAAAACACGGCTGCCGCGAAGATAGCAAAAATCCATCCCATGAATTTCTTTTTATTATTAATTGTCATTTTTTGACCTCGTCAATATGGATCTGATAAGCGCTCCCTAAAAGGGAGCTATCATTTTTTTGGTTTTTTATATTGTTTTTTGGATATTCTGACGATCTTTTTTGCCTTTGCCAAGTCGAACACAACCGTATCCTAAGCGATAAACTCGCCGTAAATCGTTACGAACAGGAAATTAAGCCTTATCAGCAGTATTATCTCCGGTTCCTGATATCCACATTCGTAAAGTTTAGACGCAATTTGGATACCTAACTCGCCGCCGCATCTCAAACTCTTCCCGAACATCATAACTGAGCAAAGTTACATAGAGATGAACAGACCCAAATTAAAACTAAAAGCCTATCGCCTGGCGACATTTTGAAACCTTTACCGCCTTCCTGCGTTTAACAATTTGCATTTTGTATCATTTTCGGTTACAAAATGACGTAGTCACGCTCGCGATGCGAAAAAATCCCGTAAAATCGGGCTTTTGGAAGCGTCAACGAAACTTGACTTTTTTGTAAGAATGAATTAACTTTGTTTCGCATTGAGAAAATCGAAACGTTTTCGATGACCGAAATGCATATATCATGAGTGAGAGAAAGGGGAAATAATGGCACACGTAGAATATTCTACATCATCATACAAAACGCCATTGCATCATCGCATCATTGCGAGCATGCCTGTTAAGGCTAGCTGGATCGATTCTGTAAGCGGAGAAACGGTAAACGTTGAAGGCATGACAGAGAACGTTGGTGAAACCAGCGCTCTCGTCAATCTTGAGACATTGCCGCCGGTTGGCAGCGAGGTTCGTCTTCGCATTTTGGAAGAGAACAAAACGATCATCGAAGTTCTGACCCAGGTAATCCGGGTCGAACGCGACCCGAGCAAGCCAATGGCCGCTCTTTCCGTTTTGGATAACATGAAGAAATGGAAAAATACGGCCATGACAGCTGCTCAAAAATGGGTGACGAGGCATTGGCAGCTTAATTACGAAGAAGAATGGGTTAATTAAACCCGCAATTTAGATTCGTTATCATACCGAGCGGGAAAATTTCGTCGAAATTTTCCCGCTTTTCGTTTACTTTTTAGGCAAAAGCCGAGCTCTATCAGGCTAAATCGGACCGCCAAACACAACGATTTCCGACGTCGAAGCATCATTGATATAGATGAAAAAGGTCTTTCTTGTAATTTCAATTGCCCTATTTGCCGGATCCGCGTTCTCGCAGGCCACGCCGCTTACTAAAACCGAGTATGTAAAGATGCTATATGCTCTTCAGACCAATCCCGGGAAAAAAGCGGAAATTATCGACGCGCTGCGCAAACGCGGAATTGATTTCGTCGTGACTGACGGAGTGCGCAGCCTGACCCGGTCGAAAGGGGCAAATGACGAGGAATTGAAGCGATCTCTCGAAGAAGCGGAACGCCGCCGGTTGAATCCGGAATCGACAAAACTCCCGTCTTCGACAGAGTCGGTAGCCTTGATCGAAAACGCACGAAAGAAAACTCTTGAAGCCGTCGAAGAAATGCCGGATTTTGTCGTGAAGCAGCAAATTCAGCGTTCGGCAGCATACGCGGGTACCAATAACTTTCGGAATCTCGACCGGCTCGTCGTCGCGGTGAGCTACAAATCGTCCGGTGACGAGAGTTACAGAGTTTTGTCCGTTAACGGCCTATTGCAAAATGCTCCGGAAGCAAAACAATCGTACGAGAGCGTTGGCGGCACGAGTTCGACCGGCGAATTCGTGACCATGCTCGCGACCATCTTCAAGCCAGAGAGCGAGACCAAATTTGAAGTCGTCCAAACGGACATTCTCCGTACTTACAAGACTTTCGTTTACGATTTTTCTATCGAGAAAGATAAAGCCAAACAAGTGATCACCGCCGTAGGATATTCGACAGATTCGACGATCACCGGAATGAAGGGCAGGATCTGGATCGACCGTGAAAACGGCCGCGTGATCCGAGTGGAGAGCGAAGCAACTGAAATACCAGTTAATTTCCCGGTTCGCACGGCGAAGCGGACGATCGATTACGAATGGGTGAAGATCGTCGACGAAAAGTACCTACTCCCGTCTATCTCGGACGTACGCCTGACGATGCGCGAAAAAGCCAACGTTTTCGAAACGCGCAACCTGATCAGATTTAAAGATTATCAGAAGTACGGAAGTGAGGTCAGGATCCTGGATGACGACAACAAGCCTGAGCCGGAAGCCCCGATCAAGCCCTAGTTAAAAGCATAATAGGCTCCGGCGGCGGCAACACTCAGCCAAACTAAGCCTTTTCCAAGGAAAAAGATAAAAGCAATGATTCCTGCGCGCTTCGTCCATTTACGCGCCGGGCATCTTTTTTTGTCGCTTTCTTCCTGCATAAGCTACAATTTCGAAGATAACTTTTTTGATCCGGAATTTCAATCCTAAAGTTTCCCTTCAGATGTTAAGGCGTAAAACATACATAAAAATTCTTGCTCCGGCGATTTTTTTTACACTTTTTTCAGGTGTAATGGGCCAGATGGCCGCGCCGAAAGAGGCAAATAAGCGAGAGGCCGATTTGATAGAACTCAAAAAGCTCGATAAGACGATAAAACTTGATATCAAATACGCGACCGCCGACAACTTCGTCGGCAAACCTGTTTATCCCGAAGCGCGGGCATTTCTACAGCGTCCCGCAGCCGAAGGGGTTGTCCGCGTTCACAAATGGCTGAATAAACAGGGATTGGGAATCGTCATTTATGACGGCTACCGGCCATGGGCGATCACAAAGTTGTTTTGGGAAGTTGTTCGCGAAGACCAGAAAAAGTTCGTTGCCGATCCGGCCAAAGGTTCAAAACACAACCGCGGCTGCGCCGTCGATCTTGGGATTTACGATCTAAAAACCGGCAAGGCTATTCCTATGCCCTCGGCGTATGACGAATTCACAGACCGAGCCGCCCCCGATTACGCCGGCGGCACGGATGAGGAACGAAACAACCGCGACAAGCTCCGCCAATTGATGGAAGCCAACGGCTTCACCGTCAACCCGAACGAATGGTGGCACTTCGACCTGATCGGCTGGGAGCAGTACGCGATCTACGACATCGCGTTCGATGAAGTGGAAAAAAAGAGATGATCTCAACGAAGATGTGTCCCTGAACCGTACCAACGACGCATTTAGTATGACCAGCGGACGGCCACTATGACCAAAAATGTGTCGCTGGCGGCAACTTTGAGAGGCCAATACCGGACAAGTTCTCTGCAAAGATCGCCGTTATCGGCAATGTCATTTGCTGGCCGTTCTTGCCGTTGTTCTCCTGCTATTCACCACTTAATGAAATGCCCCATTCTGCCTTGGGCAGATGGGGCTTTGCGTGGTAAGTTTTTTCCGCAGATGGAAGCCTATTCTGACTTCGGAGCGGTCGGTGCCGCCGGTTTGGGCATGGGAGCTTCGATCTGGAGGGTTACCGAGACCTCGTCCGAGACGACGGTGTTCGGGTAGTTTACTCCGTAATCGCGGCGGTTGATCTTGGTTTCTGCGGTGATGCCCATGCGGGCTCCGCCGCGTTCGGTGGCCGGGAGAAATCCGGTGATGGTGAATGGAAAAGCGATCGATTTTGTAACGCCCTTCATCGTAAAATCGCCCGTGACCATCCAAACCTTGCCTTTCTGCTCCACTTTAGTGCTCTTGAAAGTGATCTCGGGAAAGGTTTCCACCTCGAAAAAGTCCTTTGTACGCAGATGATTATCGCGCCCGGCAACGCCTGTATCGACGCTAGTTGCCTTGGCGGTGAACTCAACGGTCGATTTGGCCGGATCCTTGGCGTCATAGTTTACCGTACCGGTGAAATCGCGGAAGAATCCGGGAACCTCGATCAAACCGTTGTGCTTGACCTTAAACCCGATAAAACTGTGAGGTTTGTCAAAGCTATACACACCGGATTCGCCAGCCGCCGCAGCACCCGCGAAGCGATCAGAAAACGTCATGTTCTTTGCTCCGGTGCCGTTCTGCGACAAGACGACGAGCGCCAGTATTACGATAGAAAAAATTAGTGAAATTCGTTTCATAGTTCTAAAATCCCCTGAATATTTGTGCTTTGCGTGGCGATGATGCCGCGGCTATTTCATATTAAAACTGCTACGATCATTTGATCGTAAGCGTCATCGAAAATCTTGCGGTACGCGGAGTTTTAACCTGCTTTTTGCGAACAAAGAACATATAATCGCCCGTCTCCGGAATTTCAAAAGTGTAGCTCGGTGAGCTGTCGAAATCGCCATCCGGGAAATTCTCATCGCTAAAAACGCGGAAATCGAACAGGCTTTTTGTCGCGTTGCGTATCGTTACGTGTTGACCCTTTCGGGCCTCAAAAACGTATTCCATTTCCTGTCCGTTCGATAGTGAGCCGCTCAGTGCCGCGCTGGATTTGCCTGAAGCAAACTGGATACGTTTCGGTTCAGCCTTACCGCCGTGCTGCGCAACAAGCGAACCAACGCCCAGCGCCAGAAAAATCAATAAAAATACCGCGATCGAACTTTTTCTCATAGATCGCCGGCTCCAAATAACGAGCGTGGAGGCAGAAACTTTTAGGCGACTTTGATATTATACCGCATTATGAACCGTCCCGAAACAAACGAATTCGCACCATATTACAACACCTATGTTTCGCTCGTAGTCGGAAATGAGGTCAAGCCCGTACTTAAAAGCCAAACGGACGAACTTCGTTCCGTTTTCTCTGAGATGCCGGAAGAAAAAGGCACGTTCGCCTACGCGGAAGGCAAATGGACGCTTAAGGAAGCCCTCAGCCATCTGATCGACGGTGAACGCATCTTCGCATACCGCATCCTGCGTATTTCGCGAGGTGACAAAACGCCGATCGAGGGATTTGAGCAGGACGGCTACATCGCCACCTCGAACGCCAATAACCGTTCATTTGCTGATCTTCTAAACGAATTTGACCTACAGCGGCAGTCGAATCTAATCCTTGTAAACAACATCTCCGACGAAGGCTCGCGCCTAATGGGAACAGCCAGCAATAACCCGATCTCGGTCCGCGCGTTGACCTATATTATGGCAGGTCATGTGACGCATCATCTGAACGTTTTGCGGGAACGATATTTGGTATAATGGTTGAGTGAAGAATAAAGGAATACCGGACGTGCTCGCCTGGAAAAGAGGTTTCGAACGCCTCGAGGAATTTCGGCGCAAAGAAATCAGGGAAAGCTGCATCCTTAAAGATCTTGAGCTGCTCGAAGGTGCGTATCAATCTGCGATCTTTTTGGAGTCAAAAAAACGTCAAACCGGCCTCGGTGAGCTCGGAAAGTTGATGGCGAAAATGAACCGATGATCAGTCTCATAAAAGAGGCGGCGGAATTGCAGGAGTTCTTTGAGTCCGAAGGCAAGGAATTCTTTTTTGTCGGCGGACTAGCATTGCAGATTTGGGGACGACCGCGGCTTACTACGGACATTGATTGTACGATCTTTACCAACCTAACAGACGAGGACAATCAGATCCTCGCCCTTCTTAATACATTCCAGTCTCGATTTTCCGATAAACAGATGGCCTTGAACCACGCTCGCATTCAGCGGGTCTTGCTTCTTGAGAGCCGATTGGGAACCGGTATTGACGTGCTTCTTAGCGGATTGGCGGATACGAGCGAGGAATTGGCGAGATCAAGCTATCAGCAATTTACTAAAGATATTTCGCTGCGGATCTGTTCAGCTGACTCCTTGATCGCCTTTAAAACCGTGGCTGGACGGCTCCAGGATTATGCTGACATAGAATCGATATTGATCAAGCAATCCGAACTTGATTGGGAGTATATCGACCAATGGCTTGCCTACGCATCCGAATATAAGGATCTGAATGAAAATCTCACGATGCTTGCCCGAATGAGGAAAGAGTTTTGCCGACCGTAACATACGACGCCATCATCATCGGCGGCGGTGCGGCCGGGTTATTTTGTGCATTCTCGGCCGGGCGGCGTGGCAAGAAGGTGCTCGTTCTTGAACATAATGCAGAGGTCGGACGTAAGATATTGATCTCGGGCGGCGGGCGATGCAATTTTACGAATATTCACACTCGGCCTGAAAATTTCATCTCGCAAAATCCTCATTTCTGTAAATCGGCGCTGTCGAGATATTCCCCACAGGATTTCGTCAGCCTGGTTCAAAAACACAAGATCCCGTACTACGAGAAAAAGCTCGGACAGCTTTTTTGCCGTGACAGTTCGCGTGCGATCGTCGAGATGCTTCTTGCTGAGTGCCGCGTCGCGAGGGTTGAGATAAAAACGAGTTGCTCGGTTAAGGATGTAAATAAAGACGGCAATTTTCATGTCGCCACCAGTCATGGCGTTTTCGAATCAAAAAACCTTGTCGTCGCCTGCGGTGGATTGTCGTTCCCCAAGATCGGGGCGACCGACCTCGGTTACCGCATCGCCGGTCAGTTCGAGTTGAAGATGGTCGAAACGCGGCCATCATTGGTTGCACTCGTTCTCGAGGGCGAAAGCTACAGATCGCTGGCAGGAGTTTCGGTAGACGCGGTCGTAACGGCTGGAAAGATCAGCTTTCGCGAGAATATACTGTTTACCCACCGCGGCCTCACGGGCCCAGCGATCCTGCAGATCTCAAATTACTGGCAAAAGGGAAATTCTATTTCAGTCAACCTGCTTCCCGACTCGAACGCGATCGAACTGCTGGAAAAAGGTCGCACGAGCAATCAGAACATTGGCAATTACCTGAGCCAGTTTATTCCGCAGCGGTTTACGAGGGATTTCGCTGATCGCAGTTTTGCTAACAAACCTCTTTCGCAACTCAGTAACAAAGAAATTGAGCAGGTTGCCGCATCTTTAAATAATTGGCAGGTAAGGTTTCGTGAGACCGAGGGCTATGACCGCGCCGAGGTGACTCTGGGCGGCGTTTCGACAGCAGAACTTTCTTCACAAACGATGGAGTCAAAAAAGGTTCACGGCCTTTATTTTATTGGTGAGATCGTTGACGTGACAGGATGGCTCGGCGGCTATAACTTCCAATGGGCGTGGGCGTCCGCCTTTGCCGCGGCAGGTTCGATTTAAAATAAGGCGGGGGAAACGTCTCCCACACCGTCTCCCCCTATTTCCGCGGCGCACACAGGGCGTGTACGGCCCGCGAAACTTAATTTTTGTTATGTTCGCAATCGCACATAATTATCAGGCGATTCTTGCAAACGATCTCAGAAATCCTTATACTTCACAATCATTGGATGATCGTATAGAAATTTTACACAATCATAGAAGTATGTCAAGTGGTAATCGTCAAACTAAAGATATAATTGATTTTATCGACAGGCTCGTCGAAGCATGCGGTTCATCAAGACCGGCCGTTATTCAACGATTGTTGAATATTAACTATCAAACCGCGAAAAATTACCTGCACGGCCGGTGGCCGCATCCTGAGATTTTGATCCGGATCTCAGAGCGGACGGGCTATTCGATCGATTGGTTGCTTACGGGCCGCGGGGAGAAATTGGTGCGATCCGATCGCCCGCAGGACATAGCTGTGCCCGCTGGCCAGTTACGAGCCTTTGTCCGAGAGGTTTTTGAGGAAATGATGAGCGAGCGTCGTGATGATCTCATCAAATCTTTTGTATTGAAGCCCGAAGAAGTATTGTCGGAAAAAGTGTTGGAAGAATCCAACACTTTTTCCGACCGGCACAGATAGGCCGTCAGCTGCGGCTTAAAAGCTGTCAAAAAAGAACTTGACCGCGTAGAGGATCGAGCCCCTATCGTCAGAAACCGACCCTTCGGCCAGCCCCTTTATAACTCCTTGTTCCTCAGGCCGGCCACCGCAGTTTTCGGTGCATGGCGGAGGACAGTCCACGGTGCATGGTGGACAGTTTTCCCCCGTGCATCCCTGATATCCTCCACTGCCCATCTGGCCGTCGGCAAAGAGCGTTGCGGCAAAAAGAGCGATCGTTAAAGTAGCTTTTAGAATTGTTTTCATGTTTTTTCTCCTATTTTTTTGTGTATTTTCTTGATACCGCGGGACATCGGTACTATACTTATGACGCCTTACATGCGCCTACAATGAAAGTTCCCGCTAATACCATTGTTAAAACCCCGGCTTTTCTTACACAGAAACTTTTTAAACTTGAGCGTTGCGGCAGGTATTCGGATGCACTTGAAGAGCTGAACGCTATTTGGCCGGACCAGCAGGCGTTGCCCGATCTGGATGGATTTGAACCGGAAGAAGCCGCCGAACTACTCATGAGATGTGGAAGCCTAATAGGCTTTCACGGACATAATGTTCAGGAAAAAGGCGCGCAGGAAACCTCGCGAGATCTGTTGATGTCGGCGCAGGGGCATTTTCTTTCCTGGGAAAATTTTGAAAAAGCTTCTGAATGCGAGAACTATCTCGCCCTTTCATATTGGCGAACCGGTGAGATGAACGAGGCCCAGATATGGCTCGATGAGGCCCTTTCTAGAAACCTGCCGGCGACCGATCCCAGACGGCTTTATAGTCAGATCGTTCAGTGCCTGATCAATATTCCGGCCAAAAAGGATGCGGAGAATCTGGAATCTCTCAAATCCCTGGAACCTGCATTTTTACAAAGTAAGGACGATTGTCTAAAAGGCGACTATTTCAATCACTGCGGCATTGCTCTCGACAACCTGGGCCGCAAGGCTGAGGCTCTGCAGCATTTTGAATTTGCCCGGTTCCATCATCGGCGCTCCGGCCACAAGATCTATCTCGGTACCATCGAAAACAACCTCGCATGGCTTTATAAGGATGCCGGTGAACTTCACAAGGCTCATGAAGCAATTGACACCGCTACGGAAACATTTCACCGGATCAAGGACAAAACCCGCGAAGGGTTTTCTCTCGACACTAAGGCGGCGTTGCTGCTCTCAGAAGGTCGGTATGTTGAGGCTCTGACAACCGTTGAGAAAGCCCTTTCCCTGCTAAAGCAGAGCGATAATTCCGCTTATCAGGTCGAGACGCTGCTGACGAAAGCGAAGGTTTTAGTTCATCTCGATAATTTCCCCGATGCCGTGGTCAGCCTCATCGATGCTGTAAATATCACCCGGGTCCAAACCGGTGAAGAATCCGCGAAACGGCTCATTGTAGAATTCGAGAAAACACTGAACCTACTGCCAGCGGCCAAATCTGTTACGCAGATCAAAGAGCCCGATATCCAGACAAAAACCCCTCAGAACGATGGTTTTGAACTGATCCTTCCCGAGAGTGTCGGGCATTATTCAGATTTTCGTGGGATATGGATCAATAACGACCGTCTCGCGAATGCAGGCCTGGTTAAAGGCTCATTGGCGATCGTGGCTAAGACCGCGGTCAAACGCGGCGACCTGGCGGCGATTAATGAGATCGCGAGCGGGCAGGCGACGTGTGGCTTCTACGATGCCGAATTTGGCATCGTTTGCCTTGAGGGTTCGCACGGCGATCCTCAGGTTTTCGACGAGGCTGAGGTCCAGATCCTGGGCAAGATCGTCGGCGTTTGTCGCGAAGGAAATATCCGCAAAGGCGGCAAAGTTAAAGTAGAAGCGATCCTGCCTTAGCGAAAATCTGAGATCTCCATCCCGTATTTTTCCTTTACGTATTCCTCTGCCGCCTGATTAACGTTCTTTAGATTTTCGAGGCGGCGCGTCGATTTTCTGATTTGGACGACGGTCCGGGCCGCCATCTGGGCGACCATATCGCGGCCCTCGGCCATCTCGGCGACCATTTTGTTGCGAAGCGTGAACAACTCGGACGCCTCGGCAACTTTTTTCTCCTCGGTCAATGCAACAAGCCTCGCTTTGATCTGAAAGATCTGCCGTATCGCCCGGACAAGTTCATCACCGGTCGAATCGCCTTTAACGAGATCGGGGCTGTTCCTGAATTCCTCAACCAGCTTGTTGAGCTTGTCCTGATCGCCTGAGGAATAAGCGTGATTAAGCTGAGCCATCAGGTCGTGGCGTTTTTCTTTTTCTGCCGCGTCGAGCGCAAGATCGGGATGAATAGTCCGAGCGAGACTGTGGTAGGCCTTCTTGGCGGCGAGAGTCGGCTCCCAGCTGCTTTCCGCGGCTTCGGCGGCTTCGAGGGCGCGGGCGGCGGATTCTTCGGCACGACGCCGTAGCTCTTCGGCCTTTTTCTTGATCTCTTCGTCGTCGGGAACGAGCTTAAACTCTTCCTCGGCGATCTTTGCCTCGATATCATCGAGATTGGCGTACAAACGCCCGACCTGCATCGAGTAATTTGCCTCAAATTTCTCAAGTTCCGTCCGCAGATCGGTCATTTCCTCCTCGCGATCGGCAAGGCGATCCTTGAGCCGTTCGAGAACGGCCCGTTTCTTGTTTAATTCGATCTCCTCGGGAGCTAACTTGTGCATAATTCTCACGAATAAAGGTTCATCGGTCGCGTCAAAAGATCTATCGGATCCGCTATGTTCAGGGTCTCGCGAACAAAATACGGCTCGCCCGCCGCAACGCCGATCAGAGAGCCAAAATAACGCGAGCGGTTTTCGAGTTCGTCGAGAAAATGCTTCGACGTTAGCCGTGTTTCCGGCTCGGTGGATTCCGGGTCGTGAAACTGTGACCTATAAGCCCTGATCGCGTCCATCTTCTCCTCGAGAAAATCCGAAATATCCACCACGAACGATGGCTCGACGCGTCGTGAAAAAATGTTGTGAGCGACCATCGGCACGGCGATCTTTTCGTTGCCGGTTTCCTCATCGTAACGTTTCATGCTCGACAAACGGGCGGCTTCGCGAACAAGGTGAGCGATGTGGTCGTGATCAGGATGCGGATCACCGAGCTGGTGCGTCAGTATTACCTTTGGCTTCAAACGCCGCAAAACTTTGACCATCGCGGTACGTTCGACATCGGTGACAAATACATGCCCATCCGGCAATCCCAGGTTCTCGCGGATATCGAGCTTTAATATCCTCGCCGCGTTCGCCGCCTCGATGGCTCTGCCTTCCGGCGTTCCACGCGTTCCCATTTCGCCGCGCGTCACGTCGAGCGCTCCGGTGCGATAGCCGAGGGCCTTCATTTTCAGAAGCGTCCCGCCGACCGTTAGTTCGACATCGTCAGGATGTGCGCAGATTGCCAGAATATCGACTTCGCTCATAGAAGATAATTTACCACACAGGTTCCGCACATCCTGTTAAAATCACTGCATGAAACTAACGGTTCTCGGCTCAGGCACCTCGATCCCGCATCCGAAACGCAGCAGTTCAGGCTATTGGCTTGAGACGACAGGCGGAACGGTGATGCTCGATTTTTCGGCGTCGGCACCGCTGCGGATGGCTCAGGAAGGACTGGACTGGGCAAATCTCGATGCGATCTGGATATCGCATTTTCACCTCGACCACTGCGCTGGTATTCCGCCGTTACTCGCCGGTACAAAACACGTCGGAAATATGAAGGATCGAACTAAACCGCTTCGCATCTTCGGCCCGGCTGGAATTACGAAGCTGATCGCGGGATTTGATGCCGTCCACGATTACCGTCTGCTCGAACAGCCATTCCCTGTTGAGATCAGTGAGATAGAACAGCTTGAAAAATTTGAGATCCTGCCGGGCGTTGAAGCTGTCGCATGCGAAACGCCGCACACGGACGAAAGCCACGCGATCCATATTCGCGACACCGATGACAAAACCCTCGTTTATTCCGCTGATACCGGATTTGATGAGCTGATGGCAACCTTCGCAAACGGTGTCGATCTATTCATCCTCGAATGCACCTTCGTCCGCGACAAACCCAAGCTAAAACACCTCGAACTAGCCGAGGCGATCTATCTAATCCGCAAATCGAAATGCAAACAGGCAATGCTCACGCATTTTTATCCGGAATGGGATGATGTGGATTTTTCAGCCGAGGTCAGGAAGATCGATGCTTCGAGTACAGTCATCCAGGCTCGTGATGGTTTGAGAATTGAGATCTAAGATCTTGCTCCGAAATAAGTTATAGGTGATAAGTCCTAAGTTAGAACCTATCACCTATCACTTATAACCTATTCCGAAAGAACCTAGTTACTTGACGTTCCGCTTCGCCATCGCCATCAGTTCTTCCGGCATCCATTTGCCGAAATTCTTTTCTTCGGCGCCTTCGATGCCGCGGTTGCGGTTGCGCCATTCTTTCGCCGGATCGTCCTCGCGGCCGGATTGTTTGGGGTAATTTTCGACCTGTTCGAGGCTGATGACGATGCCGTGAGCTATGTCCTGCCAGTCTTCGTTCTGGATCCCGCGAAGCACGACGGGCAGGCCGGCGGTCCAATCCTCTTCCGGAGCGATATTGTCGTATTCCGGGATAGTTAAGAAAGCCGTGTCGGGAAACGCCTGACCGCTAAATTCGCTGACGATCTGGGCGGTAACGTCTTTGTACGAAGCGTTCGGATTCGCTTTACGCATCTCCAACGCCCGGCGGAAAATATCTGAAACTGTTGTTTGCGTACTCATGATAGTAGCCACAGATTACCACAGATGCGAACGGATATAAAAAAATGCGAAAGCCCGCGCGTAAGCGAGGGCGAATCAGTTAAGTTGAGTGATTCGCCCTTGCTTACGCGCGGTCTTTCGCATATGAACTCTATCCAACTTTTTCCTTGTCAGACGGCATCTGAAAAGTTAGGCTTTTATCCTAAGAGGAACTTAATAGATGAAACCGTTTTTCGCACTTTTGATCGCACTGCTATCTTTTGTATTCACCTTCGCTCAGAACGAGCAGTCCCCGATGTTGGAGAAGGAGATCGGTTACAAGGACTGGACGTATAAAAATCCCAGAACGGGCGTTGATATTAACCTGAGAACATTGGCGACCGGCAAAAAGCTAACGATCGTCGTCTATTACGCTCCGTGGTGCCCAAACTGGCGGCATGACGCACCGATGCTTGAGCGGTTTTATCAGAAGTACAAGGACAAAGGCCTTGAGATCGTCGGCGTTGGCGAGTACGATCCGCTCGATTCGATGAAGAACAATCTTGAACTCCTCAAGGTTAGCTTTCCGACCGTCGTTGAGTCGGACAGCCGCGCCGCCAAACAAACGACTCTGCATTACGAATACCGCAAGTCCACCGGCGACACCCGAGGCTGGGGCTCACCGTGGTACATCATGCTCACGCCGTCCGTAATGGAAAAGAAAGGCGATGTACTCACGAAAAAGACCTTTATCGTGAATGGCGAGCTGATCGAGACAGAGGGAGATGCGTTCATTCGAAAGTCACTCGGCCTGCCGCCTGCTGATTTAAAGGCCCCCGTTGCCGATAATGGCAAGATCGAGGTCTGCGACCCAAACGCAAAGACTGCGGAGTTAAAAAAGCCGTAAAGAGAAGAAGGCCAGCCGCCACAAGGAACAAGGTTCGCGTAACAGCTCCGTCAGGAGCGAAATGTTTGTAGAATCGAAACAGCCCAAAATATCAAGCCCCGTTAGTGGCGGCATAACAAACGGATGCGTTCGGTGCCGCTCCTAACGGAGCTATAGGATTCGACCACCGGTTTAACTACAAACATATCGCTCCTAACGGAGCTTCATTTTGTGGGCCTGCCCAAGCCATACCTGCAATTACTTCGGCATCAACACCAAAACATCAGTCAGCTTTTTAGCGATATCCCGCAGCGGGACTTTTGCTGCAATAAATTTTCCGGCGATCGCCAGGTCTTCTGATTGTGATGAGAGATCCGTGATGCCCTGGATCGTTGGCAGGTACTTCTGAAGTCCGGTCTTGGTTCGAAACTCGGATTCAAGTACACCCAGGCCAACCTTGATGTTGCGTATCGCCTCGACGATCTCCGCCTTTTTGGCATTTATCTTGGTGACAGTTGCTGGCTTGAGCCGGCCCGCCTTCGCGTCTGCATCAGCAACTTCGAGCCCCTGAGCGATCGTTCCGAGTTTATTAACGAAATCGTTTACATTTGAAAGCTGGTTATCGGCCTTTTCTCGTCCTGCCCTGACATCGAGCGGCGGAAGTATTTTTATTGGCGTCGTAACCACCGGCTTTTTAGCAACCGGCTTCTTTGTTGTTTTTTTCTGAGCGGCGACCGAACCCGTCAATAAAAGCACTGCGGCCAGACCCACCGCCGCTAACTGAAAATCTCTCATATTCATACCTTTAGTGTTAAATTACGCTGAAAAATCTTATTATAACAATAATGCATCAGCGGTGTTTAGAAGTTCGCAGGCTCGGGCGCGTTGGCTATGCTGATGGCCTGGAGCTGCAAAAAGAACTCGAGACCGAGGTGATCGCGACACGGAGACGCGATTTTTTGCTCTTGCTCGAACATCCGCACACGTTCACGATCGGCCGACGGTCTAAGGAAAGCGGTGTTCTGGCGACCGCAGAGAACTTAAAAAAGCTTGGCATTGATGTGTTTGAGACGAATCGCGGCGGCAAGGTCACCTATCACGGTCTCGGCCAGCTCGTCGGTTACCCGATCGTCAGCCTTTCGCCGGATCGCGAGGACGTTCATAGATACGTCCGCGATATCGAGGAAGTGCTGATCCGCACAATGGCGGATTTTGAAATTGAAGCCTTCAGGATCGAAGGGCTTACGGGCGTTCACACGGTCGAGGGCAAGGTCGCGGCGATCGGCGTTCATATAAAACGCTGGGTCACGACACACGGTTTTGCCCTGAATGTGAACACCGACCTCAGCTACTACAACTGGATCATCGCCTGCGAAGGCGAGCCCGTTGCGTCGATGGACAAGCTCCTTGGCCGCGAAATTGAAGTGGCTGAAGTCGAGCATCGTATTGAAAATAATTTTAGAGAGGTTTTTGACTACGGATCACGAACGGTTGAGGCCGTTGAAAGCCTGACTGTTTTTGCGGTTGGCGATCTGTAGGGAGTTTTAGATGAAATACTTTATTTTATTAGCAATTATTACGGCTACAGCAATTATCTCAGGCTGCGGCGGAGCATCGAACACGGCGACAAATGGCTCCGCTAACACCGCAAAGCCGGGCGAACAGGTCCTCGTCGTTGTCGAACGCCCGCAGCGTCTCGCTGACATGAGCAAGGCCCGCGGCGAGCAGGACAAAGCCGCTCCAACGCTCAAGATCGTTGAGCCTGCAGCCAACGCGATCGTTGGGAGTTCGACGGTAAAGGTCAAGCTTGCGATCTCAGGCGATCTGAAAGGCTACAAACCGATGATGAACGAGGAAACGCATGCTGGTAACCACATCCACGTGATCCTCGACAATCAGCCATACGAAGCCTATTACAACCTCGATCAGGAATTTGAACTCAAGAATGTTTCGGATGGCGAGCATACGCTGCGCGTATTCCCGTCGCGGCCGTGGCACGAGTCGTATAAGAACGACGGAGCTTTTCAGATGGTGAAGTTCAGCGTCAAAAATGGCGGAGCCGAGACTGAAAAACCGGCAACAACAAACAGCGGCGAACAAATGTCGAACGCAAACACGGCGAAACCAACCCCGGAAGTAAAAGAGATGAAGGAAAGCACCGCCGGCGATGTCGATCCGAAAAAACCGCTGCTCACCTACAGCCGCCCAAAAGGCGAATACAAGGGAGCCGATGCGTCCGAGATCATGCTCGATTTATGGCTGCTGAACGCAAAGCTCGTCGGTGACGGCGGCGAATTCCGCGTTCGCTATACGGTCGACGAAGCGGCCCCGCAGTTCGTCGACAAATGGGAACCGATCTGGATCTCGCGTTGGAACCCGGGAAAACACACTATCAAACTTGAGCTGACCGACAAGGACGGCAATCTCGTCGATAACGGCGGATATAACGCAACAACGCGTGAGATCACCATCACGTACTAGAAACTGGAGAAAACTTTTTAAATGCGACGAGAAACAACATCATGGTTTAGCGGTAATTTGGGCATGGATATGCCGCTGGTAGCGTACGGACATGCGGGCTATCCGCTGCTCATGTTCCCGACGGCGGCGGCCGATTATCTGGAATACGAACGCTTCTATCTGATCGATGCGATCAAGGATTTTATCGAGGGCGGGCTGATCCGTGCCTATTCGATCAACTCCGTCAACAAATACAGCCTGCTCAACCGCGAATCGCACCCCGGCTGGAAGGTCGAGATGCTGACCCGCTACGACAGCTACATCATGCAGGAAGTTCTGCCCCTGATCCGCAACGAATGCGGCCAGGACGCAAAACCGCTCACAACGGGAGCGTCGCTCGGTGCTCTGCTCGCCGCAAACACTTACTTTAAGCATTCCGACAACTTCCGCGGTACGGTCGCGATGAGCGGAAGCTATGACATATACAATTACCTCGACCAGGGCTATTATGACGACAATGTCTATTTTAATAACCCCGACATGTACCTTCGCCATTTGAACGACGATTTCCACCTGCCGCGGCTTCGCTCGGCTGATTCGATCGTCATCGTGACCGGCCAGGGTTCATTCGAAGCACCGGACCGAAGCCGTGAGTTCTCGGGCCTGCTCCACTCCAAAGGCATCCCCCACCGCCTCGACGTCTGGGGCCACGACGTCAACCACGACTGGGTCTGGTGGCGCAAAATGCTGCCGTATTATCTGGGTGAGTTTTTGAAGTAACGCGCGTCATTTTGTGGGACGCAGAGGATCGGGCATCACGGTGCTCTGCTCCCCCCGAAAACACCTTTGACCAATCAGCCAAATACCTCTACCAATCTACCGTTCTCTCGCTACCTATCCGTCAAAACATCAACGACGGGGGTCAAAATACGTTTACCAAAAACTCTAATGGACAGAGATGTTTACGGCTTCGTTCGTAAGGAAGAACTTTATGTGTGGCACGTGCCACACTTTAAAATACGCCGAATTTTGGCCGCTTTTTGATGCTCGTTTTTGCGCAGGAAAAATAACACAAAATGTCTTCTCCAAAAAATCAAAAAAGGCTGCCTTTTCAGACAGCCTTTTTCATACTCATCTTCGCCGAGAGCTAACCATCGCCCTTCTTACCCTTCGGCTTTGGCCCGGCAGGTTTCTCCGGCGTGGGATCCGGACGCGGTGTCGAGGTCGGGACGATCGGCTTCACGACAATAGGCTTATCGGGTGTGGTATCGACCGGCCTGGTCATGGTCGATGGCAGATCCGGATCGCCGGTCTTGCCGCCCGGCAGCGGATCGGTCGTGGTGACCTTGGTTCCGGGCGTAAAGACTATGCCCGTCTTGCGGCCGGCAACATCGGCCTCGTCGAGTTTTTCGAGTTCCTCGCGTTTTCTCAGCTCCATTTCCCGTTTAACGTCAGCGGGCATCGGCGGAGGCGACGGAAACGTATCCATCGGCTTACCCTTCATGAAGGGAACCATAAAGGCGTTGAAGTATGGCACGGCCCCGTGGCCACCGGTCATTCCCGAGCCAAGTGACTCCTTCCGCAGGGGATTTCCCATCCAGACGCCGGTCGCATAAGTGGGCGTGTAACCGATGAACCATACATCGGTGTGATCGTTTACCGTTCCGGTCTTTCCCGCAAGCTGGTGGCCGCCGGCGCTCGCACCGGCCGCAGTTCCGCCGCCCGCCGTCACACCGCGCATCATCTGGACCATGGTCAACGCGACATATTCGCTCGTCACCTTCGAACTTGCACCATCGTACTCTTCCAGCAGGCTGCCATCGCGATTGTAAACCTTTCGAATAAGGTGCGGAGCCATGCGAATTCCCTTGTTGGGGAAGGAGGAATATGCCGCCGTCATCTCAAGCAGCGAGGCCTCAGAGGCTCCGAGAGCCGAAGGCAAGCTCGGTGCCATCGGGTTTGTAATCCCAAACCGCCGCACCATCTGACCGCCAGCCTGAATGCCGACCTGTTCAAGCAGGTGAACCGCAGCGATGTTGTAAGACTTGGCAAGAGCGATCTTCAACGGCACATTTCCATGACTCAGGCTGCCGTCGTAGTTGTGTGGTGACCATCCACCTCGTCTGATCGGAGCACCGCTGACGATCATGTCGGGAGTCATTCCGTCCTCGACGGCGGCGGTGTAAATAAATGGCTTATAAGCCGAACCTGTTTGTCGCAGGCCCTGGGTGGCGTTGTTGAATTTATTGGTCTGGAAGTCATAGCCGCCAACCATACACACGATCTCACCCGTGTGAGAATTGATAGAAACGATCGACGCCTGAACCTCGGGCACCTGCGAAAGCTCGACTTCCAGTGTTTGACCTTCCTTGTTAACCGACTTGATCTGAAATTCTGCCAAAAATCCGGGTTTTAACTCGTCCTTCGGCCGTTTTCCGCTGCGGCCCATATTTGCCGGACGTACAACCGCCTTATACTTTCCAAACCGGACGCCGACCTCATCGGCACCAGCGTTGGATTTCATGACGAGCCCCTTAATATACTCGCCTTCCTTATAGTCGTCACCGTACCAGTCCGGATGCTTGAACGATTCCAGGGTCTTATTGATCTCCTTCTCGTCTGTCATCGGCTGATCATTTTCATCGACGAGCAAATTCTTGTACTCCGAACGCCATTCACGCGGGCGGTCGTAGTCACGCAGCCGCTGACGAATTGCCTGCGTTGCGATCTTCTGAGCCGCAACATTGATGGTTGAATAGACCTTTAGGCCACCCTGAGCAACCCGTGTCGTATATTTCTCTTCGAGATATTTGCGGATCTCCTCGACCGGGTAATCCCACGCGGTTGATTTCGGTTGTGACTGGTAATAAGCCGTACCAGCCAGCACGATCGGTTTTGTCTTCGCTGCATCGACTTCGGATTGTGAGTATTTGTCAGGAAAATACTTGGTCATCTGGTCGAGTACGATGTCCCGGCGCATTCGCGCCTTTTCGAGATTTCGCGTCGGCGAATACTCTGGCGACTTCGGAATTGCCGCGAGAAGTGCCGCCTCTTCAAGGCTCAGATCCTTAACCGATTTTCCAAAATATGTCCTCGAACCTGCCTCAAACCCATACGCTCCCGCTCCCAGAAAGACATAGTTCATATACATCTCAAGGATCTGGTCCTTTGTATAAAGACGCTCGATCTGAAGTGCGACGGCCCATTCATTGACCTTTCTTGTATATGTCTGATCCTTGTAAAGAAACAGGTTCTTGGCGAGCTGCTGCGTAATGGTCGAAGCACCTTCGGTCTTGCCTGTCGTGAGGTTTTTAAAAATAACGCCGGCAATACGATACGGATCGATCCCGATGTGATCGCGATACCGGTAATCTTCAACGGCGATCAAGGCGTCGGTGACTCGATCCGGCACGTCCTGAATCTTGAGCGGAATGCGCTTTTCGATCGCAAACTCAGCCAGGATCGTCTCGCCGTCATCTGCGTAGATCGTTGTAACTTGCGGCGGCCGGTATGTGGCGAGAGCCGAAACCTCAACCGAATAACGCGAGTTATTCAGGTAATATGAAGCAAGTACTCCAGTCAAAGCCCCGGCCGACAACGCTAAGATCAACGCCGTCAACAAAAACGTAAAGCTCGAAAGCATGCTCCGTTTCCTGGAACCGTTCGAGATCGCCTCAGTAGTTTTGAATTTCTTATTATCTACCGCCACTTTTCACAACCTCCCGCCGAAAGCCAGAATACTGCGCTGGCCCTTCGAACCTAATTAACAAACCGACGCAATTTTACACTAACTACAAACCCTATCGCCACAAAAGTCGACAAAATAGCCGAGAGTCCCGCGCTCATTAGCGGCAGCGGAACGCCGATCACCGGCAAAATGCCGAGAGCCATGCCGACGTTCATAAATATCTGAAACGCCATACCGCAAACGATCGACATTATCACAAGCATCCCCGCGCGATCCGACGCATCTCGGGCTCCTGAGATCATTCCCGACAACAATAATGCATATGCCAACAGCAGCGAAACACAGCCGATGAAGCCTGTATTCTCAGCCGTAACCGCGAAGATAAAGTCAGTTTGCGGTTCGGGCAGAAATTTGAGCACGCTCTGCGAAGTTTCGGTGTCGCCCTGATTTCCAGCTAATCCGCCCTTGCCGACCGTGATCGTCGACTGGATCGTGTGATAACCATATCCGCGCGGATCAACGCTGTCGGGGTCGATAATTGCGTTTATACGTTCCTGCTGATACGTCTTGATCTTTCCTGTTTTGACCCCGAGAATATAGGCCGACGGAACAAAAATAGCCGCGGCGACAACAGCCAGAACGACGTATCGAACCTTTATCCCAGAAAGGAAAAACATTGCCGCGAGTATCGGAAAATATGTGATCGCCTGTCCGGCATCGGGTTCTAGGAGGATCAACAGGATCGGCCCAGCAAAAATTGCGGTGCCGATCAGGATTTCCTTAAGCCTAAGTGTTCCGCCCTTACGCGCTCCAAAATATTTCGCGAGCATCAAAACGGTCGGTATCTTCGCAAACTCCGAGGGTTGGAACTGGCCCACTAACGGTAGCCGAACCCACGCCTTCTGCCCGTTAATCGTTACGCCGAGCGGCGTCAGAACAAGCAGCAGCAAAACCAGAGCGATCACGTAAAAGACCGGTGCGGAATCTATCAGCCGCCTGTAATCGGTGAACGCGACAATAAGAAATGCGACAAACGCGATGACGATACCAAATATCTGTTTTGTCCAAATCCCTTCGGTCGGCGTTGCGTTATGTATCTGCCAAACTCCGAAGGCAGCGATCGACAAGGCCAACAGAGTGGTCAGCCAGTCAAAATCCTTCAGATCGCGTTTTTCGATTATCGCTACCATTTTTGGTAAAACTAATTCTTTGCCACCGTGTCTTTCGGCGTTTCTTTCGGAGCAGTTATTTGCCCACGAGCGACCCTGTAAGACTCATAGACGCCCTTGACGGCCGGTGCCGCGTGGCTTCCGCCAAAACCTACGTTCTCGATCAGAGCAATGACCGCGATCTCAGGCTTATAAGCCGGAGCAAAGCTCACGAACCATGCGTGGTCCTTTTTATCGCCCACGTCTTTACCCAACTCCGCAACCTGGGCCGTTCCCGTCTTACCGGCAATCTCGAAATCCGGAATGCGGATCGCCCCAGCCGTACCGCCGCCGTTGACCACGCCCCACATACCCTTGATCACCAGGTCCCATTGAGCAGGAGTCGCCTCGATGATCCTGGGTTCAGGATGCTGGAACCCAAATGCGGTTCGCGGCGCAAAATAATCACTCTCTCCCTCAGTTCCAACGGCCGCGATCGGCTGGAATGACTTTAAGAAATGCGGCGTGTACATTTTGCCGCGCATTCCGATGCTGGCCACGGTACGCAGCATCGAGATCGGCGTTACGACGACTGTATCCTGGCCGATCCCTGAATAAACTGTTCGAATATCGCTCCAACCGCCCTCATTCTTCACAACCCACGGCATCCAGGATTTCGGCGTTTGGGGAACTTTCTCATTCGGCAGATCGATACCCGAAACCTTGTCATAGCCAAACGTCTCAACCATCTGGATAACGCCTTCGATCTTCATTTTTAATGCTAGTCGATAGTAGTAACCGTCGCAGGATTTCGTGATCGCGTAGCTGAGCGGTGGTGATCCGTGGCTGCCCATACAGCGTGTAAATTTGCTGCCAATCTTAATTCCGCCGCCGCAAGCCAGATTGGAATGCTCGACCGTGATAGCACCTTGCTGCAATCCGGCCACGGATTCCGGCAATTTCCAGGTCGAACCCGGTGGATAGCGGCCCTGAATCGCACGATTAAAAAGCGGCCGCGACTTTTCCTGCCAGTACGCGGCTATCGCACGACGGCCCTCAGGCGTCGCACTTCCGCGAACGAAAATATTTGGGTCGAACGACGGTGCCGACGCCATTGCGAGCATCTCGCCGTTGTTAGGATCCATAGCGGCGATCGTCCCGCGCTTCGTTATCGAATCGGCGAGCTGTTTCTCGGCTCTCAACTGGATGTCGAGATCGATGGTTGTCACCATGTCCTGCCCAGCCTGAGGCTTGACTACATCAAGCTCGCTCTGAACACGGCCTTTGCTATCGACAAGCACCTTTCGGTAGCCCGGACGTCCACGCAGATATTCGTCGTAATACTGCTCAAGCCCGCCTTTACCAACGATATCGCCGGGGCGAAAGCCTTTGTCTTGAAACTCGGGTTCTTTTAGCTGATTCGGGCTGATCTCGCCAACGTATCCGAGTACGTGCGCGAGCGTTGTACCCAGCGGATAGAATCGCTGCGGCTGTAGCTCGACTCGAAGTTCCGGAAACTCAAGTGCGTGCGACTCGACCCATGAGATGTCCTTCATATCGACATTCTCTTTGAGCACCATTGTTTCGAATTCGTTCTGCTGCTTGATGAGGTTGAGCCGTTCGACGACGAACTGGTGTTCGAGATTAAGCCCACGCGAATATTCCTCAACACGGTCAGCTACATTGATCTTTTTAAGCGGCTCGTTCGATAGAACTACGTTATAGGTCGGACGCGAATCAACAAGTAATTTTCCATTACGATCCAGGATCGCCCCACGCGGGGCCGGAATAGGAATGAACCGAACCCGCTGATTCTCCGCCCGCTCGCTAAAATACTCGCCGCGAACGATCTGAAGGTAATATAAACGAACACCAAGCAGGCCAAGCAAAACGAATGCAATGGCCTGGATGGTAACAACCCTGACACCTAGATTCTGCACCTGATCGCCGATCTTCATATGACTTGATCTCCGCGTTATTTGTTAAGCCTGATAGGGTTACGGCGTCTGGTTTGACGCCGCGGTTTGAACATGTCGTTCTTTCGCCGGCGTACCTTGTCGCCCGACATTGTTTGCAGCAAAAGATAAACGAGCGTTCCCGCGATGGTCGTGCCGATCACGCGGTATGCGACCGTCACCAAAACATCGCCCGGTGGGGCTTGGCTGAACAGCCGATGTACCCCAAAAAACAACAGATCGTTGACCAAACACGCGCCAGCTATGACGGGAATTCGAAGCAGAAGGTTGTCCAGATAGACACGCCTCGCCATCTCGAAAACCATATATGCTACAAGCGTTTTCGAGAATCCGCTGGCCCCAAGCAAACCACCGCTCAACGCGTCGACGGCGATACCCGAAACCGTGCCAAAAATGATCGCCCGGATCGAATTTCGCTGTAACGCGGCATAGACAACGATGATCAACGGAAAATCAATATACGCGAGAGGCTCAAATACACCACGCAGCGTCCACTGCAGGACGACCGCGATAATTAATGCAATTGTTAGCCTAACGCCTTCCATAAAAGAGTTCAGAGTTGAGAGTTGTGAGTGGAGAGTAAGAGTCAACTTGAACCTCTAAACCTCTCGACTTTTCACTATCAACTACTTCGGTTTCACTGCATTGGGCAGCTTCTGCTCAAATACCGGCTTTTCGGCAGGTTTATAAAGCAGGACGCCGACTTCCTGCATCGTGTCGAGGCCAGCCGCCGGACGTATCTCGATCATGTGCGGCGTTGTCGCCGAACCACTTACCACATTTACGATCTCGCCGATCTTTAGCCCCGGCGGAAAGATGTCGTCCTGACCGCTCGTAAACACGGACTGGCCGACCCTTACATCGATGCTCCCGGACACGTATTTCATCTCCAGCAGGTCTTTTTTGCTGGTTCCGCTGACGACGCCCAGGGCGTTTGACTCTCCTATCTGCCCGACAACTGCTCCGACACCCGACGTTGAGCGAGTAATCAGATCGACCTGCGAGGTCAGAGGGCCAGTGGCGGTTACACGACCGACAAGCCCGCCATTCGTCACCACCGGCATATAAAGCGTAACGCCATCGAAACTGCCGCGATTAACGAAAAAGGTATCGAACCAGACCGACGGATCACGTCCAATAACCTTCGCCGTAAGCACCTTATACTTGGACTGCTCCTTAAGGTCGAGGAGAGTCTTCAACCTCGCATTTTCGGATCCAAGTTCCTCTTTTTGTTTGAGCTCGACTTCAAGTTCCTGGACTCGCTGTTTCAGTTGATCATTATCGCTTTGGGCTGAACGAAGATTTGAGATCGAATAGAAATACTCTGCGATCGACGATGTAACGGTCGTAACCGGCGACTGGACAAAATCCGCCGCCGTCTGCGTCCAGGAGCGCACAACACGCTGGCCCGTCGATTTATCGCGGGCATCGAATGCCATCAGAATAAAATTCACCAAAAGAAGCGCGACCATCAACCACGGGGTCAACCGCCAAACTTCCTTTTGACTACGCTCAACCATTGTCAGTCGGCAGTCGGCAGTCGGCAGTTGGCGGTTAGGCATTTTCTGCCTACCGCCTACCGCCTACCGCCTACTGTTCTAGCTTCCTGTCATTAATGAATTATCCCACTTAACGCGTTTGAGGAGTTCGAAATCGGAGAGCATTTTGCCCGTGCCGAGTACGACCGACGAAAGAGGATCGTCGGCGATGACGACCGGCAAACCGGTTTCGATCATCAGACGTTTATCGAGATTTTTGAGAAGTGCACCGCCGCCGGTGAGCACGATGCCGCGCTCGACGATGTCGGCCGACAGCTCGGGCGGTGTGCGTTCGAGGGCAACGCGAACGGCATTGATGATCGTGGAGATCGCATCCGAAAGGGCTTCGCGGATCTCTTCGTCGGTCATCGTGATGGTCTTGGGAATGCCCTCGATCAGGTTACGGCCGCGGACGTCCATCGAAAGAGGTTCTTCGAGCGGGAATGCGCTGCCCAGAGCGATCTTGATCGCCTCGGCTGTACGTTCGCCGATGAGGAGGTTGTATTTGCGTTTAATGTACTGCGTGATGGCTTCATCCATCTCGTTGCCGGCCACACGCACGGCACGCGAGTAAACGATGCCCGAGAGCGAAATAACCGCAATGTCAGTCGTTCCGCCGCCTATATCGACGACCATGTTGCCGTGCGGCTCGGTGATCGGAAGTCCGGCACCGATCGCGGCGGCCATTGCTTCCTCGACGAGGTAAACCTCAGAAGCTTTTGCACGATACGCCGAATCTTCAACTGCACGCCGCTCGACTTGCGTGATCTCCGAGGGAATTCCAATAACGACACGCGGGCGAACCCATGATTTGCCGTTGTGGGCCTTTCGGATAAAATGCTGGAGCATCTTTTCCGTGACCTCGAAATTGGCGATCACGCCGTCCTTCATCGGACGGATTGCCACGATGTTGCCCGGCGTACGGCCGAGCATTTCTTTTGCATCACGACCGACTGCCTCGACCTGGTTCGTAACTTTGTTGATAGCGACAATTGACGGCTCCGAAACGACGATTCCCCGGCCCTTTGCGTAGACTAGCGTGTTCGCCGTTCCAAGATCGATCGCGAGATCGCTGGAAAATAAACTAAATAAAGACTTAAATGCCATTTTAAATAAAAACCCTAACTAAATTCTTGCTCAGAGATCGTGAAGAACGGAGTGAGAATCGATACCCAAATTGTGCATTTGGGTGAGAAAACAGGACACCGTCACCTACAACGTCTAACCTAATAGCATACACCTATTTATTAGCATTTTTCTAATGTATTTACAGCAATTATTTTCGATTTCCTGACAGAACTTTTTGGTTTCAACGCTGCCCGGCCGCTGTAGACCAGATCGGGACAAAAAAAGGCGGCCCGGAGGCCGCCAAAAGGGGGGTTAGTCAGTCAATCAGACTCACTCCTGGCCGACGAAATCAACGTCAGTCAGGGTGTCCTGAACTTGTACGATTCGCGGGGTGAAGCGGTAGCGTCGTGCCGAGACTCCGACGGCGTAAGTTCCGCCGGCCTCAACATCGATGAAGTTGTAGTAACCGAACGAACCGGTGGTGGCGGTTCGGCGGTTGCCCGCCTGGTCGGTGATGGTGACCGTGGCGTTTCTGAGGCCGCGGCCGTCCGGGGTCAGGACTCGACCTGAGACCTCGACGCCGGCTGCGGTTGATGGCAGCAGTTCGATTCCCCAGCCGCCCTTGATCTGGCCGCGGAGGAACTCCGGTGCGTCAGGACGTGCCTGGCCGCCGTCGTCACGGACGTAGAGGTTCCACGTGCCGTTGGCCGTCGATCCGCCGAAGTTGCCGAACAATGTCAGCGGGTTTGCTCTCGCAACCACACAGCCTGGTTCGACATACGGTCCGGCTGGTGCCGGTGCCGGGAAGATCGTCACAGGTTCGCACGTCGTCGGCTTGAAGATACCCGTTGCCAGCGGTCCTGCGTCAGGCAGCACTGCGTTCGGGTAATCGGCCAGTGTCAGTGTGACCGCTCCGGTTTCGGTGATCTCGACCGGGCCGCCGACATCGCCCATCAGAGCGTATTTCGCTCCGTTCGGGCCGACCAGCAGTACGTCCAGATTATCCGGCAGCGTCGAGTAGAAGTCGTACAGCGTGACTCTGATACGGAATGCGTTCGTCGTTGCTCCCGTGACCACGATCGGTGACGGATACAAGCCGCCCTGTATTCCGTTATTGATCGCGATCGGTGCCGTGTTCTTGAACTGGTTAGCCGTATCGTTGATCGTCAGCACCGCGGTGTTCGAGGCTCCCGTGCCTGATGTCAGGCCGGTCAGCGTCAGATTGACCGTCTCGTCGGTATCGGCACTGATGTCACCGCACAGGACGATCGAGACCGTCTTGGTCGTCTCACCAGCAGCAAATGTCACCGGCTGTCCGGCGTTCACGTAGTCGACACCCGTTGCACAGGCCGCTCCGCCGATCGCACGTCCACCCGAGGTCAGCGTAACCATCGCATTTGTCGCTCCAGTCGTCACACCCGTCCGGTTGACCGTCACGGTTGCCGACTGCGACTCGTCTTCCTTGTAGGTCGTCGAGCCAAATGCCACAAACGTCACCGGCGTTGGGCTCGGTGTCGGCGTTGGCGTTGGCGTTGGAGCAGGTCCGGTACCGCAAACGAATACCAGCGAGAAGCGGTTGACCGTTCCCGTGTCGATGCCCGCGTTATCGCTGACATTCAGCGTCCACGTTCCGGCTGCGTTCTGGCCGTCAAAGGCCGAGAGCGGGTTGTTCGGTGTGAACGAGCCCGTCGGAAACGCCGCCGCCGTGCCGGCAGCATTACACTGTCCCTCGATCGACGGCAATCCGCCATCGTCATCCAGGATAAGCTGTGCAAGGTTGTTATTGTTACAGCCCGCTGCCGTTGTCGGCACGCCGGGACGGTCGAAGAATGTCACCGCCGTTCCACCAGGCGACGTCAGCTTAAAGATAAGGTCGCCGACCCATGAATGAGTCACACCAACACCAGTGTTTCCAACCACCGCACTCTGCGTTCCGTCAAACCGGAAATTAAGGTCTGTGACCGTACACGCCGATCCAACTGCCAGCGGGATATTAACACCCGCCGCCACATTGTCCGGAATCGTTACCGCCGCTCCCGTATAGCTCACCGCAAGCCCACCGATCGGGGTTGCCGTCGGAGTCGGGCTTGGGGCCGGAGTTGGTGTCGGGCTTGGAGTTCCAACCGGTGTTGGAGTTGGTGTCGCACCGCCGCTTCCACAACCGGGTAGTCCCACCAGATTAACCGTATATTGGGCTCCCTGGCTAGCTGGACTCGAATTCGTCGAAAAAACAACAATATCAAAATCAGTATTAGCCGGAACCGTCATTTGGAACGTCGTCACAGTCGGAGGCGATCCACTGCTGACACCGGGATCACCCAGATATTTCGCCGCATTTGTTATGTCGGTTGCTGCAAAGGGGGCGAGGAATCCGGCTACCTGAGTGTTGCTGGTTGCGGTTCCCTGGACATTGACCGTCAAGCTAACCGTTATACACGCCGCTGAAGCCGAATTATTTCGGAATCGGTGCGTGTTGTAGATCAAGTTCGTGCCGGCCAGCGAACCAGGGTAATTTGCTGTCGCACATGTCGTAGCAACCCCACCACGATTTAATCTGCCTGCAAGCAATCCGGTTGTACCACCTGCTGGAGCGGTTCCAAGAACTCCCGGAGCCAGGCATGAAGTACCGGGCGTCGGAGTAACTACCGGCGTCGGTGTCGGCGTCGGGCTTGGTACGACCGTCGGTGTCGGGCTCGGTGTAGGAACGCCCGGGCACAAGGTGCAGGTCTTCGGCGTCACGACCAGCGAGAAGCGGCGCATCGAGCCGGTGTCAATCGCAGCAACGTCGCTGACGTTGAGTGTCCACGTTCCGTTCGGGTTTTGACCGTCAAACGCTGACAGCGGATTGTCCGGTGCGAAATTGCCGCTGAGGAATTGTCCGGTTACACCAGTAACCGTCGAGAGTGACGGGAAGCCGCCATCGTCGTCGAGCGTCGTCGTACAAATATTCTCACGCGTACCGCCGCGCTGGTTCATGATGGTCACGGTCGTTCCGGCCGGCGATGTCAATTTGTACACAAGATCGCCGATAAACGTGTGATCCATCGCCGCGGCTGTGTTGCCAACGGTCGCATTACACGTACCCGCCGCGTCGGAATCGAACCGGAAGTTAAGATCTGCGATCGTACCCGTGAATCCGGTGACCGCAAACGGAATATTTACGCCGGCCGGGACGTTATCCGGGATCGGCACTGCCGGCCCGGTATAACTTCGCGCCGCAGGTGCTCCATTCGCTCCGGTCGGGATCGTATAGACGACATTGCCGAGGCTCGAGGCTCCGTCCTGATGGGCAACGGTGGCCGTGATATTCGCTCCGCATGTGAGCAGCGGATTTGCGGTAAAGGTAAAGTTTCGGCTGACTGCTGATCCGCCTGAGAGGACGGCTCCGTAGGTCTGAGCGCCACTCGGGCCGCCCACACCGCCGGTTGCCTGAAGCGTGCCGACATCGGCAACAGTATTCGCACCACCTGTGTTCGTCACCGGCAGCGAAACCGTAACCGTTTCACCCGGGTCAACAACACCGTTTGCCGGAAGGCAGCTTTCGGAAACGATCGTGACCGCTCCCGGAGCAAGAACCGGAACGCCTGCAAGACACAGGTTCACTGTCGTTGTCGCACCGCCGGTTACGACGACGCTGCCGTTGCTGGCGATACTAAATCCGCCCGATTTTGTCGCCGAAGCGCTCGTGGTTCCGGGCGGGACGTTGATGATCGTGTACTGTCCGCTTGCGTTAGTTGTTGCAAGAAATCCACCGGGCAGCGTCACTACCGCATTTGTGAGCGGCAGTCCGCTGGCACAGCTTGTGATCGTACCGCTAACCGTACCGCGTGACGGTGCCGTACAGGTCGGGAATTTGATATTGCCGAGAACGCGTGTGTTCCAGAGGAACGCGCTGGCATTGTTGGCTGCTGAGCGGTATTCCTGTGTGTACCAGAACGAACATTCATCCGTCGGGTCAACGCTCATTGCACTATAATCGCCCCAGCGGCTTCCGGCCCCAGCCTGAAATCCTGTTCCAAGAAATCCATCGACTTGTGCCTGGAAGGTGTTCGCCGGATCGGTTGACTGACGGCCTGCGTACTTAAGGCTCGGAAAATCGGTCGCGATCGCAGAACCTGACGTGCTGTAACCAAGCAGAATATTTCCATCCTTATCCTGGGCGATACTGCCCATCCAGGAGTTTGTTCCGCCTGCTGGAGTGCCGGGATTCGTCGCCTGTGTTCCCTGATTGGCAACGCTAAAGGCTCCGTTTGCTCCCGCCCGGCGAATTTCGGCCCAGCGAATGCCTGACTGATAGGTCGCTGCGGACGCCGGTGTTGTTCCGCCGACATTAACGGTGAAATTCATGACCCATGAATTTACCGGGCTTGCAACGGTACCGAGGTTGCGATACGCAACGCGGAACATAAGGCGGTCCGAGATCGAATCCAGATTCGTTGCAGTTCCGGCCTGTTCTATGTCGGTTCGCCCCGTTGGCTGGCGAGCGTCGAAGGCGGCAAAACCTAGACCGGGATTAACCAGAGTAAACGTCGATGACGCCGGGTTGGCGAAGTTTGGTTTGAACTCGAATATACGCAGGCCATCTGCCGAATCGCCGAACTCGTCAGCGGTATATTCCATGATGAGGTTGCCCATGCCGGCTGGTGGCGTGACTGTTCCGTCCAGGTCGGCCGGTAGCTGACCGCCGCAAGTCGGGCAGATCGAGCCAAATTCATCGAAGTAAACATACGACGCCGTCGGATCGCCCTGCAGCATCTTAACGCGGTCATAAGCAAACGCTCCGGCGCCGAGGAATGCAGTTCCAGCCTGGTTGAACTGGTTGACCGTCATGTAATAAGCATCCGGCCAGACACCTACGTGCGGATAATCGAAGAATGAACCGGTCGGATGTATGAAGTCATAGACGTAATACGTACCTGTCGGATCCGGCGTTGTCGAAACGGCGAACATCTGGTGTCCCGGAACCGGTCCCGTGCAAAACTGAGAAAGGATCCAGCGGTTTGCCAGCGGATCATAGTTAACGATCGGATCGCCCTCGTCAGTATTCACGCAAGGGCCGCCTACAACGTTGGTGATGCTGCTCAGCAAGAACGGTGCGGCGGCGGGCGTGCCGTTCTTGTTAAAAACACGAACCAGAGTATTCGTCATCTGGACGTAGTGATTGGGGCCCACGTCACCCACTGTATCGGGGGGTGCAAAGGTCGTTCCAAACGTAGCCTGGTTATCCTGGCTGCTAAGGCCCTCGAAACTCACGCCCGGAGTGGGCACAACGCTAGGAGCCGCCGGTGCATCCGGTAACGCCTCATCCCTAAATCCGTAATTGCTTCCCGCAACTCCGGCGCCGGGAACGATATTCTTGATCGTCTTTGCGTTGAAGGGATTTTTGATCTTATCTTCCTGCTTTGCCCGTCGGGCAGCCGCTTTCGCGGCTCGCTCAGGGTCAAGCTCCCAGTTTGGGTCGGCTACCTCAGGCAGGTCGCGAACTGCCTGCGAAATGCCAAAAGCCGCGGCCTGGCGGACAACGGGAGCCTGCCCGTCCTGTACTATGTCGCTGTTCTCCGCACTCTGCGAAGAAGCTTTTTCCGAATAACGCAGAAAAACACCTACTGCTAAACACAGTACGAATAAAGACAGAAGGACTCGAAATCCACCGCCGGACAATTGTTTCCTCATCACCGATCTCCTTTTTAAATAGTTGCCGGGTTACGTGCTTAGCAGAATAACCCATTGATACTAAATGCCGCTTGTTGTTTCGCTGCGACAGTCGAAAAATGAATCCCGATACGACATTCAGGCAGCCTCAACCGAACTATTGGACTACTATCATCCGCCGTACTCAGAAATGCAGTTAGGAGTAAGGAAGTCTAACGTGAGGGCCTTTAAATTGTCGTTCGAAATAGTTGTCTAAAATTAAGTCAGCAAGCCCGAAAAGTCAAGATTGGCTACGTGAGTTTTTAAAAGGCTCTATTTAATGGGATGAATGGCGAAGGTTTCTGTAGAGGTGAACTAAGATGGTCAACGTATTGGCTTTATTACCGATTTTGTCCGGCGAGCGGGCTTCTTTTTTGACGGCGGCTTTACGGGGACTGCTTCCGAATTCGTTTGGGTTTTGATCGTTTTGATCGGAATCGTATTTTGTGGATTTATCTCTCGAGGCTCCTGCGACACTTTCTGTGTAACGGTAGGAAGATCCCGAACCGCCACCGACACGCCAGATGCTGAGGCTTGGCTGGATATCGGAGTCGTCCCGGCTGGGGTCTTTTGTTCGTTCTCATTCACGATCTTTTTTTCAGGTGTTGGTGTTGGATTTGTTTCGATGGCAACCATGTGTGAAGTGGCTTTCGCGTTGTAGAACGCCGCAATAACCATAACGAAGACTATGATGATGAGAAATGACGATGAGATCTTTGCGGTCATAGGACGTTATCCCCCGAAGATAGGATGAATCGCTGCGAATCTCCGTTGCTAACAAACCCTCGCGCCGGCCACTATTGTATCATCCAGACAAAACGCTCGATCGCTTCGTGCGTCGTTAAAAGTAACCTCTGGTCGGTAAAATGAAGGGCCAAAAGGCCTGTTAAAGCGGCCGGCCAGAGCCACGTCGGAGCAACGGATCGTCGAGCGGACGGCGATCTCTTAACATCGGCAAATTTCACCAGCCGACGGACCCGTTCCGTAACATCAACGCACTGAGCGTCGAATAGATACGACCCCGAAAATGTTGGTTGAGTATGACGGTGCGGTGCAATTCGGGCTAGCTTAACAAGAGCCGATGCCAGGTCGAGTGCCACCGTCGAGTTGTTATATGCGGCGTATTCGTCGGCGGCGGCTTCAACGTTTTCTGCCCAGGCACGGTCGAGGTTCTTACCAAGTGGAACAATTACAAGATCCCGGCATATCTGTAAGATAGTTCGTTTAAGGTTGTCATGTGATCTCAAATGTCCATTCTCGTGGGCGAGAGCAGCCTTTAGCTCACCAGGACCCAGCGACTCGAAAACCTGGCGGGCAATAAACATTCGCGGACGAAAAATGCCGACCACGGCCATAACGGGAAACGGATGAACGATCCTAAAAACCGGAACATCGATACCTGCGATCCCTATACCCACAGCCTCATTCTGCCAATTGGCCGAAAGGCGGCGGGTCACCCGCCACGTGCGGAAAACACGAGCCGCCGCGAAGATGACCGCGATAGACGACACAATCGCGATCAATGCCAGTTTGCCGCTCACGACCTCACCGGAATTCCCGGGCTCGTGAAGCAGATATGCGGGAACAACGAATGCAAAAACAAAAACGAGGGCAGCCGCAACAGGGCCCACGCGCAAAGCGAAAATTATCTGTGCACGTATGTTTGCGGAAACGCCTTCGATCAAGACCGATGTTAGGCGCCACACGGCGGAAGCGAGCAGGGCCGCTCCCATATTTACGATCAACAGGAATGCGAGGGTAAGAGAGATACCCAGCAGGAAATACACGCTCCTATGCCTCCTTTCCGAGTTCTAACCTCTTCTCTTTTACCAGCCGCTCCAGCTCATCGAGCAGCAGCATATCGCGTTCACTAACCGAATCGACTATGCAGGCGAGGACGGGTCCGACCTTTCCCATACTGGTTTCGAATAATCTTCCGATGATGTCCACAGCCATTCCACGTTCTAATTCCTCGACCGAATATTTCGCGGTGTACAAAAACGCACGTCCATCCTTTCGCCGGTCAAGAAGGCCTTTTTTATAAAGGCGGTCGAGTGTCGTCATCACGGTCGTATATGCGTGAGATTCCCCCATCGCACGATTGACCGCCGTCACGGTGGATTCCCCTAGTCCTCGAACCTCGATCATGACCTTTCGTTCGAGATCCCCCAACGAGTCGAGTACAACCTCCGAAAGACGCTTATTACCACGCAGCCTGAAATTTGCAGAGAGCATATCTGTGAGTATAGAAAAATCCGCGTTGGTGTCAAGAAAAAGAGCTGATCTTGTTAATTTAGCCACCCCGACATCAAACCGCTCGCGAAAGAAAAAGGGCGGCTCGAAAGCCGCCCATTCCAAGTTCGATCCGTCGCAAGGGATGTTATTCCTGAGCAACAAAATCAAGGTCTGACAGAGTATCGAATACCTGGATCAGCCTTGAACCAAAGGCATACCGTCGGGATTTAATACTCATTACAAGCGATGAACCAACTTCGACATCTTCGAAGCGATAGTAGCCGAATGAACCTGTGGTTGCTGTTCTCTGAATACCGAACTGATCGGTCATAACCACAACGGCATTTCTCACGCCGCGGCCATCAGCCGTGGTAACACGACCTGAGACCTCGACGCCGGCAGCCGTGGACGGAAGCAACTCGATGCCCCAACCGCCCTTGACTTCGCCATTAATGACCTCCGGTGCGTCTGGTCTTGCCACACCATTGTCATCGCGGACGTAGAGATTCCAGACGCCATTAGCAGTTACGCCTGAGAAAGCACCATACAGCGTCTGAGCAGCCGGACGGGTTGCGACACAACCAGGTTCAACATACGGCCCAACCGGAGCCGGAGCCGGGAAGTTGGTAACCGGTGTTTCACAAGTCGTCGGTTTGAAAGCTCCTGTGACAAGCGGTCCGGCATCAGGAAGAACGGCCGCTGGAAAATCAGCCAAAGTGAGCGTTACGGCTCCTGCTTGAGTGATCTCGGCAGGTCCGCCTACATCGCCCATGGCGACATATTTGGCACCTGTCGGGCTAACCAAAAGAACGTCCAGGTTATCAGGAGCCACCGTATACATGTCATAGAGGCTTACACGAACTCTGAAAACATTCGTGGTCGCTCCGGTAACGTTGATCGGGGAAGGATAAAGCCCTGCAGCCGTTCCTCTGATGATCGAGATCGGTGCGGTGCTGCGGAATTGATTTGCGGTGTCGTTGATCGTAAGCACGGCAGTGGCCGGTGCGATAACGCCCGTTCCGCTGCTGGCATTGGTCAGCGACAGATTAGCCGTCTCGTTTACATCAACGAGCAGATCGCCACATAAAGGCACCGAAACGGTAGCCGTTGTAGCATTAGCCGCAAAAGTTACTACCTGACTGGTCGTCTGATAGTCTGCACCGGCGACACAGGTGGCACCAGCATTTGCGGTTCCACCGGCCACAGTACTGAAGGTTACCGTCGAAACACCCGTCGTAACGCCCGTTCTATTGAGCGTGATGGTCGCAGACTGCGATTCATCATCACGGTAAGTAGCCGAACTGAAAGCAACAAAGGTCGTTGGCGTGGGGCTCGGCGTTGGCGTCGGCGTTGGCGTCGGCGTCGCTGCCGGCGTCGGCGTTGGCGTTGGTGTTGGTGTTGGTGTTGGCGTCGGTGTTGGCGTTGGCGTCGGCGTTGGCGTTGGCGTCGGCGTCGGCGTTGGTGTCGGAGTTGGCGTTGGATTTACTCCGGCAACCGTATCCGTGTCTGTTGCCGAATTGTTTCCAGGTGTCGGATCCGTAACACCGGCTGGAGCCGCAACCGTAGCTGTATTCGCTATCGTACCGGTTGCATTTGCAGCGATAGTCGCAACTACCGTGAATGTTACCGAACCGCCCGAAGGCAATCCTACCAATGCACTGATATTTCCCGTACCGCTAGCTGCCGGGCATGAACCGCCACCTGCGGCAACGCATGTCCATGCTGCTCCCGAAATTCCCGCCGGGAACGTATCGGTAACCGTAGCTCCAACAACCGGATCAGGTCCTGCGTTCGAAGCAACGATCGTGTACGTCGCCGTTCCACCCGGAGTTACCGTTGCAACGCCGTCTGTCTTGGTAATGCCAAGATTGGCCGAACCGCCCGTAGCACTGAACGGGATCGCAAGTCCATCGATTCCCTGCGTACCATCGCCGATGACACCCAAAAGGGTGGCCGCACCGGTCGTCAGATTGATCCTGTAGAGGGTCGGTGTACTATCAACAAACAGTGAAGCGTAAGCGAAATCCGTTCCCTGCTGGATATCAAAACCGCCGAATCCGCTCGCATTGACGCCAAGTGCGCCGATGGTTGTGACCTGACCCAAATTCGGCGATGGCGTTCCGTTTGGCCCGCCGATCCGGACGAGTGTATCGCGGTTTGAATCGATCGCGTAAAGCGTTGTAGCTGTCGCCGTTGGGGTATTGTTCGAATAGGCAGCGTGGACGATGTTAGGATTTACACCAAATCCAGGATCTCCAGCTGCATAAACCAGAGCAGTATCTGTTCCGGTTAGAGTTCCGTCAACCGGATTGAGACGGCGGTTATTCTCTGCGTCTCCGACCTGGCGAATACGGTCGACCGTCGGATTGAAATCGAGGCCGGCAAAACTGTCAACCGTGGTAGGCACCGTGTTAGCCGCAACCGACGTGATCGCTCCCGTAGCGGTGTTGATCGTTACAACACGATCCGTACCCGGAAAACCCTTGCTGGCCGTTCCATAAAGCAACCCACCCGATGGGCGATAGTCGATGCCCGAAATAAACTCACCATTTGCGGTGTCGAGGCCCGTTACTGGTATCGTCGCAATGATCGTGTCCGGCGTATTAGCATTAAAGCTTATAAGGTTATCCGAAAAGAAATCATAAGCGAAGATCACAGGGTTCGCGTTCACGGCTTCGGGTGCATCCGCTTCCACTAACCGCTCAGAAACAGTCGGCCCCATTAATGCATTATTCTGCTGATCCAGCAGGTAGCGCTGAAGTTTGGCCGGGGAAAGCGATGACAAATCCCTCTGAGCCGTAGCCTCAGGCTTTGATCCCCTTGTGACTCGTTGCGCATTAATGCGCCACGTCAAAACGCCAAATACCGCAAGGCTCAGCATTACGCTGAGCAACAAAAATGCTTTACGATTTAAAGCAATGATCGAGCTGTTAAATTTTCTCATGATTATTATTCGAAACTCCCCTTAATAATAATGCCTTGCGGCAACTATAGTAACGATCTCCAGAAATGTATTTTTTATATTTTCTGAGAATCACAGTTCCGCTCGCAGATGTTTCTTAGGCCTCCACGGCGGTGGCATGTTTTGATAAAGTTCTCACCTGTTGCGAGAAATTCTTGTTCCTTTCGCAATGATAATATCAAAAGCCTTTAAAGCAGGGCACAAAGGTACTTCGATTATATTCCCAAAAATGAAGCTTAGTCAATATTTTTATCTTGGTTTAAACAATCGAAAAATCGTGGATCGAAAGGTTCCGAAACGATCAAAATGAACTTGACGGAAAAAGCGGGCCCGAGGACCCGCTTTTAGGTTTGTGATCTTACGATCATCTATTCCAATCCCGTCAAGTTCACATCACTTAGATTTGCGGTTAGGTTGATCGTTCGTGTTGCGAATCTGTATCGTTTGCTTGAGACGGTCAGGAGGTAGTCTCTGCCGACTTCGAGGCCTTCGAATTGGTAGGCTCCGAAGGAGCTGGTTACGGTGGTTCGCCTCGTGCCGGCGGTGTCGATTATGGTGACAGTCGCGTTTCTGAGGCCCTGGCCGTTGGCGGTTAGGACTCGACCCGATATCGTCGCTCCGTCGAGTAGGGTGCCGCCGGTGAAGGAGACGAGGCCGTCGGTCCAGAAGAGCATCGGCAGCGGGTTGTTTTCGGCGTTTCTCACGTCTTTCGCCGTCGGGA
>JBEBJB010000005.1:0-164927 GCA_040080065.1 Pyrinomonadaceae bacterium
CATCGCAGTTTCTCTCCTGCCTTCAATCTTCTACCCCTCGCCCCTAAAGCGGACATCTCATTTGCTACTGCTACCGGACATATAATGTGCTAGCTACATCGAGGCAACAAGATGTTGACAAGTGATGGACACGCTTTTATCATCAGCAATTCCAACGAAAAACAAAAAATTATATGAGATCAAAATCTGTCTTTTTCTTGTCAGTATTTGCAGTAATATCGTTTCTTGTTTCAGCCTCGTCATTCGCACAATCTGCAAATGTTAAAGCGAACTGCCGATCAACCGCATTTCCAAGTTTCACTTTTAGCGAATCAAATATCTTTCCCAAGGACAGATCGCTTCGCCACCCAGAAGATGGGAAGGCACTCGCCGATGGAAGCATTATTGTCGGTGACGAAGAATTCGGGTTGAGGATCATCGACAAGGCTGGGAAAAGCCGAGCGTTCGGAAAATTTAAGGAAACGGGCTGGGCCCACGATCCGCCTAAGGTTATCGCTGGCCCGAACGGGACGTTCATGGAAAACGACGGACGGCATTTGCTTCTCGCAGACGTTTACTCTGGAAAAATTTACCGAGTTGACACGAAGACCGAAGAAACACGAATGATCTACGATCATCCCTTTGGCATCAATAGTCTCGTTCGTGATAGCAAAGGAACGATCTGGTTTACACAATCGGCGAAAAACTCGGGCCCCGACGAAATGTGGAGTGCTGTTAACCGGCCAATGGACTCGGGTGCTATTTTTTATTTACGCGGATCGGGAAATCAGGTCAGGATTCCCGCGGTCGAAGCGGCGGCGAACATTTATTTTGCCAATGGGATTGCCCTCGATAATGCTGAACAATATCTATACGTCGCGGAAACGATGATGGATCGAGTGCTGCGCTTTAATATGGCCAACAGCACTTTGACGGAGCGCGAAACCTATCAAGCCGTGATAACGCCTGACAATCTTGCGTTTGACCAAGACGGAAATCTTTGGATCGCCTCACCTATCAGTAACAAGATATTTGCAGTTGACAACAAATGCCGAAGTCTCCACACCGTTTTCGAGGCCTCCACCGCGAACAACACCAGGATTCAAAATGAATGGACTGTACGCAGCCGCTTCGGCAAGCCACTGCTCGAACTTCTGGGGCCGGAACTGTCGCAGCCGCTGCCCGGCGTCCTGACAGGAATGTTCTGGTCACGTGACCGCAAGACCCTATACATTACGGGACTTGGAAACGCGATCTTGAGATTTTGAATAACAATCCTAAAACGCCTCATTAAAGCTCACATCGCCAGCCACCGCGACCTGATATGCCGAGACGCGGCGTTCGAAGAAGTTGGCGAGTTCCTGGACGTCCTGTAGGTCCATGAAATCGAACGGATTTTTCGCTCCATAGACCTTCGGCAGGCCGAGCATGACGAAGCGTTGGTCGGCGATGTATTCGAGATACTGCCGCATGTTTGCGATAGACAGGCCCGAGACGCCGAGGCCGAGCACATCCTCGGCAAACTGCATTTCACAATCGACCGCTTCGCCGATCATCTGGACGATCTGTCGGGTCAGCGATTCGTCGAACAGCTCAGGTTCCTCTTTGCGAACCTCGCCGATCACGTCGAGAGCGAATGCCATGTGGGCGGATTCGTCGCGGAAAACCCAGTTCGTTCCCGCCGCGAGGCCGTGGAGCAGGCCCTTTGAACGCAGGAAATAGACGTATGCGAACGCCGCGAAGAAGAACAGCCCTTCGATACAGGTCGCAAAGCACATCAGGTTTAGCAGGAACTGACGTCGATGGTCTTTGGTCTCAAGGGCATCGAGATTCTGGATCGAATCGATCCATTTGAAGCAAAACTCGGCCTTTTTGTGGATCGATGGAATGTTATCAACCGCCGAAAAAGCGGCCTCCCGCTCATTATGGTCGGGAATGTACGTGTCGAGCAGCGTCAGGTAAAACTGAACGTGGACCGCTTCCTCAAAAAGCTGCCGCGACAGGTACATTCTCGCCTCGGGCGAATTGATGTGTTTGTAGAGATTGAGAACGAGATTGTTCGAGACGATAGAATCGCCCGTCGCAAAAAACGCCACCAAACGGTTGATCATATGACGCTCCGACGGCGTCATTTTATTACGCAAGTCGTTTACATCGGTCGAAAAATCGACTTCCTCGACCGTCCACGTATTCTTGATCGCATTTTTATACATCTCATAAAACTGCGGATACTTCATAGGACGAAGCGTTAAGTTGAAACCTCGATCTAGTAACATAATATTGTCTACTTTCGTGCTTCCTTGAGCACTTTCTTTTCTTCGGATTGCAGCTTTCTTTGTATTTTCTTTACGTCCCCGGCAGGCGGTAAATTTTCGGGGATGATTCCTCGATTACGTAACATGTCACGCACGGCTGAATTATTGTCTACATGCTCGCTTTCGATGGAAATTTGACCGGTCAAGTCTTTGGTCTGAACATTCAGTCCAGTCATTTCGGCCGCGAGGTCTTTCGCCTTTATACTGATAGTCGGCAGAAAGTCCGCAACCGGGCGTTTATCGGGCACACCCATTTTCCTCTTCAGCATTTGAGTCGAGAGATTAAACAGGGCAAGATCGCCCTTCGAACGGATAACCGCAAATCCCTGATTATCTACGCCTCTCTCGTAAAGGATCCCGGAAAGCTGCTTTTCCGTCCGGCTTAGTTTTTCGCGGGCCTTAATTCTTTCAAAATCAAGAAGGCGTTGTTCGATTAGTTCTGCTCGACGGGTTTGTACGGCAAAATAGTTTTGTGCAAATGCGACTTCTTCTTTTCGGCTGTCTCCGTTTTGGGCCGTAAGATAACAAGCGTATCTGGTGAGTAAAATGTCGTCTATCGGACGTTCGGCACCAGAGCCAATATCGACCATTTTCCTGACGTCAGGAAAATGGTCTGCGACGTCCTCACCTGCATTGGTACACGCTTCTTTCGCTTTGGTAATGACTTTTTCAAAGTTTTCCCATTTGCTGTAACTGAGCAGTTCCTGTAACTCTCGGGCGCTCCAGCACTCGACATCGTTAAACTCAATCGCTACGGCCTCAAACTTTTCAAATAATTGTGTGATCTCTTCCGATTTCATTTCAATAATCGGTGAAAATGCGAAAACTTCATCGGACGAAGGGTTAAGTTGAAACCTTTATCCAGTAACATCTTTTAATTTCCTCATTCTTTACAATTTCAACTATCTTTCGGGTTTTGTTTTTGACGGACACGCATCCATTTCTTTATATGATTAGTCGCCCATCGATAATGGCTTGCGGTTTCGGCTCTCACGAAATCGCTCAGTGTCCAGGAGGGGCCTGCCCATCGAAATCTCCCAACCGTGACAAAGTCCGTATCAGATTCCTTGTCCATCAACCCAAGCATACTTCGGTGAGACGCTTCGAAACTTTTCAGAATGTCAGCTAACGGCGTCTCACGATATTCCTGATAGATCAGCGAGTTGAGCTTGGGCGTTTCTCGCCACGTAAGTCCGTGCCCAGGCACTTCAGGAACCTTGCCGCTCCTTTCGGCTTCATGAAACGAAAGGATCATTTGTTGCCAACCGATCAAGTGGGCCAGAATGTCCTTCACCGACCAGCCACCGGGCGTCACACCTGACTCGATCATTTCGTCTGGACGCAAAGCGATTAGTAACTTGTCGAGTTTTCCCTTCTCTACTTCGATCTCGTGGAGCAGGTCGGATTTGGACAGGCGTTTGCCCATATAAATTTTGCTATTGGCACGCCTCGCATGCCTCCGGATTTTCCAGCGAGCAAACCAACGCTTCCACGTCGGAATAAATCCTTTTCGGTTCTTCGATTACGGCGGCCATGTTGTCAGCGGCGGCGACTTGCGCAATTCGCGTTGCCGGCCTCGAACGCAGGTAATAGGTCGTCTTCAAACCTTTTTGCCATGCGTACATGTACATCGATGAAAGCTTGCCAATATTCGGGCTCTCCATGAACAAATTCAAAGAAGCACTTTGGTCAATGAATGCTCCGCGGTCGGCCTGCATGTCGATGAGCGAACGCATCGGGATCTCCCAGGCGGTGCGGTAGATGGCTTTTAGTTCGTCGTTGAATTCGGCGATGTCCTGGACGGAGCCTTCGCTGAGCTTGATCTTTGTGCGGATCGCATCGTTCCATTGGCCGAGGGCTTTGAGTTCCCGGACGAGATATTTGTTGATCTGGACGAAATCGCCCGACAGCGTTTCGCGTTTGAACAGATTTGACACCTGCGGTTCGATGCATTCGTAACAGCCGGCGATCGAGGCGATCGTGGCGGTCGGTGCGATGGCGATCATCAGTGAATTACGCAATCCCGTCGACTTGATCTTTTCACGCAGAGCATCCCAACGCGGCATGTCGTCAGGCGTGACGCCCCAGAAATCGAACTGTAGATCGCCCTGCGCGGCGCGCGTGTCCAGAAACGCCGGGTGAACTCCGCGTTCGACCGCAAGATCCGACGAAGCGTCGAGTGCGGCAAAGTAGATCTCTTCCTGAATCTTTGCCGAGATCTTACGCGCCTCATCGCTGTCAAACGGCAGGCGAAGCTGGAAGAAAACGTCCTGCAAGCCCATCACGCCGAGGCCGATGTTGCGCCAGCGGTTGTTAGACTTCGCGGTCGAATCGATGGCGTAGTAATTGAGATCGATCACTTTGTCGAGCTGGCGGACTGCGAGACGAACGTTGCGGCGGATCTTGTCATAATCGATCTGGCCGTCCTTTACATAACGGGCAACGTTGACCGAGCCGAGGTTGCAGACGGCGGTTTCGTTATCGCTTGTGACCTCGATGATCTCGGTGCAGAGATTCGAAAGGTGAACGACGTTCTCGGGTCGTGCGGTCTGATTCGATTTGCGGTTCGACGAATCTTTGAAGGTCATCCAGCCATTGCCGGTTTGGGCCATCGTACGCATCATCTTTGCATACAGATCGCGTGCATTGACCTGACGCATAAACAGACCTTCTTCCTCGGCTTTTACATACGCAGCTTCGAATTCCTCACCATAAAGATCGGGGAAGTGGGGCACAACTTTCGGATCAAACAACGACCACTGGCCGTCGGCCTGGACACGCTTCATGAACAGGTCAGGGATCCAGTTTGCGAGATTCAGATTGTGTGTACGGCTGGCATCATCGCCGGTGTTGTCGCGCAACTCAAGAAAATCGTCGATGTCCGCGTGCCAGGTTTCGAGATAGACGCAGCATGCTCCTTTGCGTTTACCGCCCTGATTTACTGCCGAAACGCTGGAATCGAGCGTTTTGAGCCAAGGCACGATGCCGTTCGAATGGCCGTTAGTGCCGCGGATCAGGCTCCCTCGCGAACGCACTCGATGGTAGGCGATTCCGATGCCGCCGGAAAACTTTGAGAGCATGGCGACATCGGAGTACTTGCGGTAAATACTATCGAGGCTGTCCTGAGGGCTATCGAGCAGGAAGCATGAACTTAGTTGCTCATGCTGTGTACCCGAGTTGAAGAGCGTTGGCGTCGATGGAACGTATTCCAGCGACGAGAAAAGGTGATAGAGATCGATCGCCTCGTATGGGCTTTCGGCCAGGCCGCAGGCGACACGCATCCAGAAGAACTGCGGCGTTTCGATCACATCGCGGGTCGTCGGGTTCTTTAGCAAATAACGATCATATAATGTACGCAGGCCAAAAAATTCGAACAGGTCGCAGCGTGTATTATCGATCGCGTCATTCAGCTTGCGGCTGTTGTCGATGACGAACTGGGCCACACGCTCGCCGATCAAACCTTCCTTTACGCCAATGGCGATCGACTGTGAGAACGAATGGATCTCCTGATTGCGAACTTCCTTACCTATATACTGATTAAGCAGGCGTGCACCGAGCCGCGAATATTCCGGCTCCTCAAATATCAGGCTCGCGGCGGTTTGGATAGACAGTTTGTCCAGCTCCTGAGTCGTCGCGCCGTCATAAAGCCCGCTGATGGTTTTGGTCGCGATACGCAGGCTGTCGACTGACGGCAGTCCCGCGCAGCAGCGGGTGATCGCGCGTACGATCTTATTTATATCAACCGGTTCGAGATTGCCGTTTCGCTTGCGAACCTGCATCGAGGTCTGTGCCGAATTGTCCGTCTGGCGGGTCGCCGCCGCTCCTGTCTGTGCAAAAAAAGTGTCCATATCTATTCGTCAGTTATCCACGCGTTTAGGCTCCGGGAGGGGCCACGCTTTGATATGTTTCGGGTGAAATTTAGCGAGAAAATCCCGCCTGTCGTCCCATTTTATCCAGCTGTACGACTGCAACTTCACCGTTCGTTTTGAATTTTATTCACGCGGATAATGGATGTGTTTTCTCTCGCGTGGATATAGACTATATGGTAGAGGTTTGGCTTTGTCAACACAAAATATAGTGGTTTTGAAACTTTCTTATAACCCCTGTTTTTGCAACATTTAGCGCGCCATGGGTAATGAAAAGGATGATATTTTGTGTAACATGTCGGTAACGTGTTTAAGCACAATCATTTAAGCATTTATATGGCTAAAAGATCGGTGGAAAAATAGAGGAAAATCTATGGAAAACCAAACGCGGAGACCCAATTAACCCGAATATAAACTCTCCAACGCGTCAATTTCGAGAGCTATGCGTATATCCCTACGTGAGAGCTTCCCGATCATCTTGAACGTTCTCGCAAAGTCCGCTTTCGTAAGAGACTTGAGCGGATTCTGGAGATCAGTTGCGCCAGAAAAGACGAAACCAGAACTGATCAGGAATTCATTTCCGTGAATTGTCGTATCTCCATTATAGCCTCTTAATATCGCTTCCGCTTCGCTAACCTTATCGACCTTCGTCACAATTCGATCCATAAGGTCAAAAGCTATTTCCGGGTCGATCCTTGACCACACATCCGAAAGTTTGCCGAACAGATACAAGTCGGATCGCTGCATTGGAACATCCGGAAGAAGCTTTCTGGCCTTGGTTAAAACTTCTTTCGATCGATCTGTTTCTATCGGCCGTTTAGTTACAATTCGCTGGGCCAGGGCGACCATAACGTCAAACTGTGCATCCTCCGGCAACTCCGAAATAACTTTTTCGGCCGAAACAAAATCTTCTTTTTCAATACTGTTATACGCGAGCTGCCAGTTTAGATTTCTGAGTACCTGTTCATATTGATTATTTGGAAAGCGTTTAAGCAAAATGTTCTTAGCCTTTTCAATCTCCCCACTAAAAGCGATCATTTTCGCAGCTTTTTCGATAATTTGAACCCTAAACTCAGGTGGTAAGTTCTCGGCCTTGCTTAGAAGTTCTTCCGCCGTGGCATTACTTTGTAGTAGATCAGTCGCGGTCTTATTTGTTGGGAACACGCCCCATAGGCTACGGCGTGGCGGAATAGTTTTCAGTTGTAACTCCGCTGCACGTTCGGGCAGAAATTTGCTAATTAAAGGCGCTAGGCCCGTGGTCGTAAATTCGGCATTGCGGTCAGCATCGGCCAATAGCAGATCGCATAGCTTAATGGCGAGATTTCGAAATAAAACCTTATTACTATCGCGAAGGCTTGGAATCACATCCTTGCTTTCGTACCAGTACAGCAACGAGCTTGCTGCTTGAAATTCGGGAGAGTTGACATAAATATTTGAGTCAATCAGCCGTGTGAGAATCTCGGGAAACAAACGTTCTGTAACCGATGGATCGAGTCCGTGGATTCTCGTCAGAAATTCGACAGTTCTGTAGGCAGGTCGCCTTTTCAGAGCTTCAGTCAGAATACTGACGGCCTTTTCCGGCCGCATGTTCGCGACCTTCCCGATCAGTTCCTGTTCGGTCTGAGACTCTTGTTGGCGAATCATCCTGTCGGACGATACTCCATTGAAGGTACTCGTTAGCGGTTCCTCTAAGTTGCCGTCAAAAGCTGCCTTTACAGAAGCGGATCGGCTCGCCACCAAAGATTCCAGAGCAAGTTCGACATCTACATAAACGATGTTGTCGAGAATTTTGCGTCGAGTTTCCCCCCAAATCAAAAGATCATTTCGCCTTCGCACATTTTTCCTGTCTTTCTCTGCCTCCCTTTGGGCCTTCAGCAACTCGTCGAGCGATTCTCGAAAAAGTTTCCGCGAACGATCCTTGTCAAAATTCCAAAACAATCGCCCGAGTTTGGAGTAAACAAACGCCCTATTCTCGGGAAGTTCTAAGAGCTTGGCATCCGCTGCGGTTTTGTCGAATTGCGCTCGTATCGCAAGTTGCAGCGGACTTTCGTTTGATGGGATTTGTGCTGTGCTGGAAAGAGTCAGGAAAAAGATCAAGATCAGGGCAATTTTTGTGTGGAAAAATAACATAACTTCTACCTTAAATTTTCGTACAAATCTAGCTTTCGACCACAAGCTGGTCGTGAGCAAAAAACACGTTCTCCGGCAGCAGGGCAGAATCACGCTTATGAAGAATGTCATGATTTAGATGCGTCAAGTAAGCCCGGGTTGGCTTTAGGTCTTCAATAATCGCCAACGCTTCCTCAAGACAAAGATGTGTTGAATGCGGTTTGATCCGCACACAATCGAGCACTAAAACTTTAAGATCGCGGAGACCGTCCATGGAAGCGGGCGGAATCACTTTTAGATCTGTCGCATAGGCAAAATCGTTGAAGCGATAGGCGATGACCGGCAGTTTGCCGTGGATGACCTCGAGCGGCGTGACCTCGATATCCTCGCCGATACAGAATGGAGCGCCGGGAATGACCGTGTGCGGGATCAACTGCGGGAGGCCGCCGCCGAAATGCGTTGGGTTAAAAATATACTGAAAGATCCGTCGCAGGTCCGTCCACGCGATCTCGTTCGCATAAACGCCCATCGCTCCATGGCGAAAGTTCAGCGGCCGAATGTCGTCGAGGCCGAAGACGTGATCGACATGACAGTGCGTAACCAGAACCGCATCCAGATGGCTGATTTTCGCCCGCAAAGCTTGTTGTCGAAAATCGATCGAGGTGTCAACCAGGATCTTTTTATCGCGATGCTCGATCAGGATCGAAACTCTCAGGCGTTTGTCACGTGGATCTTCGGAAATGCACGTCTCGCAGTCGCACCCTATCGAGGGAACGCCCGTGGATGTGCCTGTGCCGAGGAAGGTTAGTTTCATCTATCTTTTCACCGCAGAGACGCTGAGACGCAGAGATAAGAGAGAAAAATAACTGTTCTTCTCTGCGTCTTGGCGTCTCCGCGGTTAATTACTTCTTCCCAAGAATATCCGCCCCCGAGAATTTATGAGCTGCCTGTGCCTTCAGCTTTTCCTCGGTTGCTTTGACTAGATGAACATACTGCATCCGCAGATCGCCGAGCAGGCCTTCGAGCAGGCGGCTTTCTTGGGGGTGCAGGTTTCCCTTTGTCTTGTCGCGAAGCATGCCCAGGATGTCGAGCCAGTATTTGCCGGATTCGAGATCGAGCGAACGCTGGCCGGTCGCGGGATGCGGAACGGCTCCGAGAGCGGCGGCGGCGTTGGTTGCAAGCGTCGAGAGGAAGTTTACAAAACTCGCCGGGTCTTGTGCTCCCGGGATCTCCTCGCCGTCTTCTTCGCCCGCAAATTCCTCATCCTCATCCATCGGGCCGATGTGAGTTTCCTGAACTTGCTGTGCTGGCTGAGGCGTCGGAGCAGGAGCTTCTTCCACCGGAGCCGCTGGTTTTACGGGCGTTGCGTCGAGCGTAACTCCATCCCGGAGCGAGCCGTCAGCGTTGAATTTTCGCTTGTCAGCGACCTTGTAATGTACTTCTTCGTTCTCGTCGTCGTGACCGATCATATATTTTTACCTTGGTTTGATAGTAGCAAGTCCAAAGTCCAAAGTTCAATGTCCAATGTCTCAAGGATAAGCCTTTAACCCGAACTTTGGACTTTGGGCTCGCTGGGCTTTGGACTTTGGGGTATGGACATTGGACTATATATGTATGTCAAAATCTTTCGACGAACTCATCACCGTAATGGACCGGCTGCGTGCTCCGGGCGGCTGCCCGTGGGACGCGGAGCAGACGTATCAATCGCTGTCGCAGTATCTCATTGAAGAAGCCTACGAGACCTTCGACGCTATCCAGGAAGCGGATCAGACCGGTGATACGGCGAACCTTCGCGAAGAGCTAGGCGATCTGCTGCTGCAAGTTGTTTTCCACTCAACCATCGGTAAGGAACGCGGTGATTTCACGATCGATGACGTTGCCGCGGGCGTAACGCAAAAGCTGATATTGCGGCATCCGCATGTTTTCGGCGATGCGAATTTTGCCCGGGCGGAGGACGTTCTCGACAATTGGGACCAGCTTAAGGCCGACGAGCGAAAGGCCTCGGGAAAGGTTGAAAAAGTTAAGGATTCGATCCTCGACGAAGTTCCCGTCCATTTTCCCGCCCTGCTCGAAGGGCTGAAACTTACCAAAAAGGCTGCCAAAGTCGGCTTTGACTGGGAAAATGCCGAGCAGATCTTCGACAAGCTCCGCGAAGAAACTGCCGAACTGCGAGACGCCATTGAGAACGGAGATAAAACCAACATTGACGAAGAAATCGGCGACCTGCTGTTCGTCGTCATGAACCTCGCCCGGCACCTCGACGTCGAACCGGAAACCGCCCTCAACAAAACCAACCGCAAATTCCGCCAGCGTTTCAAATTCATCGAGGACGAACTAAAACGCGAAGGCAAAACGCTGGAAGATGCGGATCTTAATGAAATGAACGATCTGTGGAACAAGGCTAAAGCCAAAGGAGCTTGATCTTCATTGCTTTCCTTTGCGGTCTTGGCGACTTTGCGTTAAAAAACCTTCCTTAACGCAAAGTCGCCAAGGAGCAAAGACGCAAAGGAAAAACCTTGGAATTATTCCGCAAACATTTCCTGCAGCCGATCGATTGTTTCCTTGTGAGCCGATTTGTCGATCTCGCCTATTTTCTTGACCAGCCGAACATTATCAACCGTCCGGATCTGGTCGAGTACGATCATGCGTTCGTTGTTGAGAAAATTCACGGCGATGCGCGTCGGGTATCTGGCAGTGGCGGACGAGAGCGGGGCGATAATCACGCTGGCTAGGTGGGCGTTCATTTCGTTGGGCGAGATGACCACGCATGGGCGCGTGTTTTTGGCGTCCTTGGTCGGCACGGCGTCGAGATTAACGAGATAGACGTCGAATCTGGTTACCATTGCCACTCCTTCTTGTCGAAACCGCTGGTCGAGGCATCGCTCGCGAGTTCGTCATCGTCATTCTCGGCCATCAGCTTGAACGCATCTTCCCAACCCGCACGCGGTTTCTGAGCGTTCCGAATGAGGATACCGTCCGGGTGAAGTTCGAGGTCGACCTCGCCGACTATGCGGCTCTCTTCCAGCAAAGCTTTCGGTATGCGGATCCCTTGCGAATTACCGATCTGAATGATCTGGGCTTTCATAATTACATCGTAATTACATGACCGATTTTCGTCAACTCCGGTGCCGGGAACGCAGGCGCTTCGCCTGCAACGCCGGTTCCTCCGGCGTGATGAAGATTAGTTCTTTTCAAGTCGCGTAATCACCGCGTTCGTTATCGTCCCGAAGCGGAACGCTTGCAGGCGAAGGCGCCTGCGTTCCCGGCGATGAACGTTTCCGGTTATGAACTGATGACATCAATGCCGCGCATATATGGCTTAAGAACGTCGGGAACTAAGATGCTTCCATCTTCCTGCTGATAGTTTTCAATGATCGCGATCCACGTTCGCCCGACGGCTAAACCGCTACCGTTCAGGGTGTGGACGAATTCCGGTTTCGCACCGCCGGCCCGGCGGAAACGTGTGTTCATTCGGCGGGCCTGAAAGTCGCCGCAGTTGGAGCAGCTTGATATTTCTCGATACGTTTTTTGCGACGGTATCCAGACCTCGATGTCGTATGTTTTTCTAGCTCCGAAGCCCATGTCGCCGGTTGAGAGGACGACGGTTCGATACGGTAAGCCCAATAGCTGCAATATCTTCTCGGCGTTTGCCGTAAGCTTTTCATGTTCGTCTTCGGAATTTTCCGGGGCACAAAGCTTTACGAGTTCGACCTTTTCGAACTGATGCTGTCTTATCAATCCTCGCGTATCGCGACCATAACTTCCGGCCTCAGAGCGGAAGCACATTGAGTAGGCGACGAAATGTTTGGGCAGATCGGTAGCGTCTAGGATCTCTTCGGCGTAGTAATTCGTCACCGGAACCTCGGCCGTCGGGATCAGGGCGAACTGCCGTTCGTCCGTCGTGTGAAACAGATCTTCCTCAAATTTCGGCAGTTGATTCGTACCAAAAAGAGCGGTGCGGTTGACGAGATACGGCGGCAAAGTTTCGGTATAGCCGTGCTCGACGGTGTGGGTTTCTAGCATGAAATTGACGAGGGCACGGCTCAGACGCGCCCCGGCGCCGTTCAGGAACGAAAACCGAGAACCGGCGATCTTCGTCGCTCGTTCGAAATCGAGAATGCCCAGGGCCTCGCCCAGATCGACGTGATCCTTCGGCTCAAAATCGAATTCCCGCGGCGTGCCCCATCGTCTTACTTCGACGTTTGCCGATTCGTCCGCACCGACCGGCACGTCGTCGGCAGGAATGTTCGGCAGCCCGGCGAGCAGTTCGCGCATGGTGGCCTCGGCTGTGTCGCGGCGCGTTTCGAGTTCCGATTGTTTGTCTTTTAGACCCGCGACCTCTACTTTTTTTGCATCGGCTTCGTCGCGTTTGCCCGCTTGGATCAGGGCTCCGATCTCTTTACTTACAGCGTTTCGCCGGCCGTTGATCGCGTCGGCTTCGCCGATCACCCGACGGCGTTCGGCGTCGATCTCGACAAACTTATCGAGCGAATCTGCCGGGAAGTTGCGGTTGCCCAGGGCAACGCGAACGGCGTCCAGATTTTCTCTTACATACAAAAGGTCTAACATAATATTTCTCGTTATTCGCCCGCTTTACTGACGATAAAACTGCAAGCGTTGCTTTCCCAGGGATCTTTCGCCTTTGGCGATGCGGTCAGATCGACCTTAGTCAGCTTCAGCGAATTTCTGCCTGCCGCGACCGATTCGCCAACGTCGAGTGACAGCTTATTCGTAGCACCGCCAACGGTCAGATCGAATGAGCAATAGATCGTGTCTCCACCCTTAGCTTTCTGCGAACGCCCCGCACCGAGCATCGTGACTTTAACGCCCGAGCCGGAAGCCGACTGTCCTTTTTTGACCGTAAACTCTTTACCCGTCTCGATATCACCGTCGCCGATAGCACACACGGCGATGGTCAGACTGAATATGGAATTGAGCAGCAGCTTGATCATTTCTTTTTCGCGAGCAGCATGTCGACTGTTTTCTGAATTCGTTTCGCACGCGTTTCCGCAGCTTTCGCTTCTTCTATAGAGCGAACGTTCTCTTTTCTCAGCGTATAGCTGAGAGCGTCAAACGCCTCGGCAATGCCATTTTCCTTGAGTGCCGCAGCTAGGTCATCTGGGATCGTGACGATTCTTACGACCGTATCTTTTTCCAATGTAACTACAATGTAGTCACCGGCGACGATGCCGCGTCCGAAATTCCTTTGGCACGCCGAGCATATATTTGCCGCCCATGCGGACGATCGAACCGCGATATTCGGCACCTTTTATAACGGCTTTGACGGGAACGCGTTTAGCTCCAAAAACGGCCTCGACGTCGAACGGTATCTCGATGCCTGTCGCGTCGAGTTTATCGTGCTTTATCAGCACGGTTTCGAATGTTTGTTTCTCAGCCATCTTTGACCTAAAATTCTACTACGAGCGGAAACGCGAGTGTTAACGCACTCATACATTTAGATAACGCCAGTGTTTCCCACATTGCATTATGGTACATAAAATTCGCAAGGCCGTTTTCCCGGCAGCCGGGCTTGGCACCAGATTTCTCCCCGCAACCAAAGCTTCGCCAAAAGAGATGCTGGCGCTGGTCGACAAACCGCTGATCCAATACGTGGTCGAGGAATCGGTCGCGTCGGGCATCGAGTCGATCCTGATAATCACTGGCCGCGACAAAAGCGCTATCGAGAATCATTTTGACATCTCGTTCGAGATGGAACAGATGCTGATCGAACGCGGCAAAACGGATATGTTCGAGCAGGTTCGGGCGATCTCAGACATTGCAAAGATCAGCTACACGCGGCAAAAGCAGGCTCTCGGCCTCGGCCATGCGATCTATCAGGCGAAGGATTTCGTCGGCAGCGAACCGTTTGCCGCCCTTCTCGCCGATGACATTGTTGATAGCGATAAACCGGCGCTACAGCAGATGGTTGAGGTCTACGAGAAATACAACGCTCCCGTGATTGCCACGATGCAGGTCGCGGGCGAGGACATTTCGCGATTCGGGGTGATCGATGCCGACGAGGTCGAGCCGAACGTCTTTAAGATCAAAGACATGGTCGAAAAGCCCGCCTACGCCGACGCTCCGTCAGACCTCGCGATCATCGGCCGCTACATCTTCACACCCGACATTTTCGAGGCCATCGAGCAAACCGAGCCCGGTTCCGGCGGCGAGATCCAGATCACGGATGCGATGCGGATATTATTGAAGAAGCGTCCATTCTACGCCGTCAAACTCGAAGGCACCCGCCACGACGCCGGCGACAAACTCGGATTCCTGATCGCCACGGTTGAGCTTGCGTTAAAGCGTGAGGATCTGGGAGCGGAGTTTCGGGAGTATCTTAGAAGCCTTAATCTCAGCTAGGCGTTTACCTTTCTCCGGTCGCCAACGGCGACGAACATTAAAGCCTAGGGTGCAGTGAAGCGATAGCGAAACGGAACCCTAGGTAGATCATCAGTTAGGGTTGCGTCCCGGAAGGGGACGAATAACACCGCCACGCATTTATTGCTCGCTTTCAGCGAGCACAAACCTATTTTCGCCCCCGACCTAGGGTTTGCCGAAGCGGCCGCACCCTAGGCTTTAGTGTTCGTCGCGGTTAGCGACTAAGAGCATCTCAAACGAATTTTCAAAGAACAGGACCTTCTCCACTATTTAGTGCCCCGTGTATGAACGCTCAATCCAAACTGCAAAACCAGCAGCAGTAGAATACTCACTACCAGAACATACATTCCTGAATTCAGGCTTCCCGTTCTGTCCGACACAAATCCGATCAGCCACGTCGATGATGCCGCTCCGAGTGTTCCGCATATAAACAGCGGTGTTGCGCGTCGCGTCGCCGTCGGGCCGAAGGTGTGTGAAAAACGCGAGACGTTGGTAGGGAATATCCACGACGTTCCAAACCCGGCGATCGCGGCTCCGAGAGCGAGTACGGGAACCGACGCCGCCGTGACGGTGACGGCCATTCCCGCAAGGACGGTGAAGAGGCCGAGCATGAGCATTCGGTTCTCGTTCAAAAACCGGAACAGCAGCGGAGCGACACCGCGCCCCGCGACAAACAGCACGAAATACAGCAGCGTCGGCGAGAGCCAGCGAACGACATTCGCGTTGTCCAGCCGTTCGGTGTAGGTCGTGAGCCACCCGCCCATGCCGCTTTCGAATCCGACGTGGATGAAATTGAACAAGGCGATTCCCCACGCGAGCGGCGCCCGCCAGATCGGGGTTGCGTCCGCCAGCTCGTCACTGGGCGTTTCGGCGAGGGCGATGATGCGCGTTGGCTGAAAGAAGAGAAACGCCGCCGCCGCGAACATCGGCAATGCCAGGATCAGCGTCGTTGCCCAGATATTGCCGCCGACATGCGTCGCATCGACGAACGGTTTACAGACGATCGCTCCGACGCCCCAGCAGAAATTGAGGACGCTCAGGGCCGAGGCGGAATTTATCGGATTCAGCTCAAGAACCGTCATGTTGATCGCCGGCAGCGTCAGGCCGATGCCGACGCCGGTCAGGGCGAAAGCGATGAGCGACGCGGGAAACGAATCGACGTTCATCAGCATGATGCCGGTTGCCATGCACAAGGCTCCGATGAACGACGCGGCGAGAAACTGATTACGCTTCGCAAAGATGCTGGTCAGAAACGTACCAAACAGTGAGCCCGCAAACTGCGACGGAAAGTAAAAGCTGACCTGCAAATCGTTCAACGCGTAGTGCCGCGCCATTATCGGCAGAACTTGCCCGATCAGCACCGTAGCCGTTCCCGAGATCAGAAACAGTGCGTGCAGAATGATCGTTAGTTTGCGAGTGTTGTCCGGCTGTGTCATTTGCGTAAGCAGATATTGTGTCAGCCTGCGTGCAAAAGACAAAGGAGAGCGGGCATCCTTGCCTGGCGAAGCTTTATACAATGTCGGCACGCATACAATATCGAACCGGAATTTAGTGGAAACTGATGTGTAGCCAAATCCGATGTTTGTTCGCTTATCCGAGCCTTTTTCGTTAAAATTTAGTTACGAAGTGACTTATGCCGGGTCAAAAAACGGCGAACGGAAATACAACATGGCTCTTGCTTCGATCGAAGACGCCGCGAAAGACATTCGCGACGGGAAAATGATCATCATCGTCGATGACGAAGACCGCGAAAACGAGGGCGATCTCGTCTGCGCGGCTGAAAAGGTGACGCCCGAGATCATTAATTTTATGGCGGTCCACGGCCGCGGGTTGATCTGTCTGCCGCTGACCGAGCAGCGATGCAACGAATTGCAGTTGTATCCGCAAACGACCGAGAATACGTCGAGCATGGGCACGGCGTTCACCACGTCGATCGAGGCTAAAGAGGGCGTAACGACGGGAATATCGGCGGCTGACCGGGCAAAAACCATCCTGACGGCGGTCGATCCGGCGTCGAAGCCGATGGATCTCGCTCGGCCCGGACACGTTTTTCCTCTCCGGGCGAAGAATGGCGGCGTTTTGGTTCGGGTTGGGCAAACGGAAGCAAGCGTGGACATGTCGCGGATCGCGGGATTGCAGCCGGCGGCGGTCATTTGCGAGATCATGAACGACGACGGCACGATGGCGAGGATGCCTGAGCTTGAGGTCTTCGCGGCGAGGCACGACATGCGGATCATCTCGGTCGCCGACCTGGTTCGCTATCGAATGCGGAAGGAACCGTTAGTTCGCCGTGTTGTCGATGCCGATCTGCCGACGCAGTTCGGCGTTTTTCGCACGATCCTTTACGAGAACATCATCAACGGCGAAACGCATCTCGCGATGTCTATGGGCAATGTTTCTGATACAACCGAGCCGGTGCTCGTACGCGTCCAAACGGAGAACGTGACCTTTGCAATGTTCGGTGCAAAGCTCGGCGAAGCGTCGAGCGCGGTCGAGGCTTCGCTCAAAACGATCGCAGCGGCAGGGAGCGGCGTGGTTGTTTACCTTCGTCAGCGCGAAAACAATCTGGATCTAGTGAATCAGCTTAGGACGTACGCGTTGATGCACGAGAAGGGAATGGATTTTCAGGCCGCGAAACTCGAAACAGGTTACGGCAAGATCCACGATTACGGTATCGGTGCACAGATATTGAAAGATCTCGGGCTGACGAAGATCAGGCTTATTTCAAATCACCCACCGAAGGTGAATGCTCTGGATGCGTTCGATCTGGAGATCGTGGGGACGGTTCGTTTGTAGAGGAATTTTTTAGCCACAGAGAGCACAGAGGAAGAAGAGATTCGGACAGGATGGCGGACGAAAAGGTCGACGAAGTTGAGGATACGGAAAACGGCGAAGCGACACCGAATCGTCGTAGATTCTTGACGCGCCGCAAGGCTCTTGTCGGGCTCGGTGGCGTCGCTCTGCTAGGCCTTCTTATTTCTTTGATCGGTGTCGTAGCCTACAAATACGGCGTTTTCGATAATTACGTTAAGTCTCAGTTCGTCGCGAAGATGGCGGATATTGGGATCGTTTTTGACGCCGATGTTTTTCGCGTGACGGTCAATCCGCTTGAGCTTGAGCTGAAAAACGCTACTTTTAATGACAAGGTCAGTGGAGAAAAACTCTTCTTTATCCGCGACGCACACCTCAATCTTTCCGTAAAAGACCTCTATTCCTGGCAGCTAACACGCGACGTTATTCTCGAGAAGACTGATGTAAGCGGTGCCGAGGCTTGGGTGACGTTTGATGAGAACGGGAAGTCGAATTTTTCTAATTTAAGACTCGTCGAGGATCAGAAAGGCTCGGCGGTGAATTTTAAGTACGATTCGGTGGATTTTTCGCTCAAAGACAGCATTGTGCATTTTGGCGATAAATCGCGAAAGATCTCGGGCAATGCGAAGAATGTCGTTTTTCTGCTCTCGCCCGAAAATCGCGACGTTGCGGATGACCAGAAACGCTACAAATTTGACCTGACCTCGACCGATTCCAATTTCATCTACGACGAACGTGCGGTCGAGAAGATCGACGTTCGGGCACAGGGCATCGCTGATAAAAACGGTGCCGAACTGACGACCTTCGACCTGAAAACGCCGATCGGCGAAACGTCGCTGACCGGAACGCTGACGGACTGGGCTTCGCCAAAATATGCTCTCGATATCCAGTCGTCGGTCGATCTGACGCAGGCGTCGGACATATTGCCGCTCGGCGCGTCACTCGTCGGCGTCGGGAATTTTAAGGGCAAGGTTATCGGCGAAGGCGAGAGTTACAAGATCGATGGCGAGATCTTTACCGAGTCCTTGCGAGCCGACGGTGTTTCTCTAAAGGGAGCGAATGTTGTGGCGACCGTGAGCGGGACGAATTCTAATTACGAAGCCGACGGAACGGCGATCGCCCAACTGCTGACATTCGACGATTTTCGCATCGACATGCTCAAACTCGCGGGCAATGTTCGCGGTAGCGGCACGGATTTTCGATGGGTCGGCGAACTTCAGGCAGCGGCCGCAAAGACCAAATCGCTGACTCTCGGCGGCCTGTTTTTGTCGGACGCTTTGGCGGAATACAAAGACAAACAGGTCCGGGCTGAGGCTGGAAATGGCCGGGCGAAGAAGTTTGCGATCGGTGATGTCGAGTTTGAGGAGCTAGCTGCCAGAAATCTCAAATTTTCGCAGAACGGCGGTTCGTTTAGCCTGAACTCAGCGAGTGCAACATCGAAGGCATTCAAAACCAAAGATTTTGGCCTGCAGGGCGTGACCGGGCGAAATGTCACCGTCAAGCACCGCGGCGGCGAGACCGAGGTCGGACTCGACGGGGCAAAAGCGACAACGGCGAATATCAAAGATGCGAAGGTAAAGAACGCTTCGGCGGACAAATTCCGGTTCAAAGACCTGCCGAATTCGACAGCGGTAACGCTCGAAAATCTGCGTGCCGATCAGGTCACAAAAGACGGCGTGACCGTCGACGGCATCCAAACGCCGCTGGCTGAGATCGAGAATACCAGGGCCGGACTCGTTATCTACGCGGACCAATCCCGCGTGGCAAAGATCGATACTGGCGCCGCAGTTTTGGGCACTTTGAACGTTGGCGGTGTGAGAGTGACGATCCGCCAGGGGCGCGTCGAGGCGCGGTCGAATGACGTCGATGCGGGGAATATTGCTCTTAAAAAAACAACATCCCTACCAGCGGGCGGCAGTCTCGAGGCCGTGAAGATCTCGAAGCCCGTCTATATTCTCGAGCCATCGGGCCGCTATCGAGCGACGGCCGATATGACGCTCGGCGGGGGTTTGATCGGGAGCGTTGCTCTCGGCGCGGCTAATGCGAAGGTTGATATGAACAACGACCGCGTCGCACTCAACGAACTGAACGCCTCGATCATGGACGGTAGCATGGTCGGTACGGCGATAATCGCTTTGAACGATCGCGGCCCGTCGAATCTGAAGGGTGATTTTACCGATCTCGACATTTCCAAATTGATCGCTCTCCAGGGCGGCAGTCTGATCCCCGTTGAAGGCAAGACTACCGGAACCGTCGATCTGAACTTTCCCGGAACCAACTTCCGCAACGCGAGCGGAACGCTCAATGCGGCGATCACCGCTAACGCCGGAAACGCCGATCGCGGCCTAATTCCGGTCAACGGAAACGTGCGGCTCAACGCGACTGACGGCCTCTTTAACGTCGATCTTGCCGATCTCAACACGGAAAAAAGTAAGCTCACCGCGACCGGACGATTTGATCTAAAGGACGAGAATTCCGATCTGAATGTCGCTCTTCGTTCGGCGGATGCGACCGAAATCGATAGGCTCGTTCGCGTGCTGAACCTCTCGCCGACGCTTGAGGAACAGCTGAATTCTTTGGAAGTTCAGGTCGCCGGAAATCTCAATTTTGACGGTACGGTTAAGGGAAATCTGACCGATCCGACGATCGATGGCAAGGCTTCGCTTGATTCGCTTTCGGTTCACGGCAGGGATCTGGGCAACGTTACAACGGAAATTTTCGTTACGCCAGATGGTGTCGATCTAAAGAACGGAAAGCTCGTTGACCGCACGGGCGGGAATACTGAATTTGCGGTAAATATTCCGCGCACGGGCAGCAACAATGTCACCGTAAAAGCCACGCTGACCAACGTCAATGCGGGAAATCTGCTCGCGGCTTTGCCGATCACGCTGCCGGAACAGATCCGCGATCTGAATGGTCAAACGTCGGGAACGGTCGATATTACAGGACTTCCGAACGAGTCACGCGGAGAGATTAATCTCGCGGCGCAGAAAGGCACTATCGCGGGTCAGGTTTTCGACGGGTTGAATGTAAAAGCGGTTTTCAACGGCACAACGATCGACCTGCAGCAGGCTGACATGCGGATCGGTGCAGGTCAATTAACTGCGAAGGGAACATACGATCGGGCGGCGGGGAATTTTAATTTCGACCTCGGCGGCAAATCTGTTCCGGTGCCGCTCGTTGTTGCGTTGCTGCCGAAGTCCGACAACATTCCGGTCATCACCGGCGATCTCGATTTTGCGGCGAATGCGACAGGAAATTCTAATCAAACGGCGAGTTACAACGTGAATTTCAGCGGCGTCGCACCTAATGTTCAGGTCGGCGAGAATGTACTCGGCCAAGTCGCGTTCAAAGGCCAGACCGCGAATCAGGTTTTGACCGCCGACCTCACCGCGATCCTCGACGGGCGGCCGCAGGTGATAAATGCGACGGTGAATTTCGGCAACGAAAACCTGCCGTTCATGGTCGCGACCGATTTTAACCAGAGCCCGCTCGCTCCTTTTTTGGCATTTGTGCCGCAGCTCAAGGGCATGGCGATCACTGGAACCGGCACAGGCCGCGTCGAATTTGGCGGGAACCTGAGTCAGCTTAATGACAAAGGCGTTCGCGTATTTTCCACTTCCGGATTGACCGGCAAAGCGGAATTCTCACAGCTTTCTATGCTCATTCAGGATACGCCGCTCGCGGCCGCAGAACCGATCCTGGTGAGATTTAACCCACGAGAGGTCGTTTTTGAAAAGGCACGATTCTCCGGCGGCGGTTCTAACATGACGCTCTCGGGTACGAAGGCCCTGACCGACGCTGGCATCAATAATCTCGCGATCGACGGCCGCGTTAACCTTAATCTGATCAACCTTTTTGTTAAGGATACTTTCTTTTCCGGCTTTGCGGATGCGGCGGTGAGGTTTTCGGGACCGAACAAGACGGCGCTTATCTCCGGCACGGCGAACATGGTCAATGCCTCGGTCGCGACCTTTCTCGGCTCGGATAGGTTTACCGCAGATCGCGTGAAGGCACGCATTATTTTTACGTCAAATCAGGTCGAGATCGAGGAAGCGACGGGTTATCTCGGCGGCGGCAAGTTTACCGGAAGCGGCGGCGGAACGCTGGATGGATTTGCCGTGCAGCGATTCAGATTTACGCTCGACGGCAATAACGTGACCGTTCCGCTGCCGAAGGACTTTGTCACGACTGGCGATGCACAGCTTGAGATTACCGGATTTCGTGAGACGAAGGCCGACAGCCTGCAGTTGACCATCGGCGGCCGCGTGTTTGCCCGCCGGGCAGTTTATTCCAAGGACATCGATCTAGCCAATCTGGTGAGCGGACGCCGCGATCCGGTACTTTCGGGCGGCGGTTCGGGTTCGATCAAACCGCCGCGATTTGACCTGATCATCGAGGGGCGTGATGCGTTGGTCGTGAAAAACAACATTGCCGATCTCACTGCCTCGGTCTCGCTAGTGCTTACGGGCGACACGAACGAACCGCGTATCTCGGGCCGTATCACAGCGAATAGCGGCACGATCTTATTCAGAAAAGACCGTTATATTGTCCAGCGAGGTGTACTCGAATTCCCGCCTGATACAGCGATCGAACCGGTGATCAATCTACAGGCGGAATCTGAGATCGCGGGCTATCAGGTTTTTGTAAATCTGTCGGGGCCGCTTAAGGATTCCGAACAGCTCTCGGCGACGGTTCGTTCGAGCCCGGCTTTGCCGCAGGCCGATGTGGTCTCGCTGATCACGACAGGTAACCTGACAAACAGTGCGGGCGGCATACCGACGCTTGCATCGACAGGCATCAATACGGCGGCTGAGATCCTGACCGATTCGATCATCAACAACCCAGCCCGCAAGGCGACGGACAAGCTTTTTGGCCTCAACGTTTTCGAGATCGATCCGCTGATCTCAGGCCAGACGGTCAATCCGGGAGCGAGGCTGACGGTCGGTCGGCAGATCAACAATAATTTGCGTGTAACGTATTCGACCAACCTTTCACAGGATCAGAATCAGGTCCTCGCGCTCGAATACCGGGTTTCTAACAAACTCTCTTTCGTCGCCCAATACGAACAGCGTTCGCTAACGAACGTGACGCGAAACCGCGACAATTTCAGCTTTGAGATCAGGTTCAGGAGAAGATTTTAGCGACGTAAAAGATGGCGTTTATTACGGGGAAAAACGGCCAGGATACAGCGGCGACCAGCGCGCCGCTTACCTTTGTCGTGCTGCTCAAACGATATTTATGCGTTGTTTTTCTGATCTCTCTCTGTTCTTTCTCGGCCCTCTCGCAAAACAAGTACGATAATCTGCCCGTTTCCAAGATAGATGTTGTCTTCACGGGAACAGGGAAAAATGACGCTCTCGCCGAGCAGTATCGATTGATGATCCGACTCGCGATCGGCGGCACGTATTCGGCGCCGCGAATCCGCGAAGCGGTCGCTGCCCTGTACGAGACAAATAAGGTCGACACGGTTGTCGTAACCGCCGCGAACAACGCTGCGGGCGATGTGGAACTGCGATTTGACGTAAAACGGAAGACGCAGGCGGAAAGAGTTTCAGTAGTGGTCGGTGCGAGCGATGGTGACAAGATCACCGAGCAGGATCTGCTGTTCAAGCTGAACCTCCTCACTCCCGGAACCGCGATCACCGAGCAAACGCTGCAGAACAACGCCAATGAGATCCTCGATTACCTTCGCGAACGCGGATATTACCGTTCCGCAGCCGTCTACGAACGCCGTCCGTTGCAGAACGAGAACGAGGTCGGCGTTACATTTAAAGTGACGCCAAATGAACAGGCGAGAGTCGAGGATTTTCAGATCAAGGTCCAGGGTTACGAAAAGCCGATCACGGAAAAATCGCTGCGTCTGAAAAAAGGCGGGCTTTATTCGCGCGAACGCCTGCTAGCGGACGTTGCCAAGATACGCGACACGCTTCGAAATGACAATTTTCTGGCTCCCGATCTCGACGAACCACGTGTCACATACGACGGCGACACGAACAAGATCACGATCAGCATCGTCGGCAAAGTCGGCCCAAAGGTCGATGTCACGGTCGAAACGGAGAAGGGCAAGCTAAGCAAGAGGGTTCAAACACGCCTGCTGCCGATCAAACGTGAAGGAACGCTCGACTATTCGGCCATCGTTGAGGGCGAGCGGCGTTTAGCAAATTACTATCAGGAAGAAGGCTATTTCTTTGCCAAAGCGACCGCGTATTGCTCAGCAACTCCGCCGATCACCGATGACGAGAACAATCTCTTGCCGAATGACACGATATTTCTATGCGGCTCGCTCGCTAGCCAGGATCTGATGGGCCGCGAGGTTACGGTGAAATACCGCGTTAACCTCGACCGTCGTTTGAGACTGACGCAGATCCGCGTTCGCGGAACCAATAAGCTGACGTACGAAGATATTCAAACCGTGCTGTCGTCGCAGGAAGCGAACCTTTTAGGAATCGTCCCGGTTCTCGGCTACGGACGCGGTTACACGAGCGAAGCGATCCTCGCGGACGATCAAAGCACGATAAAATCGCTGATGTACGAACTCGGTTATCAGAATGCCGAAGTTCGCGTCAATCAGGGCGTCTCGCTCGATGGTGAGAATCTGATTATCACCTTCGAGGTCGAAGAGGGAATCCCGACCGTTGTTACCGAGACCAGCATTATCGGAAACAAGACGATCCCGACGGGTGAACTTCAGGCACAGCTTCCTCCGATGCTCGGCATTAATTATTCGCGTGCCCGCACGAGAAATGCCGTTAGAAAAATAGCGGAATATTACTCGAACCTCGGTTATTACGATGCCCGCGTTAATTTTAAGGTGATCGATCCTGAGAACGTGGCAGACGCCAAAACCAATGAGGTCAAGGTCGAGATCCGCGTCGATATGGAAGGAAAGCAGGTCGAGATAAAACGCGTCCTGATAAACGGCAACGAAGATACAAAAACGACGGCCGTCGTAAAAGCCCTTGCTTTCACCCCCGGCGATCTGCTCAAGGCAACCGATATCTACTCGAGCGAGCAGAATCTCTATGGCTCGGACGCATTTTCGCGCGTCGAGATCAAACCGCAGCCAGCAGGCGACAAAGATTCGGACCGGCGCCTGACCGATGTGATCGTCAATCTCGACGAGCAGCCATCGCGGCTTATGTCGTACGGCGGCGGCTACTCGACCGATCTTGGATTGAGCGGTTTTTTTGACATTCGCCACGTCAATCTTTTCGGCAATCTGTGGCAGGGCGGAGCCCGCGTCAAGGTATCGCAGAAACAGCAGCTCGTTCAGCTCGATTTTATCAATCCGCGATTTTTGCGCGATGGCGAGAAACGCTTTGCACCTCTGACGTTGTCGGCACAGTATCAGCGTGACACGACGGTGACCCGATTTTTCCGCTCGACTTTTGATAAGGGAACGTTCGGCATCGTTCAACGGATCGATGCGAACGGAAACCCGATCGACGAATTCGGTGCGAATGTCGGTAGCCCGACGATCAACCGCCTCAGCCTCTCTGCCGAGACCAACCGCACGATCAGCCGCAGGAGCCGCAGCATTCTATTTCTGCGATACAAATTTGAGGATGTGCGGTTATTTAACACTGAAAGCCTGCTTGTCAAAGACCTTCTGCGGCCCGACGCCAAGACGCGTATCTCCGGGTTTGGGGCGACGTTCGTTCGCGATACGCGGCGAAACTGCTCGGCCAAATATTCGCTGCTCGACCTGATCGCGAAAGGCGATCAATCCGAGCGGTGCCGCTACAACGCGAGCGACCCGACGCACGGCGGTTATCTGACCGCGGACTACAACGTTTCGGTTCCGGCTCTCGGAGCGAGCATCGGTTTTCAGAAGTTTCAGGCCAGCTACAATTTTTACTACACGTTTCCAAAGCTGAAAAACACAACTCTCGCCGCGAGAGCGATACTTGGCGTCGGCAGCGTTTTCTCTGACGACAACCGCTTCACGAGTGCCCAATTCCCCTCGCTAAACGGCCTTTTGCCGATCAGCGAACGGTTCTTTGCCGGCGGCTCGAACAATCTCAGAGGCTTCGATTTCGAAGAAGCCGGGCCGCGTGTCGTGATCGTGCCGCAGGGAATATTTCGCAACAGCCGCGGCGAGATCGTGACGCTCGATCCGTTCACGATCCCTTTCGGCGGGAACGCGTTGGCCGTCGCCAATCTGGAAGCCCGAATACCTTTCTCAAAATCGATCCGTATGGTCCCGTTTTATGACGGCGGAAATGTTTTTAGAAAGGTGGGTGAGATCTTTAAGGCCCCGACCGTGGCCGCGGGCGACATTGCCGGTCAAAATCAGCGAGCGGTATGGACGCACTCGGTCGGACTCGGTTTAAGGATTAAAACGCCGGTTGGCGGCGAATTCGGCGTAGATTACGGCCATTTGCTCAGCCCGCCGCGATTCCTGATACCGCAGCCTGTCGGGCCGCCTGCCGAATATCGTCTGCGGCAAGGCCATCTGCATTTCCGGTTCTCACAGGCGTTCTAACTGGGAGTGCGGGCATCGAAGCCCGCCGCTATGGCGTATCGGCCATTGTCTTTCTTATCTGAACTATAAACGATCGGACTGCCGTTGCCTCGTTGCTGTTTGGGAATATCCGCAGGAATTCCTCGTAGGTCGCGATCGCCTCGTCGTATTTTTTTTGCCTTTCATATATTAGGCCGAGAAGCTGATATATGACGACCGTGTCGGGAGCGCCCGAAAGCTGTTTGAGCGAGACCTTGAGATTCTTTGACGCCTCGGCGTAATTTAGATCTTCGTTCGCAAAATCGCCAGACGCTCCAGCACCTTCAGCCTTTTCTTTGTAGTAAAGGCCCAATCCCGCATACGCCTCAGGCTGAAAGCCTTTGCCCTCCGTGATCGCCCGCTTGAACACCGCAACCGCCTTGGCCTCGTCGCCATTTTCCTTATGAATACGGCCCTCGACCGCTGAAGCTTCGGCATAGCCCGGCCGCAGCTTTCGAGCTGTTGAGATCGCCGCCAGTGCTCCGTCGCTGTCGCCGATCTCGGTGAGAACGCGGGCGAGAGCTACATACGCCTCGTGGTAATTCGGCCTCAGCTTCACGGCTTTTTGATAAGCTTCGGCAGCTTTTTCCCGGTCAGAGAACGCCATTCGCTCGCCGTCCTGAAAGGCAAGCTCGGCTTCGTCGGTCGACTTAATGAGCGGTACGCTGATCTCGCCTTTCTGCACGGCGGTCAGCGGCAAGGTCTTTTCTTTATACCCATTTGCCCTCACTCGCAGCGAATGAGCTCCGCTTGAGATGGTCTTGATCTCCATCCGGCCAGTCTTATCCGCCTTACCCCAGCCAACGCCGTCGATCCACACCGACGCCGAAGGCTCGGTCACAATCGTGATTGCCCTAAAAGCTGTTGGCTTCGTCTGGCCGCTAACAACCCCGAAAAATGCCGCCGCAAAAACAAATGCAGCGATAACGCCCTTTAAAGTTCGTATCGTCATAGCTCAAATAATACCCTTATGACATTCGACGGCTCAATTTCGCGGTAGGTTGTTCGCAAATCCAAGCGGCCCGGATGGCCGTGATCTACTCAGCTTTCACACTTACGCCTTGATTTTTTCGCCCGCGAAACTATAATCGTATATTCGTGGCTGGGTAGCTCAGCTGGTTAGAGCGCGGGATTCATAACCCCGAGGTCGAGTGTTCAAGTCCCTCTCCAGCCACCATTAAAATCAACAACTTACGGCAGATTAGCATCTGCCGTTTTTTGTTTCGTGACCACCTCGTGACTAAAATGACGTTTCGCGTCCAATTTCTCTACTGCTCTGCGACCCGCCTCTCCCGACGCATGAACGTAAATCATCGTTGTTTTGAGATCGGCATGACCCATTATTTCCATGAGCGTATAGGCATCCGTTCCCGCATCAGCCAATCGCGTGGCAAAGGTATGACGTAGATCGTGGAAGTGGAGGTTCTCGATTTCGGCCAAATCCACCGCTTTGCGAAAGCCCTTTTTAATGTCGGTAAGTCGTTCGTCTGTCTTCGGACTCGGAAAAACGTAGTCACTCAAAAGGCGAGGCAGTCTATGCAAGAGTTCCCGAACCGTGGCGTTGATCGGCACGAAACGCTCCTTACTCGCTTTGGTTTTGCGAATAACGAGGCGTCCCCGTTGAAAGTCCACGTCCGACCATTTCAGGCTAAAGATTTCGCCTCGCCTGAGGCCGGTATTGAGAGCGACGATTACGATACTTCGAATCAGGTCGTTTTCCTTCAACGTGGTCAAAAGTGTTCCTTCCTCCTCGTGGGAAAGAACTCGCAACCGTCGGTTGTTCGGCTTGAACTTCCGAACCCGAAAGCACGGGTTTGAGTCGATCAAGTCGGCGTCAACAGCCAGTGAGAGTATCTTCGAGAGAACCCGCAAGTGATTGTTGACGGTCGCTAGACTGCGCGGGCGTTCCTTTTTATCCTCGTCCGTCCCGTACACAATGGGCTTTGCCAAAAACCATTGCTTGAACTCCTCGATCACCGGCGGTGTTAACTGTCTCACTGTCTTTCCACGAAAGTAGGAAACCAGCAAGGTACAAATATACACGTCGCTAGAAAACGATTTCTTATTAGCCTCGGAGTAGGGAAGGAAACTCTCTACTACAAAGTCTTCAAAGAGCTTGTTCGATTTCGGCTCGAAACCGTAGACCTGCTGAAACACCTGATTCATAATCACGGCTTCGGCGGCCTCGGCTTCCTTTTTGGTGCGGACGAATTTCAGGGTTTTCCTGATTCGCTCGCCTTGGTGGTAGAAGTCACAAACCCATTGGCCCGTGTCCTTCCGTCTGCTTACTGTCATGTGTACCTCCTTCGCCGTGTGCAAAGTGGTTTGGCTATCTTAATCCAACTTGAGCATTTTCCTATAGCGGTCGTCCTGCTGTTTTTTGCCCTTCGGTTTGGGCTTTTCGATCTTCACCGGCTGTAGATTGACCGTGGCTTTTCGTTTCCCTGAGAGATCGTGCCTCCCGATCAATACCAGCTCTTCCCGGTCAAACTGATATTCGCGTCCCGGGCGGTAGAAGGGGACACGGCCTTCTTTAACCCACCGGTAAAGGGTGGACGATTTAACGCCGAAGAATTCGCACGCCTCGTTGAAATTCAACCGCTGACCCGCTGGCTTTTCGCTCCTTATTTTTTCCGGCTCATTCGGTGCATCTAACTCTCGCAGGAAAGCGAGTAGATCGGTAAGGCTGCAAACCCTCACTCGGCTCTGGAGATCCATCGGAACATTGGAGCGAACAGTCGCTTTCAAGGCCGGGATCTTCTTTTGATTCGAGACTATGATGCAGACGTGATCGTATCCAGCGGCAAGACATTTCTGGATGTTTTTTATTTCATAGTCAGTCGAGGACGTGACCGATACTTCACAGGCGATCTTTAGATCTTCTTTTTCAAGCGAGACATCGACGCTTCCCGATCCGTCTAAAACGTACTTTTCGATAACAACATTGAACCCATAACTTTCGCCGATGCGTTTAGTGACCGCCTGCAATTCCCTGTGATGCTGTCCGCCCTTTCCGTAGCTTTCTGGGTGTGCTGATGCACTTACATTCGGAGCTGTATTGGACGGTAGGGGAGTATCCTTGGGCGCTGAAACAGGTTCCTGTAAGGGAGGTGCAACCGTTTCTATCGAGGTTATAACCTCGGCCTTGTGGATGCCATACTCGCGCCGCGTTCGATCAACAATTGCGCGTCGCCTCCGTTCGGCAATCTCCGGGGGGATTATCGCGGGTAGACTGCCTTTCAAGTTGAAATCGTATTCAGAGCGCTCGATCCGCGCGACGGCCTCGCCCACGCTTAGGCTCTGCAATGCCTTTGAATCGAACGCTAAAAATCCTCCGGCAAACTTCTCTGCGTCCGCATCGCCGAGACGAAAGCACACACGCGTGTAGCAGTTCGAAAGAACGCTGTTGGCAACCTCCGAACTCCGGCTTTGTAGCTGGCGAAACTCCTGATGTGCCAAGGCAAGTCCGAGATTGTACTTTCTCGCACCGGATAGAATGTTCTCCATCGATGGGGTAACAAAGTGATGAAACTCGTCCAGGTAGCACGAGAAGAAAGGACGATCGGTCGAATCCTGCCGACTAAGCGCCGTCTGATATAGCTTGGATATAAGGAGCGTTCCTAATAGATATGCGTTCTCCTCGCCGATTAAGCCCTGAGAAAGCTTTATAAGGAGAACCTTCCTGTTATCCATGACTTTGCGGAAGTCGAGCTTTGTATCCTTTTGTCAAACGATGTTTCTAATAAGTTTTTGTCTTAGAAACGCATCAAGGCGGATAAGGATCGAGCTTTGCGACTTGCCGCCGATCAGCGGAAATTCGTTTTGCCAAAAGTAGCGGATCGTATCGTCCTGAACGGTTTGCAGGAATTCATTTCTGAAAGGTTTTTCGACCAGAAACCGTTTTAGGTCGAATAAGGTGCCGCCCTGCGAACTTTCGACGAAAGCCAAAATCGTATTAGCCAATACGGAATCCATAACATCGCCCCAACTCGTAGACATCCTTCTGAATGTCGCAATGAGATCCGACGAAAGAAGCGTCTTTTCGAGTTCCGAATTAGCTTGCAGGATATTGAAACCTATCGGATAGTCCGCATCCGATGGATCGAACAAGATCACGTCATTCAGTCGGCTTTCAGGGACGTTTGCCACAACCTCATCAATCAGATCGCCGTGCGGATCTAATACGCAAAAGCCATTGCCATTTTCGAGGTCTTGCTTGATCAGGTTTAGCATAAACGTCGATTTTCCCGATCCGGTCGAACCGACGATATGAATATGTTTGCTTCGTTGCTCGTTCGATAAAGAAACGATGTGGGCTGTACCTTCGTGAACGTTCTCACCCAAAACGACGGTGTTGCTTGCCCCGGCGTGAATCGCTAGTGGGGGAGCTGCTTTGGTTACCCTTGTCTCAGTTCTGAATTTCTCCGACCTGAGCGAGGACGCGGGAAGATGAACCAACGAAAGAAGCTCGGTGCTGTTTACGATCATGCCGCTTCTGCGTGTCTGCCTCATCAGGAGATCGTCTTCGTGAGACATCTCATCGTAGCCGTCATTCGATAGGGGAATAAGCTCGTTACCGTTTGGATTGACTGTATTCGTGAAAACCGATATCAAGGCCGTGCCTAAGCGCCTAACGAGATCCCATGAACCGGCTTCGTCGTAGGTGATCGCACCAGCGCGGATAACCGCTGAGAATAGGGGCTGCGAGATTTTCAGCTTTAGCTGCTCTGGCAGTTGCGGAGCGTTGGCGAACACCGAATTCCCCCCATAACTGGTTGTCGCCCAAATTGCATTATTTGCCCATTCGTACTGAGTTGCGTGAAATAACAACTGAAGCACGGCCATTTCGTCGTCCTGAACGTCGGCAAGCGCTCCGACAATACCCGTAAGGGTGTCGATAGAGAGTCCCGTGGTCGCGGGAAGGGGAATTATGAACTCGTGTGAAAGAGCAAAATCGACGATAACGGGCGTGTTCCCGGCACTGGCAATATGCACCCATTGATCCATTAGAAAGTCTTTCTTCTCCTGAAACCTCGCATCCTGAAAGTAAGCGCGGAGGTTAGATCGCAACAGGGATACGTCTGCCTCACGACACACAAACTGCATCGCTATCGAGTCGCCAAGTCCGATGATCTCAAAACCCATCGGCTGCTGTGCCGTGCGAAGGCTCGAAAGAAAACGTTCTGCCACGTCGCGATGAGGATTGCTTCTCGTCGGGAGGACGATCTGAATCTCTGTAAGCGGAGAATCGTCGAAAAAGGGAGTCGGTTCCGCATCTCTATACGCCTCTAGGAGGGCATTAAGATCCAATTGGGGTTCCGGGAGTGCATGCTTCCCGTGAAGCTTCTCCACGAAGGTGCTTACGCGCGTAGTCCTCCGCGCATCGTCGGCGGTTGGCAAGTAGTAACCGTGAAACGGTTCGAAGGGCGGTTCTAATTCAACCGGGTAATCCCAGATCTGCCACCCTCGTCCACGTTTTTCCCACGCATAGAACTGCGCTGTTATCAGTTCTTCCTTCGTCATTCGTTACAGATTGACCTTAGCGGTCAAAGAAGCCTCGTAAGATGGGCTTTCGTTCGTCGCTCGTAAGTTCCCGCGCGCCCTTCTCTTTTGTCGTCGCATCGACGGCCTCAAGAACGGCTTGGTGAGCCATCGATTGGAACATCGATTCCGTATCCATTCGAAAGTACGTGTTGGGACGAAAGATCTGCTCCAAAAACGGCCCGACGCGGGGAACCACGAAAATATAATCCGCGAAAGTAGATTCTTCTTTCGATAAGAAAATCAAGAAAAGGACCGCACAGGCGACAGCTCCGGCTCCCCAGAACATAAATCCGGTAGTTCCGGCGAAGAATACGAGAACGACAAATGCCCAGAGCGCCACAAATGGCAGAGCTACAAAAGCGATGATCGCCCAAAGTGGCGAAGGCATCTTAACCGCCATCCATGATGAAAAGAAGAAACCGGTTCCGAACGGCGCGGCGCATATGTCATATAAGTAGCGGCCACGTGAAACGCGTAGATACACACGATCAGCAGAAAGGAAGCTGCCCTCTTTCCAAGTGACTCGTTCGATCTTAAGATCCGGGATTTCACGCATCTTTACCAAATCAGAAACATGCGTGTAGAACTCTTGAGGTGAAGCCTCCATATTCTCGACCAGCGTAGACCAGTGTGAGAGTACGGACAGGGACGTTTGGAACATAGAAAAACCTCCTGAGAAATAGAAGTTAGTACATGTTGTTTCATCCAAAGGGATAAGGCTGGGTTCACTTTTTTGAAACACACGATTATACAAATGTTTCCAGCCTCCTCAAAGAACTTTTTTCTAGTGTTATGTGCTATTTCCTACGAGCCTTCTTGCCCGTCATTCTCTTAGTGGGTTTGTTCTCACCTTGACCTGCTGGCGCGAACTGCCGTGACAGCCAAGCGTCCACATCTGCGCGGGGTCGCGTATAGCGCTCCAAGGATGCCTTGATAACACTCTGGCATTTCTGCGGGTCGTTGTTGTTATTAAACCGCGGATACGCCGTATGCCGCTCGGCTTGCAATGCGATCAATGCCGTACTGCCTTTGGCTAAGACAAGGGTTCGCAAATAAAGCTCGTAATCGGGCAAGTTCTCAAGCTGGGTGGCGATCACATCGGATGCAAATTCCCTCGCCAAAATAACGGCATCGTCGCCGCTCACTCGGAAACTCGCGAGCGTTCCGCAGTTTCCGAAAATGGCGGGTACGATCTCGTCGTTGTGTTTCCGAAGCTGGGCAAGCGTCTGTGTCGCAACCGTGAGCGACAAGCGGTACTTGCGGGCCTCGGCAAGAATCGCCGCGAGATCAATCCCGTGCGTGAAGTTGTGAACCTCATCGATATAAAAATAGTGTTGGATGCGTAGAGATTCCGGCGTGTCTTGGCGGGAAAGCGAAGCAAGGTAGAGCTTCGTAGTTATAAGCGATCCAAGAAGCGATGCTATATCCGAACCTAAAGCACCCTTCCCAAGATCACACAGAAGGATCTTTTTGCCGTCCATCGCCTCGCGGAAATTGAAACTGCTCTTGTGTTGGCCGATCACGGCTCGGAGTAGGGGATTGGTAGCAAAGGCCGAAACCTTATTGAGAAGCGGTGCTGACGCTTTCGACCGCTGGTCGCCGTCCCATTCGTGTTCGTAGGTGCGATAAAAGGTCTGCAACACACCGTCGTCCACGTTGCCGAATATCTTCTCTCTGAAGGCGGCATCCGTGATAAGCCGGAGGATGTCGAGCAGCGACTTCGGCTCGTTTTGTGAGATAAGGGCAAAGCAGAAGTTCGTGAGTAGATATTCCGTCTGCGGCCCCCAAGCGTTCGCCCAAATGGTCTTGAACGTGCTGACAATCGAGGACACCACAAGCGGCTGATACTGCCTCGGCACCTTTTCGAGGATATTGAGGCTGCTCACCCGATCCAGATCGGCGGGTTTGAAATAGATGACATCGTTCGTCCGGGAGCGGGGGATATGTTCAAGGATCTCATCGATAAGCTGCCCGTGCGGGTCGATCACGGTCACGCCAGAGCCATTCCAAATGTCCCACAGAATCATGTTTCGCATGAGCGTCGTCTTGCCGACGCCGCTCTTTCCGAAAAGAGCGGTATGGCGGGAACGGACTTCGGGAATTAAATAACCGTCTGCGCGGTTATCCTTTATGCCGATTTTGTAGCCGATTGGGAGGGGATACACGTAGGAATTGCTGTCCGCTTATATTGAGTGGCGTCATTTTACCGTATTCAAGGCCCGAATGACGGAAGTCCTACCGACCTTAAGCTTTCGAGCGATCTCCGAGTTGTTTAACCCAGACTTTTTAAGCTTCTGGATCTGGTCATTCTTGAGTGACGCCGTTGCCGGTCGCCCGTGCGCGGTGCCTTGTTCGCGAGAATGAGCGATACCGGCTTTAACCCTTTCTCTTAAGATGTCCCGCTCGAACTCTGCGAACACTGCCAACATCCCGGATAGAGCTTTTCCCGCCGGGGTGGTGAGATCAAATGCCTCCGTAAGCGAAATAAACCCGACACCGGTGTCGGTTAGTTCCCGAATCGTACCTATGAGATCGGAGACGGATCGTCCCCACCGGTCGAGGCGCCAAACGATAATCGCATCGATCTGACGCCGACGGGCATCTTTAAGGAGGTCTTCCCGCTTAGGCCGTGTTTTCGCTCCCGATCCGATCTCCTGAATCTCATACTTTATTTTCCATCCTCGCTTCTTGGCATACTCACGCATCGCCTTCAACTGCATTGGAAGCGTCTGCTGATCGTGTGTTGAAACTCGGGCGTAGAGTGCGACTTGCATGGGTGTCCAAAAACCTACCGAAAATGATCGGTCTGAAAGGCTGGTTTTGCTGGCGTAAATGGAGCATACCTGAGCATGTCCAAAAACAGTAGTTATTGGACACTTATACCTTTCAGTGACATTCTAAGTATTAGGATTCCGGGCTTGACATTTTACGAAATTAGTATATAGATGTATGTGATAGACGGAGTAACTATGGAAAATAAAGTGGAATTGGAATTAGGAAATGCAGATCGGATTATTGCTGATCTGATTGAAGGCAATACTATCGAGCTTCCTGAAATCCCAGGGAAAAATGTCGAAGGTCTGTTGACGAAACTTCGAGAAAAAGACGTACCCGTACTAGCAACTCCAGTCGCTCACGGGTGATGTAACAGCAAAGCTTGTTCTAGGTCTGGGTTCCAGCCAGCGGATTAGTGACCTGTACGAATTGCTTATAATTGGCGTTCTGGTCTAGGAGTTTGTTTTTCTCTCAACACTACACCTATTCGAAAGAAAGTAGGACGTGATCGCAGAGTAACTCGATGAGGCTAAGATTCTTAGGTTCGGGAATTTCATTATGCTCCCTAGTGAATCTCTGTGGTTACGGGCAAAACTTGAGATTGACTTCCCCAGTGACGTCGAACATCTTTATGATCTCTGCATCAATGAGGTTGGGTTTCCTGTTGGCTACTATCATCCTGAAATACTAACCAATCTGTTTGCAATATCTCCGAATAGGGAGATTGTTGACGAACTTAGACTTCCCTACATATATTTATCGGCGTATTATTTTTGCTTGGATTCGATCGTTGACAAAGACATTGTAAAATCCGAGAACGCAGTCTATTTAACCCACCTACTTACCGGTTCGATTCACCAATTTACTCGATATTTTGACCAAAATTATCCCGACAAGGCTAATCTTTTAAAAAGCTTACTGCACGAATACATATCCAAGAACGCGGCTGCGGTGCTTAGTGAACTCGAATTCCGAAGGAATCCCTTTAAAACACTTGAGCTTGAAGAATTTGAGAGTATCGTCGGACGCTCGAATTCTTTCCTACTTCTTCTCGATCTTTTGAGCCACGCGCTCGATGCGCCAGTCGCACCGGTTACGCGAACGCTGATTGACAGATTTTTATATTTCATGCAGCTCGGAGATGACTTGGGGGACTGGCGGTTAGATTTTCACAATAAGCGCTGGACATCTTTTTTAAGGGGTTGTTTTAGTGAGTTAGGTAGAATCCCAAATGAAGCTGAACTCGAACGCTTGGTTTATCTGAACGGGAGTTACGAGCAGAGGGCTATTCGAATTCTCAAAGGATTTAATGAGATTATTCGCAACTTAGCCGAACAACATTATGACTCGGACAAAAACTTCTTGACCTTCGTAGTAGCCCAGCGAGATCGACTTTATACCGTCCTTCGTGATTTTGTGGAAGTTAAGCAATCTTGTATATCGTGGAACGAGTCGTGAAGGGACTTCACTTAGATTCTGGGTTCAGGTGTGTCCAACTAATAAGTGCTGGAGCAGCTTCGGGGATGGTAGGAGCGAGCAGATACAGCCGCCTGGTATTGCAATCGCTTTTCGAGAATGATTATGAACCTTACTTGGGCCGGGCAACTCGATTAATAGTGGCGCCTCTGATTGTTGCTAGGTCGTTTGTAACTGCACTGTGCAGGGATGTCCGAATCTTCGTTTTTTACGATGAAGGAGAAGCTTTTTGCTCATTCGCAACTTCGCCGAACGGGGAATTGTGCAATCTGAAAATATATCGCCCTATTTCGTATCGTAGGATAAAAGCATCCAAGCTTCTCTTTGCTTCTATTCGTGATGGGTTACACGTGTCACCAATCTATGCGAGGACCATCGAAAGGCACTCTATCAATAAGGTGTTGAGGGCTTTAGGGTTTGTTGAAGATACGGAGCACCTAGAGTATTTGAGGACGATTGGACTTGGGATTTTCACGTTTTCATATTTTACTACCAAAACGTCGCCGACTCGATTAGAGTGGGCAAGCACTAAAACGATGTGTAAGTGGGTCTGGAGAGGGTAAATGGGGTTTAGTCAGCAAAACCTAAAGGCTCCGTTTGCGGGTCCTCTGTTATTTTTGGGGGCGGTCGTCGGGGCGTACGTGTTTTTGCTCGTTGGAGACTTGTATACCTTAGCTTCGATTCCGTTTCTAGTCGTGCTGTATCACGGGGGACACGAATCCATTCACGGAACTCTAATAACAAAATGGGGCAAATTGGGATCACAAAGGGCTCAACTTAATTTGTTAGCAGGCATACTCGCGTACGCACCAGTGGGACATAATTTCTTATTGGTGAAACGATCCCATCAAGCTCACCATTGGTGTGGACGCCTCTCGAAAAGCTGTACGATCGACGGAGGTCTCTCAGATCATGGCATAACGGGACACATTAGATATTATGCGTTGCTATTAGGGCTTGGCTGTTTTCTGCACGAAATTGCGGGGTATCTTTACCTTTTCCTGCCAAGCCGCTGGGTTCCACTCGACATCAAATTTGATCCTCAACGCCGAAATATGCGTCTGTATGCATTTTGTCAGTTAATTGTAGCTGGACTAACGTTAACATTTCTTTTTAGAGGAGGCGTCTACTTCCTGATATGTAGATTTGTATATGCCATGTACTGGGGATTTACACAAAATGTTGCCCATTACGGCCTAGAAATCGGCGATTCGAAGGATAGCCGATACGCGGCACGGACATACCGAGTTTCGCCCATCTTGAATTTTGTTCTGTTCGGGTCGGTATTCTGCCATCTAGAGCACCACCTTTTTCCTTTTCTGCCCGGACATAATCTGAGTGCCCAAACCGTCGGTCAAAAGCGTAATGAAGTTCTGTCGGTGTCAATCAGTCCAAGACAAGGACTTATGGCGTACGCCTCTGACTTTTATCGCCAATTAAAAGGGCCACAAGATTCAAGTATTTTGCCCAAAGAATGGCGTTCTTAATGAACCATGCTACGATCTCAATGCCTTTTCATACATGTCGGGACGAACAAAAAATCCTAGAGCGCGATACCTGTTTCGGTCTCTCGTTTATCTCCCCCTCAAGTTAATCACACGTCACTGGGGAGTGCTTGTGGTATCAACCGCGCTCGTCTTATCGGATCGTTATTTCAATCTTGCTGACAAATTCGCGGTGTCAGGAAGTATGGGATCGTGGTTATTTAACGATTTTCTACCGCTATTGCTCGAATTGTTATCCTCGCCCATTTTTTTCATCATTGTAATCGCATCCTTGATTTTGAAGGGGGTGGCAATAGCCTATTTCGCGTTTGATCTGTCACTTCAATTTAAGAACTTAAGGACTAGCGCTGTTCAATCAGCTCTAAATTTACCAATTTTTTCTGTTCTCAGGTTTTTGGGGTTGCAGTGCGTTGTCTATCTTTTGTTCGGTTTGATTGCATTTTCTGTATTCTTTTTCTGTAGGACGTTTTTTGATCAGGAAACGGGGCTTTGGGTCGTAGTGGGGTCCTTCGGTGTGTTATATCCTGTTTTCTATGCCAGTTTATCAATCGCCAGCTTTGTTTCCATCCTCCCTTTTCCTTTTTCTGAATCAGTTGCAAAGGCAAGGAATTTTATGGCTGGCACGAATCTGCTGAAAACCTACCTGTTCTATTTCATTAGAAGTTTGGTGGACTATGCATGCTTGATCATAATTCCAACCGCAATCTTATTAGTGACGAATGACTGGCTATGGTCATTAATTTTGATCAGCCTATCTTTGTCACTGCCTATTGCTTTTGTAAGGACTTCGAGCTTTGCTTTCAAGTTGCAAATACTCTCTCCTGACGTGCAGATCAAAAAAGAATATGGTTCCTACTATAATAACGCCCTATTTTCGGCCCCTGATACAGTTGTATTGAGGTGATGAATCCATATGCCGTCTTCTAGAACCGGAGTTTTCCCCATCCTGATTAAAGCGTCGGAAGATCAGTCCGTAGCCCCCCGAATGGAGGGGTTCTTTCTTGTAATGACGCCTATTCAGTTCGTTCTGAGCGTATTACAGGAAAAGCAAGAGCTACGAGAGGGCGACCTTCTCTTGATTCTTGATGGCAGAATATCAATTGAAACAGCATTTGACATCGGTTCGGCTCTACAAATGCTTCGGACTCGGAACACTGAGCTTTTTATCGTTGGTTTTTCTGAGACACTGGATTTGTCGTCAGCACTAATATTATCGTTTTGCGATGAGCGCATTTCCAATCCTTTTGCTGGCCCCATCTCGTTTAATCACAGTGCGATCGATATTTCGACTTCTGATCTGTTCAAGAAATTGGGTTTGGATGTGCTAATTGAACTGATAGGTGCTGAGAAGTCCGGGCCTGAGTTTTTCGACACCTCGATGAATCGGGGGCCGGCGATGCAAGCTGAGCATTTCAAGGAGATGCGGTTAGAGGTATTGAAAATTATTCAACAAAACATCTCCACGGTTGACACTCTTCAAGACTGGTATGCTTGCTCGGAGGAACTTATTTCTTCTGGCCTATTGACTCACACGTTATATTACGAAGGGTTATGGGGTCGGTATCGATTACGTAAGTTAAAGAGGCTTCGTGGGCTGTACCAGACAGTCACATCATCCCTTACGCTTGGTTCATCTACTCGCTCTGTTTGGGTAATTAATCTCGAAAACAAATGGATCGGGTGGTTGGGCCCATCGGTTGAAAAAGCTGCTACCACTTTCTTTCGCAGAAAGATTAACTCGCTGCCCGAGGCGGTGATATTTGTCGTAAACCACAACGGAGGCAGCCTTCAAGAAGCTGACAGGTTTTTTAGATTTGTCGAAATTATTGGTCGGCACGTACCGATTTTTGTTTGGGTCAGGCGGGCAATTTCTTCTGGTTACTTGATGTCTTGTGTTTCGAAGGAGATCGGCATTGGCCCTCTTGGACGTATTGGAGGGATTGGCGTCTATTCTGCCGTATTTGATGCGACGAGAATACTAGACACTCTAGGTGTTCGAATTGAAAGTCTTGGCCCTGACAGGACCATATACGCAGGAGCGTTCGTGGCAAATGCGAGCGACGGCTTTAGACAATCCGTTAAACAAAAAGTTGAAGCGATGCACGAATATTATTTGGCCGTCCTTAAGTCCCATAGGCATTTGTCTAACGATCAGATAAATCTCGTAAAAAAAGGAGACACTTTCCTCGGCCAAGAAGGGGTGACGAGCGGGTTAGCCGATAAGTTGACGGATCTGCCTACTTTTATCTCTAGTGCTATTCCAGAGGCATTTTCGAGAGTTATAATAAAACAAATTAAGTTTGAACCTCGGCCCTCCGTAGCTCACGGGATTACTGAGGCATGGCGTTACCTGAAATCTCTTTAGTCGTCTAGCCAATATCAAAGATGTATACCCATACAGATTATCTGCCCTGGACCACCGGAATGGTTTACACGATGCGCAAGTATTCATCATCAGGTGAACCGATAACTGGGCCTGAGGTGAACACCAAAGATCTGACTATTGAATTCAGCATCCCTGTTGTGGCTAGTTCTTCTTCACATGAATCAGAGCTACAAGCAGTTGATTCGGATGGCAACAAACAGTTTTTCCGCAAATTGACGGATCCACAAACGGCATGTGAGGGGGTCGCGTTGGAAAGGCTAGTAGGCTCGCTTTATGACGTTAAACTAGTGCCTCCGATTTTTGTGTTGCAGGACCCCGTTCAGCCAAATCAAAGCTGGGGGCCATACAAAGTCGATGCGGTCTCGAACTGGACCCGATTTTCCGTCGAATATTCTGGAAAAATCGAAGGCCCGTTCGAAGTTGATGCCCATGCACGGAAATTCACACTTACTTATCGCGTCACAATATCCTACGTAGTTAGACTCTTTGGAGTGCACTTTCTGACTGGAAGAGAATTCTTTTGGCTTGCCCCTGGCGTGGGTATAGTCCAGCAGAGCTTTGAACGGGGGCCATACAATATTGATCCGTGGAGAGTTCTGGTAGCAGCGCATGACAAGCCCTGATCAACTTCAAGTTGGACGCCACGAGGAACCCCTCGGGCTGCCACGCGTATCTCCCACGCGTCGTCAATTTCAAATACATCTACGAAATTCACATTGAGAACTTGAACGATTACGATGCGGCAATGGATGGCCGTGAAGTTCAGGGGCTGGAAATGACAGTAAAGGGAATAAGATATGTTTCCGTTAAATATGTTTCGGTCACACCGAGAAGTTCAAGTTGGCTGGCGCCTATCTGTGCCTTAGACAGTCCAGGCTGTACGGCAAAGATACTCATTTCGGTTTTATACAGGCGACTCATTTCAAGAATTTCGTGCAGTTTGTCCGTATCGCCCTTATCTATCCGCGATACGCCGCGGCCCGATACTCGTTTTTCCTCGCGCCGCAATAAGTGAGTAAATAGCTCGGAAGGATCGTCCATCCATCGGACGCTCCGCTGGGTTTGACCACATACCTCATAAAGCTCCGATACGCGCGCTCCGGGATTGTCATCGGTGGAGAATTTACAATGATACAACTCCACTTTGATTATCTTCTGATGGTCTGCTGAGTCAGCAACCTTTATCGCTACAATGTCGGCTGCTTCTCCCGATGAATCGTCGTCAAAAACGATGTCGAAGTCCTTAGCAATGAGCTTTTGAATCACACTATGTTGGATAGTTCCCGGCGTTTTTGCGACGCCTTGGGATTCCGTTCGGATGTTGGTACCAGTCCAGTCCCAAGGAAGAATCTTGTCCACCGAATATGGTGGCAGTGACTTACGTAGTGGCGTAAACGTTGTGCCACAAAGTTCTGACCCGTCGGTGAACCAGATCACCGGGGGAAATGCGGAAAAGAACTCCTCTATCGGGCAAGTGTTTCCACCGAATTTGACGGTCGTCGCGGTTCCCCGATCATTCGAAATACGCAACTCATTCTGTCCGTTGGCCTGCTCTATCGAGAGGGTAAACCGCTCCGACTTCGTTTCTGTTTCTATCTGAAAAACGGGGTTCGTCCCAATCGCTGGATCGACAAGTTTTATGTCTACTTCGAACAAAAAAACTTCTGCTCCATCATCGAACACGAAAGAAAGGGCGTCCTCAGATGTCTTATAAATTTCGCGATTCCAATCAATAGCAAATGGCATTTTCGCCGGGACCTCAGAAACATCCTCGGGTACGAGAGTGTTCTTAAGATAATCGTCAGGGTCGATTGTTTCGTCGAGAACCTTGCTCCCAATAAAAGAACACCATTGAATAAGTTTGTTAATTTGAAACGCTCGACCATGCGACCATACGCGCCCTTTTGAGGAACATCCAATAGAGGTTCGCTGGCCGTTGGTGAATCCCGTGCCGAATAAAACTGACTTACTGGCTCTTTGGCGCTGGCGATCTGTTAGAACGGGTTCAACATTCGAACCCATTCTGCCGGTGTAGCTAACTAACTTTCCTAAATGCTCATTAAGACCTACGTTATTGAAAACGATCCGGTAGACATTCCCAAAAGCTCGGAATATCTGATTCCCTTTGATCAGCTTCGCCGTATCTCCCGCGACGGCCTGTGCAAGCCGTTTGAAATCGCCACTGTTTGAGGAGTTGTTTATGAACAGGAGATTTTGTTCTTTATCCCAGTAAATGACATAGAGGCTCCACTCCCAACTAAACATCTTATCCAACTGGGTCCAAGGTAGGGGGGTCTTCCGAGCAGTTATCACGATCAGCGTGTGTGAGTCTTTATTTATCGCATGGATGTTGCGCTCGAAGGAGGCGATTCCAGGGATTCCGCTCTTGTAGTTCGTTGGATTCCAGTCCTGACAATCTGTTTTATAGATAACGGTACTCAAGGCTGGTGTGAGGGTCTGAATAGGTACATCCTTTGGAAAGTCGTTAAACCCTTCCGCAAAAGCGGTAAGGTCGATTTGTTCCTGAATTAACTCCTCGCTAAGTTGCGGAAGCAAAAAGTTCCAATCTGGATCTTGGGTATAGAGTTTCTTTAACTCATCTCGAACCTCCTTGGCGCCCGTATTAGCAACAAAAGTAGCTGCACCAAGGTCGGTACGTGGTCTAGTGAACCGTCCCGCTAGCTGGATGGTAACTGTGGGGCTTTGGCGGATGTCGTGGAACGCAGCAATTTTAAGCTCCGGTAGATCGAATCCTTCACCGAGCATGTCGACGCAAACCACAATCTTCGATTCGCCACTAAAGAGCTTTGCTTTGATGGCATCTCTTTGGGACTTCGATGTAATGCCCGTATGGATTTGGACGGGGTTGAACTCAGCGTAATTGGCTGTGTAAATCTCGAAGACTTCTTTGGCTCTTTCGATGGTGTTAACCCTCGCCATCAAAATATGACGATACGTTTTCAAGTCTTCCCGAAGCTGTTCGACTGCGGCTTCGGCGATTGCTTCGTCACGTTGCTTCTTGGCAAAAGCTCGCACACCCTTGAAGTTGATCCGGGTAAAATAGCCTTTCTCCTGCGCTCGTGGTAACGGGTACTTGAAAATTATCTTGCCTTCAACCGGTTTATCGTCTTCTCGGAAAGGAGTTGCGGTAAATTGAAGGATTCTTTTTCCTGCAAAATGCTCTTTAAAATTCTTCCATGTATTCGCAGAAACATGATGAGCTTCGTCTATGAAAAGGTCAGAACATGCTTCGGCAATGCGACTCTGAATTGCCTCCTCTGACTGTCCCGCAATATGACTGGTCGTGACAATAACATTACACTTGGTGAAAAAGTCGTCCACGTCCTCTTCTGATCGGGGCTTGTGTTTTAGAATCCCGACGATTGGAAAATGTGCAGACTCGGCGACGACACCGAATTCCTTCAGCACCCCAAGGGTTAAAAATTTATTAGCAATTTGATTTCGTAGCGCATCGGTAGGAACAACGATTAGGAGTTTTCGGCACTGGTTTAGAACCAAGATCGAAAGCATGGTTTCTGTCTTACCGGTGCCGGTGGGCATCACTACGGTAGCCGGTTCGTCGGTAACTGCCCAATGAGCATTAATTGCATGTATCGCTCCGTATTGTGGCTCACGAAGTCCTGACACCTGCCTTTCATTGTCTTCTTTAATGAACGCAAACGCGTCAGACCACGATTCTAAGACGCTGGTTTGTTCGACGGCAAGATCCGCTGCGGCGGGAATATTTGGATGTCGGAACCAACTGCCATGCGAGAGATCAATAGTGTTATCAATGGGATTCAGGTCTTGATCCCGCGAGACAAGTAGAACCCTTGCAAACGCATCGGTCTTCTTACTATTTGTGACTACGAGAATTCTCTCGCCTTCGACGGGAACAATAACTTTAGCCTTAAGAGTTCTGGATTCATAGTTTGCTAAGTCGCCATCAATCCAATGATGTAGTTTAGAAATCTGCTGAATGGTGCCTTGCGAGTCGCTTAGGTCAACGCCTAACAGGTTTGGGAGCTGAATTCTCATAGTTCAATTCCTGCGAGATTGGATCACTTGTTAATAATACCCCTTGTAAAATACCCCCTTTCAGTTGTCTAAAAGTTAGCTAAACGCGTAATTATATCACGCTGGTTTCACAAAAAGCTTCGTTCGAAACGCCGCCCGGCACGCGCGGAGAGTAGAGATATCCGCGCGTGTTTTTGCGTTGCCGTCTCTACCGGCTCGGCAACACCGATCCAGCTAATCGAGACGTATAGGGCTTGCCTTTCCTTGTCCGAAACCGTGGGTTTCACGGAGCGGCGGCGGGGCGGCGCTGCAATAAGGGATAAATAAATGCCACTTACTGCGGAGGGCAGTAAACCTCGGAATGTTGACAAAATCAACTTTAGATTGCGGGGGCGGATCCGCGCGGATTAGTAAAGATCCCTTATTCGCGAAGCCGCCACTTGCCCTCAGCGTCATAATTTAACGATCGCTGATAACCAAAAGCGTTCCAGACCATGTCGAAAATAGGCTTAAGGGTTTCAGCGGTCAAATTTTCGAAGTCATCGATAAAAACTTCTGGTAGAAGCATCTGTTTTCTCTCGAAGGGGCGTCCACTGAGCGATGAGCCTACCACCATCAAACTGTAGCCCTTGACGTCCATCAGAGATAGAAACAAATAGACCGGTGTGGAGACACCTAGCTCAAATAGAGTCTGACAATATTTTTTTGCGCATCTTACGACTTGCTGCTCGTAGTACTCACTCGGAATCAGGTTGTCATCCATGAACGTCAATCGTCCAACAGCCTCAACACAACCGTCCCGGAAAAGCTGGGTGTATGCCTCGTTCTTTTCCATCTGGAACGATGGACGTGAATAACTAACAACTCCGTCAAGATTTACCATGCCGTTCCATCCGTTGCCATTAATAGGATCTAACGATCCCCATATATGTCTGGGACGGGAGACATCGATGCTAATAGGAGCGGAAAAAGCTGAAAGGGGCAGCAAATGAAGGACTATTTTCCCGCCTTGAACGATTTCTACTGGCAATTCGTCATCCTCAGTGATTTTACGAAGCCGTTCCGCACGAAATGATTTGACACGTGAGGACAACTGTTCCGACAAAATAAATGCTGTCCTTAATTCAGACACGTCAAGTGGGTACTTTCCTTTAGAATTTCGACCGTAGAACTTTTCATTCGATTTGACCTTATGCGGCGCTACCCAACTCTTATTTGTCCTAATCAAAATAAAGTTCTCGCCGGCTGGCGATTTAATGTCTTTGATATGATATGAACCAATAGGTAGGCGTGGTTCCAGTCCATTTTGAAGAATCTGCTCCAAACGTAGAATCTCGGAATCCGCTGATTCAAAATCAAGGCCGCAAAGCCTAGTTGGAACCCCGGACTTAGCTTCAATTCCAAGAAAAAAATCGCCTCCAACTGTGTTAGCGAAAGCGCTGAGGCCGCCAAGAAATTTGTCTTTGTCGCTAGCCGCGACTCCAACCGTTTCCTTTTTGTACTCGACGGTTTTTCCTTCGGTTACACCTTCACTTAAAAGCGCTTCCAAATCGGAGTATTGGATATCTTCGAATCGCTTTGCAATCATTCAGCACCATCGGTAGAAACCCGACATTCGTCTATCGGGTGGAATCGCTAAGCCTTATTTGAATAGTGGTGCTTGAGCTGGGGCCACTAATTGGATTTCAGAATCTTTGAAATTCAAGATTCTTTCGTAAGAATCTCTCAAGCCATCCTCGTCTACATGTTTGTCGAGAAAGCGGAACGATGAGGCAGCTATATAATCTATTCGTTCTTCGAAGGCTAACCAGCGACGCCCTTCAAGTTCGGCGGCCTGACCTGTCGCATTCGAACCCGCGAAGATATCGAGAACGATATCCCCCGGCTCGGTTAGAAGCTTGATAAAAAATTGAGGAAGTTTCACTGGAAAACGTGCAGGATGCTGAGTAGCTCCAACGGCTTTACAAGCATCTAGGTATCTTCCATTCGACTCAGTATTTGGAATCTGTAGCAGATTAGACGGTAGCGCTCCTCCGTTATCTGTCGCGAAACTTTTTCCAATATCATGACCGGAGGGGCGTTTCTTAGGCGTGTAGAAACTCTCAGGATCTTTCAGCAAGGTCTTCATCCTTTCGCTATAAGGGGCGAGGACCTTTCTAACATCAGCCTTAGGCCAGTCAGTTTTACTAAACCACCAGACCGTATTGATCGAATCCTTAGCTCGCATCTTTCTCTTATTAACCCATTCAATTGGACTGGGTAATTTTGACGAATTGAACCAGTAGAAGTCCTCCGCTAACTTGAAGCCTAATTCATCACAAAATCGCAGAAGTACACGAAAATTGTAAAGGCTTCGAGTAGGAACCCCTTTTTCGTAAGCTCCGCCAAGGTCAAGGACAAAGCTTCCGTCGTCAACAAGTTTTTCCCTGACCAACCGAGCAAATTGGATAAGCCAGTCAACGTACTCATCTTGATCCTTATTCCCATATTCCTTCTTTCGCTGTAGAGCAAACGGTGGGCTGGTCATGACCAGATTAATACTGTTATCCGGGAGTTTAGCTAAGAGGTCCAAAGAATCGCCGTGGAAGGCAGCTCCAAGGTCGGTGGCGAAGACTGGCTTGGATAGTGCTACCAGATTTTTCGCATGTTCTGTCGCCGGTTTTGGATGGATCATAGATACGAAATGCTACCTATAGACTGTAGATATATAGTCATCACTGACTGAGTATAACTAGATGCCACGCAACGATACAAGCGCCCGATTAATCTTTGCGGCGAACATGCGCCGCTTAAGGCTGGAGCGTGGTTTATCACAGGAACAACTGGCCGAAGTTGCGAATTTACATCGCACATACATTGGCTCGGTTGAACGTGGTGAACGGAATGTGGCAATCGACAATATTGAGCGGATTGCCAATGCCCTCAAAGTCTCCGTTTCAAGTTTATTAGAAGAAAATAAATGATCCCACACAAGGACAAGGCAATCTTGGACGAACTGTTTCCAGCTATTCAGAAATATCAAGAACTAGCTAGCAAGCACGGAATTTTTGATATTTTCCAAGATAATGGAGGAAAGCTTCTTCAAGTCCTGTTAACTCTAAACATTAAAGTCTTACCCGGTCGTGAAGGTAATGATGCCATCGACGATCAGGGAAATGAGTATGAGCTGAAGTCAATAAATGTTCTTCTAACACGCGGATTCTCGACGCATCACCATATGAATCCGGTGATTATTGCTAAATATCGAAAGGTTGTATGGTTCTTTGCAGTCTACGAAGCAATTGAACTCCAAGCGATTTACCGGATGACACCCGCCGATCTGGAACCTTATTTCACAGCTTGGGAAACCAAGTGGCAGAACGACGGTGGAAAAGATATAAATAATCCGAAAATACCGTTGAAATTCGTCGTTGCAAATGGTGAATTAGTTTATCGTCGTCCCGAGGAAGGAGCGTTGAACTTACTTAGCGGCGATAGTCCCGACGAAAGCCGGAGCCAACTCATTTTAGACGCGTCTGGGAAACCTGCGAAGATCGACTAATAAATCATTTCTGCCCGATTCCAAAGAAAAGTGTTGGTATGAAGCGAAAAGAAAATATTTTCTTAGTCGATCTGGAATCGATTGGCTGGCGAGGTCGGCTAGGCTGTCGGCTCGCGCTTGAGTAAGCGTGATTGTCACCACTCGAAACCACTTCACGCCGTAGCTTTTGATCTGGCGATTCTGTTCGAGGAAACGCCAGTAGCCTGTGATCTTGTCGTCGAACGTCCGGCGTGTCGTCGTTCCCCTATCGGCCTCCAACGCGAACGAAAGGCTGGTTTTGGGATCGCCGGATTTCTCGATGCTAAAAAAAGCATCTGGGCAAACGGGAAGCCGGATCTTTCGTCCGGCGTCGTAAAACGTTACTGAGTCGTAAAGCTCCTTCCCCTCTCGCCAGTCGGTAAGTCGATTTCCGCTGTCCCGGCTGGCAAGAATAAGAGTGGTGTGAATGTCGGTTATAAGCAACGTATGGTTTAGAAAAAGCGGCTTTAGCTCGTTGGTGCGGAGTCGTGCCGGTACGTTGGCAAGCGGGATCGCGCCGTTAAAGGCAAGTTGTTTAAACCCTTGACTGCCAATCGAATAGATGTGCTTTTGATTCGGATTTGGAAACTTGATCCGGTAGATATATTTCTCGGCAATTAGTTGTTTAATTCGCAAATGCAATGCCTGCCGGTGCCGTCCGGTGAGCGCCGTTAGGTGATCAATCGTACAAAACCGAAGCTCGTGGCAGCAACGAAGTATCTCCAGATCCGAGTCACGTAGCGTGGTTGGCATTGTTAGCGTAGTAAGTGAGTGGCGCCGGTCAGCTCCACCGTTGCCGGAGCGGTTAGCGAAGGGCGGACGGTCAGGACGCCAAGCAGAGCGCAGGCTACCCTCCGGTCGTGAGCCTTGCAGTCAGCGGGGCGAATCGAAGCAGGGCGGAGTCACTTCCAAACCGGCGGTGCCGTTGGAAGTGAGAGCGGAGGGTAGCCTGCGGTAAGCTGGCAACGGTGGAGCGTCGGTTAAGCGAGGTTTCTTACGGGTGGTTAACCGGCAACCGAAGTATCGCACCGTTGAAACGGTAGCAACGGTCGTAGCCATAGTTTCATACGGTCGAAGCCGCGTAAAGTTACTCGCTTGCGAGAAGATCTTGTCGTACCAGTTGTTCCGCCTCCTTCTCGAACATGAGTTTGAAAATGTCGGTTGAGAAATCCGCATCTCGCCACTTCTCGCTGACGATCATCTCGGCCCGCTTCCGGCCTAAAAGCATCTGCCGGTCGCTTTCTGGTAGGTCACGAAATAGTTGATAACCGCGAAGCTCGATTGCTTCCCGAATCCGACCCGCCTCGGCCTGTTTTGCCGCCTCGCGTCGAGCTTCTTCCTCGCGTTTAATTCTGGCCTGTTCCAGCGTGAAGCTGGCAACGGCCCGGTCGATGTAGTTAGCGACGGCTCCAAAGGTAGCGATCCTGAAGTTTGTTTTGGCGGCTTCGGCCTTCGCAAAATCGACGATGTACCGGGAAACCGCCTCGCCATGACTCGCAATGATCCGGTCGGCAAGGTCGCGGTGTTTCTGCGCGGGCTGTGTCGAAAGCGTCTCGGTGTCGAAAAAGACGTTGTGGAAATAGATCAAAAGCTCTACCCCCTTCCCCGATTCGTATTGGATCGTCGTATTCGGCTCTGTACGCCCTTCTACGCCCCGATTCTCTTGAGGGTGTGGTTCGACCTGACTCTCATAAGAACGTGCTTCTGGGGTGCTGTTTTTGAGCCGTGTGCGGCCTCGCTTGACCACAAGCTTGTAGTCTTTGCCGTCCACCGTCCGTTCGAGGGCGACGGTTCGGATCACATGACCGTTGGTGAGCGGAGCGTTTTGGAGTTCGGCGATAGCCGGTTCGAGTAATTGTTTTCGACCGCCCGGATAGGCGTACTTTTTACCCTCTAATCCAAGATCGGCAAATAGTTCCTTAGTTCGCCGTTCGTAGGTCGTGATGTCCCGCGAGAGTATCCGGTCGAGCTGCGTGTAGAGGATCTGAGCGACCTCGCTCTTGAATCCGAGAACCACATCCAGCAGTACCGGCTTCGTGTGATTCCGCTCAAGGTTCGCGATGATCGAATCGTTGAGTTTGAAATAGCCCTCGGCACGGGTCGTGTGTCCGTCCTGTTTCGCCGTGACGATCTTGAGATCGGTGATGATATTGAAAAAGGAAAGTTCCTCCTGCGTCTTGCTGGTTGCCGCGTCGTGGTACGAGTGCTTCCAGACAAGGGTGTTCGCCCTGAGGCGTGTAAGCGAATCGGTGACCGTCTCGATGGTTCGGGTTCCCCATTGCTTCGCCAAAGACTTGGCAATTCCGCGAAGTGAAAAATAGACGATGTTATCTGGTCTGCCGTTCCGCTGGTGATGCTCGACCAGAGCGTAGTAGGTTCGCTGATCCTCGGTCGTGAGCGTTCCCTTTCGGGATGCCGCGATCTCGACTTCGGCGGTAATCTTCTGCCCACTCTCGGTCGTGATCTCGCGGGTCAGCACTCGGGGTGCCGGATCTCGGTTGGAATTCGATGGAAGCCAGATCGACCACTGCTCCAAATTTAATTCTGATCGAACTCTCCTGACGGGTGGCGTCGGGGCTTCGTCGATCGCTGGCACGTCGGCCGTCGTTTCTTCCATGTGGGGTGGGTTGGTGGTTGCCGTCCAATGATACGCGCTCGTCGTCCACAACTCCATGAACTCGCCCGCACGGTCGTTTGTCGTCCGTTCCACTCTCTCGGCGCCGGTGCGATTATTTCATGACAATTTCACACTCGCCTAGTGTGTTAGAGATGGTTAGAAAGACTTATAAGAACTTAGAGATACTTACATGGTCATAAAACCTTAAATCACCCTTTGAGATTAAGGGATTTCGAAAACGCTCTTACCGCCAACGCACCATATTCTTACCGCCAACGCACCAAATACTTACCACGCACGCACCAAGAATTTACCGCGAACGCACCAAGTTTTCACTGCGAACGCACCAAGTTGCTATGGTGCGCGGGGAGTGAGTTTTACCGCGAACGCACCAACGACTTACCGCCCGCGCACCAGTCGATTTACCGCCAACGCACCGGTATCGATTCCGCTGGAACTAGCATTATGAAAATTCGGGAGTCGCTTTGGCGTGAACGGGGATTGGCTTTCGCCGGTTTCGAATGGATCAAATCTTGCCATAATCCGGGCGGCTGGTAACGTGCGCTCGAACCTTAAAAACAATTGGAGGCTAGGAAAAGAAATGGGGGACTATGTTGATTTCAAATTGGTCAAAGCCGAGGTGTCGGTCGAGGCGGTCGCGTCCCGCTACGGGGTCGCCTTGCGGCGGACAAACGGATCTCACGAGCGTGGCAAGTGTCCGCTCCCGACGCATCCGGCGGGGGAGGATGCCAAGTCATTTTCGATCAATGTGTCGAAGCAAGTCTGGATCTGCCACTCAACCGCCTGTGCTAAGGCACGACGCGGAAAGAAGGGCGGCGATGTCATAGAGTTGGTCGCCGTAATGGAAAGGTGTTCGCTCCGTGATGCGGGGTCAAAGCTTGCTGCTTGGTACGGACTGGAAATGAACAGTGACAAGCACCTGTCCGAAACGGATTCGAAAGTCGATCAGGACGATTCACAAACCGTCGCTCGACCATCACCGATAGGGGATAAGCATGACCGATATGGCATCTACGATCCGCTGGCCGAATGGATCGAACTAAGGGCGGCAAACGCATCTCTATCGCCGTTTGAGAAATCCGCGTACATCGCGGTTCTCGGACAAATCGAGGAATTGGCTAAATCCGATTCGGGGGGTGATGTATGAAAATCGGTGTCACCGATTGGCTGCCCGGTATGGGCGAGATCGACGATCATGACGACACACCTTGTATCAATATTGAGGACGGAGAATTGGTCTTCGCCTCACGCTCCGCACTAACGGAAGAAGAAAAGGATAGGGCTGATCTGCACATAGGTTCCTGCCTTGCATGCCAGGCGGATATGGACTTCGATCATTTTTTTATCCGTATGCTGGAATCCACCTGGACTACATATAAACCCGGATAAAAGCGTTCGATTTAATCGGTGTCTCGCTCGGTATAAACCGAGTAGGCAAAAATAATAGCCGCTGTTTAGGCGGCTATTTTTAGTGCGGTCAGTAGGGAAGTCCCGTGACCAATACGTGACCAAAATGCGACTAGAAAAGAATAATTGTGAATACTTGAATCACCACTTACACGGCTTAACTTATTGATTTAATTCATCTAATCCGATTATTCATTAACATTCCAATCGTATCTTCAACGGATTCATAACCCCGAGGTCGAGTGTTCAAGTCACTCTCCAGCCACCATCATCTTCAAAGGTTGTCGCTTGCGGCAGCCCTTTTTATTTATTTGGAATAAGGGGCGTGGCGAAATAACCTTCCCGTGCTCGTACCGCCAATCGGGGCATTCCGCGAGGTGGATTGACCTTGACCTTCAGACGCCGCCATTTACCGTCCTGGTGAAAATCTTTTGGAACGTAGCCGATCGAATACTGATGTCGGAGTTCGAGGGCGATGCGCTCGCAGATCTCATCAAAACTTCCGTCGGTGAGGCCCGGATAGAATGCACGGCCGCCTGTTGATTCGGCGAGGCGAGTTAAAGCACCTTCGCCGCCGCCGTCGCCATTCCCATAAATACCAATACCATAGATGATAACGTCCGATTCCTTCAGAAAACGCCGCATTTCGTTAAAGGTGTAGCGCGAGTTGTTATCCACCCCATCGCTTATGATGAGCAACGCTTTTTTGTTATGAGAACCGCGCATGACTCGATCCGCTCCAAGATAGACACCATCATAGAAAGCGGTATTTCCGCCCGGTTTTACGAGCGTAAGTTTATCGAGAACGGCGTTGATATCGCGTGTGCGGTCAGCAAGCAATTGGACCTTGTCGCTAAATGTGATCAGCGAAAACTCATCAGACGGGTGGCTTGTGAGCATGAAGCGTTCAAGAGCCCGTCGCGACCGCCCGATCTTTCCGCCCCCCATCGACCCGGAAACGTCATAAATTATTCCGATCGAGGCGGGAGCATCGACGTCCTCAAAAAAACTGATCTCCTGTTCCACGCCGTCCTCAAATACCGAGAAATGCTTCTTTGCCAAACTTGATACCACGCGTCCCCAAGTATCCTGGACGGTCAACGTGAGCGTAACTAGATCCGTCTGAATCTTTAACGGGGCATCGTCGGGATCGGTGGTAGTTGGCGGAGTCGGTGCGGGCTTCGTCGGGGGCTGGGCTGAAGTTATACCAACCGCTAAGACAAAAGGAACTCCTATTAAAATGGCCAGATGACACAGATAAAGCCGGTGCAGCGTGCGAACGAGTAGTTGGAAGATATCTCGCAGAACCATAATAATGCAGATCCCTAATGCTCAGTCTTGCCGCTAGCATATCACACGAATTAGCCTTTGAAGCGCGAAAATTTAACGTGCGTTTTGGGCAACGTACACCGAATTGATCGACGTCGAGCCAGTGTACGGATTTGCGAATTCGATATCGTGGGCGGTGGCGGTGCCAAAGATCCGTTTGAGATGCGTGGTGAAGTCGGCATTTTCGGGGTCGTTGGACCAGAGAGCAAAAATCCCGTCGGGCTTTAGTTGATGACAGATGGCAGTGAAGCCCTTGGTGGTGTAGAAGGATTCGTTGGTGGCGTCGAGGAAGTGTTTCGGTGAGTGGTCAATGTCGAGGAGGACGGCGTCGAATTTGCGGTCGGGTGTGGCGGTATCGAAACCGGTGTGGGCGAGAGCGAAGAAATCGCCTTGTCGGAGCTCGCATCTCGCATCATCGCGGAGCCCGGCACCGAGCGGGACGAGGCCCTGGTTGTGCCAGTCGATCACGGTTTGAAAAAGGTCGATGACGAGCAGGCTCGAGACATTATCGTTTTTCAGGGCTTCGGCGGCGGTGTATCCGAGGCCGAGACCGCCGATCACGATGTCTAGTTTGCCCGCGAGCGGAGCGAGTCCGAGAGTTGCTAGTTGCTGTTCGGCTTCGGTAAAGAGGCTCGACATCAGGTAATCGTCACCGAGCTTGACCTCATAAACCTCGCGGCAATCTAAAAGCGTTTCCAGCCGGCGACGCAGCGTCAGATCGCCAAGGGGCGTCTGCTGATACCCAAGTTCTTCGATGTTCAATCTTACTCCCGACAAACCAGATCCCGTTCCGAGTTTACGTTATAGATCGGCCGCAGCCTAAGTCGTTATTTTTGTGAGCGTGTCCGCGATATCGAAAGCCGCGTTTGGCCGGGCGAAATTTAGTGCGTTATTTCGCATTTCGGCGAGACGTTCGGGGTTGTTTATGAGCTGCTGGATCTTGTAGGCGAGGGTTGCCGGATTGTTTGAGCGGATGGCGCAGCCTTGTTCGAGAAGGTGGTCGGAGTTTCGCTCTTCCTGGCCGGGGATCGGGTTGGCGATGACGAAAACGAGGCCTTTGGCGAGGGCTTCGCAGGTGGTCAGGCCGCCGGGTTTACCGACGATGAGGTCCGAGGCCGACATGTATTCGTCCATGTCGCGGGTGTAGCCGACGGGAATGACGCATGCTCCGACTGGGTTCACGGCCTCGTTTTCGAGGCGTGTTTTCAACTCTTCGTTCTTGCCACACATCGCGAGGATCTGCACCGGCGGTGTGACCGCGCGCAGGCCATCGAGCAGCGTTTCGATGCGTCCGACGCCGAATCCGCCGAGCGAGAGCAGGATCGTCGGCATCTCTTGATCGAGTCCGTATTTCGCCCGCATCTCGGCTCGCGATTTTATCTCGCTGAATTTTGGATCGATCGGAATGCCCGACACGTTCGCCTTCTCGGGCGGGCAGCCGAGCGCTTCGAGATAATAACGGGTTTCCTCGAGGGCGACGAAATACTGCTCGTAATTGCGGGCGAGCCACATCGCGTGCATGTCAAAATCGGTGACCACGATCGCCTGTGGTGTGGTCATTTTGCCCGAGCTTTTCAGGTCCGAGATTATTTCCGAAGGCAGAAAATGTGTGCAGACGATCCAGTCGGGATCGTATTCGCAGATCATTTTGACGAGCGGACGAGTGTTGAGTTTTTCCAGAAAAAGCCGTCGTTTTTCATTCTTCCACGGCTCGTCGAGATGGTCATACATCCAACCCAGAACTTCGGGCATGTTGTTAACCAAGCCCAAATACGCGTTGCCGTAAAGCTGACGGAAGAGTGGATTAGTATGTTTCAGCGTATCTTCGTGACGCACGTTGGCCGCCAAGCCTTTGATCTCAAAGGCTCGTTTCAAAGCCTCAGCCGCAGTTAAGTGGCCGTTACCCACCGAGGCAGAAAGGATGAGGATGCGGTTGAACATAACTAAAGTATAGATCAAAAAGCTTCGACAATCTTATCAGACCGAAATACGTTGACACGTGCGGAAGAAAGGTAGATGCTGACATCAGAGGAATTATGAGAAACAATTTATTATTGTCCCCGATGCTTTTGGCTTTGGCTCTGACCGGCGGAACAGGTTTCTCTTATGGACAAGTAAAAGATGGCTTCAATTCAAATGCAGTAGTTGCAAATGAAAAACAGATGGTCGATACGGGTGATAGTCCGATACGGATCGAAAAAAGGATTGGATTCTTTGGCGGAAACGTCGTAACCCGTGTTGAGTTGACCAATGAAAATAGGGTTGCCTATCTGCTTCATAACGAGGCGGAGAAAGCGGTAACAGCGTATGCGTTGATATTGATTAACGGAAATGAAAAAAGTGTGCGGATGGCGGCCTATCCCGAAAGGCCGGTAGCGGCGAATAAGGAACTGGGGGAGGGCTATCTGCTCAGCACAGATGAAGAGCCGTTGTGGGCATTTGACTGGATTCTTTTTGCGGACGGCTCAACGTGGGGGCCAGATAATCATGGCAGGTCAAAAGAAATATTGTCTTATATCAACGGCCGCAAAACGGCCATCGAGAGCGCCGGTGAACTTCTCGGGTACGTGGAAACCAATCCAATAATGCGTTCGATACGTGGTCTAGAACTAAGATCATGGAGTATGGCGATCTCTCCGTCTCCGGTCGGTAAGCGCGATGAAGATCACTTCAGAGAGGGATATGATTTCGTTATACAACAGCTGATCCGTGACTCCCAGTATTACAAACGAGACCTATCCAGGCAGATCGCTGAGCGCCTGAAAGAAATGCAGACTGAGGGTTCAAAGGATAAGTAGAATCTAGCTATCCACCCGCTCGGCGAGTTCGGCCCAGCGTTCGAGGTCGGTTTCAAGCAGTTCGTTTAACCGTTGCTGTTCCGTAAACAGTTCGTGGACGCGGCCAGCGTCGCTGGCGGCGGTGACCATTTCGCGTTCGATCTCGGGCAGGCGTGATTCGGTTTCCGCGATGCGCTTTTCGAGGGTTTCGAACTCGCGTCTTTCGTTGAAGGTGAGTTTCTTGGGCTTTTCCTTTTCCGCGGGTGTCGGAACACGGTCGCGATCGCTCCCGGCTGTGATCTTGGGCCTGGACCGGTCGCTTACGCTTCCGGTTCTGACAGGAGTTGAGGCTTCGGCCTTGCGTTCGGCTTCCCCGCGTTCGTGGGCTTCGAGATAGGCAGTGTAGTCGCCGGCGTATTCGCGCACCATGCCGCCAGGTTCGAAGCGGAAAATATTGTCGACCGTTCGATCGAGAAAGTAGCGGTCGTGGCTCACGACGATCAGCGCACCGGCGAATTCGTCGAGGTACTGTTCCAGAGCGATTAGCGTGGGGATGTCGAGGTCGTTGGTCGGCTCGTCGAGGAGCAGGACGTTGGGCGAGCCCATCAGGATCCGCAGCAGGTAAAGGCGACGGCGTTCGCCGCCCGAGAGATTGCCGATTACGGCGTATTGGGTCGCCGGCTCGAAAAGAAAGCGCTCGAGCATCTTGCCGGCTGTTATCTGAATTCCCTCGTTGGTGGTGACGTATTCGGCTACATCACGGATGTAGTCGATGACACGTTGATCGTCGTTTAGAGCACGGCTTTCCTGATCGTAATAGCCGATGTGAACTGTCTGGCCGATCTCGATCTCGCCGCTGTCCGGCGCGATGCGCCGGGTCAGCATATCGAGCAAAGTCGTTTTGCCTGAACCATTTGCACCGATGATGCCGATGCGGTCGTCGCGTTTCAGCAAGTATGTGAAATGGTCGATCAGCCTGTTTTCGCCATACGATTTTGAGATATCGTTGATCTCGACAACCTTCGATCCCAAACGTTTTGAGCCGATCGCGATATCCACCTCACCTATGGCTCGCTCTTTTGGAACGGCCATCAGCGTGTGAGCGGCCTCGATGCGGTGTTTGGATTTGCGCGTGCGGGCCTTGGCACCGCGGCGGAGCCAGGCGATTTCTTTTTTGATAAGCTGCTCGCGTTTGTGCCCCTCGACCTCGCGAAGCGTGTCTTGCTCGGCCTTTTTCTCCAAATAATACGCGTAATTGCCCGCAAAACTTTGCACCGTTCCGCGATCGACCTCAAAGATGCGATCGGTCACGCGGTCGAGAAAGTAACGGTCGTGCGTGACCAGCAAAAGGGCTCCGGTGTAGCGGGCGAGGTAATTCTCAAGCCACTCGATCGTGTCGGCGTCGAGGTGATTGGTCGGCTCGTCGAGGATGAGGATGTCCGGTTTGAAGATGAGTTCGTGAGCGAGAGCCACGCGCTTTCGCTGGCCGCCGGAGAGTGTGCCCATCTTCGCGCCCGTGTCGGTGATGTCGAGTTTGGTCAGAACCGCTCGGGCGTTCGCCTCGATGTCCCAGCCGCCGTTCATTTCGAGTTCGTGCTGGAGGTCGGACATCCGTTCGAGCGTCGCCGCCTCATGATCGCCCGCCGCCACGTCGTGGCAAACTGCCTCATAATCCCGGATCGTCTGCATCACGCCACTGATGGAAGCGAAGATTGTTTCCAAAACCGTGAGCTTGTCGTCGTAGGCGGGATTTTGAGCAAGGAAAGCGAGCGTCCGGCCTTTCGCCGTGACAACGCGGCCCGTGTCGGGCACCTCGACACCCGCAATTATCCGCAAAAGGGTACTTTTCCCCGAGCCGTTCGCCCCGATGATGCCGATCTTGTCACGGTCCTCAAGACCTAATGTTACATTCTCAAAAAGCGGCTTAAAGCCGTAGTTTTTAGAGACATTTTCGATCGAGACGATGTTCATAGCAAAACTTTAACGTTATCAGAATCGAGCGTGAGTCGCTATTACGTGGCGTTTTTCTTCCTTTGCGGTTGTGTCCGAATCCTGTGGTGCTGGAAATGGGAATGGGGCGACAAGTCTTTCAATCGTTAATTGTAAAATGGTCCATTGTTAATTGGATGATGGAATATTACTACCAACTAACAATCTTCCAGTTTCCCGCAAAGGAGCAAAGCAGAGCCGCAAAGGCGCCAAGTTAAAACGAAGTTAAATCGAGAATGTCGCCGATCCTTCCGACCGTTATATCAGCGGAGGGGTATTTTGCGACGTGTTCAGTGTCGAGTGCGTAATGGCCCTGACGCGGGAAGACGGTGGTCACGCGGTTGCCCCAAATGTCTTTGATGGCGGAAAGGATGCGGATCTTGTCGTCGATGAGGACGTATTTTTTGGCGGGGTAGCGGCGCTCGACGTCGGCGAGTTCGTGTTCCTTGTGGATGTAGATCAGGATGTTGCCGCCGACCGCTTCGAACAGGCCGGACCGCTCGATCTTGCGCGGCTGAAAGACGACGTCGCCATCGGTGAGAATGACGACCTGCCCGATCTGGCTGCATTTTTCGATAACATCGAGCGAATTTGGAAACAGGCGATTGGCGAACGGATAGTTGATCAGATAAGTCGAAACCGCCAGCAAATGCGAATCATATGGATTCTGCCGCCGATACCGCTGCAACGCCCCTAGATAATCAGCGTAACCGAGTTCGTCGCGCAATTCCTCAAAGATTTCCCAATAATTCCCGCTTCTCTCAACACCAACCTCCCTATCCAAAAACCGCCGCAGATCCGCCGTCACGCGGTCATTGTCGAGCAAGGTGTTATCGACGTCGAAGAGGAAGACTGTTTCGGATGAATCCATAATGCTATCGCCAATCGGGTGGTTCGACTGTATGGAAGGTACATTTTCCTTTTTCGTCGGTCTGGTGTCCGGTCCAACGGGCCTCGCGTTCGATCTGCGGTATACGGGCTTTTTCTTCATTTGCGAATGCTACTTCCGGATAGACATTCTTCCAGTTTTCGTCGAGGAAGAACCACAAGGCGTATACACAAGCGGCCGTTCCGATCGGCACATTCATCGCGGAGACCACCGCGGCGATTATCGAGGCAAGTCGCGCCCAGCTTTTTTTCTTCCGCAAACCGTAGGCGGCGATGAACGACGGTAGCGCGAACGCCACCAGGAAAACAAAAACAAAAAGAAACATAATGGCGAAGAACGCCGGGGGCGGACCGCCCGGACCTGGTTGATCGGGAATGAAGAAAAACATCGCGAAGAAACCGATCATCAGCAAACCCATCAGCACCTGAAATGCTCCATGACCGATAAAGACCCATGAGAGATAGGCGTTGTGTTGTTCGTTCGTCATCGTGCCTTAATTATACGCTGTCTCTCAGCGGTCGGCGAAGATTTTTGCGGAAAAGCAGGAACTAGTTGAGTTCAAACTTCGTTCTAAAGGCAGTATCTCAAAAATAAATTCTCTTTCCGATCCGGTAGCGCGTGTACCGGACACATTACTATCTTGTTGAATATGAAACAGCTAATTGTCACAGCGATCGTTGCCTTTCTTTTCAGTCCATTTTCTCTTTTCACGCAAGCGACGAATGCCCAGAGTTCTGATGCCGCATTTACCGCCGATCTCGATGCTATGGCGCGGAAGGTGATGGCACGGCTGCCGGAGGTTCCAGGCGTGGCCGTTGTTGTGATCAAGGACGACAAGCCGGTTTTCCTGCGTTCTTATGGAATAGCTGACAAAGAGGCTGGCCTTAAGGCTGATACCGACACGCTCTATTACATCGCTTCATCGACAAAATCGTTCACGGCCCTGGCCGCGGCGTTGCTTGATAAGGAAGGCAAGATCAAGCTCGATGAGCCGGTGACAAAGTATGCAGCGGGCCTGACATTTAAGACAGCTATTCCTGACAAGGTAAAGGTGCGCGATCTGCTGACTCATACGAGCGGACTGCGAAATGGTCCGTTGGTATTTCGGATGGCGTATTCGGGCGAGTCGGACGAAAAGGACATGATGCGCGTTTTTGCCGATGCGACGACCTATGATGAAGCGAGGCATGGCAAATATGCTTACGACAATCTCGGCTATAACATTTACGGCCTGCTGGTCCAGTTAACGCTCAAAAAGAAATGGCAGGACGTGCTACAGGAAAAGATCTTCGGCCCGCTGAAGATGGGCCACACGACAGCGTATGTTTCAAAAGCGAAGGCGGCTAAAATGCAGGTCGCTCGCGGCTATCTGTTCAGCCCCGAAACCGGAACGGTCGTTCCGTCGCCGATCGCGAAAACGGATAACAACATGCAATCGGCGGGTGGAATGTTTACGACCGCCAACGATCTCGGACGTTGGCTGCGGATGAATATGAACGACGGAAAGCTCGACGGCAAACAGGTGATACCCGCTGATATTGTGAAGAGCGTTCATGCCGGATATACGCCGACGACGAGAGATCAGGGGCCATTCAAGGGAAACGGCACCGGTGAATACGGCCTTGGCTGGCAGATCGGTCAATATGCGGATCAGAAGGTGATCTACCATAACGGCGGGTTTCCGGGGTGGACCAACCATATTTCCTACATGCCAGGCAAAAATATCGGCGTCGCGGTACTGGTCAACGAAAGCACCGCCGGCGGCGATGCCGGCCACACGCTCGCAACCTACACCTACGACTGGTGGCTCGGAATCCTCGGCCGCGAAACAAAATATACAAACGGCCTCGAAGCCGGTGCCGGCAACTATAACAAAATGCAGCAGTCACAGATCGCCGCATTCCGCGACCGCGCAAAACGAACCTCGCACCTCACCAAACCGCTACAGGATTACGCAGGCCGCTACATGAGCGACATCCTCGGCAACATTAAGATCAGCGTGCGAGGCAATTCCCTCGCCGTCACGTTCGGCAATATCGATGCCGTCTCAACCGCATTCACCGAGAAAGAAACGATCCGTGTCGAATTCATACCAAATCAGGGCGAAGTCATCAGATTTGGTTTAAATGCCGACGGAATCGTGGATTCGTTGAATTATGGTGGAATGACTTTTTCGAGAGTTCGATAAGTCAAGTGTAAGTCAAGTTATTGGTCAAACGGACCTGAAATTTTCGTTTTCAGACCGTAGCGGCCTGTTTTCTTTCCGCCCGTTCGTTCGACCAATCCGGCGTCGAGCAATGGGTTCAACAGATCCATGGCTCCTTGCCTTGAAATTTCGAGCGCGGCCCATATTTCAGCCGGTGGCATGCTGCCATGATCGGCAAGTAAGCGAAGAAGCTGTTCCTGCCGTGGACGCAGGATCACCTTCTTGTTCGACTCGGGTTGAAATGCCTGGATCCTCAGCCAGACATTTTCCAGCGTTCGTCTCAATCCTTCGGCCGAATACGCCAACCACTCGGTTAGATCGTTTCCATGACGATGAACGGCTTCCAGCGCCGCGTAATATGCAGGGCGATCTTCCCAGTAGTATTCGTCGATCGAAAAGATATGATGCGTATCGAAGCCGCGGCGGTAGAGCTCCCAGAGCGCTAAAGCACGACCAGTTCGACCGTTGCCGTCAGCAAACGGATGAATCGTCTCAAATCGGTGATGAAGAATCGCCGAACTGATCACCGGCGACACAGCCGGAGCATCCTTGTTCCACCACTCAAGCAGTTCCATCATCAGCCCCGACACCTCATCAGGAGCAGGTGGAATATGGCTGCCGACGCGAACGAATATGCTGCGATAACGACCAGATTCACCCTGATCCATTACGCCATCGGCCAGTATCCGATGAAGCGTAAATACGTGCTCATGATGGATCTGCTTCTTGCTCGCGTTATTTTCGATATAGCGTAGCCCCGCGAAGTAATTCAACACTTCACGCTTCGACCGGTCATCCGTAGCTGCCAAAGTACGACCTTCTTCGAGCATTCTAACCTGCTCCAACGTAAGAGGATTACCCTCGATAGCCGTCGAAGCATGCACATTACGCGAGCGACTATCCTTCTGAAGCGCCGGAACCCAAGCCAACTCAACCGCAGCCGCCTGTATACGCTCACGCAAAGCCGCGATCTGCTCAGTTATCGACAGCAGCCTCGGCGTGATCGTATAGATAGGCACAAACCCCATTCCATAAGTCAAGCATAAGTCAAGTTATTGGTCAAGTCGAAGACCCAAGTCTCGAATAAGCTAAGTCAACAGCGATACGGATAAGCATTGAATATGTGGAACTATAAAAAGTTGAAGCAGATTGAAGATTTAGTTGTATAACTAAAATATGAAAACACAATCGAGTGATGCTGACATAGATGAATTAAGGGCTGAATTTCGGCGACTAGAAACGGTTACGGCAAAGATAAACTCTTGGGATTCAAAGAAAACTTGGGATGATGCTAACCGTCTTATCGGCCAAATCCCCCTAAGGGTCCTTTCTTTAGAAGAGCGAGAAAATTACGAATTTAAACTCTTTGCACCAGCCAAAACGATCTCAGAAAGAGAACGCATTCCAAGCTTTGCGGAAACGGTTGGGTCGTCTGATTATGCGGGTGAGATGCTCTTAGAGTTTCTAGGGAAACTCTGCGAGCGTGCGCATAGCCGCAAGCGGGATGAGTTGAAGACAAAGCTTATTGCTGATGCTAGATACTACGAACAAGATATCCATGGAAGCGTTTTCGGCGCTGAACTACGACGCCAGACAAAAGCAATCAAAAGAGACACCGAAGTCGAGATGTTGAAACTCATTCTTGCTTCACGAGAATACACTTTTAGTTATTCTGATAGGCTGGCGGGAGGTTTCAGGGACGAGTTGATACGGCTGGAGGAATTCTTAAGGCCGGGCATCTATCGCCAACACGGAATTGGATTTGATCAAATTCGAGACGCTGTCCTCGAAATTACAAGGAGTTTGGTAAACAACCACAAAATCCACGTCGATCTATCGGATCTTGGTATTGAAAAAAATTCCCCAATTAGATCATCTACCGAAAAAGTAATTAGCCACCGACTGGATGTAAATCGCGAGGAAGCTCACGTCCTGACCCAACGGCTAAACGAAGAAATTCGAAGAATAAAGGAAAGGATAAATGTCCTCGAACGGGAGCGTTATGAAAAAACTATTCTTGAGCTGCCATTCGAGATTTTTCCAGCAGGAGAATGGCAAATAGGACACATCGCAACACTACTCCAACGTAGTGGTGTAGTTTTAAACCGATTGCATATTCAAAGATTAGAAAAAATAGAAGAAGCTTTCGGGCCGCCTGAAGGGTATGCGGCAGGAAAGCTAGATAGCCGGGCATACAAAGGTTACTGGGTTTTCCTATATGAAAAAGCTCATCTATCAATCGTTGAGAACCCTCTTTATGGTAATGCTACCTACATTATCAAGGGAACTTGGCAGGACATCTTGGAAGTACTTAAATTGTCAAAAAGTGAGGTTCGCCGTCATCCACTAGCCCGCTTCGTTATTCATCGTGAGGAAGATCAATGGATTTACGAATTAGAGTCTGCTTTTCACAATTTTTAGAGTCTAAGTCGAATCTTTAGGTCAAGTATAAGTCAAGTTATTGATCAAGTAGTTTTCGACCCGATTAGCTCGTCAGTCTCCGATAAATATTCGGCATCCTCTCCGGGAGTGACAGAACGTCATCAATGATCGTGTAGCCGACGTTTCCATACAGATCCTTCAATTCCGCTTCGGATTCGCGGTCTATGGTAATGCAGAATGGGGTGACGGCGGAGGTTTTGGCTTCGGTGAGGGCTTCGCGGACGTCTTCGCGGGCGTAGCGGGCGTCGCCGTAGTCGTGGTCGTAGGGGCGGCCGTCGGTTAGGATTATCAGGAGTTTTGTGCGGGCTTCCTGTTTTAGCAGTTTCGCAGAGGCGTGGCGGATCGCGGCGCCGAGGCGTGTGTTGTTTTGGAACGTGATTCCGCCGATGCGTTTCTCGATATCGGCCGAATATTTCTCGGCAAAATCCTTCACAACGTAGAATTTCACGTTCCGGCGGCCTTCGCTCGTGAAGCCGTAGATCGAATAGACATCGCCGACAGCCTCGAGGGCTTCGCTCATCAGCACGAGGCCTTCTTTTTCGATCTCGATGATGCGGCGGCCGGGATGCGTGTACGGCTGCAACGGGTTTCGCGTGATCGTGCGGGCGGTCGAGCTGGACTGGTCGAGCAGGATCGAAACGGCCACGTCGCGTTGGCGGCGGAGCTTTTTGGTGTAGATATTTTCGGACGGCTGGCCATCGGCTCGTTTGTCGACGACGTAATCGACCAGGGCGTTAAGATCGTAATCTTCGCCGTCGATCTCGCGGTTTATTCGGGTGAGATTTTCGGGCTTCATGAGTTGGAATTGATGCCTGATCGACGAGATCACGCCGCGATAGCGCGAACGCGTCAGCTCGACGAACGTGCGGTCGCCTTGCTTCACTTTTTTCTCGATGACGCGGCTCCAGCCGACGCGGTAATCGTTCAGATCGCGGTCCCATTCGTCATAGGCGAAAGCGACGTCGTCATCCTCAAGTGCCTGTTCCGGCATCTCGCTCTGCGACCAAGCCTCCGCACCCTGCAGTTCGTCAGGCTCGCCTTCGTCGTCGAGGCTGTTCCAGGCGTTGAACAGGTCGCGGATGTCCTGCGCCTGTTTCTCGCGTTCGCGTTTCGCCTTGTCGTCGACGATGCCTTCGGTCGTGTCTTTGTCATCGTAGGCGAATTCACTCTTGTCTTCCTCCATCTCGGCCTCAGTTTCCTGATTCTGCTCGGGCGAGATGTTTTGGAAAAGCGTGTATATACGGCTCGTGGCCATCAGCGAGTCCGCGACGTTAGGTCTGTTTTCACCGCGGAGACGCGGAGACGCAGAGGTTTCGGAGATATTCGTCTCTGTGCCATCTTTTTTAAATCTTCCCTGCGTCTCCGCGTCTCTGCGGTTAAAAAACTTTTCCAAAACCGCTTCGATCTCGCTTACGACCTGGCCGTAAAACTGCTTCGCATCATCGGTCGCACCACCGCAGAGGGTGATTTGGAAGAGCAGTTCGAACGGCACCTGGTACATCGGCAGGTCGAAGATGTAGGGGCGATTCGAACGCAGGAACGACTGCATCAGATCAAGGTCGGCGACGAGGCCGCGATAGGTTTGGCGCAAGCAGTTGTCGATGCGGGCATTTTCCATCGTGCCGAAGATCTTTTTTGCCAAACGCGGCTCGGGGAAGGCGGTCAGGACGGTCTTGTAGTCAGAGTCTTTCGGCAGTTTTTTCCGCCGTTTCTTTGCCTCCGCTCTAATCTCTTTCTCCGGCAAAGCTTTTTCTGCCTTACGAACATCTTCGAGATAACCGCCGAGTGCGAACGCGTCTCTATCATCCTCTGAGATGGAATAAAGCTCCGTAAGTTCAGCGTATGTCTGCTTTAACTCATCGGTGTCGCGGTCAAAGGTGCCGAATTCGATCTGTCCGGCACCGTGAGCGGCGAGGACTTTGTAGAGCTTGAAATCGAGGTCGTCGTTGTCGAATTCGGCAACCGACGCGGGCAGATAGATCGTCTTTCCGTCGCCGATCCGCGATTCTTGCGGCATCGCCGTGAGCGGAGCGATCTCGATCTCTATGCCGGTCAGCGCCTCGACGTACATCCGCAGGATCGACTGGATCTTCTCCAGCGGAAGCCCGAGTCGTGTCTCCTGCAAACGTTCATTCGACGCCCGCGTTTCGAGTGCGAAATAACTGCGGCGTGATTTCGAAGACTCATTACTTCGTTCCGTTAGCCCTTTCTCAACCCATTCCTCGAACTGTTCGATCGAAACTTTTCTCAGGGCTCCGGAACTGGATTTGAAAGCAGCGAGCGCACTTTCGGCGTCGGTTTCAGCGATCTTGGTCGTTAATTGCAGCACGCGGCGAATGTCTTCGGCGGAGGCTTTTTTCTTTGTGGTGAACGAGGCGAAAAACTTTGGCGTGGCTCTGAGAAATGAGATCAGTACCGCGTTTCCGTGACGTGCGATCGAGCGGGCAAGCGTACACCAATCCGCAAACGCAGATTCAGCGGCCGCCAAAACTTCGCTTCCCGACGAGACAAAATGCAGTGTGACGCTGCCTCCAAATTCCAAAAATTCACCGGCACGCACCATCAAAAGCTTAGCGTTTTCAGCATTGAGCCGTTCAAGCGAAGCGGGGAGATTCGACCACAGGTCGGCGGTCATACCGCCGGTCCGATTGGCGAATTGCGCGGCGAGTGCGAGCACGCCGTCGGCGACAGCACGTTTTTCCTCGCCAAATGCGGCGAGCACTTTAGCGACCGCCGGAGTGTTTTCAAGAAACTCGGAACTGTGCTTTGCCGACCGCTGAGCGATCTCGGCAGCGAGGGTCAGCACGTCCGCAAAAAGCTGGTCGTCAGCGATGTCAGCAGCAATTTTGGGCACTAACTTGAACGTCTCAAGCGAGATCGAACTAGACAAAACCAACTGACGAGTACAGATCTGAAAAACCGCCGAACGAGCCGCTTCTGGCACGCGTTTTAACGCACCGACGCCGTCGATAAAGAATTTGGCACCGGTATCGGCATTCCCCATGGCCAACCGCCGCCCAAGCTCGCCCCACTGCCGCAGATCGTCGGCGGACAGGATTTTCGAAGCCTTCGGCACAGCCTCGACAAACTCGCGGCTGACGCGCAATGAAACACCGGCCAAGGCCGCACTTATCTCAAGCGCCGCCCGCTTCTTATCGCTCGGCAACTGCCCGAGCCGTCGTGCGAGCCCGGTCAAAGTCGGCTTGCTATTACTGCTGTTTTCACCCACGTAACGAGTTTAATGGAAAAGGAAGAAAGATAGAAACGAGTCAGATCCGCCTGCGTAAGCGGGCGGCCGGATCGACGAATATGTCGAGCAGCTCGGAGAAAAAGGTCCGTCTTGCCTTTTGGCATCAAGTCCCGATTTGAAGTTGCTGCCCACCGCTTACGCAGGGGGTTCTGACTTAGTGATGATGTTCGCCGGCGACTTCGCTTAGTTTGCTGAGATCGAGGAGCTTTGAGAACTGGTCAAAATGGAACATTGTCTCGTCTTTGCAGTGGTCGCAGAAAAACGTGACGTCTTCGCCGAGATACATGTCTTTGAGGTGATAGGCGATAAAGCAGCCGTAGCAACGCTGGATGCGTTTGCCGAATTCGTGCAATATCTCTTCTTCGCTGTGGTCGTTCATGTTCGTTATTTCACGACACCGCGTTTTGCATTCGCGATAAAATCGAGCAGCAGATCGACCTCTTTGCAGCCGGCGATCTCTTCGGTGATCTTTTCAACGGCTTGGGTGGTATTCAACTTTGAGGAGAGCAGCAGGCGGAAGGCGTGGTTGAGGTGGTCGATCGCTTCTTTGGCGTAGCCGCGGCGGCGCATGCCGACGCTGTTCAGGCCGTAGCATTTGGCGTGGTTGCCCTGGATCGTGGCGTACGGCATCGCGTCTTTTACGGCGACCGAATAGCCGCCAATGAAGGCTTCGAGCCCGACGCGACAGAACTGGTGAACGCCCGAATACGCACCGACGCTGGCGCGGTCCGCGACCTCAACGTGGCCCGCAAGCGTTGCGGCGTTAGCCATGATGATCTCGTTGCCGAGCTGGCAATCGTGGGCAACGTGGGCCTGCGCCATCAGCAGATTGCCGTCGCCGATCCGGGTCATACCGCCGCCGCCCTCGGTGCCGCGATGGATAGTGACGAATTCGCGAATATGATTGCGCTTACCGATCTCGGTTCCGGTCGGTTCGCCGGCGTATTTCAGATCCTGCGGAGCAAGGCCGATTGAGACGAACGGGAAAACATGCGTTTCGTCACCGATCTTTGTGCGGCCGTCGACGACGACGTGCGATTCCAGCCGGACTCCACTTCCTAACTGAACGTCGGCTCCGATCGTGCAGAACGGACCAATGTATGACCCGTCGCCGATCTCGGCCCCGTCTGAAATTACTGCCGTGTCGTGCTTAAAAAAACTCATTTGCAGGACGTTTAGAAAACTACGGCGTCATCATCCGATTTCGGATCTGTGCCTTTGGTTCTCAGGATAAGGACGGTAAAAACTACAGCGATGACAACGGCGATCAATGGAGAAAATGCTCCTGCAACCCCAGCGAGGATAAAGCCGACCAGCCCCATATTCCTTTTTTTACGCTTGATCCCGAGGAATAGCGGGATCGTGCCGAAGATCAACCCGATCGCGATACCGGCAGCCAGGATATAATAAAAATATTGCTGATACAGCTCCTGCATTTGTACCTGATCCATACGATTTTCTCCTTACGATCTGTTAGCGATGATGGACAAAATTTCTGCCTCGGCCGTTACCTGACCATCGACGCTCGCGATGCCATGCATCTTTTGGACCTTACTTCCGATACGCAGTGCAGTTACTTCCAAACGCAGCGTGTCGCCCGGCACGACGGGCCGGCGAAAACGGCAGTTGTCAATGCCGGTGAAGAACGGGATCTTGTCGTCGCGGTCCTCGAATTCGCGCAGTGCAAGGATCGCACCGACCTGTGCAAGTGCCTCGATCTGCAGGACGCCGGGCATCACGGGTGCTCCGGGGAAATGCCCCTGAAAGAAATACTCATTCGCCGTTACCTGTTTGATGCCTACGATGCTGACACGCGGTTCCATCTCGATTATTTTATCAACCAATAGAAATGGATAGCGGTGCGGCAGGATCTTTTGTATAGCGATCGAATCTAGGATAGACATAAGCTTCAACGAAATGTAAACAAAAAAGCCGGCAAAAGGCAATTTTGCCGGCCGCGAAAAATCCCGGAAGCACACGGTCTACCGAGGTACCGGAGCAATCGCTGTCACGGGCCGCGTGTTGTAGTAATTGATGAAGTCTTTTGTTATATCGTATTTTTCCGATGCAAATAGCAGCACTCCGGTTTGATCCTTGGATGCGTCGAACACGATCCCGTAATCCTTAGACTTGACGTATTCACCGAGCGATCGCAGAACCTCGGAATAAACCGGGCCGACGATTTCGCTTTGGCGTTTTTGGGCGCGGGCGTTGAATTCGTCTTCCTGATATTTGCCTTCACGCTTGAGCCGTTCGAGTTCATCGACCTTGCCCTGGACCGTTTTTTCGTCAACCGGAATGCCCTTAGCGGCGTTTGCCTGAAAAGCGGCCATTTCCTTATTCAGCGTATCGATACGGGCAACGAGCTGCTGAACGGCACTCCGCTTCGGGGCAAGTTCGTTTGCAAGAGTTTTCGAGGCCGAAACTATTTTCGTAATGCCGAGTTTTTCATTAAAAAAGACGGCTGTGTCGATCACCACTATCTTGATGGCCGAAGGCTGGGCCTGAGCTGAACTATTGACACTCGCAAAGGCCAGAAAAAGAATGACGAAAATAAAAGAACGATTTAATGACATGGTGCAAAAAACTCCTGCTTGAATGATATGAAGGCCAGAGAGATCACACGTCTCGTCTGGCCTTCAGCCTGAAAACTGCCAAAATAAAAGTTATTTAGGAGCCACCGTCGAGGCGGTAGTAGCCGGACGTGCGTTGTAGAATGTAATGAACTCTTTCGTGATGTTCGAAGCCGGATCGAGAGACAAAATTGCATTTGCACTCGCCAGAGCCGCAATGTCGAGAACGACAGCATAGCCCTTAGCTTTGGCAAAATCCTGGATCGCTTTGCTGATATCAGCCGAGACAGGCCCGAGCACCTCGCCGCTGCGTTTTTCTACAGCCGCGTCATACTCTTTCTTCTTGAATTCGAATTCACGCTGTAGTCGCTGGCCTTCGTCCTGTTTTGTCAGAATTGCTTTCTGATCGACCGGCACGCCCGGTTTTTGCAGGGCGTCGAGATCCTTGGCGATCGTCTGGACCCTGGTCTGGATACCCTGAAGCTCGGTGACGCGCGGCTTCATTTCGTTATCAAGCGCGGTCAGGGCATTGTTATATTTGGTGACGCCCTCTTTCGGGTCGGCGAACGCACCGGTGTCGATCCATCCGATCTTGGTCATTGCGGGCTGTGCACCGGCCTGAGCAAAAGCAGAAACGGCAAACACTGCTGCGAAGACAAAGCTGAGGGCAAACGTAGTAAATCTTTTCATTATCTTGTGAAACTCCTTAATCTGACAGAAAGACCTAATCGCCCCTCTAATCTTCATATTTCTTTGAAACCTATTTTACGAAAACTGTTGCTTACGGTTTCGAAAAAAGAATAGCAATCTTATCGAAAACCTAAAATAAAATCAATTTGGCCGCAGGACCGTCTCAATACGGAACTCGAATCCTAGAACGTTCGTCCGACCGTAAATCTAAATCCGCTGCGTTTGCCCGGCAGGAAAATTCCCGGCAGTTCTTCGGTAAATCCTAGTTTCGCATTAGGATTGTAATAGTAGATCAGGCGGAACGGTACGTTTACGATCGGAACCTGAACACGAAGCTCAAGGCCGAGACTCGCCTTGAAATCATTCAGCTTATTGAACTTTGCATTATCGACATCGAGCAGTGAGTTCTGCTGAACATCACCGCGAAGGAAAAGCTGCTGAACCTGTGGTGACAAGCTAGTTGGGCAGCCGAAACGGTTGCCGCGGCAAAATTCCGTGATGTAGTCGGTCTTCGTCATCACACGGCCGCGATAGTACAGGATACTGCCGAAGCTGCTCTCGAGTACCGGAGCGGCGATCAGGCCAAGAGCCGTCAGACGACCGGCACCGAGAAATGTTTCGTCGGGTAGGAATTCGCTGTTAATAATTTGCTGGCCCGATTTACGAAGATTAAAGACCGAGCCGACGTCACCAAAGATCGCGAGCGTCGCCGGACCAAAGATCGGCATGCGGTATTCCACGTTCGCCAAAAGTTGCGTGTCGCCGCCAATGAAACGGAAATTTCGCGAGAACAGAGCGGGATTCGCACCGCTGATACCCGTAACGTTACCTAGTGTTGTTATTTCAGCTACATCGCGAGGCTGTAGTCCTGTCTCCGTATTATTCGCACCGGAAGCGTTAGTGGTAAGCACCACATTTCGGCTCGTCACGTAAGTGTCGAAAGGAGCGACCGGGCCGATCGAGCGTGAATTATAACCGCGCAGGTCGTTCTCGCTTCCCAGATAGTAACGCTCGTACGCCGGAACGCCGCCTACGAATGAGATCGAATTGGCGTTGCGGATCTTGTCGGTGATCGCCCACGTGCCGATCGTACCGGCTTGAATTCGAAACGCGAGAACGTGCGGATTCTTGGATTTCCTGTTGCGGACCGGAATGAACTGCGAATACGTGAGATTCGGCTGATAGGTTCGAACGTCGCCGCCAAGTCCCGCGAAGCCGACCGAGAAAGAGAGTGATTTGCCGCTATTCGTATCGATGCCGTTTGCTGCCGGCTGTCGTGTGTCGTACGCAAAGGTTCCGGTTACACGGCTCGTGATGATATTCGGCTGGCGATAGATGACCGGAATGGTGGCGGCCGGGTCGGTACTCGCATTGACCTCGGGGTCTGCAATACTTGTCGCCGACAACTGATAGGTCAGTCCGACCCGTGAGAACTGCGTAAAGCGTCGTTTCTTAAAGAACAGCTCAGAAAGCGGAGCGGTCGCAAACACATTCGCACCATAGGTCGTCTGCGTAAAGAGGTTCTTTTCGTCTGTCGTGACAGTTCCGTACGGGTTGTACAGATCGTTAAGAATATCCTGATTCTGCGTGAGGAACGTGCCCTCGCCAAAGAATTTATAGCGGCTCGCAAAAACCGAAAAGCCGACCGAGACCGGGCGATCACGGAAATATGGCTGCTGATACGTGAACTGCAAACTCTGCTGACGGTTACCGGCACCCAGGTTGAACGACAGGATCTCACCGGTTCCGGCGAGGTTGTTGGTCGAGTATTCGAGGCCGAAGAACGAACCGCCGATGCCCGACAGACCGCCGTTGAAAGAGATCTGCTGTCGGCCCTTTTCCTTGACCTTGACGATCAGATCGACGTCGCCTTTTTCTTCGTCCGTGCGGATCTCGACGTCCTGATCTTTGTCGATCGGGTCAAAATACTGCGTTTGATTCAGACGAGCGACCGAGATATCGAGATATCCCTGATTGTAAATATCGCCTTCGTTGATCAGAACCTCACGACGCATGACCTTGTCGCGGGTGAAGGTGTTTCCTGTAAATTCCAGACGGCGAAGCGTGAACTGCTTGCCTTCCTCGATCGTGATCGTGATATCGACGATACCTTCGTCCGGTTTTGCCGGATTGTCCTTGAACTGCGGTTCAAATTCCGCCGTGTACTGAACAAATCCCTGGCGACCGTATTCTTTTTTCAGGTCTTCGTAGATCGCATCCTGTAGACGCTTACCATCGGCAACCTCGCCTTTCTTAAGGCCGACGAAAGCAAGAATGAGCTGTTCCGAGAAGATCGAGTTGCCCTCGACCTTAAGCTCACCAACGCGGAAAACCTTGCCTTCCGTGACCGGGATCCTGATCTTCAGCGTGTCGTCCTTTGACGTTACGAGCGGCAGCGGGAAAGCTTTGAGAATAGGAAATCCCGTTCGTTTGTAGCCTAGACCTTCGACGACCGGATCACCGATACGTGCCTGGAAATAGCCTTTCGACCACATGTAGGCACGAACGTTTTTTTGCAGATCGTATTCGAGTTTTCTCAGGTCGAGGATGTCCATGCCCTTGACCCGCGAGATCATGCCGGTTTCCTTGACGAGCGTCAACGCATCGCGGAGCTCGCCATCTTTAAATTTCTGATTGCCTTCGAAATCGATCTCGAGAATTCTCGAGCGATATCCCTGTTCAATGACAAACGTGACAGCAACAGAGGTCGCGGAGACTGCCTCTTCCTCAAGTTCCACTTTCGCATTCGGGAATCCTTTGGAGGCGAGCATTTCGCGCAAGATTCGCTTCGCCCCCTGGGCTTTTACAGGGTCGTAGATAGCTTCTTTTGAAATACCGACGCGTTTTTCGCGAAATTCCTTAAGAATGTCAGCCTCGGTCAGGGCCTTAGCCCCTTTGAACTGAAGGTCGCGGATGATTGGCAATTCGACGACCTCGAAAATGACATTCACGCCGCCGCGGATACCGTCTTCGATTAGAACGCGTGTTTTTACCTTATCGAAAAAGTTGAGCGATAAAAGCTCTTGCATGTCCCGTTCGACAGCGGCAGGATCATAAACGTCACCCGCACGGACCTTTGTAAAATATAAAAGATCATCATCCCGGAGACGGCGATTGCCCTGAATATCGACGCTTTCGACGATCCGCTGAGTGCTAGCAGCGGCCGGAGCGATTGTTTTTTTCGCACTGCTTTTGGTGTTGGCAATAGCCGGAAAAGCCAGAATTGCCGACACCAAGACGACATATCCGAGTGCGCGAAGATTGTTCATAAACCGGAAACTTCCCTATTAGTGCAAATTACAAAGCCCGTCAGAGCTTTCTATTCAGCCGTTAAAGTGCCCGCAAAATAATGATATAAACGCACAATAACGGTCAATCAAAGTCGGATCTATATTGCCTAGTTTGATTCTCTCGACATCCCGCAGGTTGCCCTTGGGAACTATCTAGCAAACTTTCGAATTATACAGGGAAATTTGTGAAAACGAAAACTGGAGGGCATCCTGCCCGCCCATACGGTTTGTTATCGTGCCTTCGAACTCGCGGGCATGATGCCCGCGTTCCAGTTTATGCTTTTTGGGTAAGCTCTTTCGCGGCTTTCTTCGTACGGACCTCGCGGAAGGCAAGCTTGTCAGATGCAGCGTACACCTCGACGGTGCTTTCGCTGGTGACATCGCCTTGAATGAGGGCTTCGGAGAGTTCGTCTTCGACGTATTTTTGCAGTGCACGTTTCAGGGGACGGGCACCGTATTTGCGATCGGTGCAGGTTTTGTCGATGAGCCATTTTCGGGCGTCGTCGGTGAGAATTATGTTCAGCTCGCGGCTTTCGACGATCTTATTGAGCCGGGCGATCTGGAGGTCGAGGATCTGGAACAGGTCTTCGTCGTTCAGCTCGTCAAACAGAATGATCTCATCGAGACGATTGATAAACTCAGGTGCGAATGTCTGCTTAACCAACGTCATCACCTCGTCTTCCATCTGATCTCGCGTCGCGGCGGCATTCGCCTGAAAGCCGAGCGACGAGCGTTTCTGGATAACTCTCGCACCGAGATTTGAGGTCATGATAAAGATCGCGTGTTTACAGTCGACCGTCTGGCCGAGAGCGTCGGTCAAAATTCCGTCCTCAAAAACCTGTAGCAGTACGTTGAACAGATCCGGATGCGCTTTTTCGACCTCATCAAAGAGGACGACCGCATAGGGCGAGCGTCGAAGTTTCTCGGTGAGCTGCCCGCCTTCTTCATGGCCGACATATCCCGGAGGCGAACCGATGAATTTTGAGACTGAGTGTTTCTCCATGAATTCGCTCATGTCAAAACGGATCAAAGCCCGTTCGGAGCCGAACAAATACTCGGCAATCGAGCGGGCAACTTCAGTCTTACCGACGCCGGTCGGTCCGAGGAACAGAAACGACCCGACGGGACGGCTCGGGTTCTTAAGACCGGCACGCGAGCGGCGGATGGCTCGCGCGAGGGCAGAAATTGCCGGACGCTGCGAGATGATGCGTTTCTGTAGGGCGGTTTCGATCGTCAGGAGTTTTTCAGCCTCCTTTTGCTTGACCGACGAGACTGGAACGCCGGTCCACCTTGCAATGACCTCATCGACATCGTCCTTAGAAACCTCAACGGCGAAGAAGGAATCCTCGAGCGAGCGTAATTCCAGGGATATCAACTGATCTTCGCTCGCGGCGGCACGTTTCCAGTTTTCGACGGCTTCCTTCCACGACGGTTCGCCGCGATTTTCGTGCTGGTACCGCAATTTGGCGCGAGCACCGGCTTCGTCGAGAACATCGATGGCTTTGTCCGGCAGAAAACGGTCGGGAATATAGCGATTTGATTGGGTAACGGCGGCAACAAGAGCCTCTTTAGAATACCGCAGTTGATGAAACGCCTCATAGCGCTCAACGACGCCCTGGATGATCTCGATTGCGTCAGCTTCCGTCGGCGGTTCGATCTTGACCGACTGGAAACGGCGTTCCAGGGCACGGTCTTTTTCGATCGTTTTGCGATATTCGCTCGGCGTCGTGGCACCAATGCATTGAATGTCGCCGCGAGACAACGCTGGTTTTAGGATGTTTGCCGCATCAAGTGTGCCTTCTGCCGAACCGGCTCCGACGAGGGTGTGAAGCTCATCGATGAAAACGATATTCTCTTCGCTCTCCTTTAGCTCGGCCATGATCTTTTTCAAACGCTCTTCGAACTGGCCGCGGTATTTAGTTCCGGCGACGATGAGCGAGAGGTCGAGCGAGAGAATGCGTTTGTTTTCGAGAAAAGTCGGGACGTTTTTATCAACGATCCGCTGAGCGAGGCCCTCGACGATGGCGGTTTTGCCGACACCGGATTCGCCTATCAGGACAGGATTATTTTTCGTGCGGCGGCAGAGGATCTCGATGATCCGTTCGAGTTCCTGTTCGCGGCCGACGAGCGGATCGAGACGGCCCTCGGCGGCGTCAACGGTCAGGTCGCGGGTGAATTCCGCGAGGCTCGGCGTTTTAGAATTTTCGGGTTTGCCCGACAAAACGCCCGGAACTCCGCTCTGCCGCGTCATCTCGTCGCGAACGTCATTGAGCCTGAGGCCGTAGCCAAACAGTATTTCAGCCGCGACACTTTTTTCCTCACGGACGATGCCGAGCAGCAAATGCTCAGGACCGATGTGGCGATTCTTTAGCTGACGGCTTTCGTCGTTGGCGTAGAAGAGAATTTGTTTGGTCGCCGGAGAAAGATGCAGCTCAGAAGATTGCGGGATGCGGTCACGCAGTACGATCCGCTCTTCAACGTCACGGCGGATCGAGTCAACCGTCAGCACATGCCTAAAAGGGAAGAACCGGGCCGAGAGAGTTTTATCCTCACGCATCAGCCCGAGCAAAATGTGCTCCGGCGCAATGACCTGGGAACCATATTGGAGGGCTTCGTATCGGGCAAAGAAGATCACCCTGCGGGACCTCTCCGTGTAGCGTTCAAACATAGAATTCTTCTTCCGGATCTTCGATACGCAAACAGTATATCGAAAATCCAGCAGGCGGTCTCACTTTATTTCAACGTAGGTGAAATACGGGCTTTCAGTAAATATAGTCACAAAGCGGACAGTAATCCACAGAAAGATCAACTATTTACGCCGAAATCGAAAAAACATTTTTGAACCTAATTTGCCATTCGCGAACGGGCGTCGATCTCGATCTTGTCCTCAACCGCGATCTCGCGAACCAGGGCTTCGTTCTTTTTCGAAATACCGCGCAGGATCTGTCCGGCGGGAGCTAGTTCGACGCGGGATGTCAGGACTCGCGAGACGCGTTTCGGCAAGAATTTGGGAGCGATATTGGCGATCTGATCGGACAATGCAACGATGTCGCCGCCGCCTGACCAATGCTCGCGAACAACCGCTTCGTCGGATCGGTTCACAAGCCTAAGCAATACCAGTGCAACAACATACAGATCATCAACCTGCCCGATGAACGGAAAAACATCCGGAATAAAATCGAGCGGCGAGATCACATATACGATCGCGGCGGCAAAAAGCGCCTTTTCGGCGATCGGCACACGAGCGTCTTTTAACAATCGTGCGAGTAAAAGAACCATGTTCGGCAGGAACATCAGGAACCCGTGCAGTCGGCCTTTAAGCTCTGATTTTTCGTGGCGTTTAATCTTATTTTTTGGCTCTTTCATGGTCTTATTTTCGGCTTTCTCAAAGTTTAAAGAATAGCGGATGTTTGAGCAAGTTTCGCGTCGGTTGGTTGTATGGTAAATTCAGTCAATAGTTGTCAGTGGTCAGTTGTCAGTTGTCAGTAAAAGCTGATCTTTCTGACAACTGGCCACTGGCAACTGACAACGCCTTATGATCCTTCAACAAATTCGCCAACGAGCCGCCGCCGATCTGCAGCACATAATCTTGCCCGAGGGCGAGGACGCTCGAACCGTTCAGGCTGCTGCTATGTGCGTCGCAGAACGGATCGCAAAAATTACTCTTTTGGGGAATGAAGATAAAATTCGCTCGTTCGCCGCGGAAACTGGTTCGAATCTCAACGGCGTAGAGATCATCGACCATCGGAAATCGAGCGATTTTGGCACACTTGCGACACTCTATCACCAAATGCGCCGGGCAAAAGGCGTCACGCTTGAGGAAGCCGAACAAACCGTCAAAGACCCGCTCTATTTTGGCAACCTGATGGTTCGCGAAGGCAAAGCCGACGGCTCTGTCGCCGGTGCGACCAATACGACCGCACACACTGTTGCCGCCGCCCTCAGATGTATCGTAGTGAAAGCCGGATTCAAAACCGTTTCGAGCTTTTTCCTGATGGTTGTGCCGGATAAGAAATTCGGTGCGAACGGGGCGATGATCTACGCGGATTGCGGCGTCGTGATTGACCCCGACGTCAGTGAACTCGCCGAGATCGCTATGACGTCGGCCGATTCCTGCCGTGCCTTGCTGCAAGTCGAGCCGCGGGTCGCAATGCTCTCGTTTTCTACCAAGGGAAGTGCAAAACACGGACTTATCGACAAAGTCGTCGAAGCCACAAAAACCGTCAAGGCAAGAATGCCCGACCTCGCCATCGACGGCGAACTCCAGGCCGACGCCGCCCTCATTCAATCCGTCGCCGCCTCAAAAGCTCCCGGCTCCGAGGTCGCCGGCCGGGCCAACGTCCTCATCTTCCCCGACCTGAACGCCGGCAACATCGCCTACAAACTAACCGAACGCCTAACCGGCGGCACCGCTATTGGTCCGATCCTGCAAGGATTAGACCGACCTTGCAACGATCTTTCGCGTGGCTGCAAAGCCGAAGATATCGTCGATGCCGTCGCAATTACCGCAGTGCAGTCGCAGGCGAGGAAAAGATCGTGATCTAAGCTCTCCACCTTATGGATCGCAACAATAATCCTCTGAAAAACCTTCTCGACCGGCTTGGCCCGGGGCTGATCACGGGTGCGTCGGATGACGATCCGTCGGGGATCGGAACTTACTCGCAGGCGGGGGCGTCGCTTGGGTATGCGACGTTGTGGACGGCGATCGTCACGCTGCCATTGATGATCGTTGTGCAGCACATTTGTGCAAAGATCGGGATGTGCAGCGGGCGTGGTTTGGCGGGCGTTCTAAAGCGTTATTACTCAAAAAAGCTTCTATATCCTGTGGTCATCGGCCTCGTGATCGCGAATACGATCAATGCCGGAGCTGACATCGCGGCGATCGCGGCCGCGATCAATATGTTCGTGCCGGTTCCTATAGCGGCAATGGTCATTCCTATCGCGATCGTGATCGTCGTCCTACAGATCTGGGGCTCGTATCGGCTGATCATGAAGATCTTTAAGTGGCTGACGCTATCGCTCTTCGCGTATGTGATAGCAGCGTTTCTCGCCAAACCTGATTGGTACGCCGTTGCTAAAGCCACCTTTTTGCCGCAGATCTCATTTACCAGCGAATACATCACGACGATCGTCGCTATCCTCGGCACGACGATCTCGCCGTATCTTTTCTTTTGGGAAGCGAGCGAAGAGGTCGAGGAGGAGAAGAGCGAAGGCCGTGTGAAACTTACCGAGCGAAAAGGTGCGACCGATGTTGAGATCAAGAAGGAAAAGATCGACACGATCGCCGGGATGCTCTTTTGCAATGTTGTTTTTTATTTCGTGATCGTATCCGCCGGAGCGACGCTTCATGTCACCGGGCAGACGAATATTCAATCCGCGACCGAGGCGGCGCAGGCTTTGCGGCCGCTAGCGGGGAATTTCGCGACCGTTTTATTCGGCATCGGACTCGTCGGAGCAGGTTTGCTCGCGATCCCGGTTTTGACCGGTTCGGCTGCGTATGCGGTTGCCGAGACATTCGGCTGGCCGTCAGGCCTTGACGAAAAGCCGCGTCATGCAAGGAAATTTTATGGAGTTATTGCGGCATCGACACTCGTTGGTGTGCTGATCGATTTTGCCGGGATCAACCCGATCAGCGCTTTGTTCTGGACCGCTGTAATCAACGGCGTGGTCGCTCCGCCGCTGCTCGTCGTTGTCATGCTTGTGGCCAACAACAAAAAAGTTATGGGAACGCGAACAAACGGGATGTGGACAAATATCGTCGGCTGGCTCGCCGCCGCAGTGATGTTTGCGGCGGCTATTGCGATGTTTGTGACGTGGGGCAGTTAACGTTTGCCGACAGGTTTTCGTTTTTTGAGATCGTAGCGATCTCCAGCCTTGAGAAAATGGACCAACATCGCTCCTTTGCGGTCTTTTGCATCGATGAACATTACCTGGGTCGGGCCGACAGTCGTGAGATCACGGTTGTTTTCGATCATCACGGCCATTCCTTCGTTTATGCCGACGCCGAGAAACCTCGGGTTTTCCATGACAAAGCCAAAAAGGCGGTTGTGACGCTGCCGCAACAAAAAATGCTGGTCAAACATTACATCAGGCACGAATCCGATCGCCGGACGGACGCCAACCTTTTTCCCATCAAGAATTTTCAGATCCGCTTCGCCCGTCATCATCGGATCTGACATCACTGCTGCGCCGGCACTCGTTCCTCCGAACGGCGTTCCCGCGGCGTATTTGGCTCGGATCAATTTTAGAAGCTCCTCATCTTTAAGCACATCCATGATTCGGTTCTGATCGCCGCCGCCAAAATAGACTCCTGTCGCTGCTTTTAGCTGCTCGACGAATCTCGCCCGCTTTTCAGCGTCGAGGGGCTTGATGACGGCGTGTTCGACAGAGCCGGGATTTGCCGCCATAAAGACCTTTTCCGTGCCCTCGTAGCTCGAATCTTCTTCGCCGCTAGCCCACGTGATGACGAGGATCTTCGATCTCGTTCCGCCGCTCCACTCAACGAACTTTTTCGTCGCCTCAGGCGGACGCGTACCGCCGCCAACGACCATGAGACGCTGCTGGCCGACTGCGACCTGAGCGATCAAAAGGAGAACGACAAACGCGAGCGTAAAGCGAACCTTCATTTTCATATTCATCAAAATTTTGTTGGGTCGATAATTTTCCACTCGATATTCGCACGCATACTGATTTGTTTCAAGAGAGTGCCGTGTCTGTCGTAAAAATCAACCATTGCCTCGTGATAATTCTCAGTATCAACGCGAGCGCCGCCAGCGATGATCTCCGTCGCACCGTCCGGATATGTGACGATTATCGATGGAGTTGTCGCGAGGGTGCTGAGGCACTGCGGACATAAGCAGTCTTCGTATTTCACCTTTAGGCCGTCGGCAATTTCCGGAGCGAGCGAAATGCCCGCGCACCAGCAACCTTCGGCATTTGCCCCGCAGCCGAAGGTGTTCCCGCAGGATCCGCAAACTTTGGGTTCAGATGTTGTCATAAAGCTCCGGTTCGCCCGGCGGCCGTGTTTTCCACCTGCGGTGGATCCAGTTCCATTGGTCGGGGTATTTGCGGATAACGCGTTCGAGAGCGGCGGTGAATTCAGCGGTCGTTGTCTCGATATCTGCCTTGCGGTCGCCGGTGTTTGCGGGTTCGATGATCTTTGCGTTGATCATCGTGTATTTGCCTTTCTCTTCGTTCCAAACGGCAAATAACGGCACGATCACGGCGTTTGCTCTTTGAGCGAGCATCGCAACACCCGCGGTTGTGCACGCCTGGATCCCGTAAAACGGCACGAAAACACCTTCCTTTGGATGAGTGTTAACGTCCGCGAGTATCCCGACGGTCCCACCTTTATTTAGAATGCGAAGAATCGGCCCGGCGGAGTTGATCTTGTCGATCTGCCGGTTGCCAAAGCTCGAACGCAGCGATTCGACCATCGCGTCGATCTTCGGGTTGTCCATTTTGCGAGAAAGCAGATTTGCCGGGCCAAAAAACATCGAATAAGCTAATGCGAACAGCTCCCAGTTTCCGATGTGGCCGGTGAGAATCAGGATTCCACGTTTACTCTCGCGGATGCGGGCAAATTCTGCTTCAAATTCGGGGTCGAACTCGATCTCGATCAGGTCATTAATATTTTCCCGTGTAACATTCGCAAAGCCGCCGACAACTCCGAGCGTACGGCCAAGGTTTCGAAAAGAGCCTTTCAGCAAAGCGTTTCGTTCAATCCCGGTTCTTTCCGGGTACGCAAGTTCCAGACTTCTGAGACCGACTCTCCGCAGCTTGCCCAACACGCGATATCCCACAGCTGCGACGGAGAATCCGAAGGCAATCGCCACTCCTCGCGGCAGGATGGCGAGAAAAACGAGTATCGCTTTTGCGAGGGCATACTCGATCCAGATCTGAGGGTTGCTCTTTCGGGCCATTTTGCGTCGACGGGCAAGAATTACTTTAGATGCTGAGTGTCAATAATTCAAAGGCATTCCGTGCCAATTTAACTGTTACAAAACTCTTGTAAAGTACAAGAATGTGTGTGCCATATAACCCAGTAAACATAAGGGTTTTAGTCCGTCGTATTTATACAATAATAGACTTTTGTCATTCTGTTGCCACGGGGGGATCATCATATAGTTCAAGTTATCCCACTTTTTGCTGAATCCGTTCGTCAGTCGCGTAAAACGACGCATTGACATTCTCATTGTCAAATTCTGTCTTTCGACCATCGGTCCCGGACATCCCGTAGTAAAAAGCAACCTTTCGCCGCTTTCGCAAATCTGATCCAGCGTAGAAGGAGATCAAAGAATGCGTCTACCGATCATTGCCCTCGCGGGTGTGTTGCTGTCGTCCGTCGTACCTGCCCTCGGGCAGAAGCCCGCTCAGTCGACGGCTCCGAAACCGGCGCCCTCGTTCGAGCACTGCTTCAAAATAGTCCCGGCCGGCCACGGTGGATGCCCCGTCGGTGAAGACATCCCGGCGGAAACCCCGCTGCTCGAAGGTCTCCGCCATCGCGACGTCCCGCTCGTCAAAAAGCTCATCGCCGAAGGAGCTGACGTCAATCAGGCGGACAGCCGTGGGTTTCTGCCGCTGCTGGCCGCCGCCAGCGGCGATTTCGAGCTGATGGAAATCCTGCTGAAAGCCGGTGCCGACGTGAACCGAGCCGCCCGCTACGGTACGACCGTCCTGCACGACGCGACCTCCTGCTCCGCCGCCGTTCGCCGCTTCCTCGAAGCCGGCGCCGACCCGAACGCCCTCGACATAAACCGCCGCACACCGCTCATCTCGGCCGCGTCGAATCAAAATATCGAGTCGGTCAAGCTGCTGGTCAAGGCAGGTTCGGACGTCGCTGCGGTCGATGGCGAGGGGATGACGCCGCTGCTTTACGCCTTCAAGGCGGGCAATGACGAGCTGATCCGCTACTTCACTAACGGGTTTGACGAGAAAGTGATCTTCAACGAAAAGGTTCTCTCCAAAGCGTTGTATTTCGCGATTTACAATTCCAAGATCGACCAGGCGCGATTCGTGCTCGCCAAAGGCTCCGCCCTCGACAGCGGCCGCGAAGGACGCGAGAACGGCCTCGGCGTCGCCGTGCAGAAGAACAACCCCGAGATCGTCAAACTGCTGCTCGACAGCGGGGCAAAGGTCAACCTCGACAACGGCTATTCGCCCATCTACTGGGCAGCCCACACCGGCCACGTCGGCAACATCAAACTGCTGCTCGACGCCGGTGCCGTCGTCGACGAACCACGCCGCGGCAACTATTGGACCCCGCTCATCGCCGCCGCCCGTCTCGACCATGTCGAAGCGGTCAAACTCCTGCTCGACGCCGGAGCCCAGATCAACCGCCCAGCCTACGACGGCCTAACCGCCCTCGCCTATGCCGCCCATGCCGGCAAATTCGAAACCGTCAAACTCCTCCTCGAACGCGGCGCCGACCCGAACATCAAAAACGACCGAGACTGGTCCGCCCTCGTCTTAGCCAAAGCCAACAACCACCGCAGAATCGAAGCCCTTCTGATCGAAAACGGAGCCCGGCAATAATTTCCCGCATCCAGAATATTTTTACTGAATTTTTCACAGCTATACAGCTATAAAGAGAAGGGCGCCTGGTAGGAAAGGTATCAGATTACGAAACTCTTACAATCACAGCAAAACAAACCTGTTAAGGTTAAAAGTGAGCGGAAATGTGCCGCAGACGAATAATTTCTTACAGAGGGTTTTTACTTAATGCAAAACGTTATCGAATTTGAGCCGTCGCGGGCCGACAAGTACAACTGGCACACGATCTTTGCCGTTACGGCCTTTCACATCGCCGCACTTGGGGCATTTTTTACTTTTAGCTGGCAAAATCTTGCCGCTACGGTGATCCTATGGTGGATCGCTTCGAGCTGGGGCATCGGCATCTCCTATCACCGAATGCTGACACATCGCGGTTTTACGAGCTCAAAATGGTTCATGCGCTTTCTCGCGACTTGCGGAACGCTTGGCCTGCAGTCCGGCCCGATCTCGTGGGTCACGACCCACCGTTTGCATCACGCCTTTTCGGACACAGATAAAGATCCGCACAATTCGAAAAAAGGTTTCTGGTGGTCGCACATGGGCTGGATATTCAAGGGCACCGGGCAAAATCAGCCTGAAGCGGTCCGCCAGCGTTATTCGCCGGACCTGTTAAAAGATCCGTATCTGCGGTTCATCGACAAATATTATTACGTAACGACATTGATCCTCGCCGCCGGATTGTTCGCGATCGGCGGTTGGACTATGGTTCTGTGGGCGGTCGTTGTCCGGATCGTGTTAAGCTGGCATTTTACCTGGACGGTAAATTCGTTAACGCACTTTTTCGGCAGCCGACGGTTCGAAACGCGTGATGATTCCAGGAACAACGTTCTCGTTGCCGCGGTGACGTTTGGCGAGGGCTGGCATAATAACCACCACGCTTTCGCGCGTTCAGCAAAGCACGGCCTGACGTGGAAAGAGTTTGACATCAACTGGTACCAACTCTGCATCGCAGAGAAACTTGGCCTCATTCAGGATCTATATGCGTACGATCTCGCGACGGAATCCGAAAAGCCGCGAATGATGAAAAAGGCAGCTTAGTTTTCCTTTAGAGTCTAGGAAAAATGTGCAGGTGGGAAAGTGAGTAGAAATAATCTCACTTTCCCATTTTTGTTTTCCCCTATATGCTAAGTTCCGTGGGGTTCGGTCCAGATGATGCGTCGACGCGGAACAGCGATATTCTTTTTGATACTCGGCATCAGCCTGTCTGTGTTGGCGATCGCCCTGAATGTCGGCTGGATACTGCTCAATCTGCGCGAGGTCGCGCTGCTCGTATTCGGCGTGATCTTTTTCTCGCTGATCATCACGGGGTTGATATTAAATACGATCTTTCTGGTGCGCGAGATTCGCCGCAACGAGCAGCATGATGCCTTCTTAAACGCTGTCACGCACGAACTGAAAACCCCGATCGCCTCGATAAAGCTTTATCTCGAAACGCTGAAATCACGTGATCTGCCGCGAGAGAAGCAGCTTGAGTTTTACGACATCATGCTTGCCGACAATCAGCGTCTGCTGAGCACCGTCGAGCAGGTTTTGCAGGCCAGCCGCACTCGCGAAAAGCAGCGGGCGATGAACCTGGCGGAGATCGATATCGCGGAATTGCTACAGGAGACCATTGGAATTGTGCGTTCGCGAAAGCATCTGGATGATGGAGCGATCCGGTTCTCCAAACCGGCGAATGCCGTAAAGGTTGTGGGCGATCGCGGTGAGCTACAGGCAGCTTTTGCCAATCTGCTCGACAACGCTGTGAAATATTCCGACGATGAACCAAAGATATCGGTTCGGGTAAAAGCTTCGCGAGGAAACAAAGCTGACATCTATATTCGCGATCACGGTATAGGCATGGCACGAGCCGATCTGAAACGCATTTTCAAACGCTTTTATCGTGTTCCCAACAAATCCGCCAATGCGGCAAAAGGCACCGGTCTCGGCCTCTCGATCGTCCGCTCCGTCATAGACAAACATGGCGGTCGCGTCCGGGCCCAGAGCAAGGGCGAGGGAAAAGGGACGACTTTTTTTGTGCAATTACCGATATCGAAGTTCGGAGTCCCGCCTTTAGGTGGATCTGAGCGGGGGTTATCAGGGGCCGCCTAAAGGCGGGACTCCAAACGTTTATGAAAGTTCTAATTGTCGAGGACGAACAGCACCTGGCCGATGGACTGCGGTTCAATATTGAGGCCGAGGGACATGAGGTCACGGTTGTTGGCGACGGTGCTCCGGCTCTGGAGAAGCTTGAGACTGAGGTTTTTGATGCGATCGTTTTGGATGTGATGCTGCCGACGGTAGATGGATTTGAAGTCGCGAGGACTTTGCGCGAACGGCTCGATTACACGCCGGTATTGATGCTTACCGCTCGCGGAAGGCCCGAGGATGTATTGCAAGGATTCGAAGCCGGGGCCGACGATTACCTACCCAAACCATTCGATCTAAACATCTTCATCGCTCGTCTGAACGGACTTCTTCGCCGCCGTCGTTGGTCGCGGAACGAGGCAAAAGTCGCAAAAACCGGCCGGCAGATATCGGTCAACAGCCGCACAATCGACTTCGAAAACCTAGAACTCCGCAACGGCACCGAACTGATCCCGCTGACCCTGATGGAGACCAAACTGCTCCAATACCTCATCGACAACGAAGGCCGTGCCGTTTCGCGCAAAGAGATCCTCGAAGACGTCTGGCAGCTCCAGGAGGACACCGACACCCGGGCCATCGACAATTTCATCGTCCGTCTCCGCAAACACCTCGAAGACGAACCAAACAATCCGAAGATCGTTCAAACTGTGCGTGGTGTGGGTTATAGGTATGTGAATCCGGCTTAACCGATGCACAAGCACGCGCGTAAGCAAGGGCGAACCACGCAACGTTGAATGATTCGCCCTTGCTTACGCGCGGGCTTGTGCATATGACTGTCTCGCAACGACCTTTACCTTTTCCCGCCAGTTCTCATGCAGTTCAAACCGCCACAGTTCGATCTCGGGTGCCACTGCCCGTGCAAAATACTCAAAATCCCGATGGAAGCTCCACGCCGGAGCGGCAAGATAGATGATCGCGGGCGAGTCGGCGATCTCGCGGCCGTCAAATAAATTAGCGGCGGCCAGCAACCCGCGACGACGTTGGAGTTCGATCTTTCGCCAGTAATCGGCGGCCTGAAAGACCATTTCGCGGTCGGGTTGGGTTTTTAGCTCGATGATGACGAGGCGGCCGTCGCGGCGGAGGGCGAGCAGGTCGATCTTGTCGGCGGACGAGCGAAACTGGTTGTAGATCGGCGACAGGACGAGGTTTGCGTCAAGCAGGTTGATGTCGTGGCGAAGGATCGATTCGAGCCAGGCCTCGGGAGCCGTGCGGTAGAATTCGTGGCGTTTGTTCGGAGGCTCGAATGAGCGGTTTAGATCGAGTTCGATAACAAATTTTGCAAAGTCATCCCAATTCTCGTTCGTCAAAACCCGCCGCTCACGCCCTACGCCAAACCATGCCTTTTCGATGCCCATCATAGTCCGAACGCGGGCAAACGGCAGTCCCATGAACCGCAGCGTTTCGCCGTGTTTCGAATAGATTCTGTCGATCTTCTCGGGCGAAAGCGCAGCGATCTTTTCCGCAATTCGGCACGGCGGATGGCCGCTTGGCAGCGTCAATTTGTTGGCTTTCTCCCGCCATAGTTCGCGGATCTTGCGTTTGGGCAGTTCGACTAACCTAACCGGATCTTCCTTTCGGTTGATCTCGATGATCGTGATCTTGGCTTTCCAGCGGTCGGTGAGCAGAGCGTGCAGTTTTTGTGCATTTCGTGCCTGACGCTTTTCGCAGATGATCCAGATGTCGAGAACCGGTTTTTTCTTTCGCAGACCGAGCTTGTCAAGCCAGAGCATCGCGGCGGTGAAGATCGTTTCGACAGGCAGTGACGTCGTAACGTCGGCGATAGTTGCGATCGGGGTTTTGTCGGGAGCGTCGAAATTTATCTGAGCGAATCGGCCGTTCGTTTCGTTGAGAGCAATGCGGCCGAGTTTGGTTTCGGGGAAATTCGCAACAACTAAACCAGCGAGCTCGTTGGCGATCTTCAACCGTGCGATCTCGATCTCAGCGGCGAGAATTGACGCGGAAACGCGCGGCACGAGCCGCATTGTTTCGCGCTTTCTCGCAAAAGATCCGGCGACATCGATCTCGATATCATCCACGTTCCGCTTAAATCCATTGAGTCGCCACGAATGAAATCCGTTGTCGTCGAGAAAGCCAAAATGAACTTTTTCGCCATCGTCGATGACCTCAATCTCGTGCTTTTCGAGGGCGAACGACTTACCAAGTTCGCGCACCAGCAGCCATTCGTGCTGGCTGCTGACCATTTCGCGTAACTCGTCTGCATTCACCATTTATAGTTTGCGGAAAAATATCGGATCATCGCCTCGGCCCAGTCGCGGTAGCCTTGTTCGGATGGATGCAAACCGTCGGCGAAGAAGCCTTCGAGCCGAACATCGACGGGTTGTGGATAATAGAAAACACGGTCCATATCGTGGGTGAGTTCCTTGATATTGTCGTTGTGCATTTGCGACAGCTTCCACAGGATCGGCTTGATCGGGAACGGCATGATCGGCGAATGGATGATCATCGGGCAATTCGAGAGGAAGATGATCGCGTCCGGGTTTTTCTCACGCAGAATACCAAGCAGCTCGGTCATGTCACGCCGCCATTTCTCAGGGCTCGAGAGTTTCATAACATCGTTGCCGCCGAGGCCGGCGAGGATGTAGTCGAACCGTTCGTCCGGCATATGCGGCATCAGTTCGTCGATGGTTCGCCTCGCGGTGACGCCGTTTTTGCCGATGACCTTCCAATCGACGGGACGGTCGATATGTTCGCTTAAGAATTTAGCAAACTGCCCTGCGAGAGCGTTTTCATGATCACGTGCACCGAGTCCGGCGACGGTCGATTCGCCGATAACAAAGAGTTTGACGGAATTTTCGCCTTCGCCATAACTGCCAAATTTGTCACCCACAGCATCCGGCAAAACGCCGACCTTCCAACGCACGATCTGGCCCTGTAGCAGCAAAAACGGAGAGATCGGGGCGATCATTGCCGCTCCGAGTACGAACTTCCGCTGCCACCGCCTTAAATTGTTGCCGTTATTGTCCACAAAATTGATATGTTAAAATTTAACCACCCGAATGTTTTTGTCAAATTCCCGTAAATACTTCGTACTCGCCGGATTTCTCGCACTTGTTTTCCAGGCGTGCGGATCGTTGCAAAGCAATGACAACAAACCTGTGCCGGTCGTTGTCGAAACAAAGAGCGATTTTCCGTTTCCCGTCAAGGAGCCGGAGGTTTATCAGGCCAATATGGTCGTTATGAGTGCGGGCGTGGAGAGCCGCTGGTTCATTGCACGCAATCGCGAGAAGAGCAGGTTCGACACCTTTGCGGGTAGCGTGCCTGCATTTAGCCAGATCGTGAACGGAAGGCGATATAACCTCGATCATCAGAGGAAAATATACGCTGACATGGACGTGCCGGGCGGAACTGGCGGCTACGACGGGATCGCCGCGAATTTCTTTCGGGCCAAAGAATACCGGGAGTTCGAAGATCTCGGGATCGAGGGAAAGCTTCACAAATTCAAAGTGAAGGAACCGTCCGCTGCGAAAAGCTCGATCCTGATCTACATCGACGAGGCAACCGGAATGATGGCCAAACAGGAATTTTTCGATTCCGCCGACGCGGCGGGCCAGCAGGCGAGGGTGACATGCAAGCTTCGCGATCTGAAATTGGAGGCGGACGATTCCGTTTTTACCATTCCTATCGGTTATAAACTGGTTACGGCTGATGCGTTTCGAAAACAGCGTCCATGATACCGAATGTCGCCCCACGTGTTAAAATTTGACCATGCTAGCTGCTAATAAAACACAATCCGCTGCTTTGGTTTTGGCTGTCCTTCTAACTCTCATTTTCCAAGGCTGCAGGACGGTTTCGACTGGCGAGAACACCGAGCGTAGCGCCGCCGGAGCGGTAATGACTGAACCGCCGTTCAAAAACGGCGAACCGGAAAAATATCAAACCGAGGTTTTGCAGACGTCAGCGATCGGTGTTGAAAAGTTCTTCATCATCCGGGATGGAGCGAAATGGCGGATCGATTCGGCATACGGCAGCCCCGATCAGGTGAGTTCGTTGCATACGGACAAGGACTACGTTGCGTCGTTCGCCGCGAAATCAGTTGCCGAATATCCGGCGACCCATGGTTTTGACGAGCGTGAAAATATGGTGACCGAGATCAGTTTTGGATTGATAAATTCACGTGAAAAGGCCGCGTACGAAACAATGGGAACCGAAAACGGCATCACCAAATACCGAATCGCTCCGGCGCCTCCCAAGAATATTGAGACTGTTATCCATTACGACGAAAAGCTCGGACTTCCGATAAAAAAGGAGATCTTTCGAAACGACGGAGCAAACCGGCTCATCGACCGCACGATCGAGTTTTCGGGTTTTAAGACTGAGATCGATACAACGCTTTTTGCCTTTCCCAAAGACTTTAAGAAGGTGTCGGTCGAGGATATGAAAAAGATCTTGACGGGAGTGAAGCAGTAATTGATGGCGGCAGATGAACTTCCTAAAATAACCGCCGAACAACGTGAGCGGGCGGCGAACGTGCTGCATGAACTGCCGTTTGCCAAACTGATCGGTATGCGGCTCGTTGACCTGCAGCTTGATCTGGCCACGATAAAGATCGACATGCGAGACGACCTTCGTCATCCCGGCGGGATATTACACGGCGGTGTGACCGCGACGCTGATCGACACGGCGATGGCGTTTGCTGTGCGAACCCGCGTCGGCCCGGCCGACCCGACCGCCACGATCGACCTGACGGTTCACTATCTCAGGCCGCACATCGACGGAACATTCACCTGCACCGCTAAAGTTGTCCGGGCGGGGAAACGAATATTCACAGTTTCAGCCGACGTTCACAACGAAAAAGGCGATCTGATCGCGACGGCGATATCGACGTATACGAGGGTTTGACTGGAGGGTGAGCATCCTGCTCGCCCTTGTCGGTAAACGTGAGACAAAATATTTAAGAAAACGGGCGAGCAGGATGCTCGCCCTCCATTCATGGAACAGCTCAAGAAATTTGCCGAGTATTTCACGCCCTACAAAGGAACGATCCTGCTCGGCGTTCTTTGTATCCTGGTGTCGATGGCGTTTGGGCTTTTTATTCCATATATGGTCGGGCAGGCGGTCGATGATCTCGGGCGGGAAGTTACGCGACAGAAGATCATTTATTACCCGCTCGTGATCCTCGGCATCAGCGGGATGAGCGGAGTTTTTCTGTTTTTGCAGCGACGGCTCCTGATCAATGCGTCACGGCATATCGAATTTGATATGCGCGAGGATTTTTACGCGTCGCTGGTCGATCAGCCCCTCGATTATTTCCAGTCAAACCGCGTCGGCGACCTTATGGCCCGGGCGACGAACGACCTGGCCGCCATCCGTCAGATCGTCGGGCCGATGATCCTTTACAGCTTTCAGGCGATATTTGCGCTGGCGATCGCTCTGCCGATCATGCTGAATATCTCGGTCAAGCTCACGCTGCTCCTGATGATCCCGCTTCCGCTCGTCACGATCACGGTTAAGATCCTCGGAGAAAAGATTCACAAGCGGTTTGAGAAGATACAGGAATATTTCTCAGACATTTCGGCACGAGCTCAGGAAAACCTGACCGGCGTTCGAGTCATCAGGGCTTACGCTCAGGAAGATTCCGAGATCGAGCAGTTTCAGGTGCTGAACCGCGAATATGCCGCCCAAAACCTGCGGCTCGTCAGATACGCGGCGGCGATGCGTCCCTTGCTGTTTTTCTTTATCGGGCTTGGGTTTGTGATCATCGTCGCTGTCGGTGTGCCAATGGCGGTTCGCGGCGATATATCGGCCGGTGACTTCACGGCGTTTATGCTCTATCTGCAGCGCATGATCTGGTACCTCATCGCCCTCGGCTATGTCGTCAACCTATACCAACGCGGCACCGCTTCGCTCAAGCGATTTAACAAGATCCTCGAAACCGAACCGACGATCAAGGACGACAAAAACGCCCACCAACAACCTCCGGTCAAGGGCCGGATCGAATTTCGGCGCTTGAATTTCAGCTATAACGGGTTGGCCACAGAGAACACAGAGCTTTCTGACACCTCATTGAACTCTGTGTCCTCTGTGGTTAACAATCTTGTCTTGAAAGACATCAACCTCACCATCGAGCCGGGCAAAACCGTCGCTTTCGTCGGCAAGACCGGCAGCGGCAAATCGACGCTGATGAGCCTCATCCCGCGACTGCTCGACGCTCCTGAGGGCTCGGTTCTGGTCGATGGAAAATCCGTTCGCGAATTTCCACTCGCCCAATTGCGAAAGTCGATCGGATTTGTGCCGCAGGAAACATTCCTGTTCAGCGATACGCTGGCGGCGAATATTGCGTTTGGGATCGAAAAGGGAGAACCACCTGCGTTAGCGGGTGGTCCGAAGCTTGCGATTGCGGATGACTCGTTGTTACCGAACGGTGCAGAGACAAAGGACACAGTCTCGATCCGCGGAGCCGGACCACCCGCTCACGCAGGTGGTTCTCCCTTAGGCGTTATTGACGGCGCCCGCATCGCCGGCTTGGCCGACGACATCTCCGAATTCCCCGGCGGCTACGAACAGCTCGTCGGCGAACGCGGCATAACGCTCTCTGGCGGTCAAAAGCAGCGAACGGCGATCGCCCGCGCTGTCATGCGCGACCCGAGAATTCTTATCCTCGACGATTCGCTCTCAGCTGTTGATACCTACACGGAGGAAAAGATCCTCCACAACCTCCGCGATGTCCGTGAAAATCGCACGACGCTGATCGTCTCGCACCGCGTCTCAACCATCCGCGACGCCGACCTCATCTGCGTCCTCGCCGACGGCCGCATCATCGAACGCGGCACCCACGACGAACTAGTCGCCCTCGACGGCGAATACGCGGATCTGTATGAACGCCAGCTTTTGGAAGAAGAGCTGGACGCGACCGATTAATTTTTTTCTCCCCCAAAACAAACCTTTTTCGCCTTCCGTGTATCCAACCCGCTAAAGACCGCGGTTCTTTTCCCGAATTAAATACTTGTAGACATTAAGGAGTGTTGTATGCGAAGAGTTGTATTTTTGCTTTTAGTACTGGTGTGTTCTGTCGCCGCTTTTGGGCAGCAGACGACCGAGGGTTCGCTCTATGCCGTCGGTAAAACGGGCACGGAGCTTGGGGCTTGTCCCTTGAAGAACACGGCGGTCAAGGCCCAAATCAGCGGATTTATTTCGCGAGTTTCGGTGCGGCAGGAGTTTGTCAATTCTTACTCCGAGGCGATCGAGGCGGTTTACGTTTTCCCGTTGTCACAAAACGGAGCGGTCGATCAGATGACGATGACGGTGGGCGAGAGGGTCGTTCGCGGCAAGATAATGCGCCGCGAGGAAGCCCGCAGAGCCTACGACGCGGCCAAATCCCAAGGCAAGACGGCAAGCCTTCTCGATCAGGAACGGCCCAATATTTTCACCCAGTCCGTCGCCAACATCATGCCAGGCGAAAAGGTCGTGATCGACATCAGCTATGTCGAAACGTTGAAATATGAGGACGGTGGTTACGAATTCGTCTTCCCGATGACAGTCGGCCCGCGTTACATTCCGGGCGGCGTTCCTGACGCGGCAAAGATCAAACCGCCATACGCGGAAACTCGAAACGGCAGCGACATCTCGATCGAGGTCAATCTGAACGCCGGTGTCCCGGTCGAGGAGGTCCGTTCGTCAACGCACGAGCTGACCGAGATCAAAATGACGCCAACCGCGTCGAAATTGACGCTTCGCAACGAGAAAACTATTCCGAACAAAGACTTTATCTTGCGTTACGATGTGACCGGGAAAAGGATCGAGGATGCAGTTCTTACGCATCGCGATCCTCGCGGCGGATTTTTCACGATGATCCTACAACCGCCTGACAAGATCGCCAACGAGGACCGCACGCCGAAGGAGATCGTTTTTGTACTCGATACTTCAGGGTCGATGGGCGGTTTTCCGATCGAAAAAGCAAATGAGGCGATGAAGCTGTCGCTCGACGGGCTTTATCCCGACGACACATTTAACCTGATCACGTTCTCCGGCGATACGCACGTTTTGTTCGAAAAACCCGTTCCCGCAACGCGTGCAAATCTCGACGCGGCACAGGCATTTCTGCAATCGCGGTCGGGCGGCGGCGGAACCGAGATGATGAAGGCCATCAAAGCCGCACTCGATCCGTCGGACGCGGCAGATCACCTCCGGATCGTCTGTTTTATGACCGACGGCTATGTCGGAAATGAGAACGAGATCGTCGCCGAGATCCAGCGGCATCCAAATGCGCGTGTATTCTCGTTCGGCATCGGCAGTTCGGTCAACCGCTTCTTGCTCGACAAAATGGCCGCCGAGGGCAAAGGCGAGGTCGAATACGTCGCTCTCAACGACGACGGTTCGAAAGCCGCAAAACGCTTCTACGAACGCGTCCGCACACCGCTGCTGACTGATATCTCGGTCGACTGGAACGGGCTGCCGATCGCCGATGTCTATCCCGGCAAGCTCACCGATCTTTTCTCCTCCAAACCCGTGATCCTGCACGGCCGCTACACAAAAGGTGCGAGCGGAACGATCAGGCTCAAAGGCAAGGTCGCCGGCCAGGATTACGTCCGTGAGATCGCCGTAAATCTGCCCGAAACAGAAGCGGCAAACGACGTTCTCTCCACGCTCTGGGCACGAACCCGCATCGACGAACTCTCATCCAGCCGACTAAAAGCCGCAACCCCGGCTCTCGGTACCGAGATCGACAGCCAGATAACCAACATCGGCCTCGAATTTGGCTTGATGACGTCATTTACGTCGTTTGTCGCAGTCGAGGAGCGGGTTGTTAATACGAACGGAATACCAACGACAGTTAAAGTTCCCGTCGTTGTTCCGGAAGGCGTCAATCCAGTGACTTCGGGAGCGGTAAGCGAAGTTGTTACTGTTGCAGGTGTTCAGAGCCTACCTATCAATGCGCGCAGCTCGGCTCAACTGCTAGGACTGAGTTCGTCGCCACAGTTTGTCAAAAACGAGGCTGTCAGCGGAAAAAGTAAGGGGAAAGGCTCAGGTTCGGGTCAAGGCAGCGGCTCCGGCTCCGGCGGAGGCCTGGGCTCTGGCATCGGAAATGGTGCCGCGGCGACAGTCGATGTATCGGGTGGAGACCAGGTTTCGGCAATTTCCGAAACTCCGGTCACGACAAATATCACCGCGAGCAAGATCGAACTCTTGCCAAAGGGCGCCGAATTTACAAGCGCTCTTCGGATGTCGGCCGGAACATTTGCGGTCGATGGTGTAAGCGGTTCGGAGAACACGTTCGTCGTCGATGGCACCGAGGTCACGAATTTCCGCACGGGAGCGTCGAACCCGAATGATCGCAGAACTCTCGGCGGACGCACTTTGATGATCGTCGAACCAACGTACTCAAAGGAACTTCGCGAGGCAAAGGTCACCGGCGAGGTCGAGGTTGAGGTGAAGATCGACAAACAGGGAAATGTTGCTTCGGCAACGGCTCTGTCAGGCGACAAACGGCTCAGGGATTCGGCGGAGCAGGCGGCGAAGCTGTCGAAATTCGCCCCCACGCTTGCCGGTTCGCGTGCGGTCAATGTGAGCGGCATTCTTGCTTACAAATACTCGACGGCCGAAAAGGTAGCGGTTTTTGTTCGGAAGATGAAGGCGAAAAAACCGACCGAAGCCGAAAGGCGTGCCGATGCGGTGGCCGGGAAGCTCCATATTTGGCTTTTCGCTGTTGTCGATCGGCTCGCTGTTGGTGACACAAAACCCACCGCAAACGAGCCGAACTTTGTCCGCGACGGTAAAGCCAATGTTCTGGTTACCCTGACGGCTTACGATCCAACTGTGCTCGAAAAGCTGCGAAAAGCCGGATTTGAAGCAGCGGGAACCAATGCCAAAGGCGTTTCCGGCAGTGTTCCGATAGACAAGATCGCCGATCTAGCCGCAATTGGCGAGGTCACACTCGTGACTCCAAGGTTCTAGGTTTCCTCGAATTCTTGGGTGTTCGCGTTCCCTGGCGAACACCCAAGAGCGCCGTAAGGAACGCACGTTTCGAAAGTAAGAGTCAATATATTTTCATGGACCGCGTTGGATATTGATCGAGGCATTCGCGACCGCATTGCGTATTCCCACCGAACAATTGTAAAATCAAAGTTTTTGAAACGGCACAGAAGACGCTCTTATGTTACAAGCTGGAATAGTTGGCCTGCCCAACGTTGGAAAATCGACACTTTTTAACGCTCTGACCGCACAGGAATCGGCGCTGGCTGCAAATTATCCTTTTGCGACGATCGAGCCGAACGTCGGCATGGTCGCTGTGCCTGACGAACGTCTTGCCGTGTTGGAAAAGCTCAATAAAGCTCAGAAGACCGTGCCGGCGATGGTCGAGTTTCTCGATATCGCGGGCCTCGTTCGCGGAGCTTCGAAGGGCGAGGGGTTGGGTAATCAGTTCCTCGCGAATATCCGCGAGACGCACGCCGTGATTCAGGTCGTCCGGTGTTTTGACGACGATAATATCGTCCACGTCGAAGGCTCGGTCAATCCGATTCGCGACATCGAGACGATCCAGATCGAACTCGCTCTCGCCGACCTGAACTCCGCCGAAAAACGGCGCGACAAAGCCAATCGTGCGATCAAAGCATCGGGCGACAAAACGGCGAAGCTCGAGCTCGAGATCCTAGACAAGATCCAGCCGCTGCTCGAAGAAGGCCGCCCGGCACGTGCCGCCGACCTGACCGACGACCAGCGTGCGCAGTTGAAAACGTGGTTCTTCCTCTCGACCAAGCCAACGATCTACGCCGCCAACGTCGATGAAGCAACCCTCGCTGACCCGGACAGCAATCCGCACGTTCAGGCCGTCAAAAAGCATGCCGCCAGCGAAAATGCCGATGTCGTCGTCATCTGTGCCAAACTCGAGGCCGAGCTCGTAGCCCTCGATGCCGAAGAACGCACCGAATACCTGAAAGATCTCGGCCTCTCATCCAGCGGCGTCGATGAGCTGATCAAAGCTGCGTATCACATGCTCGGCCTGATGTCGTTCCTGACCGCAGGCGAAAAAGAAGTGCGTGCGTGGACGATCCCGATCGGCACCAAAGCTCCGGCCGCCGCCGGCGAGATCCACACCGACATCGAACGCGGCTTTATCCGCGCCGAGATCGTCAGCTACGACGACCTCGTCACCTGCGGCTCACGCAAAAATGCCCTCGAAAAAGGCCTCGCCCGCGTCGAAGGCAAGGAATACGTCATGCAGGACGGCGATGTGGTGGACTTTAGGTTTAATGTGTAATCTTCTCGCGACGTGACTTGGCGAGTTATAAGAGATGATGTTCGATCCACCACATCCGGGCAAAGTATTACGTGAATATTTGGGCGAAGTGTCCGTGACGAGTGCTGCGAGTAACCTCGGCCTAACGCAGGCCACTCTCTCACGAATCCTTAACGGCAGTGCAGGAATCTCGGCTGAAATGGCCTTAAAGCTTTCTGAAGCCCTCGGAACAAGTGCCGAACTCTGGATCGGAATGCAGGCGGAATGCGATCTTTGGCAGGCCGAAGGATCGACCTGTTAGCTCCCGATTAGTAGAAATTATCAAAAATATCCGATACTTCGCGTTGTCTTTTTCTTGATCTTCAAGGCCAACTCTTTATCCTTTGTTTCCCATCTTGTCACGATCTCCATCGTCCAGTTTCCGTGTGCATCTCTTTTTGTGTGTTCGACCGTCAACTTTTCAGCCACCGTACCTTCTTTATCAAATCCAAGGATCGTTCGATCGCCGTCCTTAGTAGTTTCAAGGTAACGCGAGTGCAGTGTACCATCGGGATTGAATATAATGGTCTCGAGGATCTCGCCACCTTTCTCTTTCGCTCGTTTGTATTCGAATCGAGAGCCGACCCCGCTTAGGGGCGATGAATTTGTTGTCTGAACACGTTCGCCGAATTTGTCGTATATCACCCGCACCGTCGTATTTACTGTACCATCTGGGTTGTACGAGGTATTCGATTCATTTCGCCCCTGTTTATCAAATTCAAATCTCGACATCCCAACGATCTTGCCGTCCGCCTCGACACTTTTGCTCTCGATGACATTGCCGTTTCGGTCGTATCCGAGAAAATACGTGAACTTCAGCTCCCCGACATTGTTGAAGTGTGTCTCCTTAACCTTGTTTCCCGACTTGTCGATCTCGGCGATCATCTTGTCAATGATTTCGCCATCGGACCCAAATTGCACTTCGGTCAAAATGTTTCCGTATTTGTCGAAAGTACTCTCAGATGGTTTCCATCCTTCGTCCGCGTCGTCCTTGTTCGCAGCCTCGATAACTTCCGTCGTGACTTTCAGCGAACAAACAGAACCCTTTAGTTCGCGTTCGTCCCGGTCGGTTTCGCGTTTATTTGTCTGTTGCCCCAAAGACAACTCGGCTCCGAACACCGTGAGAAAAACTAAAACAGCAATTGATAGTGGCCGCATCTTTCCTCCAGTGAATCTTACGTAGCAAAATTCGACGTTTATGAGTTTATTTCTTAATCGTACCGTCTTTCGCTAACCTCGTCCACAGAATTCTGGTCAGTACGAAATTCAAATGATAAAATGCCTACGTGCGAAACCGCGACGCCACTGACAATCGATCGGATATGCCCGAAACGGCGATCATTCAGCGGATGCGTACGCGTCGCGCTTTAAGGATTGAGTCTGCGGAGGCTGTTTATTTTGATGTTGCTGCTTTTCGGCTCGATCGAAAACTCGGGATCGAGGAGCATATTGCGGTCGAGCGTAATTTGAGGATTGTCAGTACTTGGCCTGAGATCCTTTATTCGGAATGAGAGCATTTGGTTTCATCTTCATCGTTTACTTCGTGATGCTTCTGACACAGCCGTGTCAGGACATGATCGCGGCGTTTGATGGTGGAAATGGCTCGACTTCTGCGATCGCACGCGTCGATCAGCCTTTGGAACCACAGCATTCGTCGGACGATTGTTCGCCGCTTTGTTTCTGTTCGTGCTGCGGCCTCTCGGTCGCGGATAGGTCGGTTGCAAAATTCTCAGTAACGACGATCGCGTCATTCTCTTTTTCTGCCCTTCCAACGAAATACAACTCGCCCGTCACATCCACCTTTCAAAACTCCATCTGGCAGCCGCCAAAAGCTTAGCTAATAAACCAAACTTGCGCTTATTTTTCGTCCCGATCGCTGTGATCGGAGCGGATCAACAGCTGTTTATTCAGTTAGAATAAAGGAGTTTATGTACAAAGCAGTATTATTTTTTGCCCTCGTTTTGACGGCAAACATAGCGTTCGCCCAAAGCGGGAGCACGTTAAAGATCGTCGTGAAAAACAACGACACCAAAGCGGCCATCGCCGATGTCGATATCGCCGTTAGCGATATTAAAGTAAAGACCTCGGCTGACGGCCGCGCCGAACTTAGAAACATTCCGGATGGCGAGCATAGAATTGAGATATCTTCGCCGGGTTACGACACGGTTGAGCTGAAATTGACCTTTCCTCTCGCCGACGCCGCGGAGCGGACAGTGTTTCTGGAATTGAATAACGAGGTCGGCGAGGTCACGATCACTTCGACCCGCACGGGCCGCGAGATCGAGGCCGAGCCCACGCGTGTCGAGGCTATCGACGAGGAAGAGCTTGACGAGAAGATCAGCATGCGTCCGGCAAATGTGTCGATGGTGCTGCACGAAAGCACCGGAATTCAGGTGCAGCAAACGTCCGCGACCTCGAATACCCAGAGTGTTCGAATTCAGGGCCTCGATGGGCGTTACACGCAAATTCTGAAGGACGGATTCCCGGCGTACGGCGGCTTTTCAGGCAGTTTGAGCTTGCTCGAGATACCGCCGCTCGATCTGAAACAGGTCGAGGTTATTAAAGGCCCAAGCGCGACGCTTTTTGGCGGCGACGCGATCGCGGGCGTGGTGAATTTTGTTACGAAAGATCCCGGTCAGGGGCCGGTTACGACTCTTATTTTTAACCAAACGTCCGCCATCGGCACCGATATTTCTGCGTTCAATTCGCGAAAGTTTAACCGATTTGGCTACACGGTTCTCGCGTCGACAAATTATCAAAAGGAATACGATGTTGATGACGACGAATTCACGGAGCTTCCCAAAACAAAAGCGTTCGGCCTCACGCCAAAGCTGGTTTTATACCTTAACGATAAAACTACGCTGACAGTTGGCAATTCATTTTCCTATCAGAACCGCAAAGGCGGCGATGTGCTCGCTCTACGCGGTCAGCCGAACGCACTGCACACATATTTCGAGCAAAACAAGTCGCTTCGCAACGTGACGACCTTTAACCTCGACCATCAATTCGCTGACGGCAGCCGCTTTTTCGCGAAGCAGAGCTTTGCTATATTCAGCCGCGAGCTTTCGACGCCAAATTACGGATTTGACGGCGGCCAGTTTAATTCGTTCACCGATGTCTCGTATTCGCGATTGGTTGGAAAACACGCACTGGTTTTTGGCGCCAGTGCGATATATGACCGTTTTCGCGAGGATTCGGCGGGCAGTCTTTCGCCAAGAAATGAGACTCGTAGCTATGGCGGTGTTTTCATTCAGGACACGGTCGATTTGACGAGCAAATTCTCGCTGGAGGCCGGTTTCCGGCTCGACAAAGCCAAAGATTACGGCACTTTTGCTCCGCCGCGAGTTTCGGCTTTGTATCGGTTTACCGACAATTTCACCACGCGGATCGGCTTCGGACTGGGCTACAAAACGCCGACGATGTTTACGGAAGAAGCCGAAACGCTGCTGTTCAAAAACGTCGCCGGCGTCGGCAGCAACCTGAAAGCAGAACGCAGCAAAGGCGGAACGCTCGATCTGAACTATCGCGGTTCGGCGGGTGAGAAATTCACCTACTCGATCAATCAGATGTTCTTTTACACCGACATCACAGACCCGATCGTGCTGCGGCCGGACGCGTCGAATATCTACCGATTTTCGAACTCCAGTTCATCCGTCATTAGCAAAGGCATCGAATCCAATCTCCGCCTTGGCTACAGAGTGGCCAAGCTTTTCGTCGGCTATACGCTCACCGAAGCAAAGGCCGGTTACTTCGCCGGAACGCGGCGTGTGACGTTGCTGCCGAAACATCGCGTGAATTCATCGCTGGTTTTTGAGAAACACGAAAGCTATAAATTCGGGGCGGAATTCTATTTTGCCAGCCGCCAAACGCTCGAAGATCGCTCACTGACACGTTCGACAGCCGAGGTTGGGCTTTTTGGCGAGAAAACATTCGGTAAGGTCAGCCTTTTCATCAACGGCGAAAACCTGACCGACGTTCGGCAGGGACGTTATGGACTCGTGGTCATACCGCCGCATACAAATCCGACCTTCGCTGAGATCTATACGCATCTGGAAGGGCGTGTTTTTAACGGCGGGATAAAGGTGCGATTTTGATCTAGTGATGATGCCCTTTCCGTCTCTCCGGTGGGATGTCGGCCTGGATCGTGTTTCTGACAAACGATACGACCGCGGCGATCTGTTCGGCGGTTAATTTATCGTGAAAGGCGGGCATCTTGCCCGTTTTTCCATTTTTGACCTGCTCGGCATATTCGGCTTCGGTGTGGTCTAGAGCGTGGCCGCTAATCAGAGGAATTCCCTTTTTTGCTCCTTCGCCATTTCCGCCGTGACACTCGGCGCAGTTCATCTTAAATATCTCGCCACCATTTATGATCGCAACCGTGCCGATTTTCGTGAATTCGGTATAGATCACGGTCGAACCTCGCCGTTCGATCTCGAATTCCACCCTATCGCCGACTTTCAATCCGCCGAGCAACTCGTGATCGGCGACCATTTCATTCATCTCCATTGCGGACATATAGCCGGGGATCTCTTCGTGATCGACCGTTATTCTATCTGTATCGATGTCTATCGATTTAACTACGCCGACGGACTGGTACCTTTCGGTTTTTATCACCGCGTTTGCTTTCAGATCAGCTTGATTTGAACAGCTAAGCGTCATGATCGCTAAGGCAAACAACCCGACAAAAACCATTTTGAATTCTCTTCTCATTTCACTATGTATCGACAAAGTTCGCAAAACCTAAAGGGGCAGTATTATTCTAGGCAGCACACAGCTCGTTGACAAAACTGCATTTATTCACGAGGCTGATATTTGGAATGCTGGGATAACAATTGAACCTGAAATGTCACCAACGATAAAAGAATTAGTCGTCTACACGCCCGCAAAAAATTTTGAAATGTCGAAGCGGTTTTACGCCGCACTCGGCTTTACACTTACAGAAGGCTGGGGCGGGACGATGGATTGCAAACTCGGCGGGGCGAAATTTCGCTTGCAGAACTATTACGTTAAGGACTGGGCGGAGAACTTTATGATGAAGTTCGACGTTGACGATGTTCACGCGTGGCACGAACATGCAAAAAAAGTGATCGATGCTGGCGATTTTGGGAATGCTCGCTACGACACTCCCGAATTAATCGGCAGCGATACAACCATTTTCCATATTTGGGACCCGTGCGGCGTACTTTTGATCTTTATCAGCTAGGCTGCGCCCAGGGCAAGTAGTTCCCGAATGTGATCGTTGTCACAGCTTATCGCCGGGTTTTCGCTAGACTCGTGTTTGAGGAAGCGTGTTTTTGATTTGTATCGTCCGGCGTTAGTGCTATATTGAGATTGATGATGCAGAAACCGACAGGGAAAAAGATTGTGGCCGCATTCGTGCTGGCTTTTCTCTGTCTGAATGTCGGTGGTTTTGTCTGCCTTACATATTGTTCCCAGATCGCGGTTGCCGCGTCGAGGCCTTCGCCGGACGACTCTCACCTGTCGGATCATTGCCGTCGGGCTAAGAAAGAAGCGGAAGAGAGAGATCGGGATGCGACGAAGTTCGACGCAAATGCTGCTTCGTGCTGCATGATGCCGGTCAGTATGTTTGCGGTTCCGCTCGAAAAACACACGCGTTTTTTGGCGGTTTTGGTCGCTGATTCCGCTCCTACTGTCAATATCGAATTTTTCCGGTTCGCTGCTCCTACAGTCATAGCGTCACATATCACATCAATGACGGTATATCGGCCTCCGCCTCTCGACCGAAGGGGTGAGCGCATCCTTCATTCTGTCATCCGTATCTAAAGCTGGTCCGTGCGAAGAGCCCTTCTTCACACGCGATATTTATGTCCGTGCGTCTTACGCACACGTTACTATTTACAGCTTTTTTACGGAGACTTACCATGAGATCGAAATTATTAGTTATCGTTACAGCCGTCCTCCTTTTCGGAGTCGGCATCGCAGTTTACGCTTACAATTCCACCACAACCAACGCTGAAACAACCGCGGCATCGTGCTGTGGCGATTCCTGCCCGATGAAGAAAGCCGGTGCTAAGACAACCGGCGAAACGGCCCACGAATGCTGCTGCAAGGGCGATTCGTGCCCGATGTTGGCAAAGGACGCCAAGCACGGCGAGAAAATGGCCATGGCCGCAAACGGCGAGCATTCCTGCCCGATGATGGCCGAAAAGAAAGACGGCATGGCCGGCCACGACATGAAAATGGCGAACGGCGAATCGTGCCCGATGATGAAGGAAGGCAAGGACGCCAAAATGAGCGAAGTGCATAAAGGCATGGCCGGAATGGATCACAAGGATCAAGCGAAGAGCGGCGATTCCTGCTCGTGTGCTTGCTGCAACCACAACAAAGAAAAGAAAGTCACAACAGACACCGGAGCGATCTGATCGCATTAATTAACGGCTCAGGCGTCGTCATTAATGGGCGGCGCCTGATTCCGTATCGCGAGCGTAGATCTCGATCGCTCTATGAAGTCTTTTTTCGCCTGCGTTTGCGTGGCTGTTTTTGCGCTTATTGGGCACTCACAAAATGTCGTGCGCTACGACCTGACGATCGACCACAAAATGGTCAATTATTCGGGCAAAATCGTGCACGCCATCGCGGTCAACAGGCAAATTCCGGGGCCGACCCTTGAGTTTACCGAGGGCGATATCGCCGAGATCCGCGTCAAGAATAACCTGCACGAACAATCGTCAGTACACTGGCACGGCATACTTTTGCCGAACGAACAGGACGGCGTTCCGTTTCTGACGACAACGGCGATCGAGCCGATGGGCACTCACGTCTTTCGTTTTCCGATCACGCAGAGCGGCACGTATTGGTACCATTCGCACAGCAATATGCAGGAGCAGATGGGCCTTTATGGTGCTTTTGTTATCAAAAAACGGGACGAGCCTCCGATGCCGAGCTATACAGTTCTATTCAGTGACTGGACCGACGAGCATCCGCATGAAGTGATGCGAAATCTCAAGAACGCGAACGACTGGTACGCGATCAAAAAAGATGCTGTCCAGAGCTACGGCGAGGCTCTCAAAGCCGGTGCGTTCAAAGCAAAATTCCGCCAGGAGTGGCAGCGGATGAATGCGATGGATGTGTCCGACGTCTATTACGACGCCTTTCTCGCAAACGGCAAAAAAGAAGATGCGGCACCGCAATTCAAAGCCGGTGACAAGGTTCGCCTGCGGATCGTCAACGGCTCGGCTTCGACGTATTTCTGGATCCAGTTCGCCGGCAGCCAGCTTTCGGTGGTTGCGAGCGACGGCATGGACGTCGTTCAGGTCGATGTCGATCGGATGTTGATCGGGATCGCTGAAACCTACGACGTGATCGTCACGATCCCTGAGAACAAGTCTTTCGAACTGCGTGCAACGGCCGAAGACAGAACAAAAGCAACGTCGCTCTGGCTCGGACACGGCGAAAAAGTCGCGGCTCCGATACTGCCAAAGCTCAAACTCTTCGAGGGAATGAAGATGATGAACGACATGGGCAAGCACAAAATGCAGATGGGCTATCAGCAGATGGATATGAACGATGTGATGTATCCGGAAACCGTGCCCGACCCGGCAAAGCCGGGCGAACTGCCGCCGGTAACGCTGAATTACGCGATGCTCAAATCGCCGGCGAAAACGGAGTTCGCTCCAAATAAACCCCTTCGCGAGATAACTTTCAAGCTGACCGGCAACATGAACCGCTACATGTGGAGCATCGACGACAAGCCGCTTTCGAGATCGGACAAGATCCTGATCAGAAAGGGCGAAACCGTCCGCATCACGATCCAAAACGACACGATGATGCGGCATCCGATGCATCTGCACGGTCATTTCTTCCGCGTTTTAAACGGTCAGGGTAAATATTCGCCGCTCAAAAACGTCCTCGACATCATGCCGATGGAAACGGACGTGATCGAGTTTGACGCGAACGAGGAGAAAGACTGGTTTTTCCACTGCCACGTCCTTTATCACATGATGGCGGGCATGGGACGCGTGTTTAGCTACGCCGATTCGCCGCCGAACACACAGGTTCCGCCTACCCGTCAGATGTGGAACTATTTCCGCAGCGAGGACAACCGGATGCTGCATTCGAAATTCGAATTCGCCGCTCAATCGAACGGCGTTTTCGGCCACGGGATGATCGCGAATAATTACAATTTCACGGCAACGCAGTTTCATTTCAATCCTCGATATGGCTTCGAAAGCGAAACAAAATTTGGCCGCTACATCGACAAGCAGCAGTTCCTGAACATTTACGCCGGTCTCGAGGTCAACCGCGAACGCGACCATCCCAGGGATCCGTTCAAAACCGAGTCGTTCGGCACGCTCGGGTTCGAATATACTCTGCCGATGTTCATCAAAGCCGATGGACGCGTGAATACGAAAGGAGATCTTCGCCTACAGCTTAGCCGCGAGGACATCGCCGTCTCAAAACGAATGCGGTTTGACGCGATGTGGAACACGGACAAGGAATATGACCTAAGGATGCGTTACATCCTCGCAAAACGCTGGCAATTAACCGGCAGCTATTACAACCGCTACGGCTTTGGTGCCGGCGTTACGTACAGCTATTGATGGGAGAAAAATAATGAAAAAACTTGTATTAACGTTATTCGTACTCGTGTTTGCCGCGATCGCCTCGTCGGCACAAGACCTCGGCGTGATCGATCCGGTAGTCCAGAAACAGGTCGGTGTGACGCTGACCGCTTATTACGGCGTGAAAGACGCTCTAATCGACTCCAAAGCGAATGTTGCCAGTGCAAAGGCCAACGAAATACTCAGATCGCTCGACGCTGTCGACGCAACAAAGATGTCGCCAGTACAGAAAACTCAGTGGGATAAGCTCGAAAAGCTGATCCGCACTGATTCCGTCCACATCAACCGGAACAAAGAGGTCGAGCATCAGCGGGAACATTTTATGAAGCTTTCGAACAACATGTATGCTTTAGTTTTCGGCTTCAAAGCGAACGAAACTGAGGCGTATCTGCAGTATTGTCCGATGAAAAAAGCGTCGTGGCTGTCAAAGAATAAGGATATTAAGAATCCATATTTCGGCAGCAAAATGCTGACCTGCGGTTCGGTAAAGGCGACGGTGAAGAAAGGAGTTTGATGATGAAGATATTTAAGTTTGTAGTGGTTGCGGCGCTTGCGACCGCAATTTCGGCTTGCGGATCGCAGGGCAATTCTAACAATGCATCGTCGCACGCCAATATGGACCACAACACCATGAAGTCGGCTCCGGCGGCCAACAACACGATGGATCATAGCCAGATGGACAATTCGGCGATGAAAAGCTCGCCGGACGCCGCGAAGGCTGAATATGATCTGCAATTCCTCGACACAATGATCGCCCATCACCAGGGAGCCGTCGATATGGCAAAGCTCATTCCAGGCAAAGCCTTGAACGGCGAACTAAAAAAACTAGGCTTGCAGATCATATCGTCACAGGAAAAAGAGATCGCCGCGATGCGTGCGTGGCGGGCGAACTGGTTTGGCGGCAAGCCTGAGGCTCTGAACATGGAAATGACCGGAATGGCGGGCTCGATGGCTGGAATGGACATGAAAAAACTCGATGGATTGAGCGGAAAGGCGTTTGACATCGAATTCGTCAAACAAATGATCCCTCATCACGAAGGAGCGGTCGTTATGGCTAAGGAAGCTCAGAAGAAAGCAAAAAAGGACGAGATCAAAACACTCGCGGCTTCGATAATTCGCGATCAGGAAGCCGAGATCTCACAGATGAAAGGCTGGCTGGAAGAATGGAAATGAGCGAAAACGGAAGAGTAACCAAAACTTCCCCGCTTCTCTACGCTGCGTGGCTCTTCGCGCTCGTTGGCACGATCGGGAGTCTGTTTCTCAGCGAGGTAATGCTCTATCCGCCTTGCGTCTTGTGCTGGTACCAACGGGTCGCTCTTTACCCGCTCGTCGTGATCATTGGCGTCGGGATAGCGACGCGCGACAGTGCGGTCACACGTTACGCCTTGCCGCTCTGCCTGATCGGTCTTGTGATCGCCGTTTATCATAACCTGCTTTATTACGGATTCATTCCAGAGAGCATAACGCCGTGTACTGAGGGCGTACCGTGCAACGCCAAGCAGCTCGAACTGCTTGGGTTCATTACAATTCCTCTGATGTCCCTCGTCGGATTTGCGGCGATCGCATTTTGCTTGTTTTTGGCACGAAAGAAAAACTGACTCCTTTTTTACGGCTTCTTTGCGTCCTTCGCGAACTTTGCGTTAAAAAACTTCCTTGTTTAACGCAAAGATCGCAAAGAAACCAGCAATAGGAAAGCAACTTTAATTATGAGAAAAGATATTTTAATGATGGGTGTTATCACCATTTTTGTGATCGTTGCAGCGTATTTTGGTGCCGGTTATTACCGCAGCTCGGTTCAAAAAGAGATAAAACCCAGCACGCCGCCCGCGGCGAATAGTGCATCGCTCATCCGCGAAGACAGCCCGTCTCTCGGACCCGCCGATGCCAAGGTAACGCTGGTCGAGTTTTACGACCCGGAATGCGAATCCTGCGCGTCTTTCGCTCCGGTCGTGAAAAAGATTCTTAAGGACTACGATGGCAGGCTTCGCCTCGTTGCGAGATACATGCCTTTGCATCCTAATTCGATGCCCGCCGCTTCGTTTACCGAGGCGGCACGTGAGCAGGGAAAATACTGGGAGGCTCAGGAACTGCTGTTTGCAAAACAGTCTGAATGGGCAGAGAAACACGGTGCCCCGATCGACGCTCCGAAGCCAAACATAAATGCTCTGTTCGACAAATACGCCAAAGAACTTGGTCTCGATATGAACAAGGCAGGTCAAGCGATCATGGAAAACCGTTACGTTCCGAAGATCGAACGCGACAAAAAAGATGGTCAGGCACTCGGCGTCCGACGTACCCCGACTTTCTTCGTAAATGGCCGTGAACTTGCGCGATTTAGCGAGGCCGATCTGCGGGCTTTGATAGAGGAAGAGATGAAAAAATAAGCTCAGAATGTTAGTTTAAGTAAAACCGATGCGAAATCTTATTATTACTGCTCTCTTCATTATCCTGTCGGCCGTTTCGGTATTTGCGCAAAAGGACGGCCATGTAAAACTCAAGGGCCAGGTCGTTTGTTCGGCATGCTGGTTCGAGGCAACCGACCGCAAGAAAAACCCATACGGAACGACCGCCGATATCGAATGCGCGACTGACTGCTCGGAAAAGGGCCTGCCGCAGGCTTTGGCGGTTGAGGACGAAAAAGGATTTACGCTCTACATCCTCGAGAAAGGAGCCTACGAAACCACAGGTAAAGACTTCCTGAATATCGTTCCCAAAACGGTCGAGATCGAAGGTGAGCTTCGCACGGAAAAGGATAAGCGATTCGTAAAAGTAAATTCGCTGAAGGTAGTCAAAGAAGCGTTTGTAAAACCGACGCCGGCAGCGGAATTTGCATCGCTTTCGCTCAAAGATCTGGCCGGGATCGACAAGTCGCTCGTAGACTACAAAGGCAAGATCGTTGTCTTGAATTTTTGGGCTACGTGGTGCGCTCCTTGCCGCAAGGAAATGCCGTATCTCGCAGCCATCCGCAAAGATTACGCCGCGAAAGGCGTCGAGATCATCGGAGCTGCGGGCGACGCCGCGTCGGATGCGGCAAAGGTTTCGAAATTCGCTCGCGATCGCAAAATAGATTTCCCCATCTGGATCGGAGCGTCAACAAAGGACATGGAGCGTTTCGGGGTCGGCAAAGTTCTGCCCGCAACGGTGGTAATCGACCGCAGTGGCAAGATCGTCTGGCGTGAGATCGGAATGATTAAACCAATTGCGTTGAGACGGCAGTTAGACAACCTGATCGAAGAAAAATGAGGTGGTGCCCCCGGTAGGATTCGAACCTACAACCAACGGATTATGCTTACCAGCTACGCCTTTCGACGCCCCTTTCAGGTTTGTGGTCTGGACTTTCTCTTCACGCGGAACGCGTGTCTGCTGTCAAGTCTCTACACCTTCCGACCGACGGCCGGCTTGGCTCGGGATTACCATACGCCTCGCGTTTAGGCTTCCCCGAATTTAACAGATTCTACTAAACCGAATCTAGTCGATCTAGCAACCCAATTTTGCAAATGCCGTATGGAAAAGAGTTGCGTGGTTTGTGCCAAGATGCTTAAAGGGAGGCAACAGAAATTCTGTTCCGCCTCCTGCAAGCACTCAACAACAAATAACAAACATCAAAACTACGTCGCTCAGCAACGCAGGGGTTATGACCGTAGAACTTCGCTGATCGAAATGAAAGGAGGGAGATGCGAAGAATGCGGCTATAGCAAGAACATCGCTGCCCTTAGTTTTCACCACATAACGCCGTCTTCCAAATCCTTCCAGATCGATCTTAGAAGGTGTTCAAACAGTTCGTTGGCAAACTTACTCAAGGAGTTGAAAAATGCCAACTCCTTTGTCTAAACTGTCACGCCGAACTTCACAACCCAGGATTTTCCACTTAGGCTATCCGCTACCCGAGTCCGCTGCTCTAACCGTTGAGCTACAGGGGCAACCATTGAAAGTTTAATTTAATCTCTAATTTCCCGCAAATTCGAATTAGTTAAGGAGCGGGCGAAGGATCACGGCGTTGCGAACTTTTGCGATCGCGTCGCTCGCATCAGAGCCCGGATTCTCCGCACCATAGGCAACCGAGATCTCATCGTCAGCCTTTCCATTCAGAATACCTTCAAGCACGAACATTTCCGCATCGCCAAAATTCGGGATTCCGAGTGCATTTGACGTTTCGACGCCAACGACGCGGGTTTCGGCGAGGTCAAAGACCCAGTCAAGTACCTTTTCGACCGGATCGGCGTCAGGAAACCGCTGCTTGATAAGCGAGAAAATACGCTCACGCTCATCGACATTCATCAGGAGAGCCATGAAAAAACGGTGTTCCGGATTGGTCACAAAGCTGCGTCGATTCACGATCTCGTCTATCGCGGCGAGGCGGTCGAAGATCGGTTTGAAAATCTCGCCGTTCTTTTCATGCCGGCGGCTGACCACATCGAGGAACTGCTGAAATCTTGAAACAGCTCCCTGTATTTTGAACAGTTGCTCAAGCTGATTCGCTCCGACCAGATGCCGAAGCCGGCTGAGTATGACGAACGATGTTTGGAGATCGCTTGATTCGAGAAGCTCCGTCGCCATCCGATCTGCTTCGGCGTGCTTTGCACGGAACGCTGCTGATAGAATTTGCAGCTTTTTCGTTGTCGTCGGCTGTTCGAAAAACGGGTCGATCGCGAGATTGGGCTTTTCGTACGCGAATTGGGGCAAGTGCAGCGGCGAGCGGTCTGTACGAACGACGATCGTCGCGGACGGCATTTCGAGATGAAAGAGCGAGTGGATGTATTGCTTGCCCGCCATGATCTCCTGCACGGCACCGACCTCAAGCAGTTCGCAAACCTTTAGGCTCATCTCGCCGATCTCCGCAAAGGTATTGATCACCTCGTGCGTCTCGAATTCGTACCAACTGTGGATGCTCGAGCCCAGCAGAACTTGGAAAGCCCCGCAAAACCCGTGCTGATGGATCGCCGTCGTTCCCTCGAACCAGAAATACACATCAATATGAAAACGCGGCCCGGAGAAGATCGTTATCGGCGGATCGGCAAAATTCCCATGCAGATCACGCTGCGGCGGCAATTCACGCTGTTTCAGCGACCATTCGACAACATCCCAGGCAGTTAACTTTGACGGGAGATTAGCTCGTTTGAGGGCTTCGGCCGCTATTGCAGGCAGTTCTTCCTCGTTGTAATTCTTTTCGAGCCAGAAATCTTCGATCTCGTCGCCGAGTTTTTGAAATAATTCCATTGTAAAAATCTTAATCGTTTTGCTCGAATGTCGGCGGTGGCGGCGGTGGCATCGACCCAGCGCTTTGGGTCCTCGCAAAAGCACTATTTTGCCAAGATACAACCTGCCGAATTATGACGATAGCAAAACTCGCAGAGACGATGAAAAATATTTGGCCCACTAGGAACGCGACGGGGAAATACTTAGAATCTGGCTGGTTGCCCGAGCCAATCATTAGGTCAGAGATCCGCAGCACAAACCCACCTAATAGAAAAGCTATCCACCACAACCATATGTTCTCCGCCGAATAATCATCGTCCGCTTCATTCGCCCGATTGCGGCTTTCGATATAAAGCTCCTTAACTATTTTGAATGGCTGAATCAAGTTAGCAAACGGGATGAACCACCACCCTACAGCCCAGCCCGGCGAAAACTCTAGATTTCGAGAGCCGATCACTGGCAAATTGTTATACACGCGATGGAGCCAGAAGAAAAATACCACCGCGCAGGTGAATCTAAGCCCGAATTGAAAGAGTGCCGCAAGCCCAATAATCACGTCTGCCGGATGCATGGCAGAATCTCCTAGTTCTATCGATGAATCAGGACTGATCAGCCGCCAACTGCTTCCAATGACGGCTAGTACCCCTAGGGCCGCGATCAATCCTAAGTTGATACACGTAACGACACCTAAACCTGTTTCCGGTCTATACACATCATTTTTGAAAGTGTTCGCCATTAGCTTAGTGAGTTTCAAACGTTGGCTTTTTCGAGCTAACCTTCTTATAAGTTCCCGTCGCCATCACGTTGTGCCCGAAGCCGCAATCGGCGTCGGTGCCGTCCTGCGCGACCTTGATCGTTCCGGGCGTAACGAATTTGATGGTGATCGTGCATTTGCCGAATTCGGTCGCAGAATAAACTGCGGTGTCGCCACTGATCGACGCTTCGCCGTCCAATTCACCCATATTCGCCATCAGCTCGCCGTTCTGCATCTTGTATGGATAAACCAACTCCATCGCGACACGCACCTTGCCGCCGCCGAGGGCAAGGATCTTGATCTCATTCGAAGACCCCTTGTATTTGCCCGTAAAATTCATCCGAAACGTCCCGTTGACCTCAGCCGCCGGAACACTCGCTCGCGACTGGGCAGCTGCGGCGCCAGAAAACAGCATCAAACACGAGAACGCAAAAATCACAGCAGATATTCGTTTACGCATATTCTCCTTTTCGATAAATGACTTTATCTGCTATATTTTGCCTGACTCTTCCTTAAATTTAAACCGAAAATCTGAGGTATCTAGATGAGCGCTAACGCAAATGATCTAACCCCGAAAGCCGGACGTGAATTCTTCGGCCACCCAAAAGGACTCCCGACTCTATTCATGACCGAGATGTGGGAACGCTTCTCGTTCTACGGCATCCGGCCGCTGCTGATACTTTTTATGACCGCCACGCTGATGGACGGCGGCTTTGGCTTTGAACGGCCAAAAGCGGCCGCGATCGTAGGTATTTACGCCGCGAGCGTTTACCTCTCGTCGCTGCCGGGCGGCTGGATCGCCGATCGTCTTCTTGGACTTAGACGAGCGATCATGTACGGAGCCGTGCTGATCACGTCTGGCCACCTCTCGATCGGCTTGTCGGGATTTTTTGGCGGAAAGCTCATGTTCTTTGTAGGTCTGATCCTCATCGTTCTCGGCACCGGTTTGCTAAAACCAAATATCTCGGCGATCGTCGGCGACCTTTATCCTGAAGGCGGAGAACGGCGTGATGCCGGTTTTTCGATCTTTTACATGGGTATCAATACCGGAGCGACGTTCGGCCAACTCATCACGGGAATACTTGGTGAAAGATACGGCTTTCATTGGGGATTCGGTGCTGCCGGCATCGGTATGCTGTTCGGCCTGATCTGGTTTGCGGTACGTTCGCGTTCCACGCTCGGAAATATCGGCATCGAACGCAGCCGTGATCCCGACCCGACCATTCAGGCTGGAAAAGAAAACATGGTCAAGATAGCGGTCGGCGTCGGCCTCGCAATAATTGCGCTTATGGTGATATTGACAGCCAGCGGTGTCATTGTTTTAGATCCACAGGTCGTCGGCGGCTACATGCTCTATGTGCTGGTTGGACTTGCAGTTGCATTCTTTGCGTACATGTTCGTGGCGGGCAAATTGAACAGCGATGAGCGAAAACGTGTTATCGTGATCTTCGTTTTATTTGTATTCGCGGCTATATTCTGGGCAGCGTTCGAACAGGCCCCGACCTCGCTCAATCTATTTGCCAAGGATTTTACTGAGCGTCACATAGGCTCGTTTGAGGTGCCAGCCCTCTGGTTCCAGTCGATGAACTCGGCTTTCATCATCTTTTTTGCACCAGTTTTTGCCATCATATGGACGTGGTTGGCCGCTCGAAATATCAGCATTTCCGCCCCGGCGAAATTCGCACTCGGCTTGACGATGGCGGCCATTGGCTTTTTCATAATGATCTTCCCCGCAAATATGCTCGTCGCAGGCGGTGGACTGCTCAAGGTTTCGGCCTGGTGGCTGGCGATCAGCTATCTCTTTCAGACCTGGGGTGAACTGCTGCTGAGCCCGGTCGGCCTATCGTCAATGACAAAACTCGCACCTCGCCGTTTTGTCGGCCAGATGATGGGTATCTGGTTTCTTGCGGCTTCAGTGGGAAATCTGATCGCGGGCCTCGTCGGCGGCAGCGTCGACCCTGAAAAACTCGAGCAAACGCCACAGCTCTTTACATGGACCACCATTGCGCTTGTTGCCTCGGCTGTTATTTTGGGCTTACTTGCTATTCCGATCAGTAAAATGATGAAGAATACCGAGGATGTTGTTATGCCTGATACTGTGATCTAGTCCGTCTGCCGTAGCTGATGGGAAAAAGAATTAGCCGCAGATTAACGCGGATGACGCAGATCAGAGAACAATTCTTCTGTCTGCGTGATCTGCGTTAGTCTGCGGCTAAACTTCTTCTGACGTTCTGGTCGCCCGCCTACGCCGGGGGTTCTGACTTCCTCGCCTCACGAAACGCTGCCATCGCCTCGGCAGCACCGGCGTGCATTATCTCTGGTTTGTGGTATCTCCAGTATTTCTCAAACTCTTCTTCTGACATCTGCGTATTCTCCTGGCGAGTTTTTTCCTTGAGAAAATTCTCGGCCCAGGCACGTGTATCCATATCTGTGTTCAACGCTGTGCGGGCGCCGTGCATCAAATTGTCGCGTTCCATTTGTATGTCCCCTTATGCTACTTTTGAGAATGCTGCTTTTGAAAACAAGCCATTTTACTGGAGCTTTCTTTGTGAAAAAAATTCTTGCCTCGTTCCTAACGATATTATCATTACTGTCATCTTTAGGCATCGCTCAGAAAGTTGAGCGGATTCCGCCAAAATTGCAGGCACCGCCCGCAAATCAACCAGCTCCGTACGAGATACCGATCGTTACGAAAACTCTCGCCAACGGTCTACAGATAATCGTGCTTCCCGATACCTCGGTACCGCTGGTCACAGTCGAGCTTGCGGTGCGTAACGGCTCATTTACCGAGCCGCCTGAATTGAACGGCCTATCGCATCTCTATGAGCACATGTTCTTTAAGACGAACAAAGCGACCGCCGTTTTCCGCTGTGAATATCTACAGTTTCGCAACATGAACGCGTATCGGCAGTTGGGCTGCGACAACGAGATTAAACTCAAGCCCGAGTTAAAGGATGTAAGTTACGTCGGCCAGATCGACCAGCTTGGGATCGTCAATAACGGCACGACGCGAGAAGAGGTTGTCCAGTACTACTTCACCACGACAAGCCCGAATATTCTGCCCGCCTTGCGTTTTATCAAAGACGCCGCGCGATATCCGGTGTTCGATCCTGAGGAATTTGCGGGTGAAAAGGCAAACGTCCTGGCGGAGCTCGACCGCAACCTCTCGCAGCCCGGCTATTACCTCAATCAGGAATCGCTCGATCGCCTTTTCTTCAAATATCCCACCCGAAAAAGCCCCGGCGGAACACGAGCGACAGTTGCCGCGGCAACGACCGATCAAATGCGGCTGATCCAATCTCGATACTATGTGCCCAATAATTCGGCGCTTGTCGTGACCGGCGACGTCGATCCGCAAAATATTTTCAAGCTCGGCGAAGAACTTCTTGGCGACTGGAAAAGGAGCGAAGATCCGTTCATCAAGTTCCCGCTCGTCGAGCATCCGCCGCTTGCGAAAAGCGAAGCTTCGATCGTCAACCAACCGGTTCAGAGCGTGCTTGTGCAGGTCAGTTGGCAGGGGCCGTCGATCGGCAAGGACGATGCCGCGACTTACGCCGCCGATGTGTTTTCTTTCATTATTCGACAGCCGGATTCGCGATTTCAGCGGGCTTTGGTCGATTCGCAGCTGACTACCGGATCGAACATCGGCTACTACACTCAGCGAAATGTCGGGCCGATCCAGGCGATTCTTTCGACCACGCCAGAAAAGGCGAAGGCCGCGATGAAAGCTCTCTACGCCGAGATTGCTCAATTCGACAAACCGGGATATTTTACCGACGAAGAGCTGCAAAATGCGAAAACGCTGCTTGAGGCAGACGACCTTTACAGCCGTGAAAAGCTCAGCGAATACGGCCACACTCTTAGCTTCTGGTGGTCAACGACGGGCATCGATTATTTTCGCGATTACCACAAAAATCTGCGTGCGACGACACGCGCCGACATTATCAAATACGTGAAAACCTACATCCAAAACAAACCGCACGTCGCGATCGCTTTGATCTCGCCGGAACAGCAGGCGACCGCCAAACTCACGACCGAAGACCTGATCGGAGGTAAGCAGTAATGTTAAAACTACCGATCAAGGTCGTCCTTTTTCTCTCAATCGGCGCAGTATCCGTACAGGTCGGCTCTTCGCAAACCGTACAAACAGCGGCCGGTGCGATCACTGAATTCGATGTGAACGGCATGAAAGTTCTCATCAAACGCCGTCTTGGAACGTCGACGGTCGCAGCCGGACTTTACTTTCGCGGCGGCGTAAAAAATCTGACCGCCGGCAACGCGGGAATCGAAGGCTTTACTCTGAACGTCGCGGCGGAAGCGACGAAATCATATCCACGACAAAAGCTTCGAAAGGACACATCGAGTGTCGGAACCGTGATCTCGGCGGGTGCAAATTACGATTTCAGCGCGCTAGCGATGGCTTGCACAAAGCAAAGTTTTGAAAATTCGTGGAAGATATTTGTCGATGTCGCTCTTAATCCCGCATTCGCACCGGAAGATGTAGAACGTGTTCGCGGCACCTTCCTGACCGGTTTGCGAGCACAGAATGACTCGCCGGAAGGTGCCCTGGCTACGGTTAACGACAGTGTTCTGTATTCCGGACATCCATATGCGAACGGTCCACAGGGAACGATCGCGAATCTCACCAAATTCAAAGCCGCCGACCTCGCCGCCTATCATCGCGGCCTGGTCCAGACCTCGAGAATGCTGCTCGTTATCGTCGGCGATCTCGATCCGACGGAACTAAAAAAGCAGATCGATGCATCATTCGGCAAATTACCGCGAGGCGACTACAAAGGCAATCCGCTGCCCGATCTTAATTTTTCGAAACCCACGGTCGACGTCACAACCAAAGCCGTCGAGACAAATTATGTAAAGGGATCATTCGCCGCCCCGTCCATCCGCGACGCCGATTACTACGCGATGAGAACGGCGATGACGGTTTTGCAGCAGCGTGTTTTTGAAGAAGTCCGCGGCAAGCGAAACCTCTCGTATGCACCCGATGCCGAACTCGATGACATGGCCGCGAACACGGCCTCGATCTCGGCATCGACCACGAAGCCCAACGAAGCGGTTGCGGTCATGCTAGACGAGATCAAAAAGATCAAACTAGGTTCGGTTGACGCCGACACGATCGGTCAGATGAGTGCCTATTTTCTCACGACTTATTATTTGAAAGAAGAAACCAACGCGGCTCAGGCAGCTGAACTGGCCCAATATGAACTACTCGGCGGCGGCTGGCGAAATTCGCTCGATTTCCTCGACCGTATGCGAAAGGTAAAACCGGCCGAGGTTCAGGCGGCGGCGAATAAATATATGAAGAATATTCGCTTCGTGATCGTGGGGAACCCGGCGGACGTCGATAAAACCGTGTTTCTTCAGAATTAAGGGTACGCAAAATTATATGGCCGGGTAAGGATCAATTCGATCTTTCCCCGGCCATTTTGTAAGCGATGCGATCGCGTTACTTCGAATCAGGCTTGTCCTTTCGCGGCGGACCTGCTGGGCGTTCTGCCGGTTTCGCATCGCTCTTTGCCGGAGGCGGGTCGCTTTTTGGCGCTTGTTTGACCGGAGCTTCGACTCGCGGTGTTCGTTCCGTCTGTTTTGGCGGATCGGACGAACGTGGCGTTTCGCGAGGTGGCGGCGTGTAACGCGGCGTTTCTTTGGTTGGCGGTGGCGTATATACGGGCGTTTCGCGAACGGGCGGCGTTCGACGCGGCTTTTCAGACTCGGTTTCCGGCGGCATTCGTACAGGATCGATCTTTGTAACAACCGGCGGACGCTCGACAGCACCAGTTTTGCGTGGCTCTGCCGGGCGAACGTAAGGTTCGGTCTCCAGCGTTCTCTGCGGCGGACGGCCGCCGAAGATGCGTTTTGTTCTCAACTCTTCATCCATCGGAGCATCCGATTTGCGAGGGGCCGCGCCGACGCGGGTCTGCATGACGACGGGATCGACCTTTGGCCTTTCCGTCGCGATATCGAGGCTTCGCCGCCGTTCCTTGTAGGTCGGCAGATCCGTCGCCGTGCCCGTTCCGGGGTCTTTCGTGAGTATTGTTTTCGCGATTCCCGGCGGTGCGGTTTTTGCGTGGGCATTACGATTGCCGAAATCCTTCGTTTCGACCGTAACTACACCTGTTGTCGGCACATCCGGATCTTTACCATTCGTGACACGGCCAGGAATTTTTCCCGGGCCATTGCCGAGCGGAGAACGCGGCGGACGAGTACTTACTTTTGTATTACGAGGCGTCTGGTGATTCCAGTTGTAGTTGTACCGGCGGCGGTGATACCCCAGCGGATACCAACAAACGTTGTTACTGAAAATATTTATAACAACGTATGCGGGCGACCACCAGCTTCGGGTCGAGCGGTAATATCCGTAAGGTGACCAAACCCAGCGGCCGCCGAACGAGAACCAACGCCCGTGATGATACGTCGCCCAGCCCCACGGCTCGTCGTTGACCCAAACCCAGCCAAACGGCGACATCCAACGCCAGTGCCCGTAGCGGTACGGCGACCAATCGGAATACTGAGCGAGAGCGAGACGGCTCGGGCTCCAGACGTAACCGTAATCGGGCGTGTTTATCCAATCGCCGTTGTCGCTTAGATCCTCGGCTCCGTAAATATCGTCATCGTAATATTTGTCGTAAAATCCGTCGTTAAGACGTTTTGCGACGATAGCTTCGCGATCCGAAACCCATTGGCTAAAATCGTCGTCAAACTGCGACGCGTCTGTGTTTTCCCAATCGCCCGCATTTCTTCCCGCGACATAGATCCGTGTGCCACGCCCGTCCTTCAATGTGAAACCGGCGTTATCGGAATAAACGCGAGCCTCGCCGCCGTCGCTGACACTTGCCCTAACCACATCGTCGCCTTCTTTTCCCGCATCTATGCGATAGCGTCCGGATTTTTGCACGGCGAGTGTGGTCTTTGGGGCATCGATCTCAAAAAACGAGCCGGCTTTATCAAACGCCGTGATCCGCAGTATCATCGTACCGAGCGAAAGGCTCATAGCAATTCCTTCGTCCTTCAGCGTAACGACCTTTAGATACGAATTGCTGTCGAGCCTCAGATGTGTGTTTTTATCGAACTGGATCTCGATCCTTGCTCCGCCGTCAGTACTGATCTCGTCGCCCTCGACAAGCGGCAGGTTGAGTGTGAGGGTTTCCCAGTCATCCGACCCGCTGCGCCGCACTTTTGCATCCCCGTCAATAAGGCTGATGCGGGCAACCCGATCCTTGACCTCGGGCTCGTCGTCATCGTCGGCGATTTTTTGAACGGCAGGAAGGTTCACGGCGTTCGCAGGCAATCCGGCCCAAACCGAACCCGACAGGCACGTTACTCCGATGAGAATGGCCAAAAGACTTTTTGTTGATCTATTCATGACGATTCACTCCTAAGGTGTTTTTCTTTGATCGGAAGAGTGATCGAAACCAAAGTGTTTCAATAGTACTTGATAATAGTGCAATATCTGTTCCATACGTCCAGAACATAACCCGATGGGTGAATCGCTGCCGGATAACGATGATGGTCGCTTCAACGGCCACCAAATCGTGCAGATACTGTGCAACACGAATACCAAATCGTGCAGACCACGCCGCGAAGGTTGCACCTGAATCCGTCCGGCTATAAACTCACCTTTGAGATCTCACATCTACGGGGAACGCTACGTTATGAAACATTTTATCTTTATATCGGTCGTCATTTTTGCTCTCTCATTCACAACCCTTGGCCAAAAGGCCGCCGCCGGCAAGCCCGATCCGGCCAAACCTGTTCGCGATGTTTTTGATCGCCTCGTCGAAGGCATAAAGCAGGCAGACGTGGATAAGGTGATGTCCACCTACGAAAAAAGCGACCGGCTGCTCATCTTCAACAACAACGGCTCGGCGACCATTGGCTGGGAAAATGTTAAGAGCAACGTCACCGCCTCGTATGCAAAGGTTTCTAACGTCACGCTCGACATCATAGGGCTTCGCGTAGAATTGCTCGGCAAAACGACCGCGTACGTTAGCTGTAAGTGGAAACAGACACAGGAGAACAGCGGTACGGTCGAAAATTCGTCGGGCCGTATGACGCTTGTTTTCAAGCTGATCGGAAAGGACTGGAAGATCGTCCACCGTCACACCTCGCCGGACCGGCCGGATGCGACACGCCCGGTTTTCCCATCGGAGAGGATCAATAATTAAGGCAGGTTTTGATTCCTGGCGAAAACGGAGAAAGCCGCCAATTTGGCGGCTTTCTCAGTCTCAAAAATTGACCGGTCCTAAATGCTCGCGCCGGGATAACCCGATCCAAGACGTTCGGCAGTTCCCTCAGCCAGCGAATTTACGATCTCGTAATGAAAGTAATCGAATTTCGCGGCAACCGGCGGCTGAACACGTTTGTCATACATTTCACGTGAACGGTCGATCGCTTCACGCAGCCGGTCGTAAAGATCGCCTGCCTCACGGCCCTCAATCACCTTCTTTTCGTTATAAAGCTTGATCTCAGACACGAGCAGACGGGCGAAACGTCGGGCATCGTTGTGAATACGACGCTCTTCCTCGGGCACCTCGATCGGCAGATCGACGTTGCGTTCGCTCAGACGCGGTTTCGGGGCCTGTACGACCGGAGCTTCCATTACCGGAGCTTCCATCTGCTGAGCAAAACCACCGCCGCTTGTGACAGCAGCCGGCTCGAACTGCTCAACTGGTTGTTCAAATGGCGAACTGACCGATGGAACCTCATCAAACGTATTTTCGCTGTCAAACACCATGTCACTGCCTTTCGGCTCTTCGACCTCGATCTGCTCAGCGACAGGTTCGAAGCTCTCGACAGCGGGCTGGAACTCCTCAACTACAGGCTCAAACGTCTCGACCGGCGGAACAAACGTCTCGGCGTGTGGCTCAAATGTCTCGACCGGGCTTTCAAACGAGGCTGCTAATTCAGCCTGACGAACTGCTTCGTCGCCAATAAACGGCTTCTCCGCGAATGGATTATCGTCGAATGCCGTCTCGACGGTCGCTGCTTCCGCAACATGTTGTTCAGGCGAATCGAACGCTCCGTACGACGCGGGTTCGGCGTCGAACGGATTTGACGAAACCTCAGACGGGAATCCGCCTTCAAACGAAACGCTGTCGCTGAATGCAAACCCAGGCTCATCTTTGGCAGCCGCGTCGGTGAATGCGGCAGGCTCTTCGTCAGCCGGTGCCTCGAAAGGTGAATCGTAAGCCGGAGTCGGCTCGATGTGTTCACTGACCGATTCCTCGGCCGTCTCGAATGCAGGGCTGGCTGGTTCTTCAATTGCTGGTTCAACGCCAGGAACTGATGTTTCTTCGGCCTGGGCTCCGACATCTTCGAAGTCCGCGGCGGCAACCGTGCGGTTCTCTGCCTTGGCGGTCTGCATCGAAGCGAGCAGCTCTACCGTCAATCCGGCAACGCGGACGAGTGTTTCGAGGGCCTCACGATTGACACTCGAGTCTTCTCCGGATTCCGTTCCATGATCGGCATAAAGCACGGCAACGCCGCGGCCGCGAGCGACCAAAGGAATTGCTAACATTTTCTCCGGCTCGCCAAACTGCAGCGGATTGAGAAACGCTGAATCGACAGGATGGCTGCGGTCCACGTTGTCAACGGTTGATTTAGCCGCAACCGCTGCTCCGAGGATCGAATCGGATGAGACCGGGAAATGGATATCGCGGATCGCATTCTCGGCCGCTTCGTCCGCTCCAAAAACTTTCCAGCCCGAGAAATGATCGGATTTGATGATGAAAAATGCACCACGCGGGGCGAAGTTCGCGGCGTGGTGAACCAGCGATTTCAGGATCGCACTCTGCGATTCCTTTGAGCTAATATCATCCACCGCATCACGAATCGCGTCGTATTTTACCTCGACCGGTACAGCGACGGGCACGGCGGCCAGCGGTGACTGGCCGAGATTTTCGGCCTCTACCATTGCATTTGCAGCAACACGTGCTCCTTCATCGCGAGCCAGACGCAGGTGTTCGCCCACGGAGCCGATAAATGCGGCATCAAACGTACGATCGGAGTCAAAACGAGCGGCAAAGCCCTTAAATGCCTCATCTATTTGAGACTTCTGTTTTTCAAACTCGGCCTCGATCCTGCTCTGAAATTCAGTCGTTTCCTGCTTCATTTCGGCAAGCACGGACTTGAGATAACTCTCAAATTCAGTTTTGAGACTCTGTTCGAGTTCTTCGCTATTCACTAAGTTTCTCCTCCATCAAATCAACAAAATGCTGGTAAAAAATTGGTATGTTTTTCGGTGGTCCGGGCAGAGCTTGTGCCCAAGTGTGGCTTGCGGCGTTTTAACATAAACCACCGTCCTCCCGATTATGTACAATCCGGTACAACAATGTCAAGAAATTCTTCAAAATCAATGGAATACATTTCGGTGAAGCTATCCGTAAAAGAGACAGAGTTGTAAGTTTTTGGGGTGGAATTTTCGTGTAAAACCACCTCTCGACAAAAATCGGGCCTTAAAAATGTGGCACGTGCCACACTTTCTCTAAAACGCCCTAATTTACGACAGTTTGTAAAAAATAATGCTCGATTGGTCAAAGGTGGATCGCCTCTACCAACGCCCAATCCGTGCGATTGGTCTAAGGACTTTGAGAGATTGGTCAAAGGTCGAAAACGACAAAATTGCTTTACCAAACAGCAGTGTGAAAACTAGACCGCCAGGACCGTGATGTTTGGATCGATCTCTTCCTTGATCATGTTCTCGATGGCCATCAGGGTTCCGGTGAGCGAGCTTGGGCACGAGCCGCAGGCACCTTCGTAGCGGATGCGGAGAGTTTCTTCGTCGAGATCGATGATCTCGAGCCAGCCGCCGTCACCGGCGAGATATGGGCGAATGCGGTCATCGAGTAGTTCGTTGATCGCCGCGAGTTTCGGATCGTCGCTTGCCGCCACACCGATCGCACCGCCAACCGTAGCCGCTGCCTTTTTCGCAGTCCCGTTTGTCGAAACCACCGCCGGAGCCTCGCGGATCGGAACCGCCAGATCAGGCAATATTTCATCCCAATCGATGTCGTCCGTCTTCTCGACCGTGATCATCTTGTCCATGTAAAACACAGACACGACGTCACCAACCTCGAAAATTGACCTCGCCAAAACATTCTCCGCGGCAGCCTCAGCCGTCTTAAACGAGTGCGAAGTCCCGTGCGAAACGGGCTCCTTCAAAATAAACTTCACCGCATTCGGATTCGGCGTTTCCTGTATATCAGCGATCTTTGGCATTACTTTTCACATCCGCAAAAATGAATCATTACATTTTTGTCAACATTATGATAACGCAAAGATGATGTCATCGCAAATTATTCCCACGCCTTCGTCTCGCCGAGCGGAAAAACTCAGCTTTTACGAGGCGTCTCTTCTGATCTAGCGCGGATCAGCAACCGCTCACAGCGCGGCGGCACTGCCGCGTAATTGAAGAATGCACCCCGGAAAAGCATAGCTTTTCCGCTCGGCGAGGCGGCGAGCCGCTCGGATATGGAAATCCTTAAAAACGTAACCGGCTTGACTGGTATTGGGCAGAAAAAAAGACAACTCCGGAAAGCTGTCCTTTTGTAGATATGTTTTCGCGGGCGCTGTTCGGCTTGTGCGCCGATCGAACGTTAAACGATCACGATCGCACTACTCGGTGATATGAATATCTTCCTTTTTACCGATGCGGCCGGAGAGGAAAAAGCCTCCGAGGCCGACGGTTGCGAGGGCGCAAACTAGTGCGATCACCAAAAAGACTTTGTTATCGTCGCTGCTCGTATATTTGTAGAATGAGAAAGCTGCCGCGACTGCGGCGACGAGGGCTAATACGGCAAAAAGCATGTCCTTCACTAAAATCACCTCCAACCTGTATATAGGTTTGCGTGTTACGAAGTTAACATGGCGAAAGCGGGCGTTAAAGCATCGCTTCGCCCAACTGCTGCGGCACAGGCCGCTGTGTTTTCAAAACTGCCTAAATCTATGAGAACGTCTCAATCTTACTCCCGTTTTGGTTTCAAATGCAAGCCGTTTTCGGTCTCGTATTTCACCGAAAAACACTTGACCTAATTTGCTACCCACATAAATAGACGTTATCGGCAGATAAAATGTTTCGCCTATTCGCGAAGTCTTGCTTTTGCGATCCGCTCGATACCTTGCAGATCTCGAATAAAGCCACACTCGCACCAGATCGCATCATCGTACAACTCTATGACCCTCGCCGCCTGGGTAAAGCCGATCTCAATTAGAATATGCCCGCCTTTTTCCAGAAATTTCGGAGCGTCCGCGATGATACGCCGCACGATATCGAGCCCGTCATCGCCGCCGAACAGAGCGGAATGCGGCTCGAAACTTCTAACTTCCTGCTGTAGCAACGCGAGATCGCTATCCGGTATGTACGGCGGATTTGAAACGATGAGATCGAATTTGCCTTCGACGCCTTGGTAAACATCGCCGTGCTGCAAAGTAAGACGGTCGGCTACTTTATGGTACTCGGCGTTTTTCGCTGCGATCTCTAAAGCAATTTCTGAGATATCGACGCCAAACGCCGTCGCGAGAGGTATATTGTGAAGGATGGAGATCGAAATACACCCGGAACCCACGCCGATCTCAAAAATTCGCGGATTCCGCAGTTCGCTGAGAATATTTATCGCTTCCTCGACGAGCAGTTCGGTCTCGGGCCTCGGGATCAGAACGCCGGGAGCCACCGCAAACTCAAGGGCGTAAAATTCTTTTTTCCCGACAATATAATGAAAAGGCTCGCGAGCCGCACGCCTTTCCAGCACCGAATCGAAGGCTTTCAATTCCTCGGTTGTCAGCTCGTATTCTGGATGAGCAAAAATGAACGCGGAACTTTTGGCGAGTACAAACGCCATCAGCGATGACGCCTCACGGCGAGCGTCGTCGATGCCGGATGCTTCTAATTTCGTTGCCCCGCGGGCGAGCGCGTCAGCAATGGCTTGTGTGGACTCGCGGGTCATGGTTCCTTTCGCTCGTACGCCTTAATAAAATATCGCGGGTCACCAATCTCCGGCTCCGGGCCGTCGGGCACACCGAAAACTTTGACGAGACGATAATTTTCGGTGATGAAGCCGCCGAGCGTTTGATAAAAATCCTTGCCAAAAGCGACGACGCCGAATTCTCTCATCGGCCGGTTCGTCACGAAAACATACTTAACATTCCCGCGTTTGAGGGCCTCGATCGCGTCGAGTTCATCCTGCTGGCTTAGAAAATCCGGAATTAGCACCTGGTGCCTAAAGTTGATCCGCCGATTCGTAAGGAACGCAAGATCATTGCCCTCGGGTACGACTTCGATCACGTCATTCGGGGCGGTGTTCGCCTCGATGAATTTCATAGCGGCCGCGATGACGGAGCCGGTCTCCTTTTCCACGATCACGGTTCCACCCACCGCTGAAACCTCATAAACAAATTTGCTGCGATATCTGTATCCGAACGAGATCATCGTCACGACAACGGCGGCGATGCAAAAGGAACGCGTAATATATTTCGCCCTGATACCAGATAGCTCGTCGCGCGTCCATTTTCCGACATAGAACGGCAATTCGCGTAAAAGTGCGTAAAAGATCAATGACAAGGACGCCGGCAGGAAAAAGGTGCCCGAAAAACCGCCGCTCGGAACGCGCAAGATAACGCGGGTCAACACCGCTAAACTATAGACGGCAACTATGAAGATAGCTCCGCCAGTTCCGTCGATTTCCGCCGAGGTATCGTTTTCCGTCGCCGCGTTCCTCCGGCGCCAACCGATAAAGATGATGCCCGCCAAAAAGAACGGCAGCGCCCGCAATGGCGTACCATCCCACTGGCCGACAGAAAAATAAAGGACAATAGCGGCAATCAATGTCGAAATGCCAATGATGAGCAACAACTTCCTTCGTAGTTTCCAGACCCGGAGGCTAAAGAATATCAGCAGCGACACAAAATCGACGCTGACCGCGGCAGCGCCGATCATTTGAACAAACGAGGCGAGAGGATAGTTGGTGCCCGAACGAAATCGATTGTAGAAAATGACCGATTCCGGCAGGTTCGTGTAAAATAAATGGCAATCGTTGATCAGTATTTTCCAGTCTATGTTTGCGAACAACAGCGCGTAAACCGGACATGCGACGATGACGGCGGGAATTGCCGTATACGCAACGCCGCTCGCTAACTTGGCGATGTTACGACGGTAAAGATAAATGAGGTAAAGCGTCGGGGTTAGCGCACCGGCAAAGGCAAACTCTTGTTTTGTTACACCGGCGAGCCCAATGAAGATCCCCGCTATTACGAGTTCCAGGTTTTTTCTATTTTCGGCGTAACGCAAGGTAAATAAAACGGTTACTAATGAGAAAACGGCGGCATGCAGGGCTCCGAAGGAATATGGCAGGATAAGATTTCCGTTGGGCTTGAAAACACACAGGACGATAACAAAGGAAACGGCGATTGAGCTTTCAAGCGGAGGCATCAATTTCCTACAGATCCGGTAGGTTAGATAGGCCAGCAGGATTGAGAAAATGACTCCGCTCACGATCAGGGTATTTAGGTTAGCCCCGAACACGCCATAGAGAAATGCGTTAAAATACGGCGAAAGCGGTGCGTAAAGGTAGTGAACGTCACGGTATAACATCTCGCCGTTGAGGAGCCGCACCGGTAAGTCCGTCTCGCGTCCGAGATCCGTGATCAACGATGTCCACCGCTGCCACGAAACGATTAGCATCGTGAGAAACGTCAGGACCAGTAAAAATTGCGGCAGCGTTCGATATCGAAGGGCAGGATTGGATCTCATTTTGGGCCAGGCATCACCGGATCTGATTCATAGTCGCATAGTTTCAGCATAAGCCCAAAACCGAGGGATCTATTGACTCAGGCATTTAATACCGCTTGTTTTTCATTCTTATGACCATTGCCACAAACGCAGAGATCACTCTTCCGAATCTCGAACTGAGTGTCGTAATGCCCTGTTTGAACGAACAGGACACGTTGGAGATCTGTCTGCAAAAGGCACAAAAGGCGATAGCGGGAATGGGATTAGTGGCCGAAATAATTGTCGCCGACAACGGAAGCTCCGACCGCTCGATCGAGATTGCCCGGAATAATGGTGCCCGCGTGGTCGAGGTCAAGGAAAAAGGCTACGGAAGTGCGTTGATGGGCGGGATCGAGGCCGCCCGCGGCAAATACGTAATAATGGGTGACGCCGATGATAGCTATGATTTTCTGGACATCCCGAAATTCGTCACGAAGCTGCGCGAAGGCTTTGATCTGGTTCAGGGGTGCCGGCTGCCGGCAGGCGGCGGAAAGGTAATGGCCGGAGCCATGCCGCCCACGCATCGCTGGATCGGGAACCCGATATTTTCGAAAATGGTTAGGATCTGGTTTAAGGCTCCTATTCACGATGTTTACTGCGGACTGCGGGGTTTTACCAAGGAGTTTTATGACGGGCTCGATCCACGCTGCACAGGCATGGAATTCGCAACCGAAATGATCATCAAATCGAGCCTGTTCAACGCCAGAATTGCCGAAGTACCTATAACTCTTTACCCCGACGGCCGCCTGTCGCATGCCCCGCATCTTAAAACCTTTCGCGACGGCTGGCGGACACTCCGTTTCTTCCTAATGTACAGCCCTCGTTGGCTGTTTCTCATTCCCGGTTCCGCTCTGATCCTGCTCGGTGTTCTCGGCTATTGTCTGGCTCTTCCGCGTCTACAGATCGGCGGGATATTTTTTGACGCTCATACGCTTTTGTTTGCCAGCCTGTCGATCTTGTGCGGCTATCAATCAGTTCTGTTTTCCATTATGACGAAGACGTTTGCCATCAACGAGCGTCTGATCCCCGATGATCCAAAAATGAACAGATTTTTCGAGATCGTTAATCTCGAACGCGGGCTCATCATCGCCGCAGTCGCGCTGCTTTTCGGGTTTAGCCTCCTGGCTGCCTCGATCTTCCAATGGCGTTCGGTAAACTTTGGGGAATTAAACTATGCTGACACCATGCGGCTCGTCATTCCCGGCTCGACGCTTGTTGCCCTCGGGTTTCAGACTATGCTGTCGGGTTTCTTCGTCAGTATTTTGGGCTTGAAGAGAAGATAACACGCTATGAAAGTAACGCAGCTTCACGACCCGTCAACCCTGACCGACGATCAGATCCAACTAGCCTGGGAGGACGCCTACACCCGATTTGAGACGCCGGAGGAGGAAGTCGGCAAGTTTATTGGCCGGTTAAATAAACTCGGTCAGCACACGTGGCCGCGAGACGCGCAAATCGTGGAAATATTTTGCGGGAAAGGCAGCGGTATCGTCGCTCTCGAAAATCTCGGATTTACAAATTTGGAAGGTGTCGATCTCTCACCTAACCTTCTGGCCAAATACGAAGGCACGGCGAAGTTGTATGAGGCGAACTGTCAAAGTTTGCCGTTCGAGGACGGAACCCGAGATATTATTATTGTTCAGGGCGGGCTGCATCATTTACCGCGCATTCCCGAGGATCTCGAACGGACGCTTTCAGAGGTAAAACGCGTTTTGCGGAGCGATGGTAAATTCGTATTGGTTGAGCCCTGGCTGACGCCCTTTTTGCGAATGATCCACGTTCTGAGTGACCGCTACATCATTCGGTTGATATCGAGCAAGTTTGATGCCTTTGCCGCGATGACGCATTATGAGGCGACGACGTATTTTAATTGGCTGCGAAGATCAACGGAAATAGCTTCTCTCCTGGATCGCTCTTTTGTTCGGGAATATTCTCACATTGGGCTCGGCAAACTCATGTTCGTGGGAGTGAAAAAAGAATAATCCGCAGAAGCCTGATATTTTTGCTTTTGCCCTTTTCTTCGGGAAATCACATAATTGTTGGTAGAACGCGCGATGAAGTTTTTCTCTGACTTAAGAATGTTGATCCTGGCGATTTGGCTCGGAGCTGCGGTGTTTTTTATCGGCGTGGCTCAGGCAGCCTTTGCCGTGCTGCCGCAGCGTGAGCTTGCCGGTGCGGTGGTGAATCGAACGCTCGCGATCCTGAACTACAGCGGCCTGGCGATCGCGGTCTTTCTGATCCTGACCTCGCTGCTCGCGACGTCGCGGATCAGCAAACTTTGGCTCTGGGTCGAGCGATTTCTGCTGCTGATAATTGCCGCTGCGTGTGCGATCGGGCAATTTGTGATCGGTTTGTGGCTCGCCTCCGTTCGGGCTCAGATCGGGAAACCGATCGACGAGGTGGCTCTCGACGATCCGCTTCGGGTGCAGTTCAATATGCTGCATGAATATTCGGTCTGGGTGCTGTTTGCGGGCATGGTCGCGGCGCTGATCGCATTTTTCATCATCGCGAACCGCAAATTCAGCTCAGGCACGGCCAAGGCTGAAAAAGATAATATTTACGATTTCTCAAAAGAATTTAAGGTCTGATTTGATATGGAACTGATCGAAAATCCGGGCGTTTTCTCAGGACGCTTTTCACGTTGGAATGCTAACGACAACCTCACGAACTACCCGTGGGTCGAGAACGTCCATTCACCGTTCACGCCAGTCCGCCGTGCGCTGCCGATGCTCAATCTGGCGCTCATCTCCTCCGCTGGCGCTTACATTGATGGAATGGACCCGTTCGACACATCGAGTCGCGATGGTGATCTGAATTTTCTGGAAATCCCCGTCGAGGTTGAAGCCGGTGATCTGCGTTACACTGCCAAGGGCTATGATGCGAAAGCCGTGCAGGAAGACCGCAATTGTCAGATCCCGATCGATCGACTGACCGAATATGCGGAAAACGGTGTCATCGGCGGCCTCAACAACGTCTGGTGGAGCCTCAGCAGCCACATTCCAAATGCCGAACGCGTCGCCAACGAGATCGCCCCAAAAATCGCCGAACGCCTGCACCGCTACGAGGTTCAGGCGGCTCTGCTCATCCCGGCCACACGACTTTGCCACCAAACCCTCGGTATCATCGCCCGCGGTATCGAAGAAAGCGGCATCCCGACGATGACGATATCAGTCGATCCAAAACTAACCGACCTCGTCCGCCCGCCGCGAACCGCGTATTACAATGGCGAACTCGGCTCGGTCGCCGGCAAGCCGAATTTCAGGGAATATCAGCTAAGAATTCTCGATGAAGCGTTGCGATGGACCGAAACATTTGACCAACCGGGCTCACGCAAACTAGCAGTCGATCTCGAAACATCGGTCGAAGCTGCTCGCGGAGAAAGATAAGAACTTTTAACCACTAAAAAACACTAAAATGCACGAAAGAGAATTCCTTTTTTCGTGCTTTTTTGTGAATTTTCGCGGTTACTTCTTACTTCCCTATCTGCCAGAGTTTGATCGCTTCGATCGGATAGACGAGCATTATTATGTTGATGATCAGGCTGTCGCGGATTGTTAGGATCAGGATCGCTTCGGTCAGGACGAAAAGGGCGACTGATTTCCAAAATCTGAGCATGTACGCAATCACAAATCCTGTCGCACAACACGCGATATCCGCGATCGAATTGATGATCGAATCCCCAAAATAGTCGAGCGAGATCGTTTCTTCGCGATAACGGTTTATTATAAAGCTCGAATTTTCAGCGACTTCCCACGAGCTTTCGATAAAAACTGCCAGAACCAGCCGCCACGCCAGCGGCATTTTTCTAAAAATGAGTCCGATCAGCCAAAATTCGAGAACCCCGTGCAAAATATGTGTGACCGAATACGGGTCGATCACATGCTGCGAATTGTGTGACGTCCATATATCCCAGGACCACGGCAAATAATCGCCAGCCTGACACCACCAGACGCGGCCCTGAAAATTGAGCATAATGACCGCGAGGAAAACGATCGCGAGGCAGGCGAGCAGCGGCTTCGTCTCGAACAGGCCGCGTTCTTGTTGATATTGATCGGGCATTTTGAAGATGATTTTGCTTTGAAAATGAAGTTTCTGCAAGTCCCGATGCTTACGCGTGGGCTTGTGCCGCGTTGGCTCTTACGCAAAAATCTATTTAGCATGAATCGAAACGAGAACTTACAGCGAGTGCGTGAACGGCAGACACAATGGGACATTGTCGTCATCGGTGGCGGTGCGACAGGCGTGGGCTGTGCTCTGGATGCCGCATCGCGTGGGCTCGATGTACTGCTTTTGGAACAACATGACCTTGGGAAAGGAACGTCCAGCCGCAGCACGAAGCTGGTCCACGGTGGGGTTCGCTATCTGGCTCAGGGCAATATTTCGCTGGTGCGCGAGGCGTTAAAGGAACGCGGCATCCTGCTCAGGAACGCTCCGCATATAGTTCAAAAACTGGCTTTTGTTGTCCCGTGTTACAGCTACTGGCAGAAATTCTACTATAGCGTTGGGCTCAAGGTTTACGATATCCTGTCGGGCAAATACAGCTTTGGCCGATCCCGTGTCTTGTCGGTAGCGGAGACGATCAAGCACCTCGGAACCATTAGAACCGCGGGTCTGAAAGGCGGGGTTCTCTACTACGACGGCCAATTTGACGACACGAGGCTGTTGATCGACATGGCAAGCACGGCGAGCGGCCTCGGTGCAGTGGTTCTCAACTACGCAAAGGTTTCCAAGCTGACGAAAAATGAAAACGGACGCGTCGCGGGCGTTGAATTCATAGATCAGTTGACCGGAGAAACGTTTTTGGCGAACGCAAAAGTGGTCATCAACGCGACGGGTGCATTTTGCGATGCTGTTCGAACGATGGCGAACAGTGATTCCAAGCCGCTCATCACGCTTAGTCAAGGTATTCACCTGATTTTCGACGGCAAATTCTTGCCGGGCAACGCTGCGATCATGATCCCAAAAACCAGCGATGGGCGTGTCCTATTCTGCATTCCCTGGCACGGTCATACGCTCGTCGGCACGACCGACACACCAGTAGAACGCGCCGAACTCGAACCGAAAGCCCTCGAAGCCGAGATCGATTTTGTTCTCAAAACTGCGGGAGAATATCTCGATCAACAACCAAATCGCGGCGATATTTTAAGTGTGTTCGTCGGGATTCGCCCGCTCGTCAGATCGGACGCCGCCAAGAAAACATCCTCTCTCTCACGCAGCCATATGATCGAAACCGACGCGACGAGCATGGTCACGGTCACGGGAGGCAAATGGACAACGTACCGCCGAATGGCTGAGGAAGCTGTGGATATTGCGTCCCAAACCGCCGACCTAAACGCCGCAGCCTCAGAAACGGTAGATCTCACGATCAAATGCCCAACAAGAGACACAAATACCACTACGAAGATCCATCCCAATCTCCCTTACACAGTTGATGATGTAATCAATGCCGTTCAAAATGAACTGGCGCAAACGGTCGAGGATGTTTTGGCGAGACGAACCCGTGCTCTTTTCTTAAATGCCAAGGCAGCGATCGAGGTTGCCCCAAAGGTTGCGGCGATCATTGCGAATGAAACCGAGAATACCAACTATAGTACTGAAAACGATGTAGAAGATTTTCTGACGCTTGCGAAAACGTACCTCGGATGACGGTGTCAGGGCCCCAACATCGACTAAACAAATATGATAATGCCCTGCGATATAGCTAATAAACCAGCTTCATCACAAACGCTTCCCACCTTCGCTGAAACGCCAGCATATCCCTTTCGCCGAGGACACTTTGTAGGGTTTTATATCCGGTCGGGTCGGTTTTTACGTTCGCGGTGAATTCCTTGTAATACTTCACGAGCAGCTTATTTTCCTGTAGGTAATACATCAGGTAGCGAGCCTGAGCGTAGTTGGTTCCCGTGGCTTCGCGGTAAAATTCCGTGTCGGACATTGACGTCATTGCCTTGAACGTCGGCACAACTTTTTTATGCAATCCGTTCTGTAGACCTCGCAAACGCCAATTCGTGTAGCCGTATATATGGCCGTCGACCGTTCCCGACTGTTCGTAGAGCGAACCCATCCCTTCGTTGAACCAAGCCGGGCAATCCTCGAAATTGGATTCCATAAACGGATGAACGATCTCGTGAACGAGCGTCCCGCCGCCGGTCGCGATGTTCATTATCAGGGCTTTTTTTGAAGGGGAATAATATCCGTACGGCGTGTCGGGCTCGTCATTAAGAAACTCTTTTGCATGTTTACGATACGATGTTTCGTCTTTCAGCAGCCAGACCTCAAGGATGTTTGCCGGATCTTTTTTGAAGTAATCCTGTTTTAGTTTTTGCACCGTCCCACGAACAACATCCCTCGCCCACTGCTTGACGCGTTCCTCACCGTCGTCGCCGACGACGATGAATGGCCGCTCGACCAGAACGGTAAATCCACGGCCCTTTAATTTTGTTTTAAGCTGCGAAGCGCGGGTTTCGAAAGCTTCGGCGGTTGGAAGATCGGTCGCGATCCGCAGTTGGGGCTTTGCCGGAACCGACAAAGCCAAACCAGCAAAAAGGATCAGTGTGAAAACGACGCGACAGCTAAACATTCCGTAGTACATCATATCGGATAAACGCCGGTGCCGCGAGCTTTTTGCAGAAAATCTACTCGGTCGAAACGACGTCTTCGCCTTTGAGTGCGGCATTCAGCGTGTGCCAGCTAAGCGATGCGCATTTGACGCGTGCGGGAAACTCCAGGACGCCCGAAAATATCTTTAGCTTGCCCAGATCGTTTTCGTCCGTCTCGATGTCGAGATCGCCGGTGACCATTCGGTGAAACTCGTCGAAGATATGGTGAGCCTCGTCCTTGGTTTTTCCCTTTACCGCCTGCGTCATCATAGATGCCGACGCCTTTGAGATCGCACAGCCCGACCCTTTGAATGCAACGTCTGTTACCGTTTCGCCTTCCAGCTTAACGTAAACACGCAATGCATCGCCGCAAAGCGGGTTTTTTCCATCCGCATATTGATCGGCATCCGCGATCTCGTGAAAATTCCGCGGATTCTTGTTATGTTCTAAGATCGTTTCCTGATAAAGCTCGTTTAGTTCCGACATTTTTTACAGCAATTCAGTGAATTCTTCGACCGTCATTCCAGATTGACTCAGAATTGCTCTGAGTGTGCCAGTTCTTACGTTTTTATGATAAGGAACACTCGTACGCCGAACGCCTTTCATCATAATGTAGTGACTTCCGGTTACGTGATCGACAACGAAACCGGCTTTTTCAAGGGCTTTGATCACCTTGCCCGGTTTGAGGTCACGCGGCAATTTTTTCATTCTCGATTCTCACGCGGACCGGAAACGCCATTTTGTCGGCCGGGATTGCTTCGCCGTGCTTTAACATGCTCGTGAGATAGCCTGTAACCGCATCCTTTGCCATCTCAAATGCTTCGTCCAGCGTATCGCCCTGGGTAACAAGTCCGGGCAATGCGGGGCACGTGACCAAATAGCCGTCAGGGTCATTCGGTTCGATTAGAATCGTAAAACTGTAATCACCAACCTGAATAGGAGCCTGTTTTTTCATAACACTATTTTAGCTCAACTATTTAGTTCGAGCCATAAAAGTCGATCTCTAAAATAACCTCTTGATATAGATCGCTAAGTTCTGACATAAACGTAAACGCTGATACCATACCTTGATGTCGCGATTATCCGCCATAACTATTCCTTAACCCCATTTTACCACATGTAAAAGCACCTGTTGTGCCTCAAAACAACCCCACGATATTTCCGTTCTCATCGATATCTACGTTTTCTGCTGCCGGATGTTCGGGCAATGCGGGCATTGTCCGCATGTCGCCGCAGATCGGGTAGATGAAGCCCGCACCGACGCTCGCACGGACCTCGCGGATCGGCAGAGTGAAGCCAGTCGGTGCTCCTTTAAGTTTTGGATCGTGGCTCAGGCTCAAATGCGTTTTAGCCATACAGATCGGTAGATTGCCGAATCCATTCGCCTCATACGATGCGATCTGCTGATCCGCGAAGGGCTCGAAAAATACGCCGTCCGCTCCGTATATCTTTTTAGCGATGGTCTCGATCTTGGTCTTGATCGGCTGGTCGAGGTCGTAGAGGAATTTGAATTCGCTCGGCTGTTCGGCGGCGTCGATAACCATTTCGGCGAGTTCGATCGCTCCTTTGCCGCCGTCGGCCCAGTGAGTTGAAACTGCTGCACCGAGGGCTCCGGATTCGATCGCGATGCGTTTTACCGCCTCGATCTCCGCCGGGTGATCGGTCTCGAAGGCATTGATCGCAACAACCGGTGTTACGCCGTGGAGCTTGACGTTTTCTATTTGCTTGCGAAGGTTTGCCGCGCCTGCTTCGACATCGGCAACGCTGCACTGTAGCATTTCCGGCGGCAGCGGTTTGCCGGCGACGATCTTGAATTTACCGCTATGCGATTTCAGAGCACGAATGGTTGCGACAATCACGCATGCGTCGGGCGTCAGACCGCTATAGCGGCATTTGATGTTAAAAAATTTTTCAGCCCCAATGTCGGCTCCAAAACCCGATTCGGTCATCAGGTAATCCGCCGTCTTGATGCCTATCAGGTCTGCGAGAATGCTGCTGTTGCCATGTGCGACATTAGCGAACGGCCCGGCGTGTACGAGTGCAGGCGTGTTTTCAAGCGTCTGCATGATGGTCGGGCGAATAGCGTCGCGCATAAGAACCGTCATCGCTCCCGCCGCTCCGATCTGCTCCGCAGTAACCGGCTGTTTTTCGTGGGTCATTCCGACCACGATCCGGCCAAACCGCTTTCGCATGTCCTGCAATGACGTCGTCAGTGCGAGTATCGCCATCACCTCAGACGCGACTGTAATATCAAAACCTGTCTCACGCGGGATGCCGCCTTCCATTCGTCCGCCGAGGCCAACGATGATCTTGCGTAAGGCGCGGTCGTTGGTATCGACAACACGTTTCCAGGTAATGCTGTGCGGATTGATATTGAGAGGATTGCCGCGAAGCAGTTTGTTATCGATCATCGCGGCAAGCAGATTATTTGCCGCGGTGACCGCATGAATATCGCCGGTCAGATTGAGATTGAATGTCTCCATCGGCACGACCTGCGAATAACCGCCGCCGGCCGCTCCGCCCTTGATACCGAAAGTCGGCCCCTGCGAAGGCTGTCGCAAGCTCACGACCGAACGTTTGCCGAGGTGCTTCATCGCCTCACCGAGGCCGATCAGCGTCGTCGATTTGCCTTCACCAAGCGGCGTCGGAGTGATGGCGGAAACGTCGATGTATTTGGCGTTCGGGCGATCCTTGAATTTCTCGATAACATCGAGCCGCACCTTAGCAATGTACGGGCTGCCGTAAAGATCGATATCATCCGGGCCAAGGCCAAGCTGCTCGGCGATCTCGGTCACGGGCCGCATTTTGGCGTGTTGGGCAATATATAGATCGGAATACATGATAGGATTATCGTCAAAGCCAGTACGAGCAGAAGTGATGCGGCTCACATCGCGCCAATAAAGTTCATCATTGCAATGCGACAGCTACCGCCATTTCTGCATGGATCCGCGTTGTATCAAAAAGGATCGTATCGGTAAACTCAGGCGTGATCAGCAAAGGTATTTCGGTACAGCCCAAAATGATCCCTTCTGCGCCATTCGATGTTAGTTTATTAGCGATTGTCAGGTAAGTTTCACGCGACGACGACTTGATCTCGCCCTTCACCAATTCGTTATATATGATCGAATGAACAATTTCGCGGTCAGCTTCATCTGGAATTATCGTCTCGATCCCAAACTTATCGAGCAGGCGTTTCTTCAGAAAATCCTTCTCCATCGTGAATCTGGTGCCGAGCAACCCGACCTTTGTCAACCCGCTTTTTCGTATCGCCTCGCCGGCCGCGTCGCCAATATGGACGAGCGGAATGCTGACCACACTTTCCATCTCGTCAGCGAACATGTGCATAGTATTGGTGCAGATTACTATGAGTTCCGCACCGCCGCGTTCGAGGCGCTTCGCGGCGTCGATCATTATTTTTTCCAGTTCTGCCCAATTCGCTTCGTGCTGGAGCCGCGCGATCTCGCCAAAATCAACCGAATACATCACCGACTCAGCTGAATGCGAACCGCCGAGCAACTCCTGCGTTTTGCGGTTGATGATCTGGTAATAAACAACCGAGCTTTCCCAGGACATCCCGCCGATGAGGCCGATAATCTTCATCTCACATCCCGATCTTTCGTATGCAGGCGGCAGGCGCTGGCATTGAGAGACCTTACAAAACTTAGTCTCGGTGAAATATTCCGTACGCAATAATAGCAATCGCGGTTCCCACCCCGGCGGCGACACCTGCCCAAATATATTTTTGTTTCGTGCCCATCTTCTTAGAGTGGTCGAGTGATTCCACATCGGAATAGCGCAAAGAGGTAACCTTCTTGCTCGCGTCCATCACAACAAATGTATTTTCATTCGCCTCACTGATGAATCCGGAAATCCGAGTGCTATCAAAAAGATGAACTTTTACGGTGGCCTGATCGCCGGTTCCGATCTTAGCGACTTTTTGCCGTATCTTCTCAGTTTGTTTCGCTGCTATCTCAATTGTTTTTTGCGCAAAAACGGGGACGCTCGATGACATTGCTATCGAAACCCATAATAAAATCAGTGTGGCTTTCTTCATTGATCTTCCTCCATGTGATACAAGTTGATACTAACATGCCACTAGGCAGAGCTGTTGCCGAGACTATGCGAACACCTCGATAACCTTTTGTATTGCGTCCGCCAATTTATCGACTTCCGCACGGGTGTTATAAAACGCGAACGACGCACGAGCCGTTGCCGGAACGTCAAAAAATTCCATCACCGGCTGTGCACAATGGTGCCCGGCTCTCACGGCGATGCCCTGTTGGTCGAGGATCGTGCCGATGTCGTGCGGGTGGATGCCTTCGATCGTGAACGAGAGCACGGAGGCTTTTTCGGCAGCGGTTCCGATTATCTTGACGCCCGGAATATCGGCGAGGCGTTCGGTGGCGTATTCGAGCAGGCTGTGCTCGTATTCGGTGGCGGCTTCGAAATCGAGGGCGTTAATGTAATCTATCGCGGCCCCGAGCCCAATGCCAGCGGCGATCGCCGGTGTTCCGGCTTCGAACTTATCCGGGATCGGTGCAAAGGTCGTTTTCTCAAAGCTCACGGTTCTTATCATTCCGCCGCCCGTTTGATATGGCGGCATCTGGTCGAGCCATTCGCGTTTTCCATACATCACGCCGCTGCCAGTCGGCGCGAACATCTTGTGTCCCGAAAACACGAAGAAATCCGCATCCAGATCCTGAACATCCACCGGAAAATGCGGCACGCTCTGCGCCGCGTCGACCAAAACCGGTACGCCGAATTTATGGGCCGTCGCGATCATTTGCTTGACGGGATTTACCGTGCCGAGCGAATTTGAAACGTGCGTAACGGCGACCATCTTCGTGCGTTCGTTGAGCAGATTTTCGTATTCGTCGATGATCAGCTCGCCGCGCTCATTCATCGGGATCATCACAACGCGAGCACCTTTTTCCTCGGCTATCATCTGCCACGGAATGATATTCGAGTGATGCTCCATCTGCGAGACAAGTATCTCATCGCCCTCGTTGATAAATTTGCGGCCGTAGGAATATGCAACCAGATTCACGCCCTCGGTCGTGCCGCGAACGAATATACATTCCTTCGCTTCCCTCGCGTTAATAAATCGCTTGACCTTCTCACGGGCCGCCTCATACGCCGTCGTCGCGTGCTGCGACAGATAATGCACGCCGCGGTGGATGTTCGAATGCTCTTCGCTCAGATATTTCGAGGTCCGGTCAATCACGCTCTGCGGCACCTGCGACGAGGCTCCATTATCCAGATACACGAGCGGCTTTCCATTCACCGTCTGCGACAGCACCGGAAAATCCTTTCTTACTTTTTCAACATCCCAATTGCTCATTTCTTGAACTGCTTTCATTTGATTTGCCACAGAGATCACAGAGGACACTGAAGAAAAACACGACTTCGTGCTCTCTGTGTCCTCTGTGGCTAAATTTCAGCTCCCAGCCTATTCAACACCGCAACGTCCAAATCCTTCTTTATCGACTCGATCCTGATCTTATTGATTATTTGTTCTGCAAATCCATACGTCAACAGATTCTTAGCGAGCGTTTCAGGCAAACCTCTCGTTAGCAAATAAAATAATTCCTCGCCCTCTAGTTGTCCGACCGTAGCTCCGTGCGAGCATTTTACGTCGTCGTTAAATATCTCGAGCTGTGGTTTCGTATCAACCCGGGCGTCGTTTGAGAGCAGAAGGTTTTTGTTTGATTGCTGGGCGTCGGTGCCGTGAGCATTTTCGCGGACGAAGACCTTGCCATTAAAAACGCCTCGCGAATGGTCGTTCAGCACGCCTTTGTACGTCTGGTGCGAAGTGCAGTTCGGCACCGTGTGGTCGATGATCGAATGGGTGTCGTGGTGCTGGCTGCCGTTCAGCATGTAGAGGCCGTCAACCCATGCCTCGCCGCCTTCGGCAGTGAATTTCACATCGATATCGTGTCGCGAAATCCCGCCGCCGAGGTTGATGTTAGTCGAGTCATAGTGGCTGCCCGAGCCAATCGTTACCTCAGTCGTTCCGATATTGAACGCCACCGGCGCGTCTTTTTGCACGCGGTAATGCGTGAGATTGGCGTTATCTTCGACGACGATCTGCACCGCCGCGTTAACAAGGCACTTCGCTGCAGAATCATATGATTCGACGATCGTTGCCTTACTTCCAGCTTCCGCAATAATGACGACATGCGGAAAGATCGCTGTATTTTCCTCAGCCTGGAATGAAAGTACGATCGGATCCGCAATACTCGTTTCCTTTGCGATGCGGATGACTTTGATCGCTCCAAACGCAAGATTCAAAGCGGCAAAGCCATTGCGGCGAAACGAAAACTTACCGAGCAGAGCGATAACATCGTCCGTAAGCTCTTCGCTCCGCCCACCGCTAACCGTCCATTGCTCTCTGACGATCGGGGCAATATTCGTATATTTCCAGTCCTCGTCCTTCTGCGTCGGAAATCCCAAAAGCGAAAACGCCGCAAACGCCGCCTTGCGCAGCTTTCGTAGACCCTCATGCGATTCGCCCTTGATAAACTCTCTAAATTGTTCCGCAAACTGTGTTTCCACGGCGGCTGTCGTTGATACCATTTCTCTCAAAAAACCTTTACTAAACTAAATTTGCTGTCCGCGCGAACCGTGTTCGCGGGGTCGAGGATAAGCTCTTTTGCCATCCGTAATTTGGCGTCGTTTTCGGCTCGCGATTTCTTGTCATCAACTAACGAAGACTTGTCGTAATCGAAAAGAAAATCGTGCCGCGCCAATATATATTTCACGCCGAGAGCGACCGCTTTCGCCTTTAATTCAGGCGTGTTTCGCGATTCCCATACCATCTTTCTTAAAGTCCAGTCTTCGAATAGATAGTCTGAGAAAACCGGCCGCTCGATATGATATGTGTCACGCCGCATGTTGATCAACCAAACCTTGGCATTGGCGTCCGTGTCCGAATTGATCAATTGATAGTACGGATAATAATCGAGATTCCGCGTCAGATATTGATCGCGGGTCTCACCGCCAAGCACAACTCGAAGCGGTGCTTTCTGACAAAACCACGCAAACGAAGTCGCGATACACACGATGGACGCTCCGACCAGAGCGAATTTGGCGGCCTTGTTCAAAGCATCTCGCCGTCCCGATAGCGTTTCCACGGACGCCGCGATCGCGACCGCCAATGCCGGCACGATCGGCAGCAGATACCGCAACTGAGCACTTGAAAACAGCCAAAACATGAAGATCACGCCCGCGACGCCCGCCGCGATCTTTGCCTCGACCGCAACCTCACGCTTCCAGAATGCCCAGATCAACAGCGGCAATCCGATCAGGAACATCGGGCCGAGAACACCGTCATAAAGGGGCGGATCTTCGGGCTGAGCAACCAGCGATACGCGAAGCGGAGCAGTCAAATAGTTGACCGGGTTAGCCGCCGCACCGCCGTATTGCGAGTTCATTACCTGAAATAAATTCGACCGCTCAACATCCCAGCCCTCAGCCGCACCTTTCCAGATGCTCATGTAAAAAGGAAAGACCGGCGACCCCGTCGCCACCCAATTCCGCACATACCACGGCGAAGCAAATACGCCCGCCAGCAGCAATGCCGCAAAACCACCCAAAACAATGCGTCCCGCACCGTCGGACCGCAGGCTGCCAGCCTGCGAGTCTTTGCCGTCAGAGTCGGAACCGCGAGCGATAGGGACTGGGTCCTTCGCTCCACGAGCACGCAGCAACACAATCAACGCAAAAGCCGCAATCACAAACACTGTCGTCAATTTGATCGACAACGCCGCCCCAAGAAATATCGCGATCAAAATGATCGACTGCGTATCTTGCGACTTCCACCATTGGCAAAACGAGCGAATGGCGAGCGTGATAAACAATGCCAACGCTAGATCGACATAACCGCTCGATGCAACATGATAAGCCGTCGGCACCGCCGCGACCGTCAATGTTGCAACCAGCGACCAGCGTTTCGAAATCCCTGTTTCACGTGCCCAGCCATAGATCGCGGCGAGCAGCAGCGGAAAGAATAAAAACACTGCCACGCCACCCCCAGCCTCGGCCGCTCGCTCATTGAACAAACCGCCCAGCAGACGAGCCCAAACAACCTGCATCTCGGTTCCAAGCGCAAGATAGCTCGCAATATTGCCGTCTACAAATATACTAGAGTGCTGGGCGATGAAGGCCTTGGGAACGGAGAAATGATAAAGAAGAGAGTCCTTTGCGGTCGGCGGGGCCAAAGCAGATACAAGAGCCAGCAAAATAGGTATCCCAATCAAGAAAATGGATAAAGCTTCAAAACCACCTGGGAATTTCGGCCTGCGAGCCGGGACTAACACCCAAACGTAAAGCCCATTTGCGATTGAAACAACGACACACACTATTGCCGTCGTTGACGAATATAAACCAAATATCCCAAGGAAAAACCAGATCAGCGACCACGCAGCCGCGCCAATCGCAAATGAACGGGCCAGCTCCAAAGGCCACGAAGCTTCACCAGGCCGAATACCGATGAGGAACTCGATCATAGTTCCAATCGAAAACCACGAGTAGAAAATCAAAAGTGCCGCAACGATGCCATAAACGGAATCGACGATGGAATTTCCAAACAGCGGTCCGCCGCCCAAATTGTCGAGCAGAGAGGTAAGACGCAGAAGGTCTGTGCTGCGAAAGGCGACGAAGATCGTCACCAATATCGCGGCCCAGACCGCCATCAGAAAGGCGGGCGTTGAAACATTCTGACTTTTAGCGTCTCTCTCAGCCATCCTCTTATATCCAACGCCTTACACGCACGCAAAATTCTGTGTATTTCTGGCCATGCTCACCTCTAAGAAATTCCTCTTCAAGCCGAACCTGTATCTGCATTAGCAGATCAGCCAACAGGACCGCCGCCAGCGAAACAGCACTTGGCAGTGTCAGGAAAAAGCCCCACAATGCCAGCCTCATGCCGAGAAAGATCGGGTTTCGCGAGACGGCGAACAAGCCTTTTTCTACCAGCTCGGTCTTGTTCTCGGCGTCGATGCCGATCCGCCATGATTTGCCCATCTGCATCTGCGCCGTCGCCGTCCAAACAAGAGCGATTGCCATCAATGCGAGCCCCGCGACCTTGATCCAAAACACATCGAGCCAGACGATTGGCGAAGCGTATTGATAGAACTGCGGCAGAAGCGAATACGTGAGCGTCGTCGCCAGGATCGCGAGCGTTGGCACCGGATAATAGCCTTCGACAAAATCGATCGGCCGGTTAGTTTTACCGACCACATACGGATTGATCCCCGTGCGTTTCCACACGAGATACGACCGACCGACAAAAGCGATCAGGAAAAATGCCGCGAGATAGACCGGCAAGATGATGCGGAGAGCCTCGTTCACCTAGTTGCCGGCCGCCTTGACCCAGTCGTAGCCTTTTTCTTCGAGTTCGAGAGCCAGCTCCTTCCCGCCTTCTTTCACGATCTTGCCGCCTGCCAGAACGTGTACAAAATCGGGTTGGATGTAATTCAAGAGCCGCTGATAGTGCGTGACCAGAATGATCGCGTTATCCGGCGAACGCAGCGTATTCACGCCCTCGGCCACAATTCGCAGAGCGTCGATGTCGAGGCCGGAATCGGTTTCGTCAAGCACCGCGAGCTTTGGTTCAAGCACGGCCATTTGCAGTATCTCATTTCGCTTTTTCTCGCCGCCCGAAAAGCCCTCGTTGACCGAGCGCTTGAAAAACTGCGGGTCCATATCGACGATCTTGGCTTTTTCTTTCAGGTAATCGTTGAATTCGAGGGGGTCCAGCTCTTCCATTCCGTGATGCAGGGCCTTTTGGTTGTATGCGAGTCGCAGGAATTGCGAATTCGACACACCCGGAACCTCTACCGGATACTGAAACGCCATAAAAACGCCCTCGCGGGCACGTTCGTCGGGTTCGAGTTCGAGCAGGTTCTTACCTTCAAACAACACCTCGCCCGAGATCACTTCGTAGGTCGGATGCCCGGCCAAAACCTTTGACAAGGTCGATTTGCCCGAGCCGTTCGGCCCCATGATCGCATGGACCTCGCCCTTTTTGACCTGAAGATTCAGGCCCTTGAGGATTTCTTTGCCTTCGATACCGGCGTGCAGATCTTTAACTTCTAATAACATTATTGCTGATCCCTTAAATCGTTCTTCATTACAAACATCCCGCTGAGTTCCTTCTTTAGCTGCGGCAGATCGAGGTTTTCTTTACCAACTGTTTCAAAACCGCAACTCTCATAAAACCCGACAGTTTGCATGTTGCTATCCATCACCTTGAGCCAAACCGTCCCTTTGCCTGTTTCCCGGGCCATACCGGTCGCAAACTGCATCATGGCTTTTCCAATACCTTTACCCTTGGCTTCGTTTACAAGATAGATCCTTTCGATCTCAAAAGCGTCTTCTCCATCAAAAATCGGCAAAGTATGGTCAGGCCGCACTTTTAGAAACCCAACCGCTTCGCTATCGATAAAAGCCAGATAGTATCTGTTACTTTCGTCGCTCAGCTGCCGGCCGATTTCCGTTACGTTGAAGCACCTTTCGGCATATGCCGTCCCGGCGTCTTCCCACAAATGCTGGAAGTGCTGAAGATAGGCTCGCGTTGCCACTTCCGATAGGAGTTCGACATCCTCGATCCTCACCTCTCTTATTTCAAAGCCGCGCGTCAGCCACTTATCCATTGCCAGGCCCGGAGTTCCGTACCACTCGTCTGCGGTGGTTTCCCGGCCCCGCTTGAAACCGTGCTTTTCGTAAAGCCCGATCGCTCCGGTCGAAAAATACGTCGTGTACAAAAACAACCGGTCAAAACCCTCCGCCACGGCGTATTCCTCGATCGCCGCCATCAATTTATTCGCGATTCCGAGCCCGCGAGCCTCAGGTGTAACGGCCATACTGCGAATATAGAGCCATTCGGGCTGCGGCAGCACGGAAACGGTTCCGACGAATTTTCCGTTCGCCATCGCTATCCACATCGGGCCTTCACGAAATCTCGCGACTATCGCATCAGCCGATGGCGTCACAACGTCGAAGGCTGTCGGCGTGTACTGTTCGCGAAATGTCGAAAAAGATTCGAACAAAATCCGCGATATCGCCGCCGCGTCATCCGGCGTCGCGAACCGGATGCTGACCGCATCAAGCGGCAATGCTTTTCCCGCCTGTGGCCTCGACATAGATCTCACCCTTCAAATATAGAACGCCATTGCCGCCGATCTTCACCCGGTCACCGCCAAGTTCGCAAAACAGCTCACCGCCGCGAGCCGAAACCTGACGTGCAAACATCTCCGTCTTGCCAAGTTTTTCGGCCCAATATGGAATCAGGTTGCAATGCGCCGAGCCGGTCACCGGATCCTCATTAATACCCGCCTCAGGTGCAAAAAACCGAGATACAAAGTCGCAAGTCTCGCCGTGAGCCGTCACGATCACGGCGTGCGTCGGAATCTCGGCGAGCAGTGAAAAATTCGGCCGAATGTCGAGGATTTCCTGCTCGTTTTCGTAAACCAAGAAGTAGTCACGCGACTTTAAGACCTCTTTCGGCCGTTTACCGATAGCCTCAAACAGGCCATCCGGTGCATCGCAAGGCACTGGCGGCCGCGATGGAAAATCAAGGGTCAAAACATCGCCATTCTTTTCGACGCCCAGTTCGCCGCTCTTGTGCGAAAGGAATTTGATATTTGTCTGCTCAAGCCCCAATACGTCAAAGATCACATGAGCGCTCGCGAGGGTCGCATGGCCGCACAGGTCGATCTCAAACGTCGGCGTGAACCAGCGAATATCGTAAACATCGCCATTCTTTACGAAAAATGCCGTCTCCGAGAGATTGTTCTCAAGCGCGATCAACTGCATTAGACCATCCGGCAGCCATGCATCAAGCGGCACGATCGCCGCCGGATTCCCGCCAAAAGGCTTAGACGTAAACGCATCTACCTGATAAATATTTAGTTTCATGATCTATTACATCCCAACCGCTTCGCCTTGCTTTCGCCATTTGAACCACCCGCGAACATGCAGGCAAAAGAAAACCACGCTCCCCAGCATCAACGGCAAGCTCGGGATAAAAATGCCAACGATGAACCAACTCGTGCTTGCCGCCATCATCACCAGAAACCCGTACCGTTTCCGACTGCCGAGCAAATACACGCCCGTCAGTCCGCAAATCGTCGCCAGCCAGTCAATCCCGTAGAGTTGCATAAATTCTTGCTCCCCTCCTTACGAAGGAGGGGTGGCAGCCGCTTCGGCTGACGGGGTGGTTCTCTACCGGCCGGTGGCTACTTCTACCGGCTCCGACAAGCGCAACCACGTCGATCTCGATCTTCATGTCACGCGGCAACTTCATACGTGAACTCAGGTCTACGCTCCCTGTGGCTAACCATCCCTCTTTGCCGCGATCGCCTGGATCTCGATCTTCGTCCCAAAATGCAGATCCTTCACCGGCACGATCGCCCTCGCCGGACGATGATCGCCCATCACGCGGGCGTATGCCGCGTTCACCGCTCCCCACAACTCCATGTCAGAAACATAGATCGTAAACTGCAAAACACGGCTCAGATCGCTCCCCGCCGCGTGCAAAACAGCCTCGACATTACGTAAAGCAAGCTCCGTCTGCGCGTCAATATCACCCGTAAAAGGTTCCCGCGTATCCAACGACATCGGCAGTTGCCCCGACACGTATATCAAGCCGTTATGCTCGATCCCCGGGCTGTAATGGCCTTTTGGTTGTGGTTGATTTGCTGGCTGTATAGTTTTCATAAATTCATTTTCACCACATAGGAACATAGGTCACATAGATAGAATAAGAACGGCCTATGTGTTCTATGTTTCTATGTGGTTCATTTCTTAGCCCACACTCCCTTCCAACTTCAACCCCAACAACTTCGTCGCCTCGACCGCGTATTCCATCGGCAGTTCACGGAAAACTTCTTTGCAGAATCCGTTGATGATCAGCGAAACAGCATCTTCCTGCGGAATTCCGCGTTGCTGCAAGTAGAACAACTGGTCCTCGCTGATCTTGCTCGTCGTGGCTTCGTGTTCGACGCGTGCGGTGTTGTTCATGACCTCGATGTAGGGAAACGTGTTCGCTTCGGACTTGCCGCCGATGAGCATTGAGTCGCATTGGGTGTAGTTTCTCGCTCCCTCGGCCTTCGGCATTATCTTGACCAGGCCTCGATAGCTATTGTTCGATTTTCCGGCCGAGATACCTTTCGAGATGATCGTCGATCTTGTGTTCTTGCCGAGATGGATCATCTTCGTCCCAGTGTCGGCGATCTGGGCGTTGTTGGTGAGGGCGACGGAGTAGAATTCGCCGATCGAATTGTCGCCCTGCAAGATCACGCTCGGATATTTCCAAGTGATCGCCGAGCCAGTCTCGACCTGCGTCCACGAAATTTTCGACCGCACACCGCGACAAGCACCACGCTTGGTCACAAAATTATAGATGCCGCCCTTGCCGTTCTCATCACCGGCGTACCAGTTCTGGACGGTCGAGTATTTGATCTCGGCATCGTCCAGAGCCACAAGTTCGACAACCGCCGCGTGTAGCTGATTCGTATCGAACTGCGGTGCCGTACAGCCTTCGTTATACGCGACATAACCGCCCTCCTCGGCAACGATCAGTGTCCGCTCGAATTGCCCGGCTTCCTGCGTATTAATACGAAAATACGTCGAAAGCTCCATCGGGCAGCGGACGCCTTTTGGGATGAAGACGAATGACCCGTCGGAGAAAACTGCGGAGTTCAAAGCCGCGTAATAGTTGTCACCGACCGGCACGACCGATCCCAGATATTTCTGGATCTTGTCGGGGTAAAGTTCAACCGCCTCGGTGAACGAGCAAAAGATCACACCCGCTTCGAGCAGCTTTTTCTTATAAGTCGTCGCAACAGAAACAGAGTCAAACACCGCGTCGACCGCCACATTTGCCAGCATTTTCTGCTCGGTGATCGGGATGCCGAGCTTTTCGAACGTCTTCAGCAACTCAGGATCGACCTCGTCCAGGCTGGCCTTCGAAGGCTTCTGCTTCGGGGCCGAATAGTACGAGATGTTCTGAAAATCGATCGCCGGATAATCAAAATTCGCCCAATTGTCCGGCTGCTCCATCGTGAGCCATTTCCGGTACGCCTTTAGCCGAAACTCGAGCATCCACTCGGGCTCGTTCTTTTTAGACGAAATGAGGCGAACGGTGTCCTCGCTCAATCCGCGAGCGATCGTCTCGGTCTCGATATCCGTGACAAAGCCGTATTTGTATTCCCGATTTGTAAGTAATTCTGCTGCTGTTGACATAAGTCTATCTCGCCTCGGCGATCTCAAAAAAGCCCTGCTGCACTTCCAGATGCAGCGCTCCGTTTTTCACCTTAAATCCACTGCAAGGAAGTATCTTTCCATCCACCGTGATCAGCGTCCGGTACGCAAGTTCACGCGTTTTCGAATCCAACGCGTTCACACTCAATGCGTCGCGTTTGCACCCTTTTGGCAACGTGATCGTGACCTTGGTCATTTCCAGATCGCTGTTCTCTATCGCCGTCTTCATTTTCAAATTCTCTGCGCTTCCAGCGTTCGATGAATTCCCTGTATCGAATGAAACATCGCATCGACCTTTCGCTCATTCCCGACAAGCTGGGCTAATGTAATGCGTGACAACGCATTTTCAACGATCTCGTGAAGCCCGACGATGACCGGCCGAATGCCGCAATCGCCATTGTGTACGCACGATTCGAGCACACCTGTGTAACTCTCGCAATGCTTATCGACCACGTCGGCATCGAGAACCTTGATGATCTCGTTCAGCCTGATCTCGCTTGCGGCACGTGCGAGGCAATAGCCGCCCTTCGTTCCGCGGGTCGAGTGGACAAAATCCGCCTTGTTCAGCAGCCACATCAGCTTGCCCGCGTTCGCCGTCGAAATGCCCTCGCGCTCAGCTATCTGCGGCAGCGTCAGGCTCTCGCCCGCCGGCAAATTTGCCAGTTGGACCAGGCAACGCAATCCGTATTCCTCTTGTGCCGAAATTTTCATAAACCACGCTCAGACGGTTGATTTGATAATCGTTCTAATGTCCATATAATCGCAAATCATTATTTTTTTGTCAAGATTGTAGCGGCCGGGAACTCAGGCGGCTTGGCTGCAAGCGTTCCGCTTCGGGACGCTGACGAACATGTGATAATTCAAGTCGAAAAATAACAACCCAAATCACGCCGGAGGAACCGGCGTTGCAGGCGAGGGCGCCTGCGTTCCCGGTTTTTATTTCGGATTAATGTCCATCAATTCCAGGATGAAGATCATCGACGCGTTTGGCGGGATCGGACCGTTGCCGTTTGCGCCGTAGCCGATCTTTGACGGGATAATAAAAATTGCCTGGTCGCCGGTTCGCATTTTGGCGATTCCCTCGTCCCAGCCCTTGATCACGCGGCCCTTGCCGAGCGGGAAAGTGATCGCCCGTCCGCTGTCGTACGAGCTGTCAAACTTCTTCCCGTTCATCAGAGTGCCGGTGTAATTGACGACCACAATGTCACCAGCCTTCGGCGTGCGGCCCTTGCCCCGTTTGGTGATGATGTACGACAACCCAGAGGCCGTCTTGATCAAACCATTCGCAGCCGGTTTCGGCGGAGCCGGCGGCATCTTCCGCGGCCGCGTCTGCGCATTAGACACAAAAACAAAGGTCAAAACGATAGCAACTATCAGAAATATTCGTCGGCTCATATTGTTAGTTTGGGTAGATATCGGACGGGAAAAGAGTAGCACATATCCTGTCAGAACCGGGAGCGATAGCGACTGGGTTCTTCGATCGGAATATTGTGCAACATTGATTTTCGCCTGCTCCTCATCTTCTCGCCGAGCGGAAAAGCTACGCTTTTCCGGGCGACCTCTAATAAGCTTTGCGGCTATGCCGACGCTTTCGAGCTCGGCGGCATAGCCGCATGATCATTTTTAGACTTTACGGAAAAGCACAGCTTTTCCGCTCGGCGAGAAGAAGTTGCGATGGAAACCAGCGGCGATCGATACCGCGGCAGAAGAACCCAGTCGCTATCGCTCCCGGTTCTGACTGCGGATCTTCACCGCCCGCTCGATGACATCTACATTTTCGAGGATCTTAAGACGCAGGTCTTTATCCAACGCGGGATTATCCGCGAGAAATTTATTCACGATCGCCAGAGCCTGTTCGCTCTTTTGCCCGCCGATAAATGCTCCGAGCCAGCCGTTGACGAAGAATATCTTGCGGCTGCGTTTCAGGTTGGGCAGCTCGGCGAGGGCTTTTTCTAAATAGGGCAGTGTGAGTTCGCTGTGGCGGACGTTGTTGAAGGGGACAAATGCCGCCTCGATCCAGCTTTCTGAGATGTCTTTGTTGGCGACGAAATCGTTCCAGAATTTCGCCTTGTTCTCAGCCGTCGCAAAACCGGCCTTTGCGGCGTAGGCGTAACGCTTTGCCTCGTCTGATGTCTCGGTCTTTTCGAGATCGGCAAGCAGCTTTGGAGCTTCGGGATCGCCGAGGACGATGAGGCGGGAGACGATATCGAAACGGTCTTTGGTCGAGAATGTTGTGCTTCCCGCTCTAGCGGGCATCAAGGGAGAACCACCTGCGTTAGCGGGTGGTCCAGAGCCTGGTTTTCCCGCAGCCGGTCTCACGCTCGCTGCCTGACCACCCGCTGACGCAGGTGGTTCTCCCTTGGAGCCCCCCGATCTATTTAGGATCTCCTTCATTATCCGCCGCGCATTCTCGCTCGAGGCGATATTCAGGAACGAGCGGTAGTACGTGATCTTCTGCCCCGGCGTCGAAGCGTTTTGCATGCGGTCGATGAGGAGCGCTTCGACGCGGGTTTGGAGGTCCGTGGCATAGGCCCGACCGTTAGGGAGGGCGTTATCTGCGGGTTGGATGTTTCGCCCTTGCTTACGCGCGGGCTTTTGCACCGGAGTGCCACCCGTTGACGCGGGCCGTACTGCCCCGCTCCGACCACCCGCTGACGCAGGTGGTTCTGCCTTGGCGTCGATGTAGTACCGCATCGCGGTCGAGACGCGGCCGAGGAGGGTTTGGATGGTGCTTTCATCGGTTTCGCCGACGCTCGGAGTCCCGCCGTTTGGAGTCCCGCCATTAGGCGGCTTCTTCGCTGCGGGGGGCCGGCTAAAGCCGGGACTCCGAGCGCCGAGATTCTTCACCACCAGTTCGACGTATTCCCTCGGATCAAGCTCACCCTCGCGGACGCTGTCCCATAGGCTGCCCCACATCATCGTGCGAAGAAAATCGTCCTTTTCGTTTTGAATATTCTTCAGAACGTAATCACGGCTCTTGTTGTCGAGCAGGAAGATGCCGTAGCCGTAGTCTTGGTAGTTCGGAAACATGAAAAGAGCCCGAAGCGATCTGCAATGATCGCACACGATTCCCGATCCGGCGGCCCCTTTATTCAGGAACCAAAAATCAACGGTCGATTCCGCCTGTCCCGGCCTTCCATCTTCAAGGGTACGAACGAGAACTTTAGAGACGGATGGCCATCTTAGTTGCGAGTTGTTGGAACCGTCTTGAACTATAAGGTAGGAATAGCCGTTATTTCGGGAATAGTTTTCGTCTTTAAGCTCGGCGTGATAGGTTGGTAGCCCCGCCGTTTTCACCCAAGCGTTTGCCCATTCCTTCAAGTTCTGACGACCGACTGCCTCAAACTCCTTCACCAGATCCTCCCAGCCCGCATTCGCGTACTCATGCTTCTTCAAAAACGCCCGGACGGAGGTTTGGAATTTGTCGGGGCCGAGGTAGAACTCGGCTTGTTTCAAAAATGAAGGGGCTTTGCGATAGACGATGTTGCCGTAGGCGGATTTTGCAGCGCTCAGGTTAGCGATCTCCTGGTAGATGGGCGTGGTGCCTTTGGTGGAGTCGGTGAGGTAGGCGGCCTGTTTGTTGCGTTCGTAGAAGACCTTCCAGGCGTTCACTTCGGGCATTTGGTCAGCATCTTTGGCGCGTGGCGCACCCTCCCTACCGGTCGGGTTTCCGCCTTGGACCTTTTCGAGTGTTTTGTACGCCATGAACTCGGCAAAGCCCTCCTTTAGCCACAGGTCGTCGAACCATTTCATCGTCACCGTGTCCCCAAACCACTGATGCGCCGCCTCGTGAAAGATGACGTTAGAGCGCGAAATATAGTCGTTCTTAGTCGGCTCCTGCGGAAAGATGACCGAAGATTCACGCAAAAAAGTCGCCCCCGCATGCTCCATCCCGCCAAACGGAAATTCCGGGATCAGCACAATGTCGTACTTGGGGAACGGGAATTTGTAGTCGAAATAAGACTCGAGAAACTTAATGCCTTCGCGGTTTAGCCGAAACACCTCGGCGGCGTGGGGTTTGAACTTGGCAGCCTGTGATTTGCGGACGTAAAAGGCAGAACCACCTGCGTAAGCGGGTGGTTGAACGTTGGCATTAGTCGAGTTGATCGTGGTAGAGGCTGCTTTGGTTTCCGTCAACGTCGCTGTAGTTTGAGCCAAACCACCCGCTAACGCAGGTGGTTCTCCCTCTCGGACGAACTGCCCCGCCGCGAATGCGAAGACGTAGGTGCTGATGGGTTTGGTTTCTTCAAATCCGTAACCATCAGCACAAAACTGTCCTCTAACGCACTCGTACCTTGTCCATCTCGCTTGATTAGAATTCGAGACGACCTTCCATTCCTTATCTACCTTCAAGTCCAGCGTAAACCTCGCCTTCAAATCCGGCTGGTCAAACACCGGAAACGCCGTGCTGGCGTCGGACGGGACGAAGAGCGAATAGATATATTCCGCCCCGTCCTCTTTATCCACATACCGCGTGATCGCCGACCCGCTGGTCAATATAGGTGAAGTGAAATCGAGCTTGATGACGTTCTCGCCAACGACAACGCCGTCGCGAAAGATAAGGTGTTCGTTGGATTCCAAGGGAGAACCACCTGCGTTAGCGGGTGGTTGAGATGTTGCGACGGAAACCCCGTTAACGGAAACATTCGAGATCGTGGATAGACTCTCGCTTCCGCGGATCCGGCGCCAGTCTAGTATGATCGGCGTCGAACTGGTCGCCAAGCCCTGACCACCCGCGGACGCAGGTGGTTCTCCCTTTGCGATCGGCTGGGTGACCTTTACTTTGATCTCCATGGTCCCCTTCAAAACCGGCGACATCTTCTCAAGCGTCAAGTTCAGCTTGTACCGCACGTCCGAATACCGCGCGGCCCGCCATTTCGCCAGCTCCAGCGAAACGCCCGGCTCAACTGCCGGCATCTGAGCAAAACCCACCGCCGTCAAAACACACATCATCAAAAGGAGTTTGAATATCATCACGTACATCTTAAACGGTAAGTGCTGTTTCTTGGCAAATAAGTTGTATCCGGGCGAACACGGTTGTAGGAAATACGATCGGCCCAGAATCTCCTCAGCCGCAACGCGGCCGAAAGATAATAGCCAGACGTGAAACGTCTGGTTAGCGAACTTAACACCTCTCGCACTGAAGGTGGAGTAGATCCCGAGCTTCCGCCCCTCCAGGGCCGCGAGTCATTCTTGGATCAGTTCCAGACGTTTCACGTCTGGCTATTGTCGTTATGCGGCCCCGCCGCGGTTTGGTCGCAAAAAACACTTGACAGATCATTTTATTTATGATACGCTGTTTCACAACATCGATATTTGATAATTTGGCCCTTCTACGATAGCAGGCGCAAAAAAGGCCCCGTCTCACTTAACCATTATGAATTTTTCCAAATGAGACGATTTTTGTCCGTAATTGGTGAGATAAAAGCAGCTTAACCCGTCTCACTTTGCGCACGAAAGTGAGACGATTTTGTGGTCATCCCACTTTGAAGTTAACGATTTCCCTAAATGGGATGAAATATCGCGATAACCTCAATATCTGCAACGATTAACTCGTCCTATTTTGCGCACTAATCGAGACCACGTAAGTGGAACGAAGAAACCTCCAGCCAAAGCTGGAGGTGATTCAAAAACAGGTTAACTGTTGAAATTTATGGTTACAACGCGAAGCTGAAATTCACAAAACCCGTTGCCCTGACCGGCTGGCCGTCGCGGACGAAGGGTTTAAATTTCCATTTGCGGATCGCGTCTTTCGCCGCTCCCTGCAGCATCATCGGGCCGCTGGTTTTCTGGACCTCGGCGACCAGACCTGATTCGTCGATCATGACCTCAACCGTTACTACGCCTGCGGCTCTGATAACCTTTGCCGCTTGAGGATAAACAGGTTTTGTTTGAGTCGTCGCATACTGAACGAGCGAGCCAACTGCCATCGGCGAACCGTCGTTAGGTACTTCGGCCTTTGGAGTTTCAGCGGCCTTTGGCTCTTCCTGTTTCGGCTCGGCTTGTTTTGGTTCTTCTTTTTGAACGACGGGCGGTGGCGGCGGCGGATTTGTATTTGGAACGTAAACGGGCTTTTCGATCTGAGCGGTTGTCGTGTCGGCCGGCGTGTTGCTGAGGATCTTAACCTCGCGTTCGCGGGTCGGGCTCGGCGTCGGAGCCGCCGTGATCTGTGAAACCTGCTGTATCACTGGCGGTGTCGAGACCGCAGGATTATTATTCGCCGCGAGCAATGCTGAATCAGCCGCGGGATCGTTGACTGCGCTCATGACAACGCTTCTCGAGACGGCCATTTTCTCACGCGTGTCGGCAACCTCGTCCTTCCAACGGCGAGAGTCGTAATCGTCACGGGCGAGCATGCTGCGGGAATTGCTGGCCTCCTCAAGCATCATCATCGCGTCGGCGGTCTTTGCTTTGTCGGCACCGATCTCTTTGGACTGGGTGATGACGAGCTCGAGCGTTTCACGCATCTTTTCAAGATCGTTCAGAGCCTCGAGCGGCAGCGTACGATCCGAAACGCTCAGGCCGAGGGCACGATAGCGTTCGACACGGTTGCGGGCCCCTTTGATGATCTGGCCTGCTACCGCCATGTATGAGGTCGATGCGTTCGGCTTGGTCGTTTTCTGGACGGTGTAAAATTCGTTGAGCAGCTCCTGGGCACGTTTGTAATCGCCCTGCTCAAGATAGCTGTTCATGAGCAGAACGTTTACAACGCCCTGAACCGCCGAGTCGGACGACTCTTTACGGATGTTCTCAAGCTCGTAAATTGCGGCGTTGTAATTGCGAACGGCGATGAACGCCTTCGATTTGGAGATGCGCTCACGCATGACATCGCCCGATGTTGCCGGACCCATTGGCGGAACCACCGGCGGCGTGACCTGAGCGGTCTGCGCAGTTTGCGCGGAAAGAAACGTTGCTGAAAACAGCAATAAACCTAAAACGGAAGTGCCAAACCTCCTGACATTTAACGGCATTTATAGTCCTCCTATTTCCGACTTAAATTTTCCGTAAAAGGCCAAGCGAACTCACCCTGGGAGGGCTCACCATAACGACCTGAAACATGCAAAAACGTAAAGCCAAACATACCACCCTCGAGCCTTTTGTGGGGCCCGCAAATCATTGTCTTAAACTATCGATGATTTTTTTGCGGTATGCGTTTGCGTCTATTTTTATAACACGTTCGTTCAGCGTGAGCAAACGGCGGTCGAGCATGACGATCTTGCCATTGATAATAACCGTGCGAACGTCATCGGCTTTGGTGGAGTAAACGAGCGAGGAATAGATGCTGTAATACGGCGTCTGATTGAGGCTGTCCATATCGAGAATCACGAGATCAGCCCGCTTTCCGGCCTCAAGCGAGCCGGTAATTTTATCGAGATGCAACGCCCGAGCACCGCGAATGGTCGCCATCTCGAACGCCTGTTCGGCCGACAGCGTTTTCGGATCGCCGGAGATAAGCTTGTGCAGTTTAGCCGCCGTGTCCATCTCTTCCCACATGCTGACGTCATTGTTTGACGCGGCTCCGTCAGTGCCGAGGCCGACTGCCATATCTCGTCGAAGCATTGCCGGCACCGGAGCGGTTCCGGCGGCGAGTTTCATATTGGATTGCGGATTATGTGCGATGCCGACGCCGCGGCGTTTCAGTATGTCTAGCTCGCTTTCATTAGCCTGTATTACGTGTGCCGCGATCGTTCGATCGGTCAAAAATCCGATACTCTCGACAAACTCGATAGGCCGCATTCCTTTGTGCTTTTGCTGGATAAATTCGGTCTCGGTGTTAGCCTCGGCGAGGTGAATGACGAGCGGCGCATTCAAACGGTTCGAAAGATCGCGAGCCGCCAGCAGATGTTCCTGCGAAACCGTGTACGGCGCGTGCGGGGCGATCGCCGGAACGATCAGCGGGTCATTCTGCCACTTCTTGATGAACCGCTCAGTGTAGGACATTCCGGCATCAAAAGTCTTATTGTCCGGAGCCGGAAAATCGAGTACCGTTTCGCCCAAGACAGCACGCATTCCAGCCTTTTTCGTCTCGTCGGCAATGGCATCCTCGAAATAGTACATGTCACAGTACGTTGTCGTACCGCCGCGGATCATCTCAGCCAGACCGAGCCGCGTACCGGCCCGCACGAACTGCTCATTCACATTCTTCGCCTCAGCCGGAAAGATGAATTTCGTCAGCCATTCCTGTAGATCGAGATCGTCGGCGATCCCGCGAAACAGCGACATTGGAACATGCGTATGAGTATTGATCAGGCCGGGAATGATCACCTTGCCGGTCGCGTCAATGACCCGCTTCGGCCGCGAATTACTCTCCACGATCCGCCGTGAACCGATGAGATCGATCTTGCCATTCGTGATCGCGATCGCCCCGTTCTCAATGACCTCGCGTTCGGCGTTCATCTTTACGATCGTGCCGCCCACGATCAAAATATCAACGTCGACCGCCCGCGACTTTTCAGACGCAGTAACAGCCATACCCGAAATCGGTATCGAAATGAGCAGGAGAATCGAGAAGAAATATTTCAGCTTATCCATAGCTGAGGTTACTACAAATTCGTAAGAATGTGCAAAATACCCACTATTTTAAAAACTTAGAATCAAAAGCCCTCGGTAGCAGTTCGCTCATCATTATTGTCTCACTTTTCCCCTCCAAATTTGAGAGAATTACGGGTACGTCGCCGCAGAATTCCCAGATGATCTGGCGGCAGACTCCGCAGGGTGGCGTGAGGTCTTCGGTGTCGACGACGACGGCGATCTGGGCGAAGCGTTTTTCGCCGCAGGAGATGCCTTTCCAGATGGCGACGCGTTCGGCGCAGACGGTCAGGCCGTAGCTGGCTGATTCGACGTTGCAGCCGATGTAGATGTCGCCATTCTCAGTTTCGACGGCGGCGCCGACCTGGAAATTCGAATACGGAGCGTAGGCCCTTTCCCTCGCCATCGTGGCCGCGTCGATCAATTTTTGTTCTTTTTCTTGCATGTTTTAAGCGGCGGCGACCGTCTGCTCGGCTAGCTTTTCGCGGACGAGGCTGCACAAGAAGGTGATCCCGATATCCTGCTGGCCGCCTTCGGGAATGATGACGTCAGCGTGTCGCTTCGAAGGCTCGACGAACTCCGTATGCATCGGCCGCACGGATCGGTAATATTGTGCAATGACCGACTCGGTCGTACGGCCGCGTTCCGCGATGTCACGCTCCAACCGGCGAATAAACCTTATGTCATCCGGCGTATCGACAAAAACCCTGACATCGAGCAGATCCAGGACGCGCGGTTCGGCAAATATCAAGATTCCTTCGACAATCACGACCGGTTTTGGCTCGATCAGTTCGATCTTGTCGCTGCGGGTATGAGATTTGAAATCATACAGCGGCATCTCGACGGTCAGATTCTGCTTCAGCCGCCGCAGATGATTCACCAGCATGTCGCTGTCGATCGAATCCGGATGGTCAAAATTCGCCTGATGACGCTCGTCCAGCGGCATATCGGCGAGGTTTCGATAATACGAATCCTGCTCGACCAGCACCACCTTTTCAGCGCCGACCGCTTCGACAATCGCACGCGCGATCGTCGTCTTACCCGAACCAGTTCCGCCGCAAATTCCTATGATCATTTATTTAGTCCTTGGTCATTTGTCGTTTGTCCTTGGGCATTTGTCGGCTGCTTCGTGGTGCCTATCGAACGCAAATACGCGTTCAAAGTCGGAGCAAGTTGGTCGATTAATGGCCTCAGAACTTCAACCGGCTCCTTCGTTAACCGTTAACAAATTTCTTTGTAAGATCGTCTTAACCAATGCTGAGTTTCCTGCAACGAACCGCGGGCGATCTTAACAAATCGCCTATTATCCTGATAACTTCCCCTGCCTTCTCCTTCCGCAAGATTAGCCCCGATCGAATCCGCCGACCTAACCATCTGCTTCCCCACCGTATCCTTCGAAAAATTGTCCCAACAAACCACAACTTCCCAAATCCTATCTGCTAATTCCTCAGCCATTTGGTAAACCCGTAAATTCTCAAACCTGGTTCTTGCCATAAAAAAATCTTCCGTAAGATATAACAAATGACAAATGACTAATGACTAATGACCAATCTTTAAAACAATCCTGCTCAACAACTCCTTAAACACCTCCGCCACTTTAGCCCCAGTTTCCATCACTTCTTCATGATTGATCGGATCGCTGCTCATGCCGGCGGCGAGATTGGTGATGCAAGAGATCCCGAGGACGCGAAGGCCCATGTGTTTGGCGGCGATGGCTTCGGGGACGGTGGACATGCCGACGGCGTCGGCGCCGAGCTGGCGGTACATGTGGATCTCGGCAGGCGTTTCGTAGGTTGGGCCTGAGAGAGCACAGTAAACGCCAGCATTGAGAAAATCGATCGGCTTTTCGTCGACACCTTTTTCAAAACGCTCGTGCGAGATTTCATCGGCTTCTTCCAGAGCGATCGCCCGGAATTCGCGGTCGTAAACCTCTGTCATATCCGGAAATCGCGGGCCAAATCGCTTGTCGTTCGGGCCGCGGAGCGGATTTACACCGAGGCAGTTCAGATGGTCGGCGATCAGCATCAGGCTTCCGGGTAGCATGTCGGAGTTGAGACTGCCGGCGGCGTTCGTGAGAATCACGTTCTTGATCCCAAGCAAGCCGAACGCACGCACAGGCAGCATTACCTGCTGCATGTCGTAGCCTTCGTAGTAGTGAAAACGGCCTTGCTGGACGGCGACTCCGACCCCACCGATCTTGCCGAGAACTAGCTGCCCGGCGTGACCCTCGACAGTAGAAACAGCAAATCCGGGGATCTCTTCGTACCGAATCCGAGCCGCATCTTGGACAGAATTAGCAAAATCGCCCAAGCCGCTGCCGAGAACGATCGCCGTCTGCAATTCGCCCGAGTACTTAGATCTAATAAATTCAGCCGCCGCAGCGGCATTTTCGTATGTCATTTATGGCTCAGGATCGGACTACCTTTATAAGTCAATTTTCAATTTCGAGTGCGACTTTCAGAGCTTGGTCTAACTCCGGCATCTTTTGCGGCGAGAGCGAGCCGATGAAATCTGTCAATTTTGATCTGTGGATGCTGATAAGCTCATCGCAGCGAATACAACTTTCGCGTTTTAGGCCGTCGTCAATTCCAACATAAACTTCCGTCGGCAAACCGTTCGGGTTTGTATAAATTGGAGCGCAAATCAAGGTATCATAAACCGTCTCAATCAACGCTTGACGGCTGACGATAATATAAGCTCGAAATCTTTTCGGGTCTTGTTTTGTCGGTCTTTTTATCCTATAAATTCCGCCGCGTTTCACAGATCCGCCTGTATCTCCAAATTCTCCAAAATTTCTTCCCGCTGCTCGGTGCCTATTCGATTGAGAATCACAACTTCTTCTTCGTGCGTCAATTTTTGCTTTTTCGGTTTCTGGTCCAAGGTTGGCAGATATATCTGCAACGCTTTTTCAAAAACTTCCGACCGGTTTCGAAACCCCTTCGCCGCACGGTCGGCCTGGGCGAGCAATCCGGCTTCGATTGTAATTGTTGTCTCGACTTTCATAATTCAATATCGGGTTCGGCACCTAGTAATCCTGAACCTTGATTTTACTACATATCGCGTAAGTCATAATACTCGCAGGGATCTGGGTTCAACGAAAGCATATATAAGAAAGAAACTCGGAACTCGTGTCCTCGATGCTTATTAGTTCTCTTTTCTGTAGGGAATTCCAAGAGCTTTAGGAGCACGCGACAGTCCGATAAACCCGGCAAGAACGATGATAGTCAGCACGTACGGGATCATTTGGATGAACTGTACGGGTACGTCTTCGCCGGAAGGCATCTTGATGACACCTTGCATCTGGATCGACAAAGCTTCGGTAAAGCCAAAGAATAAACAGGCAAAAAGCACGGGGATCGGCTTCCATTTGGCGAGGATCAAAGCGGCGAGAGCGATGTAGCCACGACCGGCGGTCATTCCGCGTGTGAAAAGCGACGATTGGCCGATCGAGAGATACGCACCGCCCGCCGCGGCCAAAAAGCCTGAAAGAACAACGGCAATGTAACGCAAACGAATTACGTTAATACCAGCTGCGTCCGCAGCTTCCGGATTTTCACCAGCGGCCCTAATACGGAGGCCGAACGGCGTTTTATAAAGGACGTACCAACAAACGGGAACGAGGGCGAAAGCGAGAAGCGATGCGAGCGATATGCGGTTGAAATAGTCGGGCAGTAAAAACTCTTTCGCGATCTGCTGAGTCGAACCCGCCGAATCGTACAGACGGGAACTGATAACCGCCGGCAGCCCAAGCATCAGCAAACTCACTGCGAATCCCGTCACGACCTGATCCGCTTCAAACTTGATGACCGCGACCGCAAAGATCAGGGCGACAAATCCGCCAACCACCACGCCACTTAAAAAGCCGATATACGGATTCTGAAGTTCGTAGGTAACAACTGCCGCGGTGAAAGCACCAGCGAGCATCAACCCTTCCAGAGCGATATTTATCACGCCCGAGCGCTCCGAGAACATGCCGCCGAGAGCCGCAAAGATCAGCGGTGTCGCCGAGCGGATCATCGAAAAGAACAGGATGAGTAAAAATGATGGTGTAAATATCTCGCTCATTCTATTTCTTAATAAACCTCTGGAAAGACGCCACGAAGATAATAATGATCGCCTGCAGGACCTCGACGAGGTCTTTTGAAACGTACTTGGTCTCAATATCAACAAATATCTCGCCGCGTTTCAACACGGCAAAAAATATTGCCGCGATAAAAATGCCGAGCGGATGATTGCGTCCCAGCAAAGCAACCGCGATGCCGAGGAAACCCCAGCCGTCGGAAAATCCGTCGTAATATCGATATCTATAACCCAATACCTCTCCGATCGCGACCATTCCGGCGAGCCCGCCTGAGATCGTCATGGCGATGATGATCTGTTTTTTGGGCGAGATACCGCCGTATTCGGCAGCCGAAGGGTTCTCACCAACAGCTCGCAGTTCGTAGCCCCATTTTGTTTTCCATAGGAATACGTACACGAGCACGCACATTAATATCGCGAGCAAAAAAGCCACGCTCAGCGGTACAAAATCCGGCATTCCGGGTATGTACTGGCTGATACGCGGAATGTGTGCGTTCCGGCCGATCTCGGCCGTTTGCAGGATCGGGTCACCCGGGATTTTAAAAAAATACTGGGTGAAATAGCTGACGAGCGATATGCCGATGAAGTTCAGCATGATCGTGTTGATCACTTCGTGCGAACCGAATCTTGCTTTTAAAATGCCGGGAATTGCTCCCCAAATTCCGCCTGCAACGCCTGCTGTGATGATACAAATCAGCACCAGCAAAACTGCGGGCAGACTATACCACGACCAGTTCTCTTCCTTTCCGAAGATATTAACCATCGTCCCGCCAAACTTGATGCCGACCCACGCGGTAGCAAACGCGGCGATGTAAAGCTGGCCTTCCGCACCGATATTCAGCAGGCCGCAGCGGAATGCGACCGCGACGGCCAGGCCCGTGAAAATCAGCGGCGTCGCGATAAACAGCGTGTAGCCCAAATCATTCAGCGAGCCGAACGAATTGCCGATCAATTGGTAAAAAGTTTGGAATGGGTTATCACCGATCAGCAGGACAATGATCCCGCCGACGACGAATGCCGCAAAAACTGCTGCGAGCGGCCATAGAACTTCACGAAAAATCTTCATTCTCAGTTTGCGACACGTAAATTCACAGATTCGAATTCGCGAAGCATAGCAATAAGTTCAACTTATGAGGAAAGGTGCGTGAACAAATATAACCGACAACCAGAAAAGTGTCACCTGTAGAGGCCTAAAAATGGCATAAAAATAATTTGCGTTAGAACTTGAAAGATACTTGACAACGATGCACTCATATTTTATTATTATTTCGGACTAATTGATTAGTCATTATCAAGAATTTGGAGGATATGATTATGAACATAGTTAGGTACGATCCGTTTCGTGAATTGCGCAGCCTACAGGATGAAATGACACGCCTTTTTACCGGCGTGGCTCCGGCAAATGTTAGCCGTGATGAAATGTTAGGTGGCGCCTGGAGCCCGAAAGTAGATATTTTCGAGAACAAGGACCATCTGGTTCTCGAGGCCGAACTTCCGGGATTGAATAAAGATGATTTCGAACTCTCGTTCGAAAACAACGTACTTACCCTCAAGGGCGAGCGAAAGTTTGAAAAGAAAACGGAAGGCGAGAACTATCATCGCGTCGAGCGTGCATATGGTGCATTTACGCGTTCGTTCACGCTGCCCCAGACGGTTACGGCCGAGGGAGCGAAGGCAGATTTCAATGACGGAATTCTCTCCGTAAGCCTGCCGAAACGCGAGGATACGAAAGCCAGAAAGATCGAGGTGACCGGCACGACCGCAACACCGAAAACGATCGAAGCTGAAAATAAAACCAAGACAGCCGGTGCATAATTCATCGGCTGGCGAATCGAGAGCGGTGGATGGTGATTCATTCGCCATCCACCGTTTATCATAGAATAAGAATATGAGATTCGATAGATTCACGATCCGCGGCCAGGAAGCCGTGCAGGAAGCGATAACGTTGGCCGAGAAAGGCCAAAACCAACAGGTCGAGCCGGAGCATGTTCTGGCGGCGATGCTTGAACAGAAGGAAGGCGTCGTAAAACCTGTTTTGGGCAAGATCGGAGCCAACGCCCAGACCATCGTTACCGAGGTCGAGGCCGCGATCGCCAAGTTTCCAAAGGTCAGCGGCGGGCAGCAGTATTTTAGCTCGCGAACGAACACGCTTTTCCAGACTGCCCAGAAAGAAGCCGAGAAGATGCAGGATGAATACCTTTCGACCGAGCATCTGCTGATGTCGATCGCCGATGAAAAAGAGGGCGATGCAGGTCGAATCCTGCGCTCGAACGGCATCACCCGCGAAGATCTCGAGAAGGTGATCACCGACATGCGCGGCGGTTCGCGAATTACGGATAAAAATGCCGAGGAAAACTTTCAGGCCCTCGACAAATACGCTCAGGACCTAACGGAACTTGCCCGCAAAGGTAAGCTCGACCCGGTGATCGGTCGCGACGACGAGATCCGCCGTGCGATCCAGATCCTGTCGCGCCGAACCAAGAATAATCCGGTTTTGATAGGCGAACCGGGCGTTGGCAAAACGGCGATCGTAGAAGGCTTGGCACAGCGTATCGTATCGGGCGACGTTCCGGAAGGCTTAAAAAACAAACGCCTCGTCTCGCTCGACCTCGGTGCAATGCTCGCGGGTGCGAAGTATCGCGGCGAGTTCGAAGACCGTTTGAAAGCCGTCCTCAACGAGATCGAAAAGGCCGAGGGACAGATCATTCTGTTCATCGACGAGCTCCACACGCTCGTCGGCGCAGGAGCGAGCGAAGGTGCGATCGACGCTTCGAATATGCTCAAGCCGGCTCTTGCACGTGGAACTTTGCGTTCGGTTGGAGCCACGACTCTGGCGGAATATCAGAAATACATAGAAAAAGACAAAGCTCTCGAACGCCGTTTCCAGCAGGTTTACGTCGGTGAGCCAAATGTTGAGGATACGATCGCAATTTTGCGTGGTTTGAAAGAGCGTTACGAGGTCCATCACGGTGTCCGTATTAAGGATGCTGCGATCGTGGCGGCCGCGACACTCTCGAACCGTTATATTACCGACCGATTTTTGCCAGACAAAGCTATCGACTTGATCGATGAAGCCGCTTCACGAATTCGCATCGAGATCGATTCCCTGCCGCAGGAGATCGACGTCCTCGAACGTGAAATTCTACAGCTCGAGATCGAACGTCAGGCTTTAACTCGTGAAACTGACGATAAGTCAAAAGCACGGCTCGAAGACATAGAAAAACGCATCGCCGATCTCAACGAAAAGTCTTCCGCGATGAAGGCTCAATGGCAGTCTGAGAAAGACGAGATCCAGAAGATGCGGGAGGGCAAGGAGCAGCTCGAACAAGCAAAGCTCGAACTAGAACAGGCTCGCCAGGCCGGCGATCTGAACAAGGCGGCCGAGATCCAGTACGGGCGCATTCCTCAATTAGAAAAATCGCTGGAAACCGAACAGGCACGTCTCGGCGAACTTCAGAAGGACGGCGTATTTCTAAAAGAAGAAGTCGATGAAGAGGACGTTGCCGAGATCGTCGCCAAGTGGACCGGCGTTCCCGTCTCGAAGATGCTCGAGGGCGAGATGCAAAAGCTCGTGAATATGGAATCGGGCCTTCGAAAACGCGTCATCGGCCAGGACGAGGCCCTGGGCGCCGTCGCCAACGCCGTTCGCCGTGCTCGCGCCGGTTTACAGGACCCAAATCGTCCGGTTGGTTCGTTTATTTTCCTCGGGCCGACAGGTGTCGGTAAGACCGAGACGGCGCGAGCCCTCGCTGAATTCATGTTCGATGACGAGCGGGCGATGGTGCGGCTCGACATGTCAGAGTACATGGAAAAACACGCCGTTGCCCGTATGATCGGAGCTCCGCCGGGATATGTTGGCTATGACGAGGGCGGTCAGTTGACCGAGGCAGTTCGGCGGCGTCCGTATTCGGTGATCCTTTTTGACGAGATCGAAAAAGCTCATCCTGACGTTTTCAACGTGCTGTTGCAGATCCTCGACGACGGTCGTCTGACGGACAGCAAAGGCCGCGTGGTCGATTTTAAGAACACGGTCATGATCATGACCTCTAATCTCGGTTCGCGTGAGATACAGACCGCAACGGAAAATCCGCTTGCTGACCGCGATATTCGGACTGAAGTTCTGCAAGTTCTTCGCGATCATTTCAAGCCGGAATTTTTGAACCGCATCGACGACATTGTCGTCTTTGGCCAGCTCGGCCGCGAACAGATCGCGACGATCATCGACGTTCAGCTTGAGAAACTTCGCAAGAACCTTGAGGAACGCGGCATAACGATCGAACTCGATGACAGTGCGAGAGAGTTGATCATCGAGGAAGGCTACGATCCGGTTTACGGTGCGCGACCGCTGCGCCGTGCGATCCAGAATCTGGTCCAGAACCCGTTGGCAGTCAGCCTGCTCAAAGGTGAGATCGCGAGCGGAAATACGGTTCGGGTATCTGCGGTTGATGGCGCGATGAAATTTACACCGGTCGAATCTGGTGCACAAGCCCGCGCATAAGCGAGGGCGGAAATGGACATTGAGTTATTCGCCCTTGCTTACGCTCGGGCTTGTGCAATAGGCTGGCTTACGCATCGCGAGCGAAAAGGCTTACAATCGAGTAAACATGTTTGGAAAGAAGAAAATGAACGAGAAAGAAGTAGAAATCGAGGAATTTGACGATCTTGACGGCGAGAAGATACCGGTTTTTGATAAACGCCGATTCAATGCCGACGGCGAAGCCAAGGCCGATGACGGTCCTAAAGAAGCCGTCAAATCGCCCAAAGAGATCGCCCTCGAGGCAAACCTAAAAGCCGAACTCGAACGGCGCGAGGCGGCCGAATCAAAGCTTGTCGGCGTACAGGCAAAATTCGAAGAGGCGAAAGCCAGTCTCGAAAAAGAGACCACCGAAATGCGCACGCGGTTGATGAAAACGCTTGAAGATCGCGGCAAACAGGCCCAATTCAATTTTTTGACAACGCTGCTGCCGGTTCTCGATAATCTTAATCTGGCCGTTTCGGCCAGCGAAAGCGACGCGTCGGTTGACCACCTGCGCAACGGCGTGATCGGCACGGCCCGCAGTTTCGAGCGGGCATTGATCGACGTTGGCGTCGAACCCATCGAAACTGTCGGAACCGTATTCAATCCGGAACTTCACGAAGCGGTCGATATGGCCGAGGTTGACACCGACCACGAAGGCGAGGTCACGGCCGAATACTCACGCGGGTATCGGTTCGGCGACAAACTCCTTCGCCCCGCTAAGGTCCAGGTTGGCAAATCTCGTGCACAGTCGGTCGGCTAATAACCCAATTTTTCAGTACCAGACCTTTACTCCGCACAGGGACCCGGAGTGTCGCCGTGGGCCAGGTGCGCCGCGACCGCCGGTGGACCAACTGTCAAGGTCCTGGAGCCCTTACTGCCTTTATTCCGGTGGCACACCTGGGTAAGGACGCTTGCGGTGACATTGTCGAGCGTCGGGCCAAAAGCTCCTGGTATCTGGCTGGCGAACGTCAAGGTTGTCTCGGCGTCCGTTGCCGCGAAGTAGTAGGTATTGGTCGTCCACCTCATATCGGGTCTCGAATTCCCTTCAACAGCCGTGTCGTAATTGAAAAGTTCCGGTGCCGATCCATCGGCGCTGACGCCAAGCGCCTTATTCGTCGGACTATACCACGGGTGGGCGGGCGGCAAGGAGCCTCCGTCCGGACTACCCGACATATCAAAAGTCACCGCATATGTCAGCCCGGCGACGGTTTCCAGATCCTGGCTGAGAGATCCCGGTGTCAAGAGGTTCAAATCGATGCTCCGGTCGGCATCGGATGCCTGCCAGAGCGAACAGATAAGATCAACGCCTCCGCCGCCTATGGTCCAGCCGGTAATATTGTTGTTGCCAGCCGGTAGTGAGTCAAAAGAGCCCCCGCAAGGGCCGTCCTCAAAGCTGCCGTTCACCTGGCCAAAAACCGCCGGGGTCATTGCAACAATCAACATCGTCACTAAAACCAATCTCGTTCTCATATTGCCCTCCTGATTATTTGAGTCAAATCCACGTTTTCCGTCCGTGGTTTCTATTTTTTGGGTTCGTCGCCTACATTAGCACAACTGTTTTCACCCGTTTGGTATGGTGCAATACTTTAAATTGCGATAATCGAAGGTTTTTGTGATCGGAATTTCCACTACTTCTTTCAACGTTGTCCCACGGCTGTCCCACGCCCTTCGTGGGACGGGGAAACATTTGAAAATACTGGACTTACAAGTGCGAAAATAACAAAAAGCGGAAAAATTTTAAAAACTTTCCCAAAAAGTCAACTGCTGGAATAATTAGATTTACACGATTCTGCCTAAATTTCATCGTGGAACCAGATCACGTCCTGGGACGCACCACCTCAGCGAGTTTTTTATCTACAGGATGCTGTTGCCGAGTGTCGCTTAAATTGTCAAGGACCAAAAATAACCCGTGTAGCTAGCACATTATATGTCCGGTAGCAGTAGCAAATGAGATGTCCGCTTTAGGGGCGAGGGGTAGAAGATTGAAGGCAGGAGAGAAACTGCGA
>JBEBJB010000066.1:0-12778 GCA_040080065.1 Pyrinomonadaceae bacterium
AGGCGCCGCCTTTCTCTTCGACACTTCAAACAGGACATATAACGTGCTAGCAAAACAGGACATCTTCATTTGCTATTAACACATTTTATCACGAAATAAGAAGAATTAATCCCGAAAAAAAAGTAATGAAGGTGAAACAACCTTTGCCTGAGTTTCGTTATCTAATCTGATGCTTGCCTTATAGGCAGGAAAGGATACAAGGCGGGATATTATGGCAACTTATAAAGATCCGGATCAGTGTTTCGCCCCGCTGGAGGTTATCGAGCGGTTTTTACAGATCCGAAAGGAATTAGGATTTAGCGAGACACTATATGTCGACCGTTCCGAGGAACTAACAGATTTTCTCGATGCCTACGGATTCGATATTTACGCGTTTTCGACAGATAACGACAAGATCGATTACGGACATTACACGACGCCGGTCGTTCCCGGCGGAGATAGTCACCACTGCTCTTTCACGGCGCACTAGCCCGTTCACAATTTCCTAAAAACTGAAGTAACGCTCACTGAGGCAAGGTTTCAAACTTGCCTCATTTTTTAACCCGATCTGCGCCTTAGGAATTTTTGCCCGCGAAAATACGCGAAAGAACGCAAAGAAAGGAAAATCCAAGGAAATTACGCCGGAGAAAACTCGTCGATCACGCCGATCAATTGCATTTTGATCCCTTTTTCGCGTCATTTCGCGTATTTCGCGGGCAAAATCCCTCTATCGCTTAATCCCGGTTTAATTTGCTTTGATTATGAACAGCGTTCCGTCGTCGTCCAGGAATTTTCGTTCGGTAAAATCGTCGACGCCTTTCCGAATGTGATCGATGAGCTTCTTTGCTGAAAGGTCGAAACCATCGAGAACTCGTTTTGCGAGCCTGTCCTGGCCATATTCCTCACCGGTCGGGTTTGTCGCCTCAGTAATGCCGTCAGTGTAGATGACCATTATCACGCCGGGCTCAAACCTGATGAAATGCTGATGGTAATGCAGGTCGTCAAACATGCCGAGGGCCATATCGCCGTATTCGACGTAGCGATACTCGCCGTCTGGTTTGATCAAAAGCGGCGGGTTGTGGCCGGCGTTGGAAAAAACAAATGACTTGTTGGTCGAATCCAGTATGCCGTAGATCGCCGTAATGAACTTGTTGTCCTCGATCGAACCGCGAAGCAAACTGCTGACCTTTGAAAAGGCAATGTGCGGTGCGTAGCCGATCTGGGCGCACGAACGAAGCGATGCTCGCAAAAATGCCATCAACAAAGCTGCCGGTATTCCCTTTCCGACGGCATCGGCCACTACGATGCCTATCTGGTCGTCAAAAACCTTGACCCAATCGTAATAGTCCCCGGAGACTTCCTCGGTCGGAAACACGTAGGCACTAATATCGAAATTCTCGACCTGCGGATCATTCGACGGCAAAAGCTCGAGCTGCACCGCACGGGCGATCTCAAGCTGTGCCTGTAGCCGTTTTTTCTGAACGACCTGCTCGTGCAGCCATACCTTCTCAATGATGATCGCAACCTGCGACGTCAATAATTGCAAAACGGCGAGATCATCATCCGAATACGCATCCAAATGGTCACTTTCAAGGTCGAATACACCGATCACGCGATCGTTAGAGATGATCGGTGCCAGCATTTCCGATCTCGTCAGGTCCCGAGCCGGAAAATATCTCGAATCTTTGCTCACGTCGTGACAGATGATCGGCTTTCCGCTCTGAGCGACCGTGCCAAGAAATCCCTCGCCCATTCGCAAACGCGGTTCGATCAGTTCAAAACTGATCTGATAACCTCTGATCGCTTTTGATTTGAATATATACGGACTGCCGTCAACCGGACTGAATTCGATCAGATAGATCCCCGCCGCATCGTATGGCAAAAGCGAGCCGAGCGTATCCATCACGAGATTTAAGACTTCGTCGAGGTCGAGCGAGCGGCTGATCGTTTTCGTGATCTCAAGCAGCATCCGCAGCTTATCGACGGTGGAAAGCTTGTTTTCGGGAACTGGATTTTGTACAGGATTGTCCATTTGCGGAGTTCGGCAAACGCTAATTATACACGGTTAGCCGCCAAAAACACTCGCGGTATAGAATTCCCAAAGCCGCGACACCTTGATGCGAAACTCAACGAGCGCCGGACTCACGCCAAAATGCCGCGCGATCTCGCGGATGGTCTTACCTTCGCCGACCATTCGCTTTACGCCTGTGTAGGGAACGAGAGCGGCAGTGCCGGTGGAATATGCTTCTTCCTCGATGGCGTGATTATAATCGCGGGCGATGATCTTGCCGTCTTTCGTCTTATTTTCGATCGCCAACCGGCTCGGTTTGTGCCCCAGGAATACATGACAAACCTCTTCCATCAGCGTTGCCCGCTGACGTGTCGGCGGATGCGTCGGGTTGAGAATGATGAGCTTTGTGCCGTCCGGTAGTGCGTGCGAGGCTGCACCGCCAGACCACGAATCTTTCCCGTCGCCGATCAGATGGGCCCGCGTTTCCGGCGTCAGGAACGGTTCGATCTGATCGAACGTCGCCACCATTAAGTTTGCAAACCGTGCGAGGGCGAACGGATCGAGCGGCTGGTCATCGCGAGTCAGGCCCGCAAATTCACGAAGCCCGCGGGCCCTGATCTCGTGATGTCTTCCTTTTTGTGTTGGAGGTAACTCCATTACAGAGTTGAGACTTGAAAATCAACTATTTAATACGGAGAAGGCTGGCAATCGAAATATCTTCATCAATGTCTTCCCAGTGAATACCGACACCGCCACCGATCAATCGCCATTTATTCCGCTCCACAGGTGCTGCGTTTCTAAGTAGTGATGACCATTCAAGTGGAACAGTAATTTCGCGGCCATCAGCGAGACGCACAGTCATGCTGTGATCCGTAAAACTGACATCGACCGCAATTGGTTCAACCTCTACCGCTAAAATACTCATTCCATCGTTCCAGCATGAGATGCTGATTCTCTTCTATTATTTCATGTATCGCGCTCAACTCGCTACTACGAAATCCGCGTGAACTTGAATAAATAATGGGATCCAACCAATATTTCGCTATCTTCTCAGCATTCTCAACGTGTATATGCGGTGGCTCCACGCCATCCAAGCTGTAAAAGAAGAAGCGATATCCTCTTACCCGCAAGACTGTGGGCATATCTCAAACCTAAACCTCTTTGTATTCCGAGTCAACATCCTCGCCTGACAAGGCGACGCGGTAATTCTTCGACTGTTTCTGCTTTGTTATCAGCAGATCGTCTTTTGTTTTCAGGAGATCGGCACGGTTGTAAACCGAGAGTTCGAAATTGTAGCCGTGCGTGATCGCGTCTTTCGGGCACGCCTCAACGCAGAAGCCGCAGAAGATGCAGCGGCCGTAGTCTATGTTGTAAACCTTGGCGTACCGCTCGTCGCGGCCGACTCGCTCCGCATATGGACGAGCGTCATCCTGGGCCTCGATGTAGATACAATCCGACGGGCAAGCCGCGGCACACAGGTAACATGCGACGCACTTTTCCTTCCCGTTCTCGTCAACGTGCAGCAAATGCTGCCCACGATAACGCGGTTGAACGGTAATCGGAACGTCCGGATACTGAACCGTCCATTTCTGCCGCGGGATCTCGGACATCGTCCGTTTCATTCCCTTTAGGACCGCGACGGTCGATTGAATAACGTCACTAAATACTGACATATTTCCCTACTGATTCATTAAACTTGCCGCAAAACCGAGCATATAGAGGATGACAACAATGACTCCTAAAACAAGGCTAATACCACCTGTTATCATGCCGCCGAGAGCAAGCCCCGCTCCGCCATACTGGGCGGGATCGGACGTCGCCTTGCCTCTCGCGATAAAGCCCATCACGATTGCCGCAATACCAGGAATAAACCATCCGCAACACAAAAGGCTCAAAATACCGGTCACAAGCGAAATTATGGCAAGAGTCTTATTCTCGCCGCCCGCACCGGTCGGCGGCGGCTGAAATGGCGTATTTGAACCGATCTCCTGATTCTGCCAGCTCGCCTCAGGTGCCGGCGGCGGCGTCCACTGCTCCATGGGAGCTGCGACCGGTGCAGGATCGAACGCCGAAGGCGTTGGCTGATCGAACGGTGACGACGAAGGCGTTGGCTGATCGAACGGTGACTGAAACGACGGCTGGATCATCGTCGCGGCTTCCTCAAAATTCGAGTGTGCCGGCTCGTCATAAGCGGCCGGCGTCTGGAACGGCTCATCAAATACCGGAGCCGGAGCGGGTTCCTCATAAACCGGAGCAGCAGGTTCCGGATCCAAAAATACCGGAGCCGCAGGTTCCGCCGGCAGGCTTTCCGCCGCAAAAGGCGAAGGCGGCGGAGCCGGTTCAAATGGCGATGGCGGCGGATCGAATGAAGGCGGCGGTTCCGACGCGATAAAACTGGGCGGAGCCGGCTGCGAAACTTCCTCGATCGGCGGAATCTCCATGATATCCGCATTGCCGAGCGCCGACTGCATCTCGGCTTCCGAGACGTACATTGTCTTGAGAGGGTCGGTCGATGGCAGGTCGAGAACATCATCCGGCTCCCCGATCGGGATCGATCCGACGGTGTAGTGGATCTCAGGATCTGCCGCAGTTTCGGCGACCGGTTCTGCCACTTCAGCGACGGGTTCCGTCACCGGCTCAACCGGGATCGGGCGAGCAACTATGGTCGCATACGGGTCAAAAGCCGGGGCGTTATCCACCAAAGGCGTTCCGTCCACCTGGCAAAACCGCATCGAATCTTCAAATGTCTTTTCACAAGTCGGGCACTTTTTCATAGTCTTTCGTCCTTCGGTTGGTTATAGGGTTGCAGATCGTTACCGCGTCTAAGCAAAGCGCATTGAGAGAAGAACTACGAGGACCATGTTACAGGATTCACGCACCTGCAACTTCGCTACTCGGAAAAACTCTGACAGCTCTGAAACTTAACGGTAACTTCTGCAACCTTTATACTTTAACGGTTAAACTAATTCAAGTTTGCTAAAGAAATACGCGATCTCGATGGCCGCATTTTCTTCGGAATCTGAACCGTGGACCGCATTCTCGCCGATCGACGATGCAAAATCCTTACGAAGCGTCCCTTCAGCGGCCTCAACCGGATTCGTCGCTCCCATCAGGTCACGCCACGCGGGAACTGCATTTTCCTTTTCAAGCGCCAACACGACACATGGGCCGCTCGACATGAATTCGGTCAGTTCGCCAAAAAACGGACGTGCCGAGTGAACTGCGTAAAAACCCTCAGCCTGTTTCAGCGACTGATGAATAAGCTTCATGCCCCGAACCTTAAAACCAGCCGCCAAAATGCGGTCAACGATCTTCCCATGATTCCCGGCGCGAACCGCGTCGGGCTTAATAATTCCAAATGTTAAATTGCTCATTACTTAGTTATTCCTTGTTAATAATTCCGATCCATAAGCAGATCGGGGGGCGACGAATAAGGGAATCTTTATACGAAATTCTTCTTATTATTCTCCAGATCGTAATACATCTTCCCAAAATCTATCTCGTTCCAAACCTCAACAAATTTCCCGTCCGCGACGGTACACATTCCCGCACCGGTGAATTCCACCTCGGCGTCCGTCGGCGGCATGCCGTTCAAATAACCTTGATGCGTAGCGTTCACAGTGTAGCGAGCGGCGATCTTGTCGCCAACCACGACCACGTCATGAAGCGTCACTCGAATGTCAGGAAACGCAGCCCTAAACGTGGCGTGAAACTCCTTGAAATTAGCAATCCCGCTGATCGGGCCGCCGCCCGGCCCGGTCAAGCCGTAATGGAGCGTATCGTCCGACATCATCTTGTCGATCGTGTCTGTTTTCTGCTGATTCCAGACCTCGTCGAACCATTGGTGAAGAATGGTGGGGTATTCGTTTGGCATATTGTTTATTTCAGCATTGCTTTTACTCTGAAAAGACGATGATTAAGCATATCGATGCCAACCGGTATCGCTTCAAGCGGCAGATATCCTATCAACGGCTCATATTTACCATCCGATCCCGCATCCATGTCAATAAATAGAACCTCGCCGGCAATCTGACGAAAGTCGCCAATCTTTATCTTGACCGGGCCGCAGATCTCGCCTTCGACGACTTCGCCTGAAGCAAGCTCCAGCTCGACGTCTTCCAAAACCTCAACATCCCCGAGGTCCGCCTTCCATGCACTCGGTAGCGTGAGGAAGGTCGCTCCTGTATCGACCAAGGCTTCGAAAGTGGCGATCTGGCCGCTTTCGGAAAGGTTTGAAACAACTACATCGACGACGATCTTGCCCATTACCTTATCTACGGGTTTTAATCTAAATCTTGTCTTTGTCACGCTATTACCTCCAAAGACCCTTTGCTTCATTAAAGTAACTCTTTAATAGCTTCGCCAATATCCGCCGGCGATTGCACGACGCGGATTCCCGCTGCGGTCAAGGCCGCCATCTTCTCGGCCGCCGTTCCCTTGCCACCCGAAATGATCGCACCGGCATGGCCCATGCGGCGTCCGGGAGGTGCGGTTTGGCCGGCGATGAAGGCAACGATCGGCTTTGTGACATGATCTTTTGCGTACGCCGCGGCGTCTTCCTCTGCGGTTCCGCCGATCTCGCCGATCATGACGATGGCATCGGTTTCGTCGTCTTCCTGGAAAAGTCTGAGAGCGTCGGTGTGATTCGTTCCAATGATCGGATCGCCGCCGATGCCGATCGCGGTCGACTGGCCGAGGCCGAGAGCGGTCAATTGGCCGACGGCTTCATACGTCAGCGTTCCCGAACGCGAAACGACGCCGATACGGCCTTCTTTATGAATATGCCCCGGCATAATGCCGATCTTGCATTTCCCTGGCGAGATAATTCCCGGGCAGTTCGGGCCGATCACCCGCGTGTTGCGGCTCGATAGATATTCCTTTACCTTGACCATGTCAGCGACCGGAATTCCCTCAGTGATGCAGACGACGAGAGGAATTCCCGCATCGGCCGCTTCCATGATCGCGTCCGCGGCAAAGGCCGGCGGCACGTAGATGACCGAGGCGTTTGCACCGGTTTCCCTGACCGCGTCGACAACGGTATTAAAAACCGCCACGCCTTCGTGCATCGAACCGCCCTTGCCTGGCGTCACGCCGCCAACGACATTGGTGCCGTAATCACGCATCTGTAACATGTGAAACGTGCCTTCTTTACCCGTTATTCCCTGAACGATCAGGCGTGTATTCTTATCGACTAAGACTGCCAAATTTTGGTTCCTCTCAACTGAGTTTTATTGAAAACAAAACGAAAGTATATCACGCGAACGTATCGACTTGCATAGCGCGGAAAGCAGGAGGAGAGGATTGATCTCGTCGCGGAGCGACGCATGATTGTAGCCGTGGGTGAAAACCCACGGTAAAACCAAAACAGGAATATTCGTCGCGTCAGCGACGGTTGATAAACCGCTGGCACATTCACTGGCAAATTCAATTGCCGCTGACGCGGCACGATCCTTGTTTCTATCATTTCCGTGGGTTTTTACCCACGGCTACAATCATTGACCGCGATGCGGTCCCCGGAAAAATCGCCTCACGGCCCGGCCCTCGGATTAAAATCCGGCTCCGGCCCGATCTTTGGATGGGTTCGCATCCATCGATCGAAAATAGCCACCTGCTCCTCGGTCCACTTCTCCGATCCCGGCTTCCAACAGGCTTTTTCGACGCCGTATCGATGGGCTTCCGGATAAACTGGCTTCGGGCCGCGTTTCCCGTCTAAGAGCCATTCACGAAGAGCTTCATAATGCGCAGCGGAACGATCTTTCACCTCCGAATCGACTGTCTCATCTTCCGGATCGTAACGTCGTGGCCCGCACATGTCGCAATCGTCCGGGCATTCGCCACCGTGGCCTTTTATGATGTTGGCGGGAATCTCGCTAAAATCGCGAGCCGCACGGCCGCTGCATTCGTGGCAGCCCTTACAATCTCTGACGATACACGCTTCACGCCCCACAAAATGCTGTATCTTCTCCTCAACAAACGCCGACGGCGAAGGCAGCGGCGGAGCGTCGCCGGCCATTGCGAGCAAGCGCTGAACGGTCGATCTCGCGATCTCAAGCTCGGCGGCGATCTCGCGGATCGTCTTACCTTCATCCGACAGCCGCTTTATGGAGCGTATTCTCTGCCATTCCCAGTGGTCGTTGTCGTGGGAGCGCAGCGTCATCTCGCCGGCAACCCCTATGTAATGAAACGACGGAAACACGCCGCCCTCAGCGATTATCGCGAAATACGGCACGTGCGCCGCTCCATAGATAGTGTCGTCGAGGCTGTTCTTTATATGTTTGAGATAGCGAACCGCCGACTTCGACCCCGAACGCCCGACCGCAAAAACGTTATCCGCATAGCTCGTCACCACCGACGAACACGGAATGTCGCCCGCCGATATACCTCGCTTATTAACAACCCGCGACGTATTCATCAGCACCAATATCGAAAGGCCGAATCGCTTCTGTAGCCGTCGCAGCTCCCGCATCGCGACGACCGTCTCGCGTGGGATAGCGTATTTTTGCAGATATGCGAGGCTATCGATAATGACGATCTTTGCCCCGCTTCGCTCGATGGCCGGGCCGAGCTTTCCGGGAGCGATCTGCACCGCATTTTTCAAAAAACCGCGCTTCAGATCGGGCGAAAATTCATACCGCTTTCCTGCTACTTCATCCGAGTCACTCTCTGCCATATACCTGCGGGAAAACTGCTCCCGTGTTCTGCCTAGATCGAGCAGCAGCACTTTTTGAGCACCGGCGGTCATTTCAAACGGCTCGATCGACCGTCCGCGAGCGATCGCCTCGGCAAGCTGCACCGCCAAAAGGCTCTTGCCGCTCGACGTATCACCATAGAGCACGGCCAGCTCGCCCTCACGCCACAGGTCGCCGAGCAGCATCTTCGACGGCTCAACATCGCTCAGGCACTCGCCCGCCGACATCACCTCCAGGTCGCCTTCCGCCTCGATAGTTTGTACCTCGTGATCGAACATCGTTTCTTGACACTTCCGCCTGTTCGCGTGTATTGTAGCAACATCGTTGCAACGATGCAACTACTATTTGAAAATTCGTGTGCGCGCGTCGAGGTGCCGGGACATGGGACACGCTGCCGGAGAGGATGTCTGAAAAGTCAAAGTAAGAGGAAGATAACCACGAAACCTAATTTCGTGGCGAAAAGTTCGTCGATATTTGCTTTTCAGACAGCCCCCTTCTTCCTCTTTCCGTGTTGTTCCGTGTGATCCGTGGTGCAAATCCTAGGAATTCACCACGGAACGCACGGAAAAACACGGAACAAGACGAAAAAACGCTCAGCAGATCTCTGGTCAACCCCCTTCGGGCAATTTCTTAACTAGAGGAAGACTTTTCAGACGGCCTTTCCGGGACGAATTAACATTTTCCCGAACAAAACGTCTATAGATTACGTTACAAAATATGTCTATCCTTCGGGTTTTATTTTTTTTCAGATCGGCCGCAAACACCGGCTATATTGACGCTTAACAATGCGACAGCTTTACTCATTTTATTTTGACGCCTTCGCGATCGCGGTTAAATCGATCCTCGAACACAAACTGCGTGCATTCCTGACGCTCATTGGGATCATCATCGGTGTGGCGGCGGTGGTTGTGGTCGGTGCGTCGATCAGCGGGTTGAATGCTTACGTTTCCACGCAGATCTCAAAGGTTTTGGGAACAAATCACTTTATGATCGCTCGAATGGCGTTTTCGGGCCGCATGGCTGACGATGTCTTTGAACGTGCAAACCGTCGCAACAAACGTCCGAACTGGATCGAATATCTCTATATAAAGGAAAACTGCACGAACTGCGCCGAAGTCGGCGCCCAGATGTTCAATAACGCCGACTTCAGCGAAAACGGCGTCGAAATGCCGTCGGTCTCGATCAACGGCGTTACGTCAAATTTTGAAGCGATCGAGGATAAGAATATTATCGAGGGCCGGTTCATCTCGCCTGAGGAGGAGAAACGAGCGTCTCACGTCTGCGTGATCGCCGACGACGTCCGTGAGAAATATTTCAGCAACGCCTCGGCTCTGGGAAAAACGATAAAGCTGCGCGGTTTGCCCCTAACCATCGTCGGCGTCGAGGATAAACGCGGCAGTTTGCCCGGGGCCTCGTTTAACCGGGCGATCTATATACCGATCACGCTTCACTCTCAGATCTTCGGAACCGGCGATAACGGGCTGACGATCCACGGCAAAGGCCGCTCGGCCGAGACGTTTGACGCCGCGATCGACGAAGCCAAGCTGCTGCTGCGCAATCGCCGGGGTCTCTCGGGCAGTGACGAGGACACATTTGGCCTCGTAAACACCAAGGAATTGGGAAGTCAGATCGATCAGTTCACCGGTGCGATCGCCGCCGTGGTCATCCCGATCACGATGATCATTCTGGTCGTCGGCGGCATCGTCGTGATGAATATCATGCTCGTCTCGGTCACCGAGCGCACATTCGAGGTCGGCCTGAGAAAGGCGTTAGGTGCGACACGCAAGCAGATATTGCTGCAATTCCTGATCGAATCGGCCCTGCTTTGCGTCATCGGCGGGATAATCGGGCTCATTCTTGCGATGGGCGTTACCCAACTCATTACGCTTTTGGCGGGAATAACCATGCAGATAACAATCGTTTACATCATATTGTCCGTCGGCGTCTCAAGCGTCATCGGCATCGTCGCCGGACTATATCCGGCATGGAAAGCCGCTCGTCTGGACCCGATCGTCGCATTGACGCAGAGTTAGTTTTTCCGGAGAATTTCACCGCTGAGACGCGGAGACGCAGAGAAGAATTTTTAAAACGCTGATGAAACGTTGATAAATAATAGGACATTCGGATGAGACGGAAATGAAATTTTCTTCTCCGCATCTCAGCGTCTCTGCGGTTAAAACAGACTTATGATACTGACAACATCTTGAAGTGCTCAAGATGGGCAATGTCACCGCTGAGACGCGGAGACGCAGAGAAGAATTTTTAAAACGCTGATGAAACGTTGATAAATAATAGGACCTTCGGATGAGACGGAAATAAAAATCTCTTCTCCGCGTCTCAGCGTCTCTGCGGTTAAAACAGACTTTGATGGCAATGTTCCCGCTAAGACGCGGAGATGCAGAGAAGAATTTTAAACAGCTAATGGAACGTTGATAAAAAATATGACATTCGGATGAGACGGAAATGGAATTTTCTTCTCCGCGTCTCCGCGTCTCTGCGGTTAAAACAGCCTTATGATACTGACAACATCTCTACCCTACGAAGTGCTCAAGATGGCAATGGACTCGATCCGGTCGCATAAATTCCGGTCGGGGCTGACGATCCTTGGCATTGTCGTTGGCGTGATCACCGCGATCGTCGTAGCTTCGATCCTAACGGGCGTGCGAGGCTCGATGGTGGCGATCGTCGAAGAGTACGGTACGAACAACATTTACGCGTTCCATCTAACGACCGGCTTCGGCGGGGCGAGCCGCGACGAGCGAAACCGCAAACCGCTGACCGATGATGACGCAAATGCGATACTCGCTCAATCGACCGCGATCAACGACATCTCGCTGGTCGCACCGCGGATCGGTTCATTCAACGGCGGTTTTGACGACAATCTGATCTACGAAGGCAAGAACTATCGCTGGGCATTGACCGACGGCGTTACGCCGAACCACATGGAATTGACCAATCTTGTGCTGAAGTCCGGCCGTTTTATTACCGAAGCCGACAATCAGCAGCGACGGAACGTTTTGGTCGTCGGAGTAAATTGTGTCGATGCTCTGTTCCCCGGCAAGGAGGACGATGTTGTCGGCAAGGTCGTCAGAATGAACGGTGAGACCTGGGAAATAATCGGCGTCATCGAAAAGCGAAAAGCCGGCTTTTTTGGCGAAAATGAAGAAGACCGCAAGGTGTTCCTGCCATTTCGAACCGCTCGCAAGGTCGCTCCCGAACGTAAGGAGGAGCTTTTCGTCATTCAGGCTAAGCAGGGACAGTTGAAGGATGCAGTGGCTGAGGTCGAAGGGATCTTGAGGCAGCGGCGCGGCGTTAAGTACGGAGAACCAAGCGATTTCGACGTCAAGACCGCCGACAGTTTTATCGCTCAGTTCGACAGCATCATCGGCGGCGTCGGGCTCGCAGCCATCGCGATATCATGTCTCGGCCTGCTGGTTGGCGGCATCGGCGTGATGAACATCATGCTCGTTTCGGTCACTGAACGAACCAAAGAGATCGGCATCCGCAAGGCGATCGGAGCGACAAAAGGAGCTATCGTGCTTCAATTCCTGCTCGAGGCAATGACGCTTACATTTTTTGGCGGAATTATCGGCGTAGTGATCGCGATCGGCATCAGCAACCTGATAATGCTGTTGATTCCGAGCATTCCGGCTCAGGTCCCGGCGTGGGCGGTGATCGCGGGACTCGGAACCTCTATCGGCGTCGGCCTTATTTTCGGCGTGCTGCCCGCAAGAAAGGCCTCGAGACTCGACCCGATCGAGTGTCTGAGATATGAATAAAATAATCGGATTGTCTGAAAGTCCGATTTTGCAGTGGAGCCGCAAAAGACGCTTGGGAGGATGTCTGAAAAGTCCTATCTTGGCCGTGAAGCGGCCATAAGATGCTAGCCAGACGTGAAACGTCTGGAAAAACCGTGTGATAATCCCGCACTGAAAGTGCGGCAGATGTCAACAAGCTGGATCGACGAGGATGTCCGAAAAGTCATCATTGTCTTTTATTCTTTTTCTTTCCGTGTTGTTCCGTGTGATCCGTGGTGAAAATCTTAGGAATTTACCACGGAACGCACAGAAAAGCACGGAACAAGATGAGAACACGCTTA
>JBEBJB010000081.1:0-2804 GCA_040080065.1 Pyrinomonadaceae bacterium
TGTGGCGGACAAGGTCGGCGGAGCGATCTTGACGACGATTTGTGGAGTTGCACTAATTACAGGAACAATCACAATGATCTCGTTGGGTCTCTTTGCACCGACGTCGGTTGATCAGTTCGGACTATTTGTGACGCTTATGCTGACCCTCTTTTTCTTTACGGGAATGGGCAATGCCGCAACATTTCGTCAATTTCCGATCATTTTCGGACACAATCCGCGACAGGCTGCGGGCGTTATAGGTTGGACGGCAGCCGTCGCTGCTTACGGCCCATTCATATTCTCGATGTCGATCAGCACAGTACTTTCGGCTACCGGAACCGTCGATCTATTCTTTATAGGCCTAACTGTATTTTTTGTAGTTGCCACCTTTATCAATTGGTGGTTTTACAACCGAAAAAACTGCGAGAGGCCGAGCTAAGCTTTGCTAATTTTACGGAACGCTCTCTTGAGGCTGGTACTCCCGCCCATTCCTTAGCCGTAATAGAAGACGAGGAGACACTTTTAGAATACTTTTGAGGCAATGAGATTGATCGATGGATTTGTTTTGGCAGGCGGACAAAGCCGGCGGATGGGGCAAAACAAGACGGCACTGTTGCTCGGCGGCAAGACGCTTATCGATCGTGCGGCCGATGCATTGTTTCCCGTTGCAAACACAGTTTACGCGGTCGGTAATTTAACCCACCAAATTACTTCGCTTCCGATAATTCAAGATCATCCCATTATGGGAGATACCCGCGGAGCGATCGTGGGGTTATATACAGCGCTTGTGAACGCTAAGACCGAGTGGGTAGCCGTACTCGCGTGCGACCTGCCATTTGTCACTGGCGAATTGATGACTCGGATGGTAGACATTTTGCGGCATTGCCTAGACTCGGAAATGAATCATATTGATGCCATCTTCGCCGAACAGCCAGATGGACGCAATCAGCCGCTTTGTGGGCTGTACCAGCGGGACTCGTGCCTTCCCAAGGTCGAAACAATGTTGTCCGATGGTGAATGGCGAATACAACGATTGCGTGAACGACTCCAGGTACGGGTAATTGGGTTTTCCGAGATCAAAGATATTCAAGGCTCCGAATTCTTGTTCTTAAACTTGAACACACCCGAGGAATATCGAGCAGCAGTCGAAATTGAAAAGATGCGACTCCGACCGGCTTTTCTGAACCCGAGATAATTCGACCGCGATGCCCGGCCATGGAAAGATCAGTTATCAGTCCGACTCTCGTCCGAAGGAAATGAACCGTTCTGATTTGCGAAGTAATGCAAAATTACTGCACCTCACCGTTGTCGATTTCGTCAAGCCGCTTGACAGCCTCCAACAAGAGTTTGTCATCAGTTTGGGCGTAGACCGTTGTGATGCTCATGTCAGAGTGCGCAAACAGATTCTGCACTATAAGCGGGTTCGTATTTCGCCGGATTAGCTCGCTGGCGAAATAGCTGCGAAGATCGTGGAAGTGATAGTTCTCTTCTCTCGTTCCGCCTTTTTTGTTTATCCCAGCGTTACGGAGTGCAGTTTGCCATCGTTTACGGAAGTCTTTTACCGGGAACGGCAACTGTTTTTCATCGATCATCGCTTTCAGTATCTTCGTCGCAGTTGCATTAAGCGGAACTAAACGCGGCGGTCTTCCTTTCGATCCAATGACGAATACATGTTCGTTTTCAAAATCGATAACATCTTCCGTGATCGCGACAAGTTGTCCGCGACGTAATGGAAGATTCACTGCGAGGACTATCAGTCGATAAAGCAGTGTATCCTTCTCCAACTCCGTCCAAAGTGCTTCCTTTTGTTTCGGATTTAGCAACCGTCTTCGAGGGGGCGGTTCCGGTAGAGCCTTCACGTACTGCATCGGGTTGCGTTCCAGAATTCCCTCTTCACACGCTAAGCTGAAGATCTTCGACAACGTGGACATGATCCGGTTGATCGACGCCGATGAGAGTGCACTTTCTTTCTTCCGTTTGTTTTGCCGAGTCTGAAGTTTGGTCCGGCAGTTTCGACAGTCCTGAGGACTGATGCTGGACAAAGTTTGCTTCTTGAAGTGACCAAGTAGAAGCCTTATATAAAGTTCCTTAGCTCCTTTGTTGACGTTGTTCTGCTGGACATAGGGCCGATATTTCTCGTCGATGAACGAGGCAAGAGTCGTGGTGGTATCGGTAACGTTATAGCTATGATCAAAGGACGCTTTAATGATCTGCCTCTCAGCCAGTTCAGCTTCCTGTTTGGTCTTCGCTTCGGGAATACTCTGATGAATGACCTTCCCTTTCAGTCGCTTATAGATCCACCATCGGGCTTTCGAATAGTCGGGATGGGAGGATGAGACTCGCTTACCGTTGTATCTTTTGTAGACAGACATATTCTTCGTTAGTAGATTTGCTCTGGTCAGTAGTCGAGGGACGTGACAAACCGGTGCCTCTCGCGTAGCCTTTCGCAAGTTCTATTCCGCTGACTGTTAGCCGCTTATTTGCTGGGAAATGGGATGAAAAGGGTGGATTTTGGAACGCCGAACCAACATATTGGTTTTTCCTCGCACCGTGGTTGGTGCGTCTGTTAACCAGAATGGCCCTAATTGATGGTTCAGAAAGTTGGTTGCAAAATGGAGGCGCTTTTTCTGACGGGTGTCAGTTCCTAAATGTGGCAAAAAAGCGACTTAGCAACCCGCCCTCTCGTGGCTGTGGGGAAACCACGAAAAAAGAGCTTTCGAATTTCTTCGAAAGCCCCATGTTTATTGGTCGGGACGGCGAGATTTGAACTCACGACCTCTCGCACCCCAAGCGATTTAGGTAGGTTTGTATAATTTGTCAAAAGT
>JBEBJB010000033.1:0-51686 GCA_040080065.1 Pyrinomonadaceae bacterium
CTCTTCGACACTTCAAACAGGACATATAACGTGCTAGCAAAACAGGACATCTTCATTTGCTATTAACAGAATTTTATTGCAGCGGTGAGTCGTCTGACAAAGAACTGATGGACCGAAACCTGAGAAATCATTTCAACTTTCTCAAACTCCCACCCGCGCTGATTTGCCGGTTTCCGGCGATCTTTTCCATTTGGGCCATCGCACGCAGCAGGTTCTCACCGAGCACCTTCTTGATATCCGTTTCAGAATAGCCGCGGCGGAGCATTTCGTAGGTCACGAGCGGAAGGTCTTCGACACCGTTCATTCCGGTTGGGAGGAACGGGACGCCGTCGAAGTCGGATCCCAATCCGACGTGGTCTATGCCGGCAATGTTCTTGATGTAATCAATGTGGTCGACTATCCGGGCGTAGCTCGGGACGTAGATCGGATTGGCGTCTTCCAGTTTGCGGATCGCGTCGTCGATCGCCGCTTGATTGCCTTTGAACTGCTCGTTGATCGCGGCGACCTGATCTTTCAGCTTTGCGGTTCGGGCGTTTTCTTCGCTGTTTGTGCGGGCGTCAAGGAACGACGGGTAGAAATTGACCATGATCACGCCGCCGTTTTTGGCGACGCGTTTGAGGACGTCGTCGGGGACGTTGCGGGTGTGGTCGTTGACGCCGCGGGCACCGGAATGTGAGGCGATGACCGGTGCGGTTGAAACGTCGAGGGCATCGTTCATGGTTTTGACCGAGATATGCGAGATGTCGATGAACATGCCGAGGCGGTTCATTTCACGGACGACGTCCTTGCCGAATTCGGTCAAGCCGCCGTGGGCCTCGTCACGGTGGGCGTCGGCCCAGTTGGTGGCGACGTTGTGCGTGAGCGTCATATAGCGGACGCCAAGACGGTACATTATCCGCAGGGCCTTGAGCGAATCCTCGATCACGTATCCGCCCTCGATGCCCATGAGAATACAGATCTTATTTTGCTTTTTCGCATTGCGGATCTCGGCAGCGGTCGTGCAAGAAGAGAAACTACCGGGATTTCGTTCAACCTCGCGATAGGTCGCATCGATCATATCCACTGCCCGATGCATCGCTCCGCCCATTTTCATAGTGCTGCCGGAGACGTAGATCGCAAAAAATTCGCCCGTCACGCCGCCTGCCTTGAGCCTCGCGACATCCGTGTGAAACGGGTCGCCGCCGAGGTGAAATTTGCCAACCGAGCTGTTTCTCAGATCGTAATCCTCATCGACCAGCGGCGAGGTGATGTCGTTATGGCCATCGACAACGATCGCTTTTTTGTGGATCTTCATCGCCCTTTCCCAGAGCTTTGGATCGGCTCCGGCAGGGATTTTCTGAGCGGTGACAGCAAGAGCAAAAATGAGGACGAGCAGTGAGGCTAAAATATACTTCATAATGTTAATTTCGTTGAGTTTTTTCGTATTCTAACACGATTAAATAAAGCTGGTCAGCGAATGACGCGAGATGTTATGATGATCTGAGGCATTTTGCCGCTCGCTCGGCAGCCATCACCAAATGTGTCTCGAAACGATCTAGTCCCCAGACCTGCAAACCTTTTATTTAGGCAATTTAATGGGTTCGAACGACTATCTGGCTCCCGCCTGATCGCGCGATAGTTATATTCGGATAAGGTCTGCCAAATATGGCAAAAAAGCGACAAAAAATACCTAAGCCGCCTTCTCTTGAAGCACAGATTGATGAAGGAACGTACCGCAGTTTTATCGAAAATCTGCCGGTAATGTTCTATGCCGTTGCGGCGGAATCTCCGCATACCCCGCTTTACATCAGTCCGACGTTCGAGAGCTTCGGCTATCCGCTGGAAGACTGGCTCACCCAACACGACATCTGGGATCGCGTTATGCATCCAGATGACCGTGACGAAACCCTCGCCAAAACGCGGGCCGCGATGCGAGAAGGCCTCGGGATCGATTTCGAATATCGCGTCGTCTGCAAGGATGGCCGCATCGTCTGGGTACGCGACCGCAGCTGTTTCATAAGGGATAAAGACGGGAAGCCCATCTGCTGGCAGGGTGTAATTCTGGACGTTACAGAACACAAGCTAGGCCAGCACGAACTCGAGTGGGCAAATGACCTTATTGCTCAAAGCGAGGCTCGTTACCGCCAACTTTTCGAGAATGCCAACGATATCATTTACGCCCACGACCTTGAGGGAAATTACATTTCGATCAATCAGGCGGGAGAGCGAATTTTCGGCTATACCCGCCAGGAAGCTCTCAAGCTCAACATGCAGTCGGTCATCGCTCCCGAACATGTTGAAAAGGTAAAACTTCAGCTCGCCAAAAAGATCGCCGGTGACACTGATCAAACCGTTTACGAAGTGGATTGCCTGCGCAAAGACGGAACGCGGGCTACTCTCGAGGTAAACAGCAGCGTCATAACAAAAGACGGTGTTCCGATCGCCGTTCAGGGCATCGCCCGCGATATAACCGAACGAAAAGCTACGGAACAGGCTCTGCGAAGGAGCGAAGAAACGCTTGCCGCCGCTCAACGGATCACGCATCTCGGCAGTTGGGAACTTGAGATCCAGAACATCGACGACGCCAATGGCAACATCCTAACCTGGTCCGACGAGGTCTACAGGATATTCGGTTACGAACCGCACGAGATCGAGATCTCAACTTCGTTCGTTTTCAACGCGGTTCACCCGGACGATCGCGAACGCGTCAGTTTGTGTTTTAGCGAAGCGGTACTGAAAAGACGCTTCCTCGACCTGGAAACCCGTATCGTCCTGCCTGACGGCAGAGTCAGGCTGCTCAGCGGAAAGGCGGAAACAGTCTATGACTACAACACGTGTGCTCCGCTTAGAATGGTCGGAACCGTTCAGGACATCACCGAAAGGCACAATGCGGAAGAGGCTCTGAAGGTCAGCGAAGCACGATTCCGCGATCTGTTTGAGAACGCAAATGACCTGATCTATACGCATGATCTCGATGGAAATTTCACGTCGCTCAATCGAGCAGGTGAATTGATCACCGGCTATACTCGCAAAGAGGCTTTGAAGCACAATATTGCGCAGGTTGTCGCACCGGAATTTCTCGAGGCGGCCCGAACAATGACCGCGAAGAGAGCCAAAGGCGAAAAGCCCGGAACCTTTGAGCTTGAGATCATTGCCAAAGGCGGAAATCGTGTCGTGCTAGAGATCAGCACGCGCCTGATCGTCGTTGACGGCATGCCAACCGGTATTCAGGGCATCGGCCGCGATATTACCCAAAGACGACAGGCGGAAACCTCACTCCATAACGCTCTATCGCTGCTTTCCTCGACTTTTGAGTCAACCGCTGACGGAATCGTCGTAATGAGCCTCGATCGCGAGATCGTCACATGCAATAGAAAATTTGTAGAAATGTGGGGCATCGATGACGCGGTCATTGACAGCAAAGACGGAAAAAAACTAATAGGCCTTATCACAGAGCAGATCCGGGACGCCGATGATTTCCGCAGGCAGTTGGAAGTCGTCTATGCCGATCCCGATGCAGTTGCGACCGAAATACTTGAGCTAAAGGACGGACGGATCTTCGAACGCTACTCTCAGCCGCAGTATTTGGAAGGTAAGGCGATCGGCCGCGTAGCTTGCTTTCGTGACATTACCGAACGCAATCAGGCTGAGGAAAGGCTGCGGCATTATGCTCTCCACGACACGCTGACAGACCTGCCAAACCGCGTTTCGTTCATGAACCATCTGCGGCAGGCGGTTGAACGATCGGAGAACAGCACGTTCGCGAAATTCGCTGTTCTCTTCCTCGATCTGGACCGGTTCAAGGTCATAAACGATAGCCTCGGCCACGCCGTCGGCGATAAACTACTCATCGCAATAGCGGAACGGCTAACGAGCTGTGTCCGCCCGGGCGATGTCGTCGCGCGGCTCGGCGGTGACGAGTTCACGATCCTGCTGAATCGCAGCGGCGAAACCAGCGAGGTCGTTAAGGTCGCCGAACGCTTGCAGGCCCGCATCTCCGAGCCTTTTAGGATCGATAATTACGAGGTTTTCACGACAGCAAGTATCGGTATTATCGTGTCGAACGATGTGCATCGTCAGGCCGAAGATTTCCTTCGCGACGCCGACGCGGCGATGTATCGCGCAAAGGAATCGGGAAAGGCCCGCCACGAGATATTCGATACCGAGATGCACGTTCGCAACATGAACCTGCTTCAGGTCGAAACGGATCTGCGGCACGCTGTCGAGCGGAAGGAATTTGAGGTGCTTTATCAGCCGATCGTCGAAATTACGACCGGCCGCGTCAAGGAATTTGAGGCATTGATCCGTTGGCGTCATCCCGTTCACGGCCTCGTCGGACCGAACGAATTCGTGAGCGTTGCCGAGGAAACCGGACTTATTATCCCGATCGGAAAATGGATCCTCGAGGAATCCTGCCGGCAGATCGCCGAATGGCAGCGGCGATTCGGAATGGACCTCGCAGTCAGCGTGAACCTTTCCGCGAAACAGCTCATGCATCCGAACCTGACCGCCCAGGTTAAGGAAATTCTGGCCGACACCAACCTGAAGCCAAGCCAGCTAAAGCTCGAAGTCACCGAAAGCACAGTCATGGAACACAGCGACCGCTCGCTAAAGGTCCTGTCCGATCTCGATCAACTCGGCGTCAATCTCTCGACCGACGATTTTGGCACGGGTTATTCTTCACTCAGCTATTTACAGCGTTTCCCGTTCGAAAGGCTGAAGATCGACCGCTCGTTCATCAATATCATGGACACCGACGAAAAGAGCGGCGCGATCGTAAAGACCATCCTCATGCTCGGCGAAAACTTGGGCATCGAGGTCGTCGCCGAGGGCATCGAAACCGTCTCACAGCTCGAAAAACTCCGCTCGCTAGGCTGCACCATCGGTCAGGGCTTCCTCTTCTCACGCCCCATCGACCGCGAAGCCGCCGAAGACTTCCTCGCCGGCGGAGCGAACGTTTTCGAAAACAATCCGGCTCTCGAATTCCGGAATCCAGCTCCCATGATTGAGGTCTCGGATATTCAGTAGATCGGCTCGTGTCCTGCTATTCCGTAAAAAAAAAGCGGCCACAGGGCCGCCATTTTTTCGCTATGTTCATCGCAAACCTACAACGGCATATAGAGCGGGACCACCACCCGATCATCCTGCGTGTCCAGTTTGCTCGTTGAACTCGCCGCGGTACGAGGTTTTGCATTTTTCACGTACTTATCCATCCACTGAACCATCTCGTAAAGCGTGTGTTCCGTGGATTCTTTCGCTGCGTAACCATGAGCTTCCAAAGGAAGCATTACCAATCTCGCCGTGCCGCCGAGGCCGCTGATGGCGGCGAAGAGGCGTTCCGAATTTATCGGGTACGTGCCCTGATTGTTGTCGGCTTCGCCGTGGATCAGCAGGATCGGTTCATTGATCTTGTCGGCGTAAAAGAATGGTGACACGTCGGTGTAAACCTTAGTAGCTTCCCAGAAATTTCGTTCCTCGTCCTGGAAGCCGAACGGCGTGAGAGTGCGGTTGTATGCGCCGCTGCGGGCAATACCGGCTCGGAAGAGGTCGGAGTGAGCGAGCAGATTCGCCGTCATGAACGCCCCATAGCTGTGTCCGCCGACGCCGATGCGGTCGCGGTCAACGACGCCCATTTCGACTGCCTTATCGATCGCCGCCTTGGCCGAATCGACGATCTGCTTGACGAATGTGTCGTTCTTCGTCTTCGGCGTGCCGACGATGGGCATCGAGACGTTGTCGAGCACAGCGTAGCCCTGGAGCAGCAAAAACAGGTGCGAGATGCCGCCAATCTGGGTGAATCTGTTGGTCGAGCCCGAAACCTGTCCCGCGAGCGCACCGTCCGTAAAGCTTTCCGGATACGCCCAGACAACGGCAGGCAGGCGAGTTCCCTCTTTATAGCCCGGCGGCAAATAGAGCGTGAACGACAGCGGTGTGCCGTCGGCTCGTTTGTACTGGACGTACTGCTTCTTGATGCCGCGAAGCTGCGGAGCCGGGTCTTTGAAGTCGGTTATCTGCTTGTACGCGAGAGCCGTACAGATCTGGCCAGCGGGACAGACCTGACGTTGGAAGATATTCGACGGTTCGCTGACCGACTCTTTGCGGGTAAAGAAATTCATCCCGTTATCGTCGATCATCCCGGCAAATGTCTCATATTCCTCAGTTCCCGCACGCCAGATCTCGTCGATCTTGCCGGTTTTGAGGTTCATGCGGCGGAAGAACGGACGATCGCCCTGCGGCGAGGCCCCGGTTCCGGTCAGAAAAACTTCGTCGCCGTTCTGGCGAATCACGTTGCTGCCATTCGGAAGCTGCCTCATCACCGGATTTCCGATGTCGTTGTAGCGGTCGTTGACGTTGAGATCGACGATCTTTTTGACCTCGGTCGGATTGCGATAATCCGTTATGAAAGTGCGGCGCATCGCCGTGTCGGGATTAGTATCTCCAAACCACATCAAACCGTCTCGTTCGCCAAACTGGCGACCGGCCGCACGATTTTCGGTCTTCAAGACCTCAGTGGCAGTGCCGGTGAACGGTGCAGAGAATTTCATGAGCTTGTCGCGAAAAGCAACCTTGGTTTTCGGATTACCGCCATCGAGAGCTTCGTTCCACATGAGCGTCGCGGGCTCGACCGGCACCCAGCTGTAGCCGCGTGGTCCAGTCGGTACGCCTCGCGATGGAATATTGTCGAGCAGCGGAACGTTCGCGATCTGCGTTACCAATTTTCCATTTGAATCCCAGATCTCGACTTTCTTAGGAAACCGATTGAACGGGAAAAGGTAGGAAAACGGGCGCTCGATGCGCGAGACAAGAATGTATTTACCATCCGGCGAGAAACTCGCGTTGTCATAGATCGCCGGCGGACCAATCTCGCGGACCTTGCCGCCGATGTCGATCAGGGCGATCTGCGAAGTGCAGTAGTATTCGAACAAACGCTCGTCATTCGGTGTTTTGAGCAGATCCTGAACTGTTGCGATTGCGCTCGTCCGGCCCGACGTTTCCTGAATATTCGGCTCGCCCGGCGTCAGATTCTGATAGCCCGGAGCGACCCCGCGTTTTGACGAAACAAGCTGAGCCGAGATCGTCTTTGAATCTTCCCAGCCAAACCCGCCGAAAGCGGTGTTGATCTTCACGCCATTGATCTTCGACGCCTTCGCGGTCGCCGTGTCGACGATCCACAGCTCGACGCCGTTCGGCGTTACATTGCCAACCGCAAGGTGCTTGCCGTCCGGTGCCCAAGACGTTGAGATCAACTGAGCTCCGGCGGGAACGGTAACTTTTGTTTCCTTGCCGTCCGAAACATTTTTGAGCGTAAGCGAAACCGAATAAGGCTGCCGATGCTGGCCGTTGGTGTTCGGGTTGATCCGCAGCCCCGCGATACGCAACATCGGCTGCGCCAATTCCGATATCGGCGGATAACGAAGCGGCTCAAGCAAAGCGATCTTATCCCGCGTCGGCGATATCGACGTCGACGGTATCGGCCGTGCGTCAAGCACGTCCATTATCTCTTTCGGCGGTTTTTTGTAGCTTCCCTGAGCGGATCCGATATTGTAAAACGCGCTGAGCGCCAGAACCAAAATAAGACAACGAAACGCTATTTTCATATATTTTTTCCTTTCCAATTATACTTTTTGCCGACGACTAAACTTATCTTTCTTTCAGTCCAATAGCTGTGAGGGCGATTAACCCTCCGACAAATACTATGGGAATGATCCAGCGGTGCCGCCTGTTTTTTCTGGTTCCCATTGCCATTATTTGCCCGTCGCCCGAGCGAACATTTTTGATGTCCACATATTTAAAGATCTGAGTCACCTTAGAATCGGTTTCTACTACCTCAAAATCCGCTGCGCCGATGCTCTTGACCCTGCCAAAAAAATCCCGATTATCGATCCGGCTAACCGTGATCGTGTTTCCGACACCGATATCCTCGAGATCCCGCTTAACTTTCTCGATACGCTTGGTGTCTTTGTTGGATACGGGAGCGACACTAACCTGCGAGAAAGCCAACTGATTGGCAGTAATGAATACTGCAAACGCTGCCATTGCGGAAAAAAATGTCCTCTTCATTGTGAGAGCCTCCCTTTTTTTGTTTGAGTTCGATCTTATTTACGCATCCCATCGATCACCTTCCCCGCGATCATCGGAATTATTTCCTTCTCATTCGCGTGGTTTTCCGTGTAGACGACAATCACAAATTTCAGCCCGTCGCCGGTTTCGATATATGCGGCATCGTGACGGGCTTTGCTTGTCCAACCGGCCTTTGACCAGAGTTTTGCGTCGGTCATTTTGCGGTCGATCAGCAATTTGCCGGTAAAATTAACGGCCTGGCTGTTCGGGTCGTTCGATTTAACGAACGGGTCTCGTTTGAGCAAATTCGTCATTCGTGCCGTGCGTTCAGGTGTATTCAGATTGCCGGTCACGATCTCCGCGAGCAAACGCGCCGTGGCGTTGGTCGTTATCATGTTGCGGTTCTGACCTTTGTAATTGCGGGACTGCTGCTCGATGCCGTAGGCATCCTCGCAGAAGGTCTTTTGATTGACGTTGATATTTGTGTAGCCCATCGACGAGAACCAGCGGTTGACGCGGTTTCGCTTGTATTGCCATTCCTCAAACTGCTTCTGCGGGAGCTCGGCTCCGCTTGACGTATTCGTCAGCACATCGAGAATGTACTGCGTCGCCTCATTCGACGAATCGACGATCATGTCGTGCAGCCCGCGTTCGAGTTCCTTGGTCATCGTGACCTTTTTGTCCTCGAGTTGGCGTTCGATCGCCGCGAGGTAGAACATCTTGACGACGCTCGCAGGATAGATCGGGACTTCGCCGCGATACTCGGCCCAATTGAACTTTGTGCCGTCTCTCAGATCGATCAGCGTGATCGCGAACTCCTCGCCCTTGAGAGTTCCAAACTCTTTCATCACGGCGCTCGCCGCGTCATCAATGAGTTTTTTCAAATCTGCCGAGGTCGTCATCGCCGGAGCCTTATAATCCTTCGCCCTAACGATCTCAACCTTTTTCCCGCCACCCTGCGCGGCAGCGACCGAGACAATGCAGTAAATCAAGGCCAAGATCGAAACGATTCTTCTCATTTTTCTTACCTGTGTTATCTTTTACGGAAAGCGGTTCTCAAAGTATAGCCGAAATCTCCCGCCGGAACCAAGGTGCGAAGTCGTAGCACGAGCCCGCGCGTAAGCAAGGGCGAATCCGCTATAATAAGAACCTTTTTAGAACTATGCAGGATCACAGCGGATTTGATTCTTACGATCACAACACGTATCCGCTCGCATACCTGTTAACTTTCCGCACCTTCGGCACATGGCTTCACGGCGATCCGCGAGGTTCTCATGGCCGCTTTCGCGACCCGACAACCAATTCGAAGTACATTGAACCACACGCTGTGCTTCAAAACGCCATGCGTGAGGAACTCAAGCAAGGACCGTTCAAACTAAACATCGATCAACGCCGTGTCGTTGCTGAGGCGATAAAGGAAGTTATACGTTTTAAACATTACGGGTTATTAGCCCATAATATCAGGTCGAATCATGGCCACGTTGTTGTTCGAGCCGACGTCGATCCTAATAAGATCTTGATAGAACTGAAATCTTATTCAACCCGACGTCTGCGGGAATCCGGACTCGTCGACCGAGATTTAAAAATATGGTCACGGGGTGGTAGTACTCGCTATCTGTGGAAGCCTCCGCACGTCGACGCGGCAATCGACTATGTGCTTTATTGTCAGGAAGATATACCGTTTGAGTTTCGCGAATAGTTCGTGGGGCGCAAGCTCGCGCGTAAGCAAGGGCGAATTTCCCACGTTGGGCTCGCCGATTTTGAAAGAAGATCGCCTTTGCTTACGCGCGGGCTTGTGCCACGGGAACTTCTCACTTTTGAAACGTCGGATTGTAAGAGTAGTCTCGCCCTTGCTTACGCGCGGGCTTGTGCCACGAGCTTTGAGCCCACGCGAAAGGGTGTCATGTAAACCGGCTATGGACATGAAATTATGACCGACGAAAAACTTGTACGCGGCCTCGGCCGGTTTGATTTTACGGCGATCGTCGTCAACACGGTTATTGGGGCCGGAATTTTTGGGCTGCCGGCAAAGGTTTTTGCACAGATCGGCTCGTGGAGCCTTGTGGCTTTTGTCGCGTGTGCTCTGATAATCGGGCTGATTGTGCTTTGTTACGCCGAGGTCGCGAGTCGATTTTCGACGACCGGCGGACCGTATCTGTATGCCCGCGAGGCGTTTGGCTCGGCAGTTGGTTTTGAGGTTGGTTGGCTCTACTGGGTCGTCCGCGTCGCGACCTTTGCAGCGAACTGCAATCTGCTCGTCACATATCTCGGCTTCTTCATTCCCGGCGCGAACGAGGGCTATCTACGGATACTTTTCGTCAGCCTCGTCGTCCTAATAATCACCGCCGTCAACCTCATCGGTATTCGCGAATCCGCGATGATGACCAATTTTTTCACCGTTGGCAAACTATTGCCTCTGCTAGTCTTTGCCGTTGTCGGAATGTTCTTTCTACAGCCCGCAAATTTCAATTTCGAGGTCGTTCCCGACTACGCAAAATTCTCAAGCGCCGTGCTACTGCTGATATACGCCTTCGTCGGTTTCGAGGCGTCCGTTGTACTCTCGGGCGAAACAAAAGAACCCGGAAAAACGATCCCCTTCGGCTTGATCGTCGGTATTGTGATCGTTGCCATTTTCTATATCTTCGTCCAGATCGTCAGCATCGGCACCCTGCCCGGACTCGCGACTTCAGAACGGCCGATCGCCGATGCCGCGACCGTTTTCCTCGGTGGATTTGGAGCGGCGTTCATTACGATCGGGGCATTGATCTCGATCTTTGGCAATCTAAATGTGGGGGTTCTCGCCTCGACGCGAATGCTCTATGCGATGTCTGAGCAGCGCGACCTGCCGGCAGTTTTTGAGAAAACCCATCAGAAGTTCAAAACGCCCCACGTCGCGATCATCGCGACCGCGATTGTCATCCTGATCCTCACGATCCAGTCGTCATTCCTTACCGCCGTCGCGATCGCGACTATCACTCGTTTGATCGTTTATGCGACGACTTGCTTGGCACTTCCGATCTTTCGCTACCGGAGCCATCATATGAGCGCGGACACTCCTGTCCGCCCGTCTGAGCCATTTCTTGTCCCGCTAGGCGTCGGTGCCGCATTTCTCTCAATCGCGCTAATAATTTGGTTACTGGCAAACGTTGATTTCAGAAAAGAAGGCATAGCGGTCGTCGTCGCAATCGTCATAGGACTGATAATTTTTGCAGTTTCGCGGTTTTTTGTCCGTTCTAATAACGACGAAACACCAAAAACGGAGGTTCTATGAAAAGGATTTTTAGATTATTCGCAATATCGGTTGTAATGGTCGTGGGCACGTTCGCCCAGTCGATGGAAGACAGCAGCCGCCGGACCATCGGCTATATTAATGCGAATGGAACTGTCGAAAACAGCAGCCGCAGCACGCTCGGCTACATCAATTCAAACGGCACCATCGAAGACTCAAGCCGACGCACGCTCGGCTATTTAAATGCCAACGGCACTGTCGAAGACGGCAGCCGCCGGACTCTCGGCTACATAAATTCGAACGGCTCGGTCGAAAACTCGAGCCGCTCGACACTCGGCTACGTAAATTCCAACGGCTCCGTCGAAGACAGCTCACGCCGCACCAAAGGCTACGCCAACAAAGTGGATCTGCGGCACGCGGCTATATTTTTCTTCTTTTTCTTTGGGAAAGGAAGTTAGATCATTTAAAAACGCCGCCACCCATAACATTCTCCCGAATATACGAGATCGTATCCTGTAATGTCTCTTGCGGATCGCGAGCAATAAATCCTAATTCCTCTTCAGCCTTCGCCGAATCAAAATACCAAAAGCATTCAGCCTGCTCGACTTCGTTCGGAGCAACCGGCGAAGGTTTGCCCCAATTTTTATAGAGCGAGCTGATCATGCTCGAACCTGCCATCGCGAGCTTTTTCGGCACTTTCAGCATCGGAGCGGAGACTCCTGAGAGCCTTTCGAGACGACCGAAGAACTGTGCGAATGTCATGTTCTCGCCGCCGAGCAGATACTTTTCCTGATGCCTTCCCTGCTCCAAAGCCGAAATGAACGCCGCGGCCGCGTCGCGTACATCGACAAAATTCACACCCCCGCTCGGCGTATACGGGATCTTGCGGGCGAGAAAATCAAGCACCGGTTTTGTCGAACTCAAACGCTCATCATCCGGTCCAAGCAGGAGCGACGGGTTCATGATCACAAGCTTTTGGCCCTCGCTGCTAAAATTCTCTAGCGCCGCACGCTCTTGATAATATTTCGAAGCGTAATAAGCCCACCGCGTCAGTATCTCGACCGGTTGCGGATACGTTTCGTCAACGACCTGCTCCGTCTCGCTCACGGCGATCGTCCCGCTTGACGAAGCCAAAATCATCGTCGCCACACCGGCCTCGCCAGCGGCCTCACACAACAAACGCGTGCCCTCGAGATGAACTCTATTCATCGCCGCCGCGTCGTCATTATCCCGCGAAACCCTCCCCGCGACATGAAATATCGCCGATACATTTTTGCACGCTTTAGCTACATCCTCACGGCTGGTCACCGAACCTTCAACGGCCTTAACACCGGCCTCTTTCATCCATTCCGGCACGCTCGACGCCATGACCTTCAGGTTCTTTTCCCCGGCGTCGAGGAACTGACGCACGACATGTGTGCCCAAAAATCCCGTTCCACCGGTGATCAGGATACGCTTTTCTGTCTTTGTTGGAGTCTTTGTTTTAGCCATGTTTTTTCACCGCAGAGACGCCGAGTCGCAGAGATATGCACGCTATTTCTTCCTTCCTCTGCGTCTCCGCGACTCTGCGGTTAATCTACTTCCACGTCTTTTTGATCGAATGGGCCTCCGTATTAAACACAATACTCTTAAAATCCAAAGTCTTCTCCGGCGCAAACAGCAGATAAAAATACTTGAAGGTCTCCGCAAAAAGGAAGCTGTGCATGTAGTCGGTTTTCTCTTTGGTCACAACGCTTTTCAGCCCCGCGAACGCGACGTCGTGGCGGGTGTGTTTAACGAAATCTTCAAACATTTGCTTACCCATCGCAAGGTATTTCGGATCTTTGGTGTAGTGGTAGAGAATATATGTCGACTCTACGATCTCCGGTCGGAGCGGATAGCCGGCGTGTTCGGTTTTGCCGGTTTTGTAGTTGTAAACCTCGGGTTCGATACCGTTGACCTGCCACATCTTGAACATCGAATCCTGCAACGCTCTAGCTCTATTAAGATCGCCGCCGAGTGCCAACAATCCCGGAAAAAATGCGTCGAGAGCACCGGTCGTCGTCTCGGTCCGCTTGCCCGAATTCATATCCGAATGTCCGTACCAAAGCCCGCCGTTCACCTCATCACGAAGGTGCAGATTGACCGCCGCGATTCCTTCGTCCCACATTTTCTGGCAATCCTTGTCGCCGAAAAGGATCGCGCACTTGAGCAGGTATTCGTAATACGAATCGATCTCCGCCGAAACGTGGCTGTCGGGATTAGTCCATTTGCCCGTCTCGACGTTGATATTCGTGCCGATCAGACCGATCCGCGAACGACGATTGTAGGTTTCAACGAGTGCTCGTTTGGCTTTGTCATAGTAGATCTGCTTGCCCGTGAGTTTGGCGAGCGTACCGAATTCGATGAGCAGCGTTCCGGTCTCAGCCGGATTCGAAACCGGGCCGCTGGTCTTTCCGGTTTTGAGATTGACATTCTTGTATGGCAAGCCCGTCGGTGAATCGAAAACCGGCAGCAGACGCGTGCCCAGATCGTCAGCCAATGCCAGCAGCTTTTTATCGCCCGTTATCTGATAGCTCGACAGCAAGCCACCGAGAATGCGGATCGTGATCTCAAAATTCTGAACAGAAATATCTTTGTCGAACGACAGGTTCTTCGTGATGTATTCCCGAGTCTTGTCGGCTTCTTTCTTAAACCCAAGCAAATACATCGAATCCAACGCATCGACCGGTGTCATCAATATCGACTGCCCGTACCAATCGCGGCAGGTTTTCGACAATGGTTTCAGATCGTCGTGGCCCCAGCAATATTGTTTATAGCCATTCCAGGCGTGCATGAATTCGGCCGTAACATTCTCTGCCATCTGTTTTTTGTCGATGGTTTGGGATCTCACGGAAGTAACCGGAATTAGCGGGAGAAAGCCAAAAAGGGCTAGCCAAAGTGTTAACGGGATTTTCGCTAAGGTTGTTTTTCTCATTCAATTATTCGTAATGACTCCACAAACTGAGTACGCGAACGGTTTTTCGGGTCTTGTGTATTTCGTAAACCAACCTATGTTTTACGTTGATTCTTCGGGAATACATTCCTCTGAGGTCCTGAGAAAGCTTCTCGTATGGCGGTGGATTTTGGAATGAATTGTGCTCAATTATTTCAAGGAGCTTAGCCGCCCGATCAGACAGTTTTGCCCGAAAAATAAGAGCCGCATCTTTTTCAGCTCGTTTTGTGTACTCAAGCTTCCAGGTCACCGTTTATTTTTCTCCACGAAGTATTTTCATAATATCTTCATGCGACACCATTTCTTCATCGGGCGTGGCGGAGCCTTCTAATAAAGATTCGCGCATCCCAGGGATGGACAATAGGTACATTGTCTCGTGTAACCCGTCCCAATCCTCTTCGCTAACGAGAATGGCGTTGTTTCTCTTAGTTGTGATCCGAACGGGCTGATGATTTTCTGCTGTTTCATCGATCAGGCCAAAAAAATTTGCTCTTGCCGTTGTCGCGCTAATAGTTTTTAGTTTTTCCATGACCCAGAATACCTGTACAGCATTATGCACAGGATGTGTCTTTATGTCAATCAATATAAGAGGTGAAAAGCCCCGAATGCACGAATAAGCATTGCTCATTCGAGACAAATCCTTAATCCTCAATGACCGCCTCGATCTTTCGCGATTTCCTTCTTTCCGCCTTCCACACCTTCCTGATCGCATCTACATCGAATTTGTTACGCTTTTCGTCACGCAGATTTTCGATCTCGTGTTGGACGCGGGCGGCAATGAGGCGGTAGGCTTCGGTGTTTGGGACGCCTTCGGTCATGGATTTTAGTTCGTCGTATTCGAGGAATTTGCCGACCTTGGCACCGACCTTGGCACCGATGCTTGTACTTTTGGGGATTATCATCCCTTTTGGAAACGCGTCGTATGTTCCCCAGATATAGATCGGCAGAATTCCGATCTTTTGGTTGAGGGCGAGGTAGCCGATGATCGGTTTGAACTCAGCGATCTGTCCCGATTCCTGACGGCCGCCTTCAGGAAAAATGAGGGCGTTGTAGCCGTCGTTCAGGATCTGCGTAACATGACGCAGAGACTGCCTTAAGGATCCGGTGCGTTCGATGGGAACGAGCGTGGTGAAATTATTCATATACGCCCGCTTATATTTCGTATCGAACCAATAGTCCGCCGCCGCGACCGCTACCGTTTGCTCGGCAACATCCTTGCCCAAAGCCTTTTTTACGAGGCCGGTGTCGATGTGCGAGGTGTGGTTCGGAGCGACGATAAAATTAACGTGCTGCGGCACATTTGCCTCGCCCTCGATCCGGGTGTTGAGAACGCCGTCGTAAAGCGTGTCGGTCGCAAAATCGACAGCCGCGTTGCCGATTCGGCGGATGATCGACGGAATGAAAAAATCCTCTTCTTCCTTCTTTGCCTCCGCCTTCGGCTCGTCGGCAAGTTTTTTGGATTTGTCGATTCGCTGAACGGCGGTCAGCAGCTCGCGAACGGACTGCACCTCATTCAGAGTGTCCGGCGACAGCAGACGACCGCCCGCGTCCTCGACCGCCGCCTGTAGCTCAACGAACATCAGCGAATCGAAGCCAAGGTCAGCCAGTTTGTCCTCCATCACGACATCCGAAAGCGGCCGGTTCGAGACGGTTGCGACGATCTTTCTTATCCACAATCCGTTGTCGTCCCCCTTGGCATCGACGACTGTTTTTACCTTCGATTTGGCGCGATCTTCGAGCGTCTGAAGCATCGTGACGACCTCGGGACGCTTTACCTTCCTCGTTGCAGTACGGGGCAATTCGAAGGGCGTGATGTGCAAAACTTTGACACGTTTGAAAAATGCCAGTTTCGCCGAAACCTCGCGAAAATGTGTCTCGATCTGCTTATTCACCTCGGAACGCGAGAGGGCAATGTCCTTTTCATAGTCCGGTACGACGAGGGCCGCGATCTTTTCGCCGCCGTCCTGATCGGGCAGGCCGACGACGCTCATCTCTTTGATAAAGGACGACTTACCGTAATGGTCCTCGATCTCGTCAGGGTAAATATTCTTGCCGTTCGAGTCGATAATGACGTCCTTCGAACGCCCGACAATGAACAGATTTCCATCCTCGTCGAGCCGCCCGAGATCGCCGGTTTTGAGCCAACGGTCATTCAGAACAGCATCGGTCGCCTTCTCATTATTGTAATAGCCGACCATGATGTTCTGGCCGCGAGCAAGCACTTCGCCGACGCCATTTTCGTCCGGTGCGTCGACCTTCACCTCGACACCGGGAAGCGGTTTGCCGACGCTTCCTTTCAGCATCTTGTTGCCCGGACGAGCGACTGTCAGAACAGGCGACGATTCGGTCAGCCCATAGCCCTCAAGAACCGTGAAGCCAAGTCCGTGCAGGTCTTTCTGCACCTTCTCGCTCAACGCCGAACCGCCGGAAATGAGATATCGCATCTTGCCGCCCATTCCCTGATGGATAGGGAAAAACACGATCGGGCCGAGGTTGAACGGCGTGTTGTCGCGGATCCAGGAATTGAATTCGATGACGTTGTCCGCGAGGTCCGCGATCCAATCGCCCTTTTCACGCAAGCGAGTCTTGATGCGGCGATGAAGCATTTCCCATAGCGCCGGAACGCCAACGAGACCGGTGACGTGGCTGTTTTCGATCGTGCGGGCGAGGTCTTCGGCGGTGAGCTCGTTGAGATAGGTGATCTGCGTTCCGTTCGAAAACGGCGTCAGAAATCCCGCCGAAAATTCGAACGTGTGATGCATCGGCAGCACCGACAAAACACCGTCGGTAATGTCCATATCGAGCACCGACGAGAGCATCGAGATCATGTTGACGAAATTCTTGTGCGACAACATAACAGCCTTCGGTGTGCCTGTCGTGCCCGACGTAAAGATCAGCGAAGCTATCGCATTCGAATGGATCTTTGCCGGAAGTTGTACATTCCGCTTCGACTCCTCCGTCTCCGTCTGAATCTCAAAAACCTCATCAAATGTCCACACCACCGGAGGGTGAGCATCCTGCTCGCCCTTAGCATTTGCGGTAAATGCGACATCCAACCTGTCTTTCAGATCGGCATTCTCACCCGCCAATTTAGGCGAAACAACCACCGCCGAAGCCTCGCCAGCCTTAGCAAACGCGATGATCTCATCCACCGTCGAAGCCGGATCGATCGGTATCGCGGTCGCTCCGGCTTTGAGAATACCGAAATAGGTTATTCCCCATTCGGGCATGTTGTTTGAGAACAAAATGACGCGGTTATTGTTCTGAATTCCGTTTTTTGCAAAAAATCCGGCGGCGCGCATCGTCAGCTCTTTTACGTCGTCGTACGTGTACTGCTCTTTGCGGCCGTCACGCTCGATACGCATTGCAACGCGGGTCGGGAAACGCTTGACCGACGTGTCGAAGAGATCGAGCAGATCTTTATAAGTGTAGGAACGCTTCTCGACCGCTTTAAGCTCTTCCTCCAGCGTCGGGAGCACCCATTTCCGCATTCCCGGGAAATGGACGTTGAGCCAGTAATCGTACCAATCAAGCTTTTCCGGATACCACGGCAACAGTGCTTTTTCCTTCTCACGAATGACCGACTGCAAAGCCCGAACGTTGTCCGAGCGATACAAATATTCGTTGTCGATCATGAATGGTTTGAACATCGCAAACGCGTCCATCGTCTCTTTTGTCGTCGCCTCGAACGACTCAACCGACTTTCGCACGTCCGAAATGATATTCCCGATTCGCCCGCCACCCCAACGCGGGTTGGCTTTGTCGAGCAGCGTGTCGGCATGCTTTGCCAGCTTGTTCAGCATTGGAGCAGAGGTTAATTGATAGGTGCGATTTTTGACCGGAATCGCCTCAACCATTCCGGCGAGTTTGTTGGCAAGTTTGTTGCCGGTCTCCTTTTCCTCGAAATGCTGACGTTTGTATAAACCGACGAGCCCGACGATGCGTTTCATGTCGTTCGGATTCGAATCGCCCGACGAAGCCTGAAACACGAGCGGCGGATTTGGATCCACCAGCACATTCATCGCCGCCGCGAGGATCGCCCCGGAAACCATATCGACCGGAATAATATCGAGGATCAGCTTCTCATTCACCGGAATGATCGGCTGCCCGCGAAGAGCGATCAGGATGAGAGGCGCGGTCGTCGTGAAGCCCTCGTTCCAGCCCGGAAACGGATACGCCTGCGAAGATTCGACAATGCTCGGGCGAACCAGGATCTTCACAATATCGTCCTGCGAAGCGATGATCTGTTCAGCGAGCGATTTGGAATACGTATAGATATTCGTCCAGCCCCAATATTCGGCACGCTCGGAACCAAGCTCCGTCGTCCGCTCGCGGATCCACATCTTGCGTTCGCGAAAGATCGCCGATTTCAGTTCGGCCTCGTCATCAGGATCGCGGCCTTCCTCGATAAATCGATTGCGAGCCTGCTCGCGAAACTTTGCGTGCTGCACCGCATCGTCCGCTTCCTGCCGAGCTTGTTCGGACAAACGAGCACAATCCTCTATCTCGCGGTGAACGTCAAATTTCGTTCCGACCAGCTCGTCTTTTCGTGGAAAATAGCCAACAACCTGCTCATTCTCCCAGATCGGGCCAGATCGCTTGCCCGCTACAAAACACGTCGATACATGCACCAGCCGCGGCTTTTTCATCATCCGGGCCATTTTGATTATGTTGTTCGAGCCGTTGATATTCGTCCGCAAAGCCGACTCCAGCGGCGGATTGAATGTCACATTTCCGGCGCCATTTATAATGACGTCGGTATCACGCATGATCTTCCGAGCGTCTTTCTCTTCCAGTCCCAGATACTCGTTCCCTACATCACCATTGACCGGCACGACCTTGCTCTTAATAAAATCCTCGAACCCATCGCCGTATTTCTCACGAAGCGGATCAAACGTTGGGCTTGTCACGATCGACGTCCAAAACCGTATCTTCGACTCCGCCGCATCCCGAGCCCGCACCGTCGCATAGACCTTCCCAATATCCGGAAAATTATGCAAAAGCATCGACAACGTAACCTTCCCCACAAAGCCCGTCCCGCCGATGAAGAAGATCTTCTTACTCTTAAATATTTCTGTTGGTGATAGTTTCATTTTCGCAGAATCTTGTCGCTGCAATATCCTTTACTCTCACTATTCTTTGCCCTTAGCAGCTTTAAAGAACCGTTCCGTTAAAGCATCTTCATTTTCTCTAAGTTTCCCTATTTCGCGGCACTAGCCACGTCGTTTACCGCGTGGTCGGCGGCGGTCAAGGAATCGCGAGGGCGTTTTAACGTCCTTCTCGCTCACGGCTTTAGCCATTCTCAGTAGATCCTTAAGTTCCTCCAAAGTTAGAGTTTTGCTCTTGTCGAACTCGTACGGATAGAACTCGTATTTTCCTAACTGCAATTCTGCCATTTGTGCCTCACTTAAATTTTCAATCCCAACTGAATGAGCAAACCGCGGTCGATGTTTTGGATCTCGGGATCGGTCAGTCGACCTAAACGTCTGATCATTCGCAGTCGGCTAACGGTCGTGACTTGGGAGATAAGGGCTTTGCCGTTTTCTCCCCCGAATGAGATGCGAGTTTCACCCGGATATAGCCGCTTGGTGCTGCTACTCAGAGGGACAACCTGATGGCGTTTCAAGAACTGATTGGATAGATCGTTACTGACGACAACAGCCGGACGAGTTTTTTGAATCTCCTCGCCGACAGACGTGTTGAATTCAACGAGCCAGACATCACCACGGTTCATCGCCTACATCCCCTGCTGTTCCTTCAAGCCATTCCAACGCTTCGGCCTCGTCCGCTTCGTCAGCGGCTTGAGCGGCATAGCCAGCCGCTAAATCTTCATCTGTAACGTACGGACGTACAAGTTGCTCAATAAATCCACTTATCTTGCGCGGACCGATTACTGAATGAAGTCCGGCATAAACATGTTCGTCAATCGTGATTGTTAGCTTTTTCTGCATAGTAATTTCATTATACGTGTACTACACGTATACGAGCAACTAAATAATCAATTCCCGCACTGATCCTTATTCCCGAAGTTCTCCGGCTCGCGGCTCCAGCCTATTTGGCCTCGCGAATTGCGGACTTTTACCCACCAGACGGCTTTTGGCTCGCGGATCTGGCGGAAGATGGTTTTGTCGTAGGTTTCTTCTTCCGCGATCTTGCCTCGGTACCAGACGCGGTGAAATCCTTCGCCGACGTAGGTTAGGAGGTAGAGCGTATCGCCAGGTTGGGCTGTGAATCTGCCGATCTTGGTGCGTTTCAGCACGCGGACTTCACCCGCCTGCGAAGTGATAACAGAACCGGTAAGACCGCGAACACGTTCGCCTTTTTTCAGACGAAAGGCGACCGACGAGCTATCTCGCATCGCCGACCTTACCGCTGTCGGTTTATCGACCGTCCAATCGCGATATGTGCAGCACTCGAACGGGCACGCACCTTTGTCGACGAAAGGCATCGTTGGGCGTGAATTCTGGCCAAAGACCGCGAAAGCCCCGATCATTATCGAAACGATTGCTCCGATTAGTGTCTTCATATCAAAACCTCTAGTCCGAGACGTTACACAGCCCGATTATCGGCTGATGCAGCATCGTGATTTCTGCCGAGCGTCCCATGTAGCTGCGGGCCATGGCGACGGCTTCGGTTAGGTTGTCGGCTCGTTCCCAGCCGAGCATTTCGGGGACGTGGGCATTTTCGGCACCGGCGACGATGACGTGGCCGATATGCTGGCGGCCGTTTTCGCCCCAGTACCACATGAAAAACGGATGCGCTCCGTGATAGGCGTTGCCTCGGCGGTACATTTCGATGTAGGCCGGATTGGTCGCAAATTCGCGTTCGTATTTTTCGCGAAGATAGAATGCGTCACGCGATTCCGGCAGCAGCCGATGGAAAAATTCGATATACGCCGGGTGAAAATTATGGTCAAACTCGTCAAAACACGGGTGCGTAATGATCATCACCCCGCCCTTTCGCAGTAAAGGCTTATTCCGGTACATGTTGAAGTGATACCCGAGAGCCATCACCTGTACCAGCAGCGGATTGAGCGCGGAATACACGTTGTACGGCGAAATGTCCGGGATGCCCGAGATCAGAATGTCGCACTGACCTTTGATTGGGATCTCGTACTGCTGATAATTCTTTTCGAGAATTTTGTCATGTACCGGCTCCGTTTTACCCGCATAACACGCGATCAACTCGTACTGGGCCGGGATCGCATGGAGCATTTTTCGGCGTGCGGCACGCGGCATTCTCGAGAACGTATTGGCCATCACTTCCCATTTCATGCGGTCGGCGAAAGAGAATTCGTCCTCATTCCGTGTCAAAATGTCATAGCCGTCGGGGAACATTTTATTGTTCAGGGCCGTCTCAATGTGAAAGACCTTGCAGTTTTCGTCGACCAGTTTTCCGAGGCGAATGACTTTGTGATTCAAAACCGATTTCGGTGGGTCCATATACGAATCCGAATCGCGGATCGTCTGCGGATCGTGGTGGGCACGCAGAGATTCGTAATCGCAAAGCCCGACAGCGACCGATTTGTGGCCGCCGTCCATCGGGACGAGATTGATGTTGAGATAGATGAGCAGGTCGCTCTCGATCGCACGTTTATTGACCCGCAGCGGTTCGTTGTGCCGGGTGACGCCGAGCGTGACGAGATTGTCGTCGTCTTCGGCGTCGTGGTTGTAATAGCGGTCGGGGTAGTATTCGTTATAGATGTCGGCACCGACCATCCGCTTCATTTCCCACGCCGTCATCTTGCGGTGGAGCGAATTTGCGATGATCAGATGCACGTCATCAACGCCGTTCGCTCCGCACATATCCAGCACGACCTCAAGCATCGTCTGCCGCAGATCAGGCGTCTGCATCGGCGGCAGCGGCAGCGAAATGTCGTCCATCGCGATCGTCACCCGCATCCCCGGCTCGAGCAAAGCATATAGCGGCTCCATCTCGATCGGATGATTCACCGCATAGCGAATCGCGGCTTCGCGGTTTGGCAACCCCTTGATCGGCGGATTAGGATAAATAACCCGCGTCCCAACCGGTATGTCATTCAATATAAAATCCTCACCAAACGGCATGATCCGCGGCGCGGAGTCTTTGTCGATGTAAACGATGGATTCGTGTGTTTTTCGTCTTAATTGTAATGCCATAAGTTCTTCAGTTAACCGGTGAAGCCGGTGCCAGCATAAAGCCTAGGGCGTGAGCCCTAGGAAAGGCGAGGATCGTGATCAAGCCCGCAACGCGGGCGACAGCCATCAAATATCCAAATACCTCTCATCGAACTCGACACCGTTCTTTCGCAATAATGCGATGAACTCCTCGCGAAAATCCTGTTTTCGATGATGTACTTCCTGATTCGCAATATATTGCCGGACCCTATCGACCTGCGAAGCACTTACCGTAAAGGCCCCATAACCTCGCTGCCACGAGAAATCTTTCATTTCGGTAAAAATGTCGTGCATCCAACCGCTGGAATTTGCCTTGAGGTCTCGCAAAACATCGGACAAAGCTTTATCGGGCCTGAGTTTCGCCAGAATGTGACCGTGATCTTCCATTCCGCCAATCGCGAGCGATAAACCGCCAAGCCCGCGGATCGTTCCGCCGATATATTCGTACAATCTTGGTTTCACATCTGTAGTAATCAACGGTTTTCTATCCTTTGTCGAAAATACAATGTGATAGATAAGATTTGTGTAGATTGTGCCATCGTCTATCGCCCGCTTTGCGGGCTCAAATTCATTTGCTTCGCTCCTAGGGCTCACGCCCTAGGCTTTATGCTGTCGCCGACTTTGTCGGCTGAGAGGCGTCGAACGGTAGTGAACCGTCCGGGAAACCCTCCTTGGAAATCGTTTCTACTTCAGATCCAATACCGCCCAATCATGTTGCAACGCTGTCTGTTTCAGCCTAAAATCCGGACTAACCGCGACCGGATGCCCGACGATCGATAACATTGGCAGATCCGATATCGAATCCGAATAGGCATAGCTGTCCGACAAATTAATATTCTCCCGCTCTGCATACTGCCTGATCCATTGAGCTTTGGTGGCGGATGCCATCACCGGCGGCAGGACGCGGCCGGTGGCGTAGCCGTTAACGAATTCGAGGCGGTTGGCGACGTAATCGTCGATGCCGAGGTGGTCCATTAGCTTGGCGATGGTGAAATCTAGGGCTCCGGTCAGGACGACCTGGCGTTGGCCGATTTTTTTGCCCTGGGCGATGAGTTCGGGTGTGCCGGGAAAGATCGCGGGTTTTAGGACCTCTTCGAAAAGCTCGTCCGAGAAATAACGCAAACGATCCTGCGAAAAGCCCTCGTAGCTGCGGAAAAAAACCTCGTTAAAAACGTTTCGCGAATAAAGGTCAGTGATGCCGAAAAACGGGAGCTTTGCGAGTGTGCCGACCGATTTTTTGGCGGTTTGCCACAGGCCCTGTTGACGTTTGGCGTAAAAGGCGAGTGTATGTACGAGATTTGTGCTGACGAGCGTGCCCTCGAGATCGTAGAATGCGGCTGGCTGTCCGTTTTTATTCATTCCGGCTTTGTGATACGTTATTCAAACTTAGCTAAATCAATTTTGCGGTTTGTTTTAGAATCTTATCACGCGCGGGTGGATTTTGCCGTATGAAGACCTCGAATTTTGCGCTTCTTTTCGCAATTGTAATTACATTGTGCATACAATTTGGATGTGCGACGACCGATGCGATCGAAAACACCGATCCAACTGTAACGCCCGAGGTAATTGCGTCGTCACTTACCCAGTCCGAAGCCCTTTTTAAGCAGCGTGAAGACATCGCAAAGCTCCGCGAGGCAGTAAATACATTGAGACTTGCCCGGGATTACAAGCAACGGAGCTTCGAAGTAGAGTGGAAATTCGCAAAGCTCAACTATTTCCTCGGCAAACAATCAACCGACGAAAAAGAATCTAACGCCGCCTTTGAAGAAGGCCGCTATGCCGGAAAGATCGCCTCCGCGATCGAACCCCAAAAAGCCGAAGGCTATTTTTGGTACGGAGCCAACCTCGGCGAACTCGCCCGGAAAAATCCAATAACCGTCGGCCTCAAGTCTGTCGACGAAGTAAAAACTGCAATGCAAAAGGTGGTCGAATTGCAGCCTGACTATCAAGACACAACTGCCTATGACGTCCTTGGGCAGATAGAGATGGAAACTCGTATATACGGCGGCAAGCCCGAAAAGGCCGTCGAACTTTTCGAAAAGGCCCTCGAAACGGAGAAAGACAATATGAACATCCATCTGCATCTCGGCGAGGCATTCATTGCGCTGAAGAAAGACGCGGAGGCTCGAAAGCAGCTCGAAAAAGTTCTCAGCATGAAGCCAAATCCCGATTATTTGATCGAGGGACGAGAGGCGATCGAGAAAGCAAAGAAGTTGCTTGCGACGAAATTTTAGGAAGTAACCACCAAATAACACGAAAGATCACTAAAAAAGAAGTTCTTTCTTTCGTGTCTTTTTTGTGTGATTTCGTGGTTACTTCCTAAACTAAGATACAATTCACAAATGCGACGTGCTATCTTTCCGGGTTCATTCGACCCGCTGACAAACGGCCATCTCGACATCATCAAACGCTCGTCACCGTTGTTTGACGAGATGATCGTTGCTGTTTTGAATAACGCCGACAAACATCCGATGTTCACGGTCGAGGAACGCTGCGGGATGATCCACGAAGTTCTCACCTCCGTAGATACGGGCGCCTGCAAATTAATTGTAGATAGTTTTTCGGGCTTAACCGCAGATTTCGCACGCAATAGCGGGGCGACCGCGATCGTTCGCGGAATTCGAGCGGTTAGCGATTACGAATACGAACTCCGCATGGCACTCATGAACCGCCGCCTCGAACCATCAATCGAAACAGTATTCCTGATGGCTGGCGAAGAGTATTCTTACGTTTCCTCAACCCTGATGAAACAAGTCTTCGAACTCGGCGGCCGCGTCGAAGGCCTCATTCCGGAACTCGTCGAAAACCGCATGCGTGAGAAAACTGGGAAGTAGTTTTAACGCAAAGTCGCATAGAACCGAAGACGCAAAGTTAAGATAATTTTTATTGGTACTTCCCTGATTTTCCGTTTCTAGGTCATTGCTTCTTTGCGACTTTGCGTTAAAAGGTCTCTTCCAAGGTGCTACAAAATCGTAGCTTTACTTGCCGCTACGTGTCGCCATCCTTATTTCTTACTATTGCCGTCTGCATGTCTTACCGAACTTGCGTTAGAATAAAATCCCGTATGGCACAATTCCCCGTTTCTGACCGCGTAGCAAAAATGAAAGGCTCTTCGACGCTGATCGCCGCACAGGCGGCGGCTGAGATGCGGGCGCAGGGCATCGACGTTATCGACCTCTCGGTCGGCGAACCAGATTTTGACACACCGCAGTTTATCAAAGACTACGCTTGGGAAGGCCTCGAAAAAGGCCTGACAAAATACACCGCGACCGCCGGACTCGCCGATTTTCGCAACGCCGTCGTCGAATTCTATGCAAGACGGTTTGGCGCCGATGTTAAGATGGCGGAGGTCGCAGCTTCGTGCGGCGGTAAGCAGGCGCTATTTAATGCTGCCGCGACGCTTCTGAATCCGGGCGATGACGTGCTGATTCCCAAACCATATTGGGTCACGTTTCCTGAGATCGTCACCTTTTGCGACGCGAACAGCGTTTTTATCGAAACCGAAGAGACGGATTTTATTCTGACGGCCGATCAAGTCGCAGCGGCAATAACCGAAAAAACAAAGCTGCTGATCATCAACAGCCCGAGCAATCCGTCAGGCCGGGTGGTTCCACCTGATGAAATGCGCCGGATCGTCGAGGTTTGTGCCGAGCACGGCGTTTATGTTTTGACCGACGAGTGCTATCTGTTTTTTGCATATCCGCCCGCCCAACCGTTTTCTCTCGCGACGCTGCCCGACGAGCTTCGAGACTACGTCTGCATCGCCGGCAGCTTTTCGAAAACATACGCCATGACCGGCTGGCGCGTCGGCTATACGATCGCGGGCGTCGAATGGACGAAGGCCATGGTCAAGCTCCAGAGCCATTCCGCGACTCATCCCACGTCCTTCGCCCAATACGCCTGTGCCAAGGCTCTGCGAAATTCCGACGAATCGGTCGCCGCGGTGAATGCCATGACCAGCGAATACGAACGCCGCCGCGACTGGTTCATCCCGGCGCTGAATGAGATAAACGGATTCAAATGCCCGATGCCCGAGGGAGCCTTTTACGCATTTGCGGACGTCCGTGGAACTTTTAGCGAACGCTTTAAGAGTTCCGCAGACGTCGCCGACGTTCTGTTAAAAGAAGCCTACATCGTCGTGACCGACGGCGAAGGCTTCGGAGCGGACGGATTTTTGCGATTATCTTATGCGACCTCGATGGAAAACCTGCACCGCGCCGTCGAAAAGATGAAGGAAATCTTCGGTTAAATGACCAGGAAAAGGTCAGCCACGAATGCACGAATATGAAAATATCTTATTTGTGTAGTCGTGGCTCGGTCTTCTTATCGGCCGCCGAGTCGAGTTCCACTCACGGAAGCGCCGAGCACGGTGCCTTTGAACGATTTACCATCCGGATTCATAACCAATTCACCTACACCCATCGGGATATCGGGTGAATATCGCCCTGGAATCGCGAGTTGCGGACGCAAAACTCTGAAACGCAGTGTGTTGCCGTCGATGACGCCTTCCCTGATAACACCTTGCTGGTCATTGCCGGCGAATAATTGACCCACCACCTGACTGCCGGATTGCTGGAATAGCACCTGGGGGAACAGTATCTTGTCTCCGGCCTTTGCTTGCCATACTCCGGCGAAAACAGGTGCTCGCGTGCCGTTCCATGTGCCGCCCGAAGTGTCATCGGGGTTATCGGTCAGGCTAAATGTGCCTTGAAACGACTGGCCGTCGGACGACATCGTAAAGCGGCCGGCGCCATGACCGCCGTCCTCAAACCATTTGAAACGCAGCACGTTGTCAGTCACCGTTCCACTGATCGAGCTAGCGGACTGTAGTGGGGCCGAAACCTTCACAAATGCAGTTACCGAGCCGTCCGAGGGCTTATTGCCCGCAGTCAGACCGTTTCGTGCATAGGTCCCGGTTACGCTGGTGCGGCGAACCGTCTCCAGGGTTATAACGATCTTTTTTCCCTTGCCGGCAACAGTATTCCAAGTGCCGCGGAAATCGACGGGGGTAACCTGAGCGTGAGAGATCGAGATATTGCCTACCAGCATCAGCACAATTCCGGTGAAAAACGTTAACCAACGACTCTTTTGTGTATTTCTCATTTTACTGTCTCCCTAATTCGTTCTATGTTTGATCGTTATTCGTCACTACGGCACTACGAAACCTACTGAGGACAAGGTGTTTCCGGCGGCATCCTTCAAGACATATTTATAGTGCCTGTACCGTTGTAATTTCATCTCGCCCCCAGCTTTCGGTTGCTTCCACAAAGGGCTTTGCTGTGCGAAGTCTATTGAAAACGCAGGAAGTTCGACCCCGTTGTCCATCGATAGCCATACCTCCACGTTAGGATTATCGAGCCCGCCATCCCATCCCAGATAAACGGAAGCTAAAGGTGAGTTAGGTAGAACAATTGGCTGGCTCGCAGTAATGTAGGGAGGCTTCGGCGGAACCGCACCTGATTTTACGCACTTCATCGGCCTATCGCTGGCCCATGTTGCGTTTTGGGAACGGTCGCCGATCAATAACGCGGTACCCTCAATGATTCCGTCGGCAGATATCCTGCCCACGAAGACCTCCGCATTTGAGCCATCGGCTGATTTGCCATCCCAAATGAAGTAAACGCTGAATGTATCGCCATCCGACCTGCCGTTGGTGACGGTTCCAGTTGTCAGGCCGCCGTTCGCAACTTTGCCGGAAATGTCTTTTCCCGTCTGCCGAAATGAGACATTGCCGACATAGCCCTTTCGCGGCCCGCTTTTTACTTCGATATTCCACGCGCCGCTCACGTCCCATTGCGTGCACTGCATGCCGGCGGGCAGCGGCAACGGTATAACCTCAATTTTGGCTTTGCCGCTACTCTTAATAGGTTTTGGGATAGGCGGTGGTGGTGGCGCTGGTGACGGCGGTGGTGTGCACTTGAGCACGCCCACGCTGTACCAAGTCTGACGGATGTTAGGGCTGGCCTTCTCCCAGGCTTCACCGTCCAATCTACCGGACGGGAGGAAGTTGCCATTATAAACGCCTGTGAGACCGTTTGACCAAAATATCTGGATGCTGAGGCTGTCTCCATCGATCGTCCCATCGACTGTGCCACCCACAGTGTCTCTGCCACCCGGAATGAAAATCCCTCCTTTTGTGTCTCTCAAAGTGAGCGCCAGCCCTGTGATTACCCTGCCTTTTTGCTCTAACGTGAGATCGTTAGTGTACTTGCTTCCCGCCTGCTTGATACTCCACTTGCCGCTCGCATCCCAATTTGCACATTGCGCTTGGGCTGAGATTGGCAGCAAAGCGAGAAACAAAGCGACCGAAAGACAACAAAAAAAGGCCATTCGTTTATTGATCAAGTTTATGGTTTTAACTAGACGTAACATTCCAAATTATCCTCCAATCACGTTCCGAAACGTTCTCCATACTGGCTCGCTATTGATTCCGCCTGAGCCAATGGAACGATGGACGGTTTCGCTTATAGGAAGCTAACCGCCCCTCGAAGACGGGAAGTGCTTAACTCACTACGGGACATAGAACTCGGTGGAAGATAGGGTTGTGCCGTCAGCCTTTAACAGATAGCGATAGTGCCCCGAGCTGCGGGGCAATTTGTGCTCCCCGCCTGCTTTCGGTTGTTTAAAGAGGGGATGGCCCGAAGGGAATTCCAGCGAAAACGCGGGAATTTCAGCGCCCTTGTTTACCGAGACATACACCTGAACGTTTGGATAATTTGGACCGCCATCCCAGACCAGAACTACCGAAGCGTAGGGAAATCCGGGTGTCGGGAGGAATGGCTGGCTCGCCGTGATGTAGGGCGGCTTTGGCGGAGCGGGTGGCGGTGGAGGCGGGCCCGCAACCGGATCATCTTGAATCGTGAGGATCAATCCCTTGACCGCGGTGCCCGCGTAGAATAGATTCCCGCTGTTGATCTCAACCGATGTGTCCCGGGTTAGCCTTGCACCGAGACCCTTGTTGAGTTCTACGCTGACAGGTGCATTCAAGGCAAATTTTGGATCGTTGACGGCTCGAAGCGCCTTTCCGATGAAATCTGGCCCTCCCAGTGTCGCGATCAGGTCGTTAACGCCAATAGCCACATCTCCCGTGAAGTTTTGACCGACGGGGCGGCCACACTTGATCTTTAGCTGGGCAGGCCGGGCCGTTAAGTTGTAGCCCGTTTTTACAATGTCGATCATTACCTCAGCATCGCAATTGATGGCTATCCGCGGATCGGTGCCTGATGGTAGAGGGCCGGGTGTGCGGAAGGAAGTCTCAAACCGGTTACCCTTAACGACATATTTCAGAGTGAACCCACCGGCGTTCGTGCTGAAAAAAAGGCTTCCATTCTCAGCGAGATTGATTACGTTGCGACTGGTTCGGATGCCGCCGCCGATGTCGCGTTCGTTTAAGTAATTTAGAGCGAACGTTGTAAATCCCGTACGAAAACCCCGCCACCCTTCTCTAACGGCTGGAGCCAAATCAAATGTCACCGTGGGGAATCCGTGGATTGGAGCTACCTTGCGGTTGTCCGTAATTCCCACAACGCCCGAGAAGGGCACGGTAGTGTCGGTGTTAAATGTTCCCTGGGCTGACGCCAGCGAAGCCAGGGAAAGTAACAGGATCGTTAATAGTAGTGTTCGGATCATTTTGTACATTGCAATTTATTCCTCCAGGATTTTTTGTATTTTCAATCGTTCCAATATCTGAGCGGACACCTTGATCACGCTCCCAGTTCGTTCTCCGCCCGGTTCCGTTCAGCGTCGGGCTTGCCCGACGGGCGGGCAAGCTCGCCTCTTAACTGTCCCGCGATTTATTTGCGCTTGATTCTCTTCGCGGCTGCGTTTGCTCGCTCAAGCACGCGGACCTGTTTGCTCAGTTTTTCGATTGTCGCCTGCTGCTCTTTGATCGCGTTTAGCATAGCCCAGATGATCGGGTCGTTGTTGACTAGGCGGTAGCCTTGTTCTGTTTTGGTCACGGCTTCGGGGATTATTTTTCCCACTTCCTGGGCGCTGAAGCCGATGTGTTCGCCATCGGACTTTAGGCCGACGGCGTTGTTCTTTTTGTACTCATACCGTAGCGGCTGGAGTTTCATCACCGCTTTGAGGCCGCCGTTGAAACGGCCTTTGATATTTTTCAGCCGTTCGTCCGAGAAGGCGAGCCACGAGCCACCACCGGGTTTGCTGGCGTTGCCGTTGACTGTCAAGGCCTGATCCGGAGAGTTTGTATTGATGCCGACTCGTCCGCCGCCATTGTTAAGCAGCAGGGTGCCTGTCTGGTTGGTGCCGTAATCAAAGGCTGAAACGTATCCTAAGGTTCCCGATGTCCCGATCGCAATGCCCATACCGGAACCAGCGTTTGCGACGCTGAGCGGTGAAGTATCGCCCTTAAAAAAACTCGTTCCGCTGGTTTTTAGGGCGATCGAGCCCTGACCGATTACTTCCGCCTCAACACCCCTCCCAAAACTGCTGAATCCGACAACCCCAGTTCCGCTGGTCGTTTGGCCGGTCACACCGTCTGAGCTGCCCGATCCCTCGCCCAGCACACCCGTACCAACGGCGCTCCTTCCCTCGACACCGATACCGCTGTTTCCGGTTGCGACTCCCAAAATGGACGAGGTGGTGGGGGACGAACCGGCCACGTGCAGCTTCGAGGTGGGATTATTGAGGCCGATACCGACATTCCCACCGCTGTTATTTAAAAGCAGCGTGCGTGGCAAGAAGGCACTGTAGTCAAAGGCTGATATGTAGCCCAGATCACCGGACGAGCCGATCGCGATGCCGGTTCCGGGACCGGTAAGTGCTGAACTCAAAGGGGTCGTGTCTCCCCGGAACCAGCTCGTCCCATCGGTTCGCAGCGCAATTGAACCCTGGTTGCCGGCAAAAGCTCGCACCCCGAAGCCGCTTAAGGTTTCGCCCCGCACGCCAGTTCCGGGGCTGCTGGTTCCAAATACACCAGTTCCCGTGGCGCTCGTGCCGATCACGCCTGAGGAACCGGAGAAACCTTCGCCAAATACGCCTATAGGGGTGTCGGCGGCTCCCGTAACCTGCAGCCGCGAGCTTGGACTGGCGCTACCGATAGCTATCCTGCTGCCTATCTGATTGATCGCAGAATTGCCCAGCGTCGTCGCACCTGTCCATAGCGGAAGAATGCCGGCCTGACCGCTACCACCAACACCGCCACCGCCGGTCGACGCAATCGTAAGCGTATTGCCTGACGGTGTGATAGAAATATTTGATCCGGCAGCAAGCGTTACGTTGTCAGTGAGCCCGTTGAGGTTCTTGACGACCTGGCCGCCTGCAATCTTTGCGGATGTGACTGCGGAATCAGCGATATTCGCCGTCGGGATTTGGCCGAGTCGGGCATTCGCAAGCGTTCCGGTTGCGATGCTGCTGGCGTTGAGGTTTGTCAGGCCCGATCCATTGCCGTTTGTTTGCAAATATTGGTTTGCGGGAACTCCCCCGAGTTGGGTCGCGTTTGCCGCTGTGGCCGCGTTTGTAGCGTTGAACGCGTCGGTGACCTGGCCGATCACCTTTGCTCCGCTGACGGTAACGATCTTTGAGTCGACGACGCTGCCTTCGGCTAGTTGTCCGGTCCCGACGCCGCCCGCTCCAATGCCAACCGTGACATTGCCGGTCGTACCGCCGCCCGTTAAGCCCGTTCCGGGCGTAACACCCGTGATCGTGCCGCCGCCACCTCCCGAGCCAGCATTATCCGTGTCGGGCTGCCAGCGATTGTTGGCCGAGCTGAATTTCAGCACTTGCCCGTCGAGCGGAGCAGTCGGAGCGACGGTGCGCGACTGCAATCGTGCGACTGTCGTCGATATTTGTGTTCCCGTCACGTCGCCAGCGAGGTTCCCGGTAAAGTTCGTCGCCGTTCCAGCCGTGTTGGCGGTGGTGGCATTGACCGCGTTGACCGCGTTTGCGGCATTCGTTGCATTGTCGGCGGTATTAGCGGTAAGGCTTTTGATAGAATACGGAGCACTCGTCACCGGCTGTCTCGGCGAAAGCGTTGTAAAAGCCCCGCCGCCCGCTTGCCTCACGCGGATCTCCAAAAAACGCGTCGCTCCGGGAAAACCCGACCCAAAATCGAGATTTACCGAAAAGATCCCACCGGCGACCGCAACACCGCTCCGCTGCAAAGTCGGGCCGATCTGAGTTCCGCCGCCATCGAACAATGCAAACTCAAAATCAAAATTTCCGCTTGCCGGTGTCGACGAGCTTTGCAGTTGACCCTGATACGTGATCTCGGTCGTCTGGCCCCAAGCAAAGGCCGAAAAAGCGGCGATGACAACAACAATCCGTAGAAATTTCATATCCGTGCCCCTCGCTAACCTATTTTGTTGAAGCGGACAAATGCTCCGTGCAGAATTTTGCTGTCATTGAACAAAAGTCTGCGCTATGCTATCGATATCTTTCCAGAGATACGATCAACAAGTTTAGTCTTGTCCGCTCAATAAAGAATTTAGGCGGGAGATGATGAAATGTCTTTGGATTTAACGTTAAAAAATCTTGAATTTAACTTTAAAGTGACTAACTCACATCAATACAAGGTTTATGAGTTCGAGGATTTTCAAGTCGATGCCGCGACAAAGATACTTTACCGGAGCGGCGAACAAATACTGCTCACGCCCAAGGCCATTGAGACGCTGATTGCTCTCATCGAAAGTCAGGGCAAGGTCATCGGTAAGGAAGATCTGATGCACAAGATCTGGGTGGACACGATCGTTGAAGAGTCAAATCTTTCCCAATACCTTCATGTTTTGCGCAAAACCTTGGGTGAAACGCAAGAGGGCAAACCCTTTATCGAAACATTAAAACGGCGTGGTTATCGTTTCAACGGCACGGTTCGTGTTTTGGAGAATCCAAATAGTCTTTCGCCGGCAATTGAGAGAATCGAAAATTTTGAGCCCGAAGCCGCGAACGGGCCGGCAAGCGTTACAAATTTTATCTCTCGCCGCGCTGATGGGCGCGGCAATGTTCGGGCGCACGTTGCTGAGCGCGAAATGCCGCAGCGTGTGAGCGTCGAGCGGTCAGATAATGTTTATTCGGTTTCTGATTGGCGCCGCTCGCCGCAAGCCGATGCATCGCTGCCGGCTGTTCCCGGTACTCGTTCGAAATGGCTTTCGCCTCTGATCCTCATGATCGTAGTGACCGGATTGGCGGGACTTGCATTCGGTATCTACAAGTTCACACGAGGACCAAGCAGTAATGCAAGGGACGTTCCTTTTCGCGAATCGGAGATAACGCGGCTCACTACCAACGGCAAGTCCAAGTGGGCGGCCATCTCGCCGGATGGGCACTACGTCGCTCACGTAACCAGCAGTGCCGACGGCGACATTCTATTCGTGCGTCAGATAGCCGTCGCAAACGACATGCGAATTGCCGGCCCGACGCAAACCGATTTTGTCTGGGTCACATTCTCGCCGGACGGCAATTTTGTTTACTACCTTTCGCTGGAAAGAGACAAGGGCGATACCGAATTGTTCCGTGTGCCGGTGCTTGGCGGACCGATCGTGAAGGTCGGGCACAACGTTGGAGCCCCCACCTTTTCGCCTGACGGATCCAGGGTCGCGTACATGATGATGAAGTCGGGGGAAACCAGGCTGATCGTTGCCAATGTTGACGGCATGGGCGAAACGTTACAGGTCACTCGCCAGGCTCCTGACTATCTGATGCCGAACGAGACAAAATTGGTCTCACGTCGCAACCCGGATTACCTCAATAGCTTTTGGTATTCTCCAGCGTGGTCCCCGGACGGGAAAAGTCTGGCTTTTCCGGTAAATCAGAGTGATGAAAAAGGTCGCTATGAGACAGTGCTTGCTGTTGATGTCGAAACGGGAGTCGAACGCAAATTGACGACGGAGCGTTGGCAGCAGGTTGGTCAGCCGCGATGGCTCGCGGACGGTGTGATTGTAACTGCGTCTGAAACGTCGACCGGCCCGCAGCAGCTATGGCACATCTCGCTGGCCGACGGGGCAACTTCGCGTATCACCCGCGACCTGAACAATTATCAGGATCTTAGCCTAACATCGGACGAGAAAACCTTAGCTGTCATTCAAGACCACGCGGTATCGAACATCTGGACCGTCGACGAAAATACCTCAGCGGCGAAACAGGTCGTCTCCGAGGCCGGTAGGTTCAACGAAATAATCTGGCTGGCCGACGGACGGATCGCCTACACATCGAGCGCAGGTGGCAGCTCCGACGTGTGGACCATGAATGCCGACGGCACTGCCATCAAACAGCTGACGGTCGGTGCAAATGCGAGGCTAGGACTTGCAGTGACAGCCGATGGAAATCAACTGGTATTCGCCGCCGAGCGGGACGGAAAATACAACCTGTGGCGGATCAACGTCGATGGCTCGAATTTGGCGCGCATAACAGACGGCGATGGTGAATATTATCCGCAATGCACGCCTGACGGACGCTGGATCGTTTATCAGTCGGGCGGAAATTACCCGACACTCTGGAAAATGCACACCGGCGGCGGCGAGGCGATCCAACTGACGAAAACGACTGCCTCAAGGCCATCGATCTCACCCGACGGAGAATACATTGCTTATCACTATCTAGACGGGAGTTTGGCACCCATGCGTTGGGGAATTGGCATCAGCAGCATCGAGGACGGAAAACGTGTAAGGCGTTTCGATTTTTCACCAACGGTCGTCGAACGACTGGTGAAATGGACACGAGATGGAAAAGCGATCGCGTTCCTGAACAGTCCTAACGGCGTTCCAAACATCTGGTTACAGCCGCTCGACGGCAGGCCCGCAAAACAGCTGACGGACTTTCCCTCGGACAACATAATCGCCTTTAACTGGAATGCGGACGGCAGCCAACTCGCGGTCATTCGCGGCGTCGAAACAAGCGACGTCGTGTTGATCAAACAATCCCCAAAGTAATTACTAAAACACAAAAAACCACGAGATTATTATTCTTTTCTTCGTGATTTTTCGTGTCTTTTAGTGGCTGGACTTCTTAATTCCCGCCCGTCATCATCAGCCCGATCTCTTCGACCGACGTTACTTTCGGATCGACCTCGCCAGCGATCTTGCCTTCGCGAATAACGAGAAGGCGGTCGGCGAGGGCGGTGACTTCTTCGAGTTCAGCGGATACGAGCAAGACGGCCGAGCCCGCGTCGCGAAGCTCGATCAATTTTCGATGGATGAACTCGATCGCGCCGATGTCGACGCCGCGGGTTGGTTGCGAGACAAGCAGGAGCTTTGGATTCAGCTCGAATTCGCGGCCGATGATGAGTTTTTGCTGATTACCGCCAGAAAGAGCCTTCGCCGGAAGTTCGGCGTTTGGCGGCCGAACATCAAATCGTTGAATGATCTCGTTGACGCGTTTTGAGATAACGCCCGTGTTCATAAATCCGGCGGCAGCAGCAACCGGTTGACGATAATGAACGCCTAGGATCGAATTTTCAGCCAGATCGCAGTGCAGCAGCAGCCCGCGTTTGTGACGGTCCTCGGGAATGTGGCCGATGCCGAGTTCTTTTAGTTCGCGGGCGGTTCGGTTTGTTATGTCTCTGCCGTCAAACTCGACGCTACCTCCGCTCGATCTCGCCAGGCCCGACAAAGCCTCTATAAGCTCGGTCTGGCCGTTGCCTTCGATACCCGCGATACCAACTATTTCACCCGCTCGCACGACAAAAGAAACACCATTAACGCTGTTCACGGTCCTGCCGCTGACAACCAGGTTGTTTACGTCAAGAACGACGCTTTTCGGCTCAGCGTCAGTTTTATCCACGCGAAGCAGCACGTCGCGGCCGACGATCATTCGGGCGAGGTCTTTGGCGGTTGTGTCCGCCGTTTTCACGTTTCCGACCGATTTTCCGTCACGCATCACAGTGACTTCATCTGAGATCGCGAGGACCTCGTCGAGCTTATGCGTGATGATAATGATCGTCTTGCCCTGCTCGCGCATTCGCCGGAGAATGCTGAAAAATTCCTCAACCTCCTGCGGCGATAGCACGGCTGTCGGTTCGTCCAGAATGAGCAATTCGGCATTGCGGTACAACGCCTTAAGCAGTTCCACCCGCTGCTGCTGGCCGACGGACATATTTTCGATCCGAACCTTGGGATCAACGCCGAGGCGCAGTTCGTTCGAGAGTGCGAGGATGTCGCGGTTAGCTTTATCCAGATCCAGATTCCCAGCCGAACCAGTCTCAGCACCGAGCACAATATTCTCAGCCGCCGTCATCGTGTCAACCAGCATAAAATGCTGATGCACCATCCCGATCCCCAACGCGATCGCGTCATGCGGATTCCTGATCGTCACCACCTTGCCATCGACCAATATCTCGCCGCTGTCAGCCTTATAAAAGCCGTAAGCGATCCGCATAATGGTCGATTTCCCGGCACCATTCTCACCAACGATAGCGTGGATCGTGCCGTTTTCAACCTTGATCGAAACGTCGTTGTTAGCCGTGATGTTTCCGAATGTTTTTGTGATGTTTCGTAGTTCGAGCATGCTTATTTCGCCATCGCGTCCGTCACCTTGATCTCGCCGGTGCCGATCTTGGTTTTGGCTTCTTCGACCTTTAGGATCACGTCGCCGGGGATGAGCGATTTGTTATTGTCGTCCATCGCGTAGGCGACACCGTCTTTGTCGAGGCCGAACGTGTGAAAGCCGCCGCTGAATTTGTCGGCTAGGATCTCTTTGACTACGTCATAAACGGCATTATCGACGCGTTTGACCATCGAGGTCAGCACAAAGCCCGGCTTTACACTGTTCTGATTGGAGTCGACGCCGATGACGAATTTGTTCGCTTCGCCCTGGGCGTTTTTGCCGTACTGCTCGACAGCGTCAAAGGCCCCGAGGCCGGAGTTGCCTGCGGCCGTAAATATGACATCTGCCCCTTTTTCGATCTGAGCGAGCGAGATCTCTTTGCCTTTGCCGGGATTGTTCCACGCACTATCGTTAACGCCTACGTAGTTATCTACGACTCTAATATTCGGGTTTACCGAACGTGCGCCTTCTTCAAACCCCGTTTCAAAGCGATGGATCAGCGGAATGTCCATGCCGCCGAGAAAACCGAGCACGCCGGTCTTCGATTTCGAAGCGGCGATCATGCCGACCAGATACGATCCCTCGTGCTCGCGAAAGACAAGCGAGGCGACGTTCTTGAGCGGCGTCTTGCCGTCTTCTTCAAAAATGACGCCGTCGACGATCGCGAATTTGTTGTTTGGATAGTCGAGTGCGACCTTTTGCATGATCGGCCCCTGGGCAAAGCCGACGCCGATGACGAGGTCGAAATTTTTCTCGGCAAACGCCCGCATCGCCGGTTCGATCGATGTCGGATTTCCCGGTTCGACGTCGTAGAGACAGATGTCGAGGTCTTTTTCGGCGCGCTTGACGCCTTCCCACGCCGCTGCGTTGAACGAGCGGTCATTCTTACCGCCGATATCGAAAACAATGCCGACCTTCGCCTTGCAGCCCTCGCGGCGGGCCTGGACCCTGTTTGAGCAGGAAGAAACGAAGACGCCTACGGCGGCGATCAATAGAAGAAAAAGAATGTTGCGGTGTTTCATACGTTCTGAGTTCTTGTTTATCACATCTCGGGGCAAGCGATCAGCAAACTAAAGTTTGAACTTTGAACATTAGACCGTCGCTCTAATGAGTTTAGTTGTCCGCGTGATTTCCCTCGATATTTTATACGCGCTTCGAAGTTTTTCACTAATTTGCGCGGGCTGATTTTTGCGGCAATAAACGATACCAAGTACATCGCCGTTGTGCACCCGGTCGCCGATCTTTTTTAGGCACGAATAGCCAACGGCGTGATCAACCGTATCTTCCGCATTGAGCCGGCCGCCGCCGATCTCACAAATGACATTGCCGACGATCAGCGAATCGATATCCGCAACGTACCCGCTAGTGTCGGATTTCACCACAACCTCAGTTAAACCCTTTGTCAGCAGCATTTCCGGCTTGTCACATACATTGGGGTCGCCGCTTTGCAGTTCTATATTCTGTCGAAAGCGTGAAAGTGCCTCGCCTGATTTCAAGGCCCGATTGATCTTATCCCGGGCATTTTCCATCGTTCCGGCGATCTTGCACTGAACGAGCATTGTTGCCGTCAATTCAACCGAAAGCTCAAGCGTCGGTTTCATCTGCTCTTCGGCTTCGTCGCGGAGAATTTTGATGCATTCGTAAACTTCCAGAGCGTTGCCGACATATTTGCCGAGCGGCTGATTCATCTCCGTGATGATCGCCCGCGTATTGACACCAAAGGATTTACCGGTTTCGCAGAGCGAATTTGCGAGCTTCAGCGTCTCGGCGTACTTCTGAATAAACGCTCCCGAACCGGTCTTCACGTCCAGTACCAAAACGTCGAGTCCCTCGGCCAGCTTCTTCGACATGATCGACGCAACAATTAGCGGAATGTACGGCACGGTCGAGGTCGCATCGCGTAGGGCATAGATCTTTTTGTCAGCCGGGGCAATAGATTTGGTCTGTCCGCCAAGAGCGAGGCCGCATTTTTTCAGGACCTTTTTAAAATTTGCGAACGAGAGATTTACGTCAAATCCCGGGATGGATTCAAGTTTGTCGAGCGTCCCGCCCGTGTGGCCGAGGCCCCGACCAGAGATCATCGGGACAGCAATGCCACAGGCAGCGGCGAGCGGCGCAATCAGTAGCGAGGTTTTGTCACCAACGCCGCCAGTCGAGTGTTTATCGCCTTTTGGAGCGTCAATCTCCGAAAAATCCATTATCGTCCCCGAATTCAGCATCGCTCCCGTGATCGAGTACTGCTCACGCCGGTTCAAGCCGCGGATAAACATCGCCATTATTAAAGCGGTTATCTGGTAATCGGCCCAAGAGCCGTCACAAACGCCGTCGATGAACGCAGTGATCTCTGAATCGGAAAGTGCTTTGCCATCGCGTTTTGTCGCGATTATTTCTTGAGGACGCATAAAAAGTCAGCAACAGGAGCGTTCGAATCAATTCGGTGTTACAAGTTTCGCACAGATGGCGAGTTATTTAAACGCGGAGATCGCCCAGAACGTAGAGAAAACCCTGATTCGCAACGTCTCACCGTTCTTAGTGTTCAATCCGCTGTAGCAGGACAATGGCCTGAGCCCTGATCGCCCAGCCTTCCCCGACAGAGTCTACTGCCTCGCCGGTTTTCGCCTTAACGCTCACTTGGCCGAGTTCGATGCGCAGAGCGTTAGCGAGGCCCGCACGAATTGCATCAATATGCGGCCGTAGTTTCGGACGTTCGAGGTCGATAGTCGTGTCGATATTAGCGACCTCGTAACCGCGTTCTTTCGCGAGGCCGACGGCGTAGAGCAAAAATTCCGAGCTTTCCGCATTTCGCCAACGCTCATCGGTATTTGGAAAATGCGTTCCAATATCTCCCAAAGCCAAAGCCCCGAGCACCGCGTCAGTCGCCGCATGCAGCAGCACATCCGCATCCGAATGCCCGTCAGCCCCAAGATCAGAATCGATCACAACGCCGCCAATCACCAGCGGCCGCCCGTCTACGAGCCTGTGAACATCTGTGCCAAAACCTATTCGAAACATATTGCCGGGAACGCAGGAGGCTCGCCTGCAGGCGTCCTTTCTAAGGACGCTGAATAAGGTCGGTAGTCATCTACTCCGCCCGCTTACGCAGGCGGTTCTGACAAATACGCCCTCGCAAAAACAAGGTCTTCATGCCGCGTGATCTTGATATTCCGCGAATTTCCCTCAACGAACGCGATCGGATGTCCGAGCTTTTCGACGAGATAGCATTCGTCCGTCGCCGCTTCGCTTTCATCGCCGAGGGCAAATGCACTCCGCAAAACCTCTATCTTAAAAGCCTGCGGCGTAAGAGCACGTCTGAGTTTATCACGGTCCAGCGTGCCCGATATCTCGTCGCCGCGAATGGTTTTGATAGTGTCCGTTACCGCCCCAACGAGGCATGCAGCACCAATCTCATTCGCTTTTTGAATCGTAGCCGTGATCTCATCGACCGAAACCAACGGCCTCGCTCCATCATGAACGGCGACTATCTTTGTCTCAGCCGGGACTGCGTCCAAGCCGTTTTTCACCGACTCAGCCCGGGTCGAACCGCCAGCAACGATCTTTTTCAATTTCCCAATTTCAGATCTGAAATTTGAACCTTCAAATTCTGCTACTGCCGCCTCAGACAAAACCAGCACGATCTCATCCACCGCCGGACAAGCCTGAAATTTTTCTAACGTGTGTATTATTAACGGTTTGCCTAGGATCTTGACGAATTGTTTTGGTTGCGCGCGGCCAAACCGTGACCCGCTCCCGGCAGCAACAATGATGGCGGTATTCATTAGGAATAGTTAAAAGTTAAAAGTTAAAGGCAGTTTTTTGACTTTTAACTAACTAAGATTCGATTTCTTCAATGATCGTAGTCTGCCGCAGTTCGCGAGTGGCTTTCTTGAAACCGAGCGAACGCGAATCGTGGATGCCGAGACTTGGATCGGTACTATTACCGTTACCGTTCACTTCTTCTTTCTCTTCCCACAGGCGGCCGAATATCATCTTACCAGCGGTTGTTTGCAGTACGCTGGTGACCGCAATATCGGCGGTTTTGCCGATCAAACGGCGGGCGTTGTCGACGACGACCATTGTTCCGTCATCGAGATACGCGACGCCCTGGTTGTATTCCTTGCCTTCCTTGAGAATGAAAACGCGCATCGCTTCGCCCGGCAGAACGACCGGTTTGAGGGCGTTGGCGAGTTCATTGATGTTGAGAACCGCGACGCCGCGAAGCTGCGAAACTTTGTTGAGGTTGAAATCGTTGGTGACGATCACCGCATCGAGCTGCGTGCCGAGTTCTATCAGTTTTAGATCGACCTCTTTCACGGCCGGAAAATCGGTTTCGACGATCTGAATGTCGAGCTTGCTGTTGTTACGCAGCCGTTGAAGCATGTCGAGCCCGCGGCGTCCGCGTTGGCGTTTTGACGAATCCGCCGAGTCGGCAACCTGCTGTAATTCGGCCAGAATGAAGTGCGGAATTATCAGCGAGCCGCCGAGAAAACCAGTTTCCGCAACATCCGCGATACGTCCGTCGATGATAACCGACGTATCGAGGATCTTGTAATCGCGCTTGATGTTCTTGTCGCTAAAGATACCGCCGAGTGCGGAAAGATCGAGATAATCGCCCTTCGCCGCACCCACCATCAGCCCGATGTAGCCCATAAAGCCCATCAGCGAAATGGTCAAAAAGGTCTGCATCTCAGCCGAAACCGCTGCTTCTTTTTGTATCGAGATGAGAACACCTATCAAAAAGGCTCCGACAATCCCAAGGATCGAACCAACCGCCGCACCGATCAGCGTCTTTAACGACGCCTGACGCACACGGATCTCAAAGATGATGACCAGAGCACCTAAAACCCCGCCCAGACCGGCCGAGAGCCACTGCCGCGTAGCCTCGGTGCCGATGAACCCAAGCCCGAACCGCTGCGTCCGCTCAAAGGGATTCAGCAGATAACCCAAAAGGATTAACATGGTGATAAAGGCGATGCGTAATATGAGAATGTCGTACTTCATCTCAGTGGAAATCTTAACACGAAAACCCCGTTGACGTTAACCCATATAGTTTCGTTAGACGATGAACGAAAATCCATTTTGTCTTGTCAACAAACAACTATCGACCCCTAAATTCCAGATCCAGTCAGATTACGTATTGGGAATGTGGTGTCGCGAATAACCGCAGCCAATTCGTTGTTCGTGCATATTCGCCGCAATTTCTATTGGCAGTGTAATCCAGTTATCGAACGAATTCATGGCATGTGGTCAAGCTCGCGCGAGCGCAAAGAAGGCGTAACAAACAAGATCTGATGTTACGCCTTTTCAAACGCGAGTTTTCAATGTTGCAGGCGATATCGGCTATTCCAATGCAACAAAGTCAATGTTTCCAAGCATATCGGCGATGTTTATGACGCGCTGAGCAAAACGATAGCGTTTGTTCGAGACCCTGATCGTGTAGTTTTTCCCGGTCTCAACCTCATCAAATACATAGTCACCGAAGGAACCAGTGAACGTCGTTCGGCGGCCACCTTTTACATCGGTTATCGAAACCGTGGCGTTTCGAATGCCACGTCCATTGGCGTCCAAAACTCTGCCGCTGACAATTGCTCGCTGTGACTTCGACGTAACATTTATGGTTCCGTCCTCGAAATCCGTAGCGACCAGGCCACCTTTGGCATCAGACACGCTTTCATCCGCAGGCGTTCTATTAAATGTCAACGGATATTCGCCCGCGTCGGCGTCGGGTGAAACAGCGAATGTTACGGTCGCCATTTGTCTCGATCCCCGAATGTACGCGTTGGTCGAATCGATCAACAGGCGGAGTTTGCCCGGCTCCGTTGCGTTAACCCCAAGGTATGATCCGGCCGGGACCCCTTCGCCCAGAGCGGACGACACGTACGTGAAGACTTTCGGGTCGAAGTTCATAGTGTAAACTGCCGATGACTCATCACCCTGAGATTCTAATTGCAGGGAAACGGTCACACTCTCTCCCCCCCGGACAGTCGGAGCGACCGCTCGAATCGCTCTCGCATTATCTATAGGAGCCAACGTAGGCGGTGCCGTCGGTGCCGGGCCGTTTGGTCCGCCAGCCGGAGTCTGAGGCAGATAGCCGAGGTTGTACTGTCTAATGAGCGTAACATCGGCAGCAGTTAGCAACCCGTCGCCAATCAACCCGCTTGACGTAATCCTCGGGGCAACGTCTGCTCTCTGGAACTGGTTAGGGCTCGTCGTAGGTGCCGGTATGAGGCCGAGCACCATTCGGCGTATCACGCTCACATCATTCGAAAATACAGTACCGTCGCCAACCGGACTACCGCTTCCGTCGACAATATCGCCTTCGATACCGCCAGCGACAATGGAGTCGTCATTAACGATCGTTCCCGATCCGTCCGAATCACCAATCGACCCGTGGGTCACCTGTACGATTCGTAGAGTAAACGTCTCATTCGGCTCAACGGTTGTGTCGCCATTGAGTAAAACCGGGAATGTCTTTGTACTCTCGTTTGGAGCCATGACGACCGTGCCTCCCGCAACCGGCACGAAATCGCTCGGGCCCGTCGCGGTTCCATTAATCGTGTTGAACGTAACCGTTGAGGCAACCGCCGTCGGATTGCCAGTTCGTGTGACCGTAAATGAAAGCGGTGTCGTGCCTGAATTGCCTTCGTTGCCCGATGCATCGCCCACCGCAAAGACCGGTTCGATGTCATCGTTATAGACGGTTCCGAGACTGTCATGGTCCGGAAGGAACGCATTTACCTCGTTTGTGTAGAAAATAGTGAACGTTTCGTTGTGTTCGAAAGTAATGTCGCCATTGACAACGACCGATATGTAAACGATCGTCGGCGAGTTTGATGTGAATACAATCGTACCTGATTTCGGCACATAGTCATTGTTCGCGACCGTCGCGGTGCCGTTAACCGTTGTGTAATCGATACTGATCGGCGCATTGGCAGGCGGCGTATGGTCGACCGTGACCTGAAACGTAAATAGTTTCGTGCCTTGGTCACCCTCATGAATAGTGACGTCGTTAACCCAGACGACCGGCGGCGTTGGTGTCGGTGTCGGTGTCGGTGTCGGAACCACTGAGTTAACAAAGATACACGTTTGGGTTTCGGCCGCATCTAGATCAATAGATACAGATTGCCCAGTAATAACGTTTCCGCCGTCGGTATCGCCACTACAGCTCAGACTCGTAAACTGCCAACCCGCCGGCAATGGATTGGTTTCGGCCACAACCGTTGTACCGGCAGGAACATTGGCGAAGCTCACTGCTCCTGAGCCTCCTATTGTCGCCACCGAAAAACCAACCGGAATTATAGCCGGAACTCCCGCGCCCGATGCACTAAAGTTGAACGTACCATTGCCACCCGCTGTCTCCTTAACGATGGTAAGGGAACCCGCCGGTTCTACCGGTGTCGGTGTCGGCGTCGGCGTAGGTGTCGGCGTTGGCGTCGGCGTCGGCGTTGGTGTTGGCGTCGGCGTTGGTGTTGGCGTCGGCGTCGGCGTTGGTGTCGGCGTCGGCGTTGGCGTCGGCGTTGGCGTCGGCGTCGGTGTCGGCGTTGGTGTTGGCGTTGGCGTTGGTGTCGGCTCCGGTGTTGGAGTCGGTGTCGGCGTCGGCGTTGGTGTCGGCGTTGGTGTCGGCGTCGGCGTCGGCGTTGGTGTCGGCGTCGGCGTTGGTGTCGGCGTCGGCGTTGGTGTCGGCGTCGGCGTTGGTGTCGGCGTTGGCGTTGGCGTCGGCGTTGGCGTCAGTCCATTGGTAAAGGTACAAATAGTCTCGATGCCAACCTGAACAGTGATATTGTCAACGCCCGTCGCAGTGGGCGTACCGGGCTGTATTCGAAATCGTTACACATAACGCAAAGTTATTGTTGCCGTCACCATCGTTGTCGTAAAGGACACATGCGTCGCCTGTGTTATTGCCGTTCCAACTCGTGTCATCCCAGCCCCACGTAACTGCTTGTGTTCCGAAAGAAACGTCGCTATCGATCGTAACGAACGTTAGATCCTTTTGATTCGGGTTATCATCCGGCCCACCATCATCGACGATAGTTGATACAATGTCGGTGAAACTAGTCGAAGCCTCGATTCCAGACGATGCTCCGTGCGCAGTCAACCTAAAAATCGAATCAGCCGAATCGTCGGGGTTCACGTACCATGTTGTGTTGACCCTACCCGCCGAATCAGCGATGACAGTGAACGGCAGGTGTCCGGCCCCGCCGGTGCGGCCATTGCTGTGAACGACGAGAAGCGTGACGTTCTCGCCCGGATTGAATCCTTCGCCCGTAATAACCGCTGTCTCGCCGGAGTTATAATCAAACTTGTTGGTAGCAACATTCGCCACGCGACCAAAACTAACATTTGCCGCCGATTCGGTCACCACGGTAAACAAGAAACCATTTTGATCGAGACCCACCTGCCATGTCGTCCCAAACGCTCCCTCAGCATTAACCGATACCGTCGATTCTTCGTGATTGCCCCCGCTTTCAGCCGTGTTGTCCGCGTGAACAACTTTTATCCGGACGTTCGAGTTAGGTGCAAAACCGGAGCCACTAATATTTACGACCTCGCCGGCCAGATAACGAACTTTATCTGTAACGACCGTCGGCGTATCGGTTGGTGCGAGCGGTGCCGGGCTAACAGGATCCGCAGAAACTGAAGCTTCCGATACAAAGCCAAAGGGCCTAAATACGGCTTCACTCAAGGCAAACACCGATATTCCAACGCCACCAAACAAAAGAACAAAGATGATAAGTACTTTATGGAAAATCGAATCGTGATGGTATTTCATTACAACCTCTTGCACTGTTGCAGCTTTTTCACCGAAAACAACCACAACCCTCGAAGCGGGCTTTTAAAGAGACGAACGGTCAGGGACGCTGTTTTACAGAGTCAAAAAAATCGACGATATCGGATGTCTCCAGTTGTACGCTATTGAATTAAAAGTGTCAAGCAGTTTTTTTTCCAGTTTTTATTGCCCATTAGCCCGGATAATGCCATGCATTACGCAATTTTTGTTGCCCGACAAGACAAAGGGATGTTTGCTCACGTTAGCGATGAAAAAGCGCCCAAAAAAAGGAGGCCCGAAGACCACCTCTTTTGCATGAGCTCCAATGATTATTTGGGTTACTCCAGCCCAACGAAATTGACATCCGCCGGAGTCTCTGTGATGACGATAATACAAGACGCGAATCGATACCGGCGAGAGCCGACCCTCATGACGTATGTACGTCCCGCCTCGACATCATCAAACCGGTAATAACCAAATGAGCCGGTCATTGAAGTTCGAATCATGCCCGCGTTATCACTGATCGAAACAGTAGCATTTAGAAGACCGCGCCCATCCGGAGTCATGACCCTGCCGGATAGAGTCGGCGGCGGCTCCGGCGTTGGAGTTGGAGTCGGAGTTAGCGTTGGGGTTGCGACGGGTGTCGGTGTCGGTACCGGAGTAGGCTCCGGCGTTGGGGTTGGCGGAGGCGTCGGTTCTGGCGTAGGCGTTGGCGTCGGCTCCGGTGTTGGCGTTGGCGTCGTGGCCTGAGGATTGCCGAGAGCAGAAAAAAGAAGCATATTTGGCGAATCGAATCCCGCCGCCGACACCAAGTTGGCCGTCGCGTTTGATGTAATCGCCGCGTGAACCTCTTGCGGCGTTGCGCCCGGGTGCGATTCCAAATAGAGAGCCGCTGCCCCGGTAACGTACGGACTCGCGAACGATGTCCCCGAGGCATAGGTGACAGCGGTCGTTGACGAATTCCAAATGGTTTTCACACCCTCCCCGGGCGCAAATAGATCAACGCAAGGGCCAAAGTTTGAGTATTGGACGCGAGTGTCCGAAGAGTTGGTCGCTCCGACCGTGATGGCCTGGCCAAGTGATGAAGGCGAATATTCGCATGCATTAGCGGTATTATTTCCGGCCGCCACGACATAGGTCACGCCGGTCGCTATCGAAGCCCTAACAGCATCGTTCAGGCCGCTCGAATAGCCCGTTTGGAGACTCATATTCGCTACTGCGGGCCTAACGGCATTGGCCGTGACCCACTCGATACCTGCGATGGCGTCTGAAACTGTACCATTTCCAGTACAGGGCAATACCCTGACGGAAACGAGCGATACATTCTTAGCCACGCCATGGACCGAACTGCCAACTACGCCGGCAACGCCGGTTCCGTGCCCGTTGCATTGTTCGATCGGCGGCGAGTCCGGAAACGCATTAAATCCGGCCCGGGCGCGGCCCTGAAGAGCAACGTGTGCGGTTTGAATCCCCGAGTCCAAAATATAAACGTTAACGCCAGTCCCGGATGCAGTATAGTTATAAGCACTGTCATACGAAGCCGTGCGCTGGTCAATGCGGTCGAGGGCCCAGCCTGGATTAATTTGGGTTTCCGCATCCGAGACAATCGAGTCTTCTTCGACGTATTTAACCCGCGGATCCATACTCAACCTTTGGGCTTCATCAATTGACATTTCCGCCGAGTAGCCTTTTATGGCCGTGTCATATACCCGGTCAACTCGCATCGCATACTCGGCGGCGAGTTCGGTTGCACGCCCCGCCGATTCGATTTCGCGATCCGGAGTTTCTTGGTCCTCAAAAACTACTATATAGCGATTTGGAATCGCCTGTTCGGCCCGCCGGAATTTGTCGTTTTGACCGCTGGTCTTGGCAGGCGCTAAGTAGAGGAAGACCCCGAAAAGGAATAGCATTAAGAAGGTTACGTAGGCTCTCTTCATCGTATCAGACTCCGAAAATTTATGGGTTGCCCATGCTGAGGAATTGCCATCGTCGTGGTAAGTCGATTCAGGCAAACTGGCGGAAAGATATTGTGTTAAGCTAAGCCTAACATTGTTTATATATGTTTAACTATGCGAGCATTCCATTTTTTGACTCGCGATTTCGAATTTTTATTGAATTTTTCGGGTGGAAACCGCATTTGGGAGATCAGCGGCGAGACATGGGAAGTGGAGTCGGTTCCCCGTTCTGGTGTACTCTTAGTTCACGATGGCCCGACAACCAACGACAATTTTCGTCTGTCAGAGCTGCGGAGCGCAGCAGCGTAAATGGCTCGGCCAATGCCCCGACTGCCAACAGTGGAACACGCTCGTCGAGGAGCGCTTTCGTGCGACCGCACAACCAGCGGCGCAGACAAAATTCACCGCTCAATACCGCGTCGCGACGCCAATTCCCTACGGCACGATCGAATCGCAGGACGACGCCCGAACTGAATCCGGCATTGACGAACTCGACCGCGTCCTCGGCGGTGGAATTGTTGCGGGTTCGCTCGTATTAATTGGCGGAGCACCGGGGATCGGCAAATCGACGATCGTCATGCAGATGGCGGATAAACTAGGTAAGAACGGCACAAAGGTACTATATGTCTCTGGCGAAGAATCCGAACGCCAGATAAAAATGCGCGGCGAACGCCTCGGCGTTGTCGCCGAAAATCTTTTTCTGCTGCCTGAAACAAACCTTCAGGCGATCCTAGCCGAGACCGACAAACTGAGGCCCGATTTTGTGATCGTCGATTCGATCCAGACAGTTTTCAGCGACCAGATCGAATCGGCTCCAGGCAGTGTTTCGCAGGTCCGCGAGGTCGCCGCCCAGTTCATGCATTTTGCAAAGCAGACGGCAACACCTGTTTTCCTGACCGGACACGTTACCAAAGAAGGCTCGATCGCGGGGCCTAAAACGCTCGAGCACATCGTCGACACCGTCCTCTATTTCGAAGGCGACCGCCACCACAACCACCGCATCATTCGGGCGACAAAAAACCGCTTTGGAGCGGCGAATGAGATCGGCATTTTCGAAATGACCAACACCGGTTTGGTCCCGGTCGGCAATCCGTCCGAACTTTTCCTACAGGAGCGGCCCGAAAACGCCACCGGCTCGGTCGTCACCGTCTGCATGGAAGGCACGCGGCCGATGCTCGTCGAGATACAGGCTCTGGTGAGCGGAACAAAATACGGCGCGGGACGGCGAATGACGCAGGGCTTTGACCAAAACCGCACGTCGCTGCTCATTGCCGTCGCCGAGAAACAGCTCGGCTTACAACTTGCGGCCGATGACGTTTTCGTCAACGTCGCCGGTGGCATGGAGATCGACGAACCGGCCGCCGACCTCGGCGTCATCGCCGCCATCGCCTCAAGCTTCAGAAACCTGCAAGTACCGCCCGAAACCGCTGTCTTTGGCGAAGTCGGCCTAACCGGCGAAGTCCGCGGCGTCCTCCAAGCCCAGGCAAGGGCCCGCGAAGCTCAGACGCTGGGATTTAAGAAACTGATCTTGCCGGAATCTAATAAAAAAGGGCTGGAGAAATTATTAGGAATTAGAGTGATCGGTGTGAAGAATTTGGAGCAGGCGATGGACGCTTTGTTTTGAAATATGGGAAACGAACTGAGAAATGAAGAGACGATGTCGGAGTTCTATGACCTGGCGGACAGGTTCATAAATGTTGCGAATGGGCTCACGGACTCACAAACGTCAACAAGGATAAGTTCAGTTATTTTGTTCGCGGCAGCCAGATACAACGTGTTCAATTTTTATGCAACGGGCGGAACCAAGGACGATGAAAAGAATGGCATCGAGTATTACGTCGATCAGTACAGGTCGATGCTGGAGGATAATTTCGAAAGGACCCGGCAACTGTATACGGTTAAAGAGAAGCCGCAGTAAAGCGGTGCACAAGCCCGCGCGTAAGCAAGGGCGAAACATTCAACTTTAGTAATGCGCCCTTGCTCACGCGCGTGCTTCCGCATTAGATCGCGACTATGTACCGTTTTATCCTAAAACTCTACTACGTGCTGACGGTTCCCGTGGCGATCTTTTTTATTCTGAATTCGACCGTGATCCATCCGGCATACAAGCTCGGTTTTTTTAGAAAACAATGGCTCGGATGGCGGATGTTTTTGAATAAGCTGCGGGTAAACACAGGCACATCGTATAAATCGCACCTCGCGATGGCTCTGAAGATCTTTGAAACGCCGCCGGACGTTGCGGGCAACATACTCGAATGCGGAACCTGGCAAGGCGGCAGTGCGGTCAACCTCTCGCTCGTATGCAAGATCACTGGCCGAAACCTCCTCATCTACGACTCATTCGAAGGGCTTCCCGAGGGGAAAGAAGAAGATCGACAAGGTTTTTATGAGACGGGCGATTATTGCGGTTCGCTTGAAGATGTAAAACGAAACATCGAGCGTTACGGTGCGATCGAGGTATGTGAGTTTGTTAAGGGTTGGTTCGATCAAACGCTGCCGTCGCTCGACCGGCCTATATTGCTCGCGTTTATCGATGTCGATCTGGAGTTGAGTTTGGAAACGTGTGTCAGATACATTTGGCCGAAGCTGACCGAGAAAGGCTACATTTTTATTGACGAATACGTCGGCCTTGATTACTGTTCGATCTTTTGGTCGGAGGAATACTGGAAACGATACTTCGACCGTACACCGCCGGGCCTTATCGGCTCAGGCGTCGGGCTGCCGCTCGGCGAATACTACATCGGCCCGTGGGAAGAGACCAAAAACCGCCCGCTCCATCATCCAAATGCAGCGGCCTATACACGAAAGGATTTTTCGGGAGCGTGGATCCACTTTCCCGGGTCAGAACCGGGAGCGATAGCGACCGGGTGAGGTCTTAATCTGCGGACATTATCCGCTCAAGGATAGTGTCCCGTTTTTCGCGGATCTCGGTGATGCGCGGGCTGGGATCTTCTGTAACGAAACTCGGCGGCAGGGTAAACGGATCGACCTGTAACGGAACGCCTTCCATATCGAGTTTGTGGGCAATAATCCGTGAGATCAATTCCTGCTCAAAACCGCTGATGTTCAGGAACCTTACACCGATCCCCGCGTGATCGAACCGATAAAGTGCACGGCAATGCAGCGGCAGATGATTTTTATTCGGCAGCTCGATCTCCATGCGAAATTCGTCGCCGACATAAATGTCATCTTCCCACGCTGTAAAGCAGCCGCCAATGCTGATCTGCTCTAGCCTGGTTTCACGCCTTTCACCGAATTTCGTATAGATGATCGCAGGAATATCTAACGAAAATCGGATATGTTGTCTTTGATTTATCGACATTTATCACTCGTCGGTGAGATAAGGGCACTCCAAGCCTCTCTATATCTTAACGATTGTTAGCGACCGCACGCAATAGTTATTATTCCGGCCAAGTAACGCGGAAGCCCGCGCGTAACAAGGGCGTATTACTCAAGATGAGTTTACGCCCTTGTCACGCGAGGGCTTCCTCAATTACTGGAAATTAGTTATTTGCCGCTTCAATCCTGGTGCAGTGCGTGTTGAACGCATCGATCAGCGCCTGAGCGATGACCTGTGGCGGACGGCCTTCGAGGTCGCGGCGTTCGAAAAGCTGGAGGAGTTCGCCGTTCTTCAAAAATCCGATCGACGGTGACGACGGCGAATAGCCCGTAAAATACTCACGAGCGGTGTCTGTCGCATCAATATCAGCGCCGGCAAAAACCGTGATCGAGCGATCAGGTTTAGCAGGCGAATTCGCGAGAGCCATGGCGATTCCCGGGCGAACGCCGCCGGCCGCGCAGCCGCAAACTGAATTAACGACGACCATTACCGTGCCGTCCGTATTTTTAACCGCGTCCTCGACAGCCTCGGTCGTTTTGGTTTCCTCGATACCGAGATCGGCCAACTCGGCACGCATTCCGTAGATCATCATTTCTGGGTATGGCATAAAATTTCCTCGAATTCTTAATAAATTAGGGTCTAGAGTAGTTAAGCATCAATTGACAGGTGCTAAACTACTGATATGGTACAAGTTAACCGGTATTATCGCCGTTCCCGAATCGCAGAGAAGAA
>JBEBJB010000082.1:0-2644 GCA_040080065.1 Pyrinomonadaceae bacterium
AAACGCAGCGAAACGGCTGTTATCCCTTCAGGGTTGACGTTTACAAAGTTCGTGACTAAAATCGCGTTAGTTCGGGATCACGCAAGATAATCTTATGTCAGAAACAGCGGGCAATCGGATCGGGATAGAAGTATCCCGGACGGCTATCACATCGGCAGTCATCGACGGTGCGGGCAGTATCGTTGATACCAGGTCGGTCGCGATCTCCGAGGACATTGATGTTGCTGAGCAACTGGCGGCGAAAGCGACCGGATTGCAGAAGGAATTTGCCCCTGTCGCCTCTCTCGGGCTTGCGGTGCCCGGTTTGGTCGATCGGTCCACGGGCAGAGTAGCATTCTCGGCGAATGTTCCTTCCCATTCGGAAACGGACCTGATCAGTGAACTCAAACGGGCGACTGGCCTTGATGCTATTTTTGAGAATGATGCGAATGCCGCCGCCTTCGGCGAATACCACCTTGGTGCCGGACGTGGTAGCAACGATATTTTCTACGCGACGCTCGGGGACGGTGTCGGAGGGGCATTGATCTTCGGCGGCAAGATATGGCGCGGTATCTCAGGTTTTGCGGGGGAATTTGGGTACCTGACCATCAATTCCGAAGGCACTCGGTTAGAAGATGTCGCCTCATCGGCCAACATCATCCGCCGAACGCGGAGCAGATTTGTGCAGGACAGTACATCTTCGCTGAATAAGCTTAGTGAAGAGGAGATCGGCTTGCCTGAGATAATTCAGGCTGCGGCGAACGAAGACGATTTTGCTCAGCTAATGCTTGAAAGGACCGGTACATACGTCGGCACCGGCATTGCTAGTGTCATCAATTTGTTAAATGTCGAGCGTATCGTCATCGGCGGCGAGATCATGGAGGCCAAGCACCTCGTCCTTAATGCAATCGTTGCGCGGGCTCGTGAGCTATCGTTCCATCCGGCGTTTGATTCGACGAGGATCGTCGAGGGCGAGCTTGGTACGGCTGCGGCGGCCCTCGGAGCCGCATTGTTAAGCTCTAACTCGACAGATTAAAAATAATCGCTATTTTTAATCCGACGTATTAAGAGAACTAATTCATTGGTATATTGCCAAATAGTGAGCCAAAGAATTACTTTCGAGTGGTGCAAGTTGCGGTTTTTCTGAGTTTTAGTAAAATCGTAACGAGTTTTAGGGTATACGTTCTTAAATACAGACCGAATTGGCCGACTAATGCTGGTGTTTCCTTTGAAAGGGCCAGCTATGTGGAGGTCTAGTTTTCGTAGGTAGATTTCAGCGAAAGGGCAGAGATGGCGCAATTTTTTAATAAAAGTGCAAACAACATCGCCAGGATCAGTATGGTCGCTGTTGCGGTTTTGGCTGCGACCGGCGGTTTAGCCTTTACTCAGTTATCACGTTCGTCGTATTTGACGGGGCGATATTTGGAAAAGCAGCAACCCGTTCAGTTTAGCCATAAGCACCACGTCGGCGACGACGGCATTGATTGTCGCTATTGCCACCAGACGGTTGAGACGACTGCGTCGGCAGGCATGCCCTCGACGCAAACGTGTATGAATTGCCACAGCCAGATATGGGCGGACAGCCCGTACCTCGAGCCTGTAAGAGCAAGCTTTCGTGACAATAAACCCATCGAATGGGAGCGTGTACACGATCTGCCGGAATATACCTATTTCAATCACAGTATCCACGTAGCGAAGGGCGTCGGCTGTTCGACCTGCCATGGTGCTATCGATAATATGCCTGCGGTTTTCCAGGAGAACACCCTCCAGATGGAATGGTGCCTCGCATGTCACCGAGCACCTGAGAATTTCATTCGGCCGAAGAGCGAGATCTACAACATGCAGTGGAAAGATGGCGATCTCGACACAGCCGAGCGAGCTAAGTTGAAGGTAGATCACAAGATCCGCAGCAAAGAGATGTTGACAAGCTGCTCGACCTGTCATAGATAGAGAGGAACTGTAATAAAAATGCACGGTTCGGAAACCAAACAAAGTTTTGCCTCGCTACGTGAGAAGATCCTCGCGCAAAACGGTAAAGAATATTGGCGAAGCCTCGAGGAGCACGCTGACACGGCGGAGTTTCGCGAATTCGTCGCTGAGGAGTATCCACACGAGATCGAAGAGTGGGACAGCGGCCTCAGCCGACGTAATTTCGTCAAGGTGATGGGAGCATCGCTCGCCCTTGCGGGCTTGAGCGGATGCGTCATTCAACCGCCCGAGAAGATCGTTCCTTACGTCACTCCGCAGGAAGGCATGCTGCCGGGCAAGGCCAATTTCTTCGCGACGGCGATGTCGCTAGGCGGTGTTGCTACAGGTTTGTTGGCGAAATCATTTGACGGCCGTCCGGTAAAGGTCGAGGGAAATCCTGACCATCCCGGCAGTCTCGGTGCGACAGACATATACGCACAGGCGTCGATCTTGGGAATGTATGACCCGGATCGCTCGCAGGAAGTCACGTTTCGCGGAAATCCGAAGAACTACGAGGCATTTGTTGCCGAAGTTCGTGCGGCAATTGAACAAAATCGTGCTGATGGCGGTGCAGGTGTTAGATTTTTGACGGAAACGATCACCTCGCCGACGCTTGTTGATCAGTTCGCAAAACTCAAGACTGAGCTTCCTAATTCCAAGTGGGTACAGTACGAGCCGATCAATGCGGACAACGCGA
>JBEBJB010000034.1:0-50971 GCA_040080065.1 Pyrinomonadaceae bacterium
CGACACTTCAAACAGGACATATAACGTGCTAGCAAAACAGGACATCTTCATTTGCTATTAACACCTAAAGCCGTTCAAAAAAGAACGTGCCTTTCAGAGACCCATTCCTACCACGATAGTAGGTCGACGAGGCAGCCACTGAAGTCGTGATTTGTATTACGACCGGGCGAGTTTGGTGTTTATCAGGGCATTGAGCGAGACGCCTTGGGTTGTGGGTTCGAGGGCGAGGCGGTGGTGGAGGTCTTTGGACATGCGGAGGTTTAGTTTGCCGCTGTAGTTTCGCCGCCCGAGCGGTTCTGGGATCGGTTCATGGCTTGCGGCTGGATCTTCGAGTACAAATTCGACAACGCCTCGGAGCTCTCGGAGGGTTTTATTGTTTTTGCTCTCAGATGGGCTCCATTGGAGCCAAATGTTTGTAGAAAGGCGTAGAAAAATAAGGTCTCAGCTCCGTAGGTGCGGCACTAGGACTCGGGCTATTTAAAAATATGTCGCTCCTACGGAGCTTTTTGCTTCACCATTTTCGTTCTCTACAAACATGCCGCTCCGCTGGAGCGAAGCCGGAAGTCGTACTCACCAGACCGCCCTTGCTTCGGTTGCTGAAGCCGGGCGGTAAGGACGTTGAAACGCCCTGTTTAATCCTAACCATGCTAACCCCGCCCTAAAGGACGAGGCTATGTGCCGCTTCGCGGAGATTTATTCTACGTTTTTTGGGGGGAATAAGGCACGTACTTTCCGCAAAATGCGGAGACTAGCGACTTTGAACGTCTCTTTCTCTCCGGGTCGTTCACGGGTCAGTATCGAAAATCGCGTGCATCTACCACGAAACCGCACAGAACAACACGGAACGCGACTAGAAACCTCGACGAACACCGAAAACAATTGTATATTCCGTCATTTTTTTCGCTTCCTGGCGGCGACTGAGACTATCTCGGTTAGGTTTAGGAAGAGTTCGTTGCCGATGATCTCGGGGTTTAGGAATTTTATGGTGGTGTCGATTCGGATGTTGTAATGGCGGAGGAACGGGGCGGCGTTTATGCGGTAGCTGGGGCCGTTCGGGATGACGGGAAACGCTCCGTTAAGGCGAGGATTGGCGACCTCGATGCCGATTGTATCGCGTTTTGGGCTGTAATAAAGGCGAACTGCGTCGGGTTTGCCGAGCTGCTGATAGACGTTGCGGTTGATCCGCAAGAGACGCTGCGGCGTGATCGTCACGTGAAGCCGCTTTGTGCGATCCTCGTTCGGGCCGCCATTGAACCGTTCGAAATCTCTGTCCATAATGTATCATAGATAGCACATGATTGCATACAGGTCAAGTTTAATTATCGAGGCCGCTGCGAACCCACGTAAAAGAGCATGGAACTCGTCGTACTCGGTGCTTACTCGGTGCTTACTCGTTTGATTCATCGTTTTCGTGCGTTTTGTGATCACGCGGTCAGGTGACGGTCAGGAAATATGTCTTTTTGGTCAGGGATGGACACATTTTGGTCAGGCGAGGGACACATAAATGTGGCTCGAGGACACAAAAACGGAGGGCAAAAACGCCCTCCGTTTACTGTCTACCAATTTCTGTCTACTGTTCCTATACGTCCAGATTCTTCACATCGAGAGCGTTGTCCTCGATGAACTTGCGGCGGGGTTCGACCTGGTCGCCCATGAGGACGGTGAAGATGCTGTCGGTTTCGATGGCGTCCTCGATCTGTACCTGGAGCATGGTGCGTTTTTCGGGGTCCATGGTGGTTTCCCAGAGCTGTTCGGGGTTCATCTCGCCGAGACCTTTGTAACGCTGGATGGAGAGGTCTTTTTTGGCCATTGCCATTACCTTTTCGAGCAGTTCCTCGTGGGTCGCAATGGTTTCGCTCTTGCCGTCCTCACCAAGAACGAACGGGCCCGGGAAATCGAGTGCGAGCGATTTTTTAAGCTCGATCGCCTTTTGAAACTCGACGTAGCTTGCCAGGTTCCAGTCGATCTTCAGCCGTTGGCCGTTGGGGTACGCGATGTCGATCTCCCACAGGCTGTGCTCTTCGTCATTGGTTAGCTCGGTGGCGTAACCTGCAGCAGACAGCTTGCCCTCGATCTCGGCCATCAATTCCTGCTCGCCGAAAACCTTGCGGATGCGCATCGGGTTTTTGGTGATCACACCGTCTTTTCCGGCAAATGCTTCGAGCAGAAGCTCAGCCAGTTTTGGATCGCTGTAAACGCGGCGGGCGATGCGTTCGGCGTAATTGCCGAGTTCCTTGGTCTGCTCCAGAGCCTTTGAAAGCAGGCGGCCCTCAATCGGGTTGCCGTTCGACGAGATCTGCGAATCGCCTGTCGCCATCCGCATCAGGTAGCGGAACATCGCTTTTTCGTCCTTAATGTACTCTTCTTTTTTGCCGCGTTTCACCTTATAAAGCGGCGGCTGGGCGATGTAAACGTAACCGTTTTCAAGCAGTTCCGGCATCTGACGATAAAAGAACGTCAGAAGAAGCGTGCGGATATGGCTGCCATCGACATCAGCGTCGGTCATCAGGCAGATCTTGTGGTAACGAAGTTTTGTAACGTCAAAATCGTCTTTTCCGATGCCGGTTCCGAGCGCCGTGATCAAGGCCTTGATCTCGCCGTGGCCGAGCATTTTGTCGAAACGAGCTTTTTCGACGTTCAGAATTTTGCCCTTGAGCGGCAGGACGGCCTGATTCTTACGGTCACGGCCCTGCTTGGCCGAGCCTCCGGCGGAATCTCCCTCAACGATGTAGATCTCGGACAATGCCGGATCTTTCTCCTGACAGTCAGCCAGCTTGCCGGGCAAAGTTGACGTGCCTAACGCACTCTTTCTAACGATCTCCCTCGCTTTTCGGGCCGCATCGCGAGCTCGGGCGGCATCGACCGCTTTACCGACAATTTTCTTCGCCACGGCCGGATTTTGCTCGAAAAATTCGCCCAGTTTTTCGTTCAGGAACGACTCGACCGGGCCTTTGACCGGTGAATTGAGCTTACCTTTCGTCTGCCCCTCGAACTGCGGCTGCGGTATTTTGACCGAGATCACAGCGACCAAACCTTCGCGAACGTCGTCGCCAGTGAGCGTGACCTTCGCATTCTTTACCATGCCCGACGATTCGGCATAGTTGTTGATCGTACGCGTGATCGCTCCGCGAAATCCGGAAAGGTGCGTGCCGCCGTCAACGGTATTGATGTTATTGGCGAACGAGAAGATCTTTTCGTCGTAGCTGTCGTTGTACTGCATCGACACCTCGATCGAAAGATCGTCGTCAACGACCTCGAAATACAAGGGCTCGTCATGCATCGTAGTCTTGTTCCGATTTAGATGCTTTACGAACTCAGCAATTCCGCCTTTGTAGTAAAACTCGTGCGACTTTTCAGGCGATTCGCGCTCGTCCTTGATATTGATGCGAATGCCTTTATTCAAAAAGGCCTTTTCTCGGAGCCGCTCAGAGAGTTTCTCGAAGCTATAAACGGTCGTTTCAAAAATGCTCGAGTCGGGACGGAATGTGATCTTGGTGCCGCGTTTCGTCGTCGTGCCGGTTTTGACAAGCGGTGCAACGGGAATCCCGGCCTCGAATTCCATCTCATGCGTCACGCCGTCCCGCCAGATCTCGAGCCGTAAATATTCGCTCAAAAAATTAACGCAGGACACGCCAACTCCGTGAAGGCCGCCGGAGACTTTGTATGAATTCGAGTCGAACTTACCGCCCGCGTGCAGGATCGTCATGACGACCTCAGCCGCCGAACGGCCTTCCTGCTTATGCATGTCGGTCGGGATGCCGCGGCCGTTATCGACGACGGTGATCGAATTATCCATGTGGATCACGACCTCGATCGTGTCGCAATAACCCGCGAGCGCCTCATCGACCGAGTTATCAACGACCTCATAAACAAGGTGATGCAAACCGATCTCGCTAGTCGAGCCGATATACATAGCCGGACGCTTACGAACCGCATCGCGCCCCTCAAGAACTGTAATGGAATCTGCCCCGTATTCGGGTTGTGCTGTAGCCAATTTATTTAAACCTCAAACTTACTGTTTAGATATTTTCTTAAATTCCCGAGCCGAAATCGTCTTCAAGGCTTCGAGAGCGTCTGGAAGCAAGGTTTCAAGATCATCGATGTCATTCGTCCGTGCCCGAATCAAAAGGATGGCGAGCGGGAGACTCTTAAGATTTTGTTGATACTCAAAGCCTTTATCAACGGTCACCAACACGTCAAAGTTGTCTGCGGCAACCGCAAGCAATGCTCCGTTCTTTAGCCCCTTAAATCCGGCTTCACCGACTGTTGTAATTTTATGGCCGACGAAACCAAGCCGAAGAGGTTCGGGCACACACTCGTCAAACAGCAACCGCATCGTCAATTAGAACCCGACTCTTCAATAATTCGAGCACATCCATCACTTGGTTGTGAGAAACGGTCGGAAAATGATCGATAAAAATATCGACGCTCTTCCCGCCTTCCAAATAGTCAAAAAGATGCTGTATTGGGACACGCGTTCCTCGAAAAACGGGTGTTCCGTGCATTTTTTCGGGATCAACTTCGATTACTTCATGATCGTGAAACATACTTTAATCCCTTCGCTCAAAGTAACACTGAATTATAGCATGTTTTCCTGATTTTTGCAGGGTCAAATCGATTGGTTTCCGCAATTTAACTCTTCAAGGCCGTTCCGGATTCGATAGATAAGACGCGTGCCTTCAAGCCAAACTTTTCAACAAAACTCTCCTTCGATGTGGTCACGAACGTCTGCGTCTTGCCATCCAAAAAATCGAGCAGTTTGCCGATCCGGCGGTAGTCTAGTTCGGCGTCGATATCGTCGATGAGGAATAGCGGATATTCACCGCGAGTAGCATGAAAAACAGAGATGTTGGCAAGCTGTAGCAGCAGGAGCGTACTTCGCTGTTGGCCTGCAGAGCCGAATTTGCGGATGTCGTGGCCGTCGAATTTAAGCTCCATATCATCGCGGTGCGTGCCGATCAAGGCGTGGCCGGAAACAACTTCGGCCTGGACGCGTAAAGCGAGGCGTTCGGTGATCAGGTTTTCGTAATCGGCGAGATCGCCTTTATCTTCGAGCGATGAGAGATAACGGACCGAAAGCTCTTCGCGGGCGAAGAGTTTCTTTTCGAGAACTTCGTTTATGCGTTCGATAAACCTGACGCGGGCACGGTGGATCTTGGCGGCGAGTTTGGCGAGCTGCGAGTTCCACGGCTCAAGCATTTCTGATACTTTTTCGAGCGGAAACTCGTTATCGCGTGCTGATTGCAGCAGAACGTTCTTTTGCTTGATCACGCGGTTGTAATCGGTAAATACCTGAATGAACGGCGGATGCAGCGAGACAATTCCAGCGTCGAGAAACCGACGCCTGGAATCCGGTTGGCCGCGGACGATCTCTAGCTCATCCGAATTGAAGACCACAGCGTGGAGCTGGCCAAGATATCGGTTTACCGTTTCTTTTTTGTCATTTACGAGTAGGGTTTTAGTATTACCGGCGATGATGACCCGAAGCTCGCGGACGATTTCAGGCGATTCGCGAACATCGCCCCGGACCATCGCTGTTTCGCTATCGAACTTTACCACATCTAACAATCTTGCCGTGCGAAACGAACGCGTCGAAGCGAGCACCGCGATCGCCTCGAGCCAATTCGTCTTTCCCTGGCCGTTCTCGCCGACGAGGACGTTGAGGCCGTGAGAAAAGCGAATTTCACCGTCCAGATTACGGAAATTTTGAGCTTCGATAGTTTCGAGGAACATCTGGAGATTTTATCAGAATGCAGAAGCCCGCGCGTAAGCAGGGGCGAAACGCGTACATTGGATGATTAGCCCTTGCTTACCTGCGGGCTTTCGCAACGGAATTTTCCGTTCAGAAGTTCGCAAAAAGAATTCTGAATCTGTTCAGATATTGTTACTATGTTTAAATAGAGTGTTGAACATTCTTTAACTCACCCGAAATATGAAATGTCTGATCTCGATCATCGCCATTACCGTTGTATTCACCACAGCCGCATTTGCGCAGCAGAGTATAAAGATCGGTACCGTTGCACCAGCATTTTCCGGAACGATGATGAACGGTTCGCCGGTTGAGCTAATAGAAATGCGAGGCCGCGTCGTCGTGATGACGTTTTGGTCGACGCGCTGCGCGATTTGTCATCATGAATTGCCGAAGTTGAATGCGATGACCTCACGGTTCGATCCGTCAAAGGTCGTTTTTCTCGCGCTTTCGATGGAAAACGAAGAGAAGATCAACAGCTACACTAAAAACAATCCGTTCAAATTTCAGATCGTCCCCAACAGCTTCGGCACCGTCCTCCAATACGCCGATCGCGACCGAAGCGGTAATCTGGATATGGGATTTCCATCGTTTTTTGTTATAGACCAATCGGGCGTTGTTCAGTACCGCTCGAGCGGCTATGACAAGACCGGGCCGCTGGATGCTGCGATAGCGAAGCTTGTTTCGAAATGACTGGAGGGCGAGCATCTTGCTCGCCCTAGTTTTCAGCCCAGTTCCGTCCTACCAAAAAACTGACCACTATAGCTTGCGATTACGGGCGAGCAGGATGCTCACCCTCCAGTCGAGGTAGAATGTGGGAAAGCGGCAGGTTCTGCATAGTCGAATTCACGGCTATGGCTTTCATATTTGTTTAGCCTCACAATTTCAGTTATATTTTTATTTCGCTTCCTCGTGCGGAGAGGTAGCCTAATTGGTAAGGCAGTAGTCTTGAAAACTACCGCGAGTGATCGCTTGCAGGTTCGAGTCCTGTCCTCTCCGCCATTTCTTTTATTCCCAGCCCAACATTTTTTCTTGATTTCAATTTCGCATTTGTTATAGCCTAGAGGCATACTGAATGACGGTTCATTCATAACCGTACTTTTATGCCGAAGCCTGTCCGCGATGGTTCGTCAGCCAGATCTGTCGTTACCGACAAAAGAGAAGCGATACTGCGAGCCGCGACAAAGGTTTTCGCGGGTCGTGGTTATTTTAATTCGAAAGTTTCCGACATCGCTGGCGAGGCCGGGATCGCGGACGGAACCGTTTATCTTTATTTCAAGAGCAAAGACGAAATTCTGCATTCGATCTTTGACCGGGCAATGGCTGAGTTTATCGCTGAGGGTAAAAAGGAGATCGCGCAGCTCAGCAATCCGACCGCCAAACTTAAGCGTATCGCCGAACTGCATCTGAGCCGCCTCGGCGCTGACCGCGATATGGCGATCGTGTTTCAGGTTGAGCTTCGCGGATCGACGAAGTTCATGCAGGAATTCTCGGCTGCTGGATTCAGCGATTATCTCGACATCATTCGGACAACCATCTCTGACGGGCAAAAAGCAGGCGTTTTCCGTGATGACATCAAGCCGATCGTTGCCGCCAAGATTCTATATGGAGCGCTCGATGAAATGGTGACCAATTGGATCCTGTCGGTCAAAGATTACCCGCTCGAACCGATGGCTGGCGAAGTTTTGAAAATATTTCTCGGAGGTATTCTGGCAAAATGATCGACGGAGTCCATGACAGCATCGAAAACGGCGTTTTGTCGGACGCGGCATATTTTGCCGACTTTCCGCCAACGCTTGCCGACCTGTTTATTGGTTCCGCAAAGAGATTCGACCTGCCCGATGCCCTCAATTACAAAAAGAACGGCGAATGGCTGCCGATCTCGTCGTCCGAGATAATTCGCCGATCCGAGAATATTGCGCTCGGCCTCTACTCGATCGGGCTTCGCAAAGGCGACCGGGCGGCGATCCTTGCCGCAAATTCGCCCGAATGGACTCTCGCCGATGCCGGGTGTCAGTTCGGCGGAGTGATAGATGTACCGATTTACACAACTTCTGCCAACAATGCGATCCAATATATCATCGACGATTCGGAAGCGCGCGTTTTCTTTCTACAGGACAATGCGACGTACGAACGCATCCTGCCGGCGATCAAAGATTGTAGATCGCTTGAGAAATTCGTCCTCTTTGATTCGGGCCCGATGGCTGAAGGGCCGGTTATTTCGCTTTCCGTTCTGGAATCGATGGGAGAACGCCTTAGAGACGAGAAACCGGAACTCTCCGCCGAACTTCGGCACGGTATCGTCTCAACCGACATCGCGACGTTGATCTACACGAGCGGCACGACCGGCGAGCCGAAGGGTGTCATGCTGAGCCATGCGAATCTCGTTTCGAATGTGGTCAGCGCTAGCGAAAGATATGATTTCTCGCCCAACGACGTTTCGCTGTCGGTGCTGCCGCTGTCGCACGTTTTCGAACGCGGCGGGATGTACGTCTATATTCGCGCCGGAATGCGCGTTTTCTACGCTGAGTCTATCGACAAGGCTCCGGATAACCTTAAAGAGGTCAAGCCGACGATCTTCGTCGGTGTGCCGCGAATATTCGAAAAAGTTTTCGAGCGGGCTCGGATGAAAGCGGCTCTTTCGAGCCGTGTCAACGAGATGATCTTTGATTGGGCGATGGATGTAGCGAAGGAGTATGCGACTTTACAGGAGCAAAACCAGCCGATCCCGATAGCTCTGATGGCGAAACACAGTATCGCGGATACTATCATCTATACCAAGCTGCGCGACTTTTTTGGCGGACGGCTGCGGTTTTGTATCACGGGTGGAGCGGCTCTTTCGGACGATATCTATTTGATATTCACAGGTGCGGGCATTTCGATCATGCAGGGCTACGGGCTGACTGAAACTTCGCCGGTTATCTCGTCAAATAATCCAATGGCATTTCGCGTCGGAACGGTTGGCAAGCCGATCCGCGATGTGGAAGTTCGTATTGCCGCGGATGGCGAGATCGAGGTCAAAGGGCCGAACGTAATGCTCGGCTATTACCACAAACCCGAAGCGACAAAAGAAGCGTTCACCGACGACGGATTTTTCCGCACGGGCGATATCGGCGAGATCGACGGAGACGGTTTTCTAAAGATCACCGATCGTAAAAAAGAACTCTTCAAAACGTCAGGCGGCAAATACATCGCCCCGACACACATCGAGCAGATGCTAAGAGCGTCGCGGTTTGTAAACCAGGCAGTGCTTGTCGGCAACGAGCGCAAATTCGCCGCTGCGCTGATAGTCCCTAATTTTGAAATGCTCGAAAGCTACGCAAAGCTCAAGGAGCTAGACATACACAAGCCGGAAGAATACTGCGCAAACACACGGATCATAGATCTCATCACCCGCCAGATCGACGCAATGACGCCGACGCTCGCTCAGTACGAACGCGTAAAAGCGTTTGCTCTGCTCGTAAACGAATTCTCAGTCGAAACAGGCGAACTGACACCGACCCTCAAAGTAAAACGACGCGTGATCGACGAAAAATACCGCGACGTCATCGACAAAATGTACAGGGACGCCGAAAACGCACGTCCTTGAACAAACCTTTCTAGTTTTAGAAATTCACTAGTACATCACACGCATACCGCCTGTATTCGCAGCGGAAGAAACGACCTGTTTTGCCGCTCCAACCGCAAATTCTGCGATCAATAGAGCGATCGGTTTTTTGGCTTTATCGACAACGACCATATCGTACGGTTCGAGAAAGATATCTTTCTGAACGCCCTTTTTGATCTTGTCGAGATCTGCAACGATCACATCCTGCTCGATCGAGCCTGACTTTTTCCGATAGATCTTAACTTCTTTGCTCTTGGCTTCAGGACTGACATTGCCGACCATGGTGACAGCCTGGAACAAGGTCGTACCGCCGTCTTTTTTCAACAGAACCGCACCAGGCTGACGAACTTCGCCGACAATGTACACTGGCGTTGCCTGTGGAATATAAATAACATCACCAGGCAAAATTACCGGGTTATCGGATGGAAGCCCCTGAGCCATTGCCGACAGCTTAAAAATGCGCGACGGGATCTCATTCGGATCCCCGCTTTCGGGAGCCCAGTTCTGAGATTCGTCGCCACCCGAACACTGCTTTTTAACAGGACGATAAACCTGAACAACACGCCCCGCGTCTTTTGTGGGACCGTTGGCAAAAGAAACGAGCTCTAACAACGTTGCTCGACGTCTCATATCAACGGGCGATGGTGACATTACTTCACCGAAGACCCTGACGGGCGAGACGACCCGTTTAGCTGCATGCAGGTTCCACTGTGGTTTTTTTAGATATTTCTTTAAAAAAACATCAATGTCGCTCTTCAACTCAGGAATAGTTTTACATTGGGCGACGATTTGAGCTCCGTCAGAAAACGGAAGCTCGATACGTCCATTCTCGTCGACGGTCACGGTGAAGTCATAGTCCGCGTCCCCGATAAATTTGCCTGAGATCTCGTCCCCAGGACCGAACACGGCACCGCGGATCGCGGACTCAGCATCAGGCGAAACCGTTGTCGACGGGACAAGTTTAGCAACCTCTGTCTGTGCGAAAACCGCACCTGTGAGAAGGATTGATAGGATTGTCGAAAGAATATATAAGTTCTTCATACGGGAAAAAACCTCCGTTTATACGTAGCGCTAGAGTTTATCGCAGGTTAGCGGACGAAACAACTCTTTTATAGCACGAGGCGAAGTGTATTGGATGAACAAAAGGGCTTTGGCGGTTCGCTTTATATATCGTGATAAAATATTTTGAAATATCATGACAGAGCCAAGACTATCCAAATCACGCATTTCCAGAAAGGCAGGCAGCTTTACCGAATCGGTCATCCGCGAAATGTCGCGTGAGGCTGTAAAATACGGTGCCGTTAATCTCGGCCAGGGTTTTCCCGACTGGCCGGCTCCTGAAGATATCAAGCAAAAGGCGGTCGAGGCAATCCTGGACGACCATAATCAATACGCTGTGACGTGGGGCGTGAAAGGCTTTCGGGATGCGATCGCCAAAAAAACGATGTGGTTTCTCGGGCTCGACCTCGACCCGGAAACCGAGATTACGGTCACGTGCGGTTCGACCGAGGGCATGATAGCAGCAATGATGGCGACGGTTGACCCGACCGAGGAAGTTATTGTTTTCGAGCCGTTTTACGAGAACTACGCACCGGACGCGATCCTCTCAGACGCGACGCCGCGTCACGTTCCGCTTTACCGAACGGAGAACGGTTTCGTCTTCGACCGAGAAGAGCTGCGTGGCGCATTTAACGAAAAAACCAAGGCGATCATCATCTGCAACCCGAATAATCCGACCGGGAAAGTCTATTCCAAGGACGAACTAGAGTTCATCGCTGATCTCTGCAAAGAGTTTGACGTGCTGTGCTTTACAGACGAGATCTACGAGCACATCATCTATTCCGGCCACGCCGATGACGATCCGCTAAGCCATGTTTGCATGGCAAATATCGAAGGCATGCGCGAGCGGACCGTCGTCGTGAATTCGCTATCGAAAACCTATTCCGTCACCGGCTGGCGCGTCGGCTACTGCATCGCTCCGCCGGATATCACGTCCGCGATCCGCAAGGTCCATGATTTCCTCACCGTCGGTGCCGCGAATCCGCTGCAGCACGCGGGAACATACGCGATGGGGTTGCCGCCGTCATATTACGACGCATTACAGATTGAATATCAGCAGAAACGTGACTTCATAATCCCAGCCCTGCAAGCTGCCGGTTTCAAATGTGACTCACCCGAAGGCGCATATTACGTGATGTGCGACATCTCGGATTTTGGCTTCGCCAACGATATCGAATTCACCAAACACCTGATTCGAGAGATCGGCATCGCAGTTGTTCCGGGTTCGTCATTTTATCGAGGTTCCGGTGGTTCTCAGCTTGTGAGGTTTTGTTTTTGTAAAAGGGACGAAACACTTGAAGCTGCTGTAGAGAGACTAGAGAAGTTGAAACGCGGATAACGTGGCACAAGCCCGCGCGTAAGCAAGGGCGAATCCTTCAACTGTATTATCCAAAAACCACTTCGTTGTTCGGATTCTTCTTTTGAGTCGATGTTCGCGAATCGCCCTTGCTAACGCGCGGGCTTGCGCCCCGAACTGGCAACCACTTGATCGCGACACGCAACAAAATCTGTAACCATTGCGTAAAAAGCTTCGTCTTTATTATGTACGAAACGATTTTTGGAGGCATTTTTTATGTTTAATCGATATTTAAGTTCGGTAATGATCGTCACGTCGGCGTTTACGCTTGTGATTGGCCAGACTCCGGAACCGAAGAAGGAGAAGACGCTCGCTCCGCAGGCGTTTGCGTTTTCATTTGACGGTGACGGCGGTTATCTCGGTGTTCAAACGGCTGAGGTGACCAAAGAGAATTTTGCTAAATTCGGGCTTCGCGAGGTTCGCGGTGTTGCGGTTGAAAAGGTGATGGAGAATTCGCCTGCTGCCGCGGCCGGTATTAAGGACGGCGACGTTATCGTCCGGCTCAACGGCGAAGAGATCGCGAGCACGCGCAAACTCACGCGGCTTATTTCCGAGATCGACGCAGATCATCAGGTCAAGGTCACCGTGCTTCGGGGCGGCAATGAACAGGAAATTACAGCAACGCTCGGAAAACGCCCCGGAGCGGTGTTTGGCGAAGGCGGTAATTTTTCATTCGGCTCGCCTGCGCCATTTGAAAAGCTGAACCTCGATGAGTTCAAATCGATTCCGCAGTTCAAGGAATTTCCGATGCTCAAGGGCTTTCCGGATCTGAAAGACCTGCCGAATGGCGAAGGATTCCGCTCTTTCACATTTCCAGGCGGCGAGGGGAAGGCATTTAGCTGGTCGTCCGGAAACTCAAGACAGATCGGCGTCGGAGTGACCGACCTGACCAAGCAGCTTGCCAAGCATTTTGGCGTGGAAGACGGGTTGATGATCAACGAAGTTCGCGAAAACTCGCCCGCCGCCAAAGCCGGACTCAAAGCCGGTGACATCATCGTCGAGGTAAACAGCAAAGCGGTAACCAGCCAGCTCGATCTTATCCGTGAGGTGAACGGCAAGAAAGAAGGCGACGTTCAGCTCACTATCGTGCGCGAAGGAAAACGCCAGACGATCTCGGTCACACCCGAAGCGTCGAAGGACAGCGGTTTCGTCTTCGACACCAAAGACGGCGAAGGCCGCATCCTCATGCCGCCCGCAGCAGCACCCCGTGTTCCATCAGCTCCGGCAACCCCAATGGCTCCGCCGGAACCGATCCGGGCATTTCGGTTTGGACGAATAATTTAGTTTTTCGTTTAAGAATATTTTTTGCCGCAGGTTTACGCAAATGACGCAGATAGGAAAAATTCTTATCTGCGTCATTTGCGTCGATGTGCGGAGAAACTCTTAAAATAGCCGAAACTCCGGATGGCTTCCCCTCCGCCAGATGAAACCGTCGAGGACGTAGTGCGTCATCTGCGGCAGAGCGAGTAGCGGGACGAGGTACATTTTCAGAGCTCCCCAATCCCAATCCGCGCCGAAAAGCCATTGTTTTTCGTGCCAGACGCCGCGGTGCCAGAAAAGCTCTTCGACGTAGGCGAGCGCCCATAGCGTTGCGAGAAAGATCAACCAGTTCGATGAAAGAGTTCGATAGACCGGCCCGGCGGTTTCGCGGCGATATTTGGCGTAGATGTAGATCAAGGCGAAATAAGGAACGCCGTGGATGATGACGTTTGTAACGGTGAATGCGTAGTCGGAGTTGAAATAGACGATACCGACGTACCAACAGATCGCGGTCGTCGTGACGACGATGTCTTTGCCGATGTTTAGGAAACCGGTGGTGAAATATTGATAGATCGATTTCGCGAAATACACGGTCAGAGCGAGAACGTATAGCGGAAACAAAATCGTTTCGACCACCGCCGGCAGCGAAACAAAATCATTTTGCACGAACCATTCGAAAGTTCGTGGGAGCCGCGTCATCCAAAATGCCAGCGGATAAACGCTCGCCAGATAAACCGTCGCCGCATCGATCCACCACGTCCAATTCGCCGTCTCGCCTAACCGTCGCCGATACAGATTGACCCAGCCATACTGCTGTCGCACAAAATGAAAAACTGCGACCGCTGCCAGTACCTTCCAAAAGACGAGCTCGCCCTCAGAATACAATGCCACTCCGATCGCATAACCGGCGATCGGAACGAGGATGTACAGCGGAGCTCTTCGCTTCAGTTCCTCTTTATCAAAATAAACCCGAAACGAAGTTGACCAAACGTGTGCGACATCGATCAGCAGAACGGCTGTGACCCAGGTCCACTCCGGCGAATCACCGTTCAGAACTCCTATCTGAGCACCAACCGCAAGTAGAAATAGAGAAAGAACCGCACTACCTAGAAACACCGTAAGGTCGATCTGGCGGGAAAAAAGCCAATAGTTTGGTTTTAAAAGCGTTGCGTCCATAAACGACTCGAGCGGCAAGCATCCCTGCTTGCCACGCCGGTTCCTCCGGCGTTACATACTCGCGATCTTTCGTTTTTTGACTTATCCGAAACTCGCGAGCCGCCTTCGAAGACTCGGCGGGCAAGCAAGATGCTTGCGCTCCAGTCAGATGACTTCAACCGCGGCGCGCAATCCATGATAAAACGCTTCCTCAAAAAGAGCGATACCGCTGAGGTCGGTATGGGCGAAGTGGATGTTGCGATACGGCTTCATCGCCTTTTCACGAACGCCGCTGTGGATGAAGTTTGGCCGTGGGCTTATCATCGCGTGGCCCCAGCGCATGATGTCGATGCGGTTTGTCAGTTCGTAAATGTCGGAATGAGCCCGCGAGAGATCGGTCAGGCAGACATCGGCGAGCTGTTTCCAGTCGTAGTTGAAGAGCGTCGTCCGGCCGTTCGGTTCGTGGCACATCGGGTAATAATACGTCAGGATCGTCGGGCCGTAATCGATTCCCTTTTGATGCGTAGCGGTCACGTATCCGAGCGACGGGCTTTCGTAGATGACGTTGTCCCACGAGAGCGGAAAATCCTTTGCAAATCGCGGTTTTGGTCGGTCTTTCAGAAATAGATTCGCGACAAACCACGCGTTGTGCTGAAACTCAGCCGCCGCAAATGGCGCTTCTTCACGAAATCCGCGAATGACATATGGTGCTGTAAACGTCGGCGAAGCATAGATCGCTTTTTCACAATGAAAACCGCGGATATCACCGCCGTCGAGACAAATGACATCGACGCCTTTGTCAGTCGGGACGACCGAGACGACGATGTGCGACCTTCGCACGTTGTCCTTCACTTTATCCAAAAAATGATGAACAAACTGCCCGTTGCCCTCAGGACACGTTATAAAAGGTTGTGATTCAACGCCGCTTTTTCGAACCCGCGAACAGAAATAAAACAGCCCGACCCACGCCGACGCCTGATCGGCCTTTAGCCCGTAATCATCTCGCGTCGCGTAATCGCAATACCAGAACAAACGCTCCGAAGTAAAACTTTTTTGCCGCAGCCAATCGCCGAACGAGATCGTATCCAGCGAAGTAACCTCCGCATCCGTCGAACAATGCGCGAGCGGCACGACGAAAGCTCGCTTACCCGACGCGTCGCGCCAATTTACCCACCCATCGATCAGCTTTTGAAACTCACCAAACTGCCGTTTATCCTCGTCGCTCGCCCCAACCTGCAAATAAAGCCCCTCATACCAGCGGCCTTTGTAGAAAACACGCTCCTCGGGCTCGCGGCACAGAAACTGTTCCTTTACAAGTATTTCGCCCTCAGGTCCACGGCCGTCGAGCAGCGACATTTCTTCCAGCAGCGACACAAGCTCCGTATTCTCCTGAAAAGGAACCGGAAGATAATGCGCCGCCCATGGATACCCAACCGGCTCGCCTTTTTCGCTCGCGGACGTTCCGCCGACCGCTTTCTCGAGTTCCAACAGAACAAAATCGTTGAAATTCTCTTTCTTCAATTTCCAAGCCGCTGTCAAACCCGCGATCCCGCCGCCAATGATCGCGACCTTTTTCTTTTCCCATTTATCCGCAGGCACCTCAAAAACACGGTTCTCACGCAGTATATGCCCGAGCGTTGCGGACTGACCGACGATCTTACCAATTGGAAATTGTTTCGATTCCGCAGTACGACACGCGGCCATCGCTATCGGCGCTCCCAGGAAGGCTGATAATAATTCGCGGCGAGAGATGTTCATTCGGAATAGGTAATAACTGATAAGTAATAGGTCATAACTTCTCTTCCTGGCTTGTAGTGCGTAGGCTGGCAATGAGCATCTTTTGCAGTTCTTCGCAATCCGAGATCATTGAGTTTGCATGAGCGGTTCCCACGAACTCCTCGTCGCGAAGAAGCCTGAGTAAAAAATTCGTTTTGAAAGCTTCCTTGTTTGCGACTGAGTATTTCAGTCTAAAATCATCCCGGTCGAATCCCTGTTTTCCTTCCTCAATGAAAAGTCCGATGTTTGTTCCTGAATCGAGCACCTTTCGTGATAAGACATATTCGTGTTTTTCTTTGTGGAGATATTCGCTCAACTTAACTATTCTTCGTGCAAAGGCATATGATTTTTCTCGTAATGGGTCGGTCATAGTTATCACCTCATAGTTATAAGTTTTCAGTTATTCCGAAATGTCACTGCTCAAACCTCCTCCACTCGCTCTCGTAATATCGAACTAAAGCCTGGTTATCCAACCTATTAATCTCCACGTCGATATTTGGCTTTGACGTATCACTTGGGAATTCGAACATCGATTCGAATGTCTCGTTATTCAAGAATCGAAGTTCTATGCCTGGCGGGGGCGTTTTGGGAGCGTCGAAGGGTTGGAGTTTTGCGAGAGCGTAGCCCCAGATGCCGAAGCTCGGCACGGTAGTTTGATACGGCTTTACCGTGTAGCCGCTAGCTTCGAGGGTTTTCATTACGCACCAGAATGAGTTGCGGGCGATAAGCGGTGAAGTTGTTTGAATTACGACAGAAGATTCTGGCCTGAGCTTTTGTTTTAGCAGGTTATAAAAACGCGTCGTATATAGCTTGCCTAGTGCAAAGTTGTTCGGGTCGGGAAAATCGACGATCGCGATGTCGAAAGGCTCTATTTTTTCCTGATCCATCCAGACATAGGCATCGGCGTTCGTCACGTGCATTCTCGGATCATCGAACGAGTGATGGTTCAGCTCGCCGAGAACCGGAACTGAGTAGGCCACCCGCGTCATCTCGGGATCGAGATCGACGAGCTGCACAAACTCGACGGACTTGTATTTCAGTATCTCGCGGGCTGCCAGACCATCGCCGCCGCCGAGGATAAGCACCCTTTTCGCTTCACCCGGAAATGCGGCGAATGCGGGATGGACGAGGGCTTCGTGATAGCGGTATTCGTCAAACGAGTTGAACTGTAGATTGCCGTTGAGAAAGAGCGAATAGCCGATCTTTCCTTTGGTAACGATAATGCGTTGATACGACGAGCTTTTGGCGTAGATGATGTTGTCGACAAACAGGCCGTCCTCGGCAAATGTTGTCAGCCGATCTGCTTTTATCATCCCGATCGCGAGCAGGACGATTATTATAAATCCTTTGACGCGGAGGATCGTGATCTTTCGTTTGGAGAGCAGCGGTTCGAGCAGCCAGGTCGCCCAGATGCCCACGCCGGCGTTGAGCATACCAAACACCAGTGAGGTTCGGTTGAGGCCGAGTTTCGGGACGAGGAATATTGGAAACAGGAGCGAGGCAACGAGGGCACCAACATAATCCAGGGCGAGAACCCGTGAAATTAGATCTTTGAAATCGAGCTTGTCCTGCAATATCCGCATCAGGAGCGGTATCTCAAGCCCCACGAGCGTGCCGATGATGAAGACCGAAGTATAGAGAATGATCCCGAAATACGAAACGTAGGCGAACGTTAGAAACAACAGCGGCGCCGAAAATCCGCCGATAACGGCAACGGCTAACTCGATGTCGATGAATTTTTCAGCAACGTTCTTTTCGACGTACTTGGAAAGATACGACCCGACGCCCATCGCAAAAAGATAGACGCCGATAATGAATGAAAACTGTGTAACGGAATCGCCGAGAACGTAGGATGAAACAGTGGCGGCCAGCAGCTCATAGATCAGGCCGCAGGTCGCGATGATGATTACGTTGAGAAAAAGTAGCGGAGTGCTTTTCATAAATCAGGGTGCAAGGGACGACGGACGTGGGAACACAAAAACCAGTTCGTCCCTAGTCGCTTGTCCCTCGTCCCTAATTACCTTGAATAGCGGCTGCGATGATCATTGCCACGCCAATTATGAGAGCGCCGATTATGATCGCAAGCGCCGTGTTCTGATCTTCTTCGATCTCTTTTTTAACCGAGAACGGAGCGACGAGCACGACGATGAAGAATGCGATGGCGAAAACAACCAGGCCGATCGCGACAAAAATAACGGTCGTCGCGAGCACCGGCATGAGCTCCTCAAGTTTTACGATCATGCCCAATGTCGGGGCGATTGCTGCAAGATTGAACATTATTTTCCTCCACGAAATCCAGAATAAAAGAACGGCACACCCATACGCGATTTACTGCCGGAATTGGCTAGTTCCCAGCCAAACCAGGATGACAACGCGTAAAAGCCCAAAATGCCCATGCCGAAAACCATGTATAGTTTTTTTAACATAACTTTCTTTAGTTGCGGAGTTTATAGAGTTTCAGAGTACCTAAAAATCTCCATTCCCGCTCTTTCACTCCATAACTCTACAACTCTATGAACTAATCAGAATCATCCGATCCGCCGGACGAACTTGATCTGAACATACTATCCTTCCACCTGCTGCCTTCGAACGAGATCTTTCTGATCAGCCCGATGATCGGCATGATCAGCAGGATCAGAAAGGCGCAGATGAAATTGACGCCGCGGTTTACATTCTGCTCGACCTTAACGGTCACGGGCATCCGAGCCTGCCAATTCTGCCACGTCCCTTCGACGCGAAGCGTATATTTGCCGGCTGGCAGAGATGAAAGCGTCGCGTCGCTTTTCTTATCGCCTTCGGTCCATGCTCCGTCGCTGTCGCTACCGCTGTAATATTCGACAGGAATGTTAACCGATTCGATCTCCTCGGTCGTTCCATCTTTGACAAGATCGATGTCCAGGTCCGCCCATGAATTATCAACCTGTGCTCCGGCTGTAATGCGAACGTTGCGGTTGCCTTTTATATCGAATGGCTGACTAAAAACTGCCTGGGCCGTCGTCGCATTTACGAGCGGCGGAAGGACGAGTTCCTGATTCAGAACAGTATTTGTCAACCCGCTAAGCGGGATCATAAAGATCGCGACCACAAATAGCAGAAGCAGCGGCAACGCCCCCCACGTATAATAAAACCTGCCGGTAAACGGCTGGTTCGGCCCAACGCCCCACGGACGCGGAAGGTCCGAGATTCCAAACGCCTTTTCGACCTCGTCGTTGGTCATGTACGTGCCCGCGGACCAATTGATCTCACCGGACGAGATCTCCTGCGAAAGCATCACAGGTGCGGCAACATAGTCGATCGCACGAACAGTCTCGCCCTGTTCGACACGCCAGTAGAACTCGCCTTTTACATACTCCGTGACGGCCGGAGCGTCCTGAAATATCTTAAATTTGCGCCCGTTGTATTCGACGGTGCTTCCCGCGGCAAAGACGTTATCCTGCGCAACGTCCGCAGGGTTGATCGGCTCCACGAAATTCCAATGATTGTCCGAATGCACGAGCCACCGGAAGCCGATCATCGGATTGTACAGCAGATACTCGTGCCAGTAATACTTTTCACCGTCCATCGTCACGCTGCGGACGACGGCACCGATTATTCTAAATTTAACGTCACCCGGAAATGTTCCTTCGGCTCCGATCGGAGCTATGAACGCGGGAACGTTTGTCTGGACGAGCGACTTTAGATAGGTGAGATTTCCCTGATTCACATCGAGCAGCGAATCGCAATTTGGACACGTAACGCGTTCAGCTTTGTCAGGAGCTATCAGGTTCAGCGGTCCGCCGCAGTTCGGGCACGGCAGTCCGGCTGCGGAAACTCTTTTTCCTTCACGCTTTACCGATTTTGCATCGCCCAGGCCGATCTCCTCGAGCGTAACCTGACTGCCGACAAACACCCATGGCGGCGTGATGCTGTAATCGATCGTCGCAAATGCGTTGTTCTTTCCCGCAAGGTCAGCGAACTCAAAACTCTCGTTCGGCGTTAGTTTGTACGGAATTTCACCTTCCGCAGCGATCGACGTCCCGCGGCCCTTTTCCTGCACCATGAGCGGCGTCGGATTTGGTATCTCGCTGACGACCTGGCCGAGCTGAAGGCCTTCGAAAGACGGAAGCGATACTCCGGCAGGCACGGGCTGATAAAAGGTCAGGTAAAAGCGGCCTTGAGCCTCTGCGAGCCAGCCGACCCAACCATTAGAGAAGGTCGCGAACCACTCATCCCACGAACCGCCAAGCGCATGTTTGTTCTGGGCGCGTCCCGTAAGTTCAAACCTAGCGTCTTTGTATGTGCCTTTGAGTCCGAGTTTTAGCGGAGATTCTGAATCAACTATATCGGCAACCTTGCCGAGGTCTTCCAGAGCTCGATCCGTTCGTGAGATCGCCGATCGGCAAAACGGACAGACGAGCACGATCGTCGATCCCGCTTTGAACTCGATCGGCCCGCCGCATGATGGACAATTTGCCGAAAGAACGCTCATTGCTGACCTCCGGCTATTTCAAATCTCAGATCTGGGATCTCAGACCTTAGATTCTGAACAGCTTCGGTGCCTTGGCTTTCAAGCGTGCCGCGTTCGATCCTGGTCACACTCACCTCAGCGGCCTCGAGTGCAGCTTTTAGTTCGCCTTTCCAGTTCCACTCGGGCCGCGAGCGGCAGCAATAGAGATTAAATGTTGCCGTTCCGTATTCCGGATAAGTGTGACAGGCAAGGTGCGATTCCGTCAGGGCGATGAGGCCGGTGACGCCGCCTTCGCCGTCGAACTTGTGCCAGACGGAGCCGATCGATCGCAAACCCAGGTCGTCGATCACGCTCGACATGATCGAACGGATCGCGTTTTCATCGCGCAAGGCATCCGGTTCACAGCCCGTCGCCTCGATCAGCCATTCGGTTCCAACGATCATCACGCTTTACCTTACGAAAACTTTAGCAATAAGTTTTGAACTGGCAATATAACCTCTACGTTATAATGCATATAGCGAAGTATGTCGAAAAGAATAATAGCTAAAATCTGTGAATTTGTCATATCTGTTTTCGCTGCTTCTCTACTATTTGGCGGATGTGCATTCGTTTCGTCCAACGGCGAGGCCAAACGGGCCGTTTCGAGCTACGATGAGCCCACAGTTAAGGGTCAGATTCGCTCGGCCGATATTACGGAAAGCAGCGGCCTCGCCGCGTCGAAATGTCAGAAGAATGTTCTCTGGACACACAACGACTCAGGTGACGGGGCATTTCTCTACGCGATAGATGATTCCGGAGAAAGCCTGGGAACTTGGAAGGTGCCAAACGTTGAGAACATCGACTGGGAAGATATCGCCACGTTCAAAGACGGCGGCGGCAAATGTTATCTCTACATCGGCGAGATCGGTGACAACAAGACGAAGCGGCCAGACCATGCGGTCTATCGTGTGATCGAACCCGACGTTGGTCCCGCAACATCTACTTCGTCGCGAAAAGAACCGTTGACCACAACGGATGCAGAATCGCTTCAGTTTTCTTATCCCGATTTTATTCAGGACGCGGAAACGCTAATGGTCCATCCACTCTCGGGCGATATTTATGTCGTCACAAAACGCGTTAGCGGGCCGGCCGGTGTTTACCGGCTCAAGGCTGACTTCGGCAATTCAGCCATTCAAAAGGCGGAGAGGGTCGGCGAGCTGTCGGTTCCCGCTATCCCGAATGGCTTTCTGACCGGCGGCGATATCTCGCCCGACGGACGGCGAATGATCATCTGCGATTACACGCAAGCGTATGAATACGTTATGCCAGCCGGTGAAAAGTATTTTGAAAAGATCTGGAAACAGGATGCTGAAGCGATCGACCTCGGAAAACGGAAAGGCGGGGAATCGGTTTGCTACGGTCTGGACGGATCTTCAATATTTGCGACCAGTGAGGGCAGGGAATCACCGGTAATTCAGGTCAAGCGGAGATCGGCAAAGTAAAAACGCTGCCGCGAGTGAAGTCACGACAGCGTTCCAAGTTACGATGATCAAAAACTAGTTTGTGATCGTAAATTTACCTTTATTCTCGATCAACTGTCCGCCCACGCGGTCTTTGATCAAAACCTTGAGTTCATAGTCGCCAAGCGGCATCAGCGTCGTCGGAAGCAATCTCGCCAGCGTTAATCTCTGACCGGAATCGCTCAATCCGCCCCAATCCTCAGCCTGTTTCAGTAGCTCTTTTCCGTCTCGTGAAAGTATATACGTAACGTCAACCGCCGGACGAAGCGTGGTCTGGTCGATTCCTGCATTGTAAACCTGCATGTACAGACCGACTTCCTGGCCCTGCTTGAAAATGCCGGTCAGATTTGGAATGACTTTCGCGTTTCCGATGACAAATGACTGGCCGATGTCACGGTCCGTAGTCGCCCGAAGTTTGGACGCCATGATAAGCGACGAGGTCGAGAGTTTTTTCTCGTCGTAACGCGGAACAACGAAACCAAGATTCTGGATACCCTTGTTGCCAGACTTAACGTCACGCACAACGACATCGACCTTATAGGTCCCGGGCGTCAGCGCGATAGCTTTTTGGTAAACGGATTTTCGGTCTTTAGCCTCATTAAGCTCGTCGGCTGTCGCGGTTGCGGAAACCGAATCTTCAAATATGCCAGAACGCTTGCCCGAAACGGCGGTAATGCGGCCGAAAATATTCATCGTGGCCTGTTTCAACCCGCCTATCTCCTCAAACGTCAATTCCTTGTTGCTCGACTGAACCGTGAAAGCAGTGATCACGCGGTCATCCGACTGACGGAAGAAATCGACGCGAAGGTCAAAATCAAGCGGATTGCTATCAATAACACCCGAGTCACCGCCAGCGATTCCCTGTAGATCACTGAACTTAACTGTCGGCGGACGCTGTAGGCCCGTCATTATTTCCATACGTCGGAACATCGTGTCCTGCTCGCGTTGGTAATTCTGGTTAAAACCGTTGTTCCCGGTAATTCGATCCGCTTTATCTGAGAGCCCGAGTTGCTCTGATGTAGTTAAACCAGCCCCGGGAACCATCTTGAGAGCATCCTTTTCGCTCGCATCGCGAGCCATACGGTACTCGCCTGTTCCGGTCGGATCGACGAACTCGATCTCCAGCCCGTCGCCGACGCCGTCGAGGTGCCGGTAAAACCAGATCTCAAACGGATATGTGCTCGTCGAACCGCCGCCCTCCCAACTTGGCCGGTCATACGAACCGCCCGCCGGATGCGACTCGACCGAGTCAGGCTTGCCGTGCGCGATGTAAACGCGGCCGCGATCCGTCTTCCATCCCGGGATTCCCGACGCATAATGCTGGTTGGCATACGCGATGCGTTCGTAATACTCCTCACGGTATTCGTTTTCCTCGGTGTCGGGATTTGGATCGCGTCGGCGCCAGAAATTTTCGATAAAGTTCTCACGCTCTTCGTCGGTCGCCAGAGCCTTAAAAGCTTTCTTTTCCTGGTCCGTAATGATGTACGCAACATCGTTATCGAGCCACTTCTTGTAGACGACATTGGTCTCGGCCTTGACGTTGCGGGAGTTACTCGTGGGATCGTTCAGGTCCTTCTTGACCGGCGGCTGCGCAATGACTGCCGCTGTCCCCAAACCCGCGACCATAGCGCCGATCAGAAAATTTTGAAATCGTAATACTTTTGACATAGCGGTAAAACTCCATAAGAAATCCGTGGTTTGAACACACGTATTTTCTAATAACCCTTTATCTAAAAGATTTTAGACACTTCTGTCTAACTATTCAAGATGCAAAAAGGAAGGCAATTGGTTGCTTCTTAGGCCTTCGCGGCCTCGGCATCGGTCCGGCGTTTTCGGTTGAAAAACCACGCGATAGCAACCGATACAATATATAGGCCCATCATGGGCGCCGCAAACAACATCATGTTGACGACATCGGCCGTCGGCGAAACAACTGCCGCTACGATCAAAATGATAATAAGCGATATTTTCCAGCTCCTGATCAACATCCCAGCAGAAACTATCCCGATGCGTGCCAAAACATACGTGATCGCTGGCATCTGAAAGATCAATCCCATCGCCAGCATGATGATCGTGATGAAATCAAGATATTCCGTCGCCCTGAGCTGCAGTTGAAACTCGCCGCCGCCATAATTAAGCAGAAAATCGACCGCTGGCGGGAAAAGAATGTAGTACGCGAATGCGGCACCGATAACGAAAGAAACTGTTGAGAGCCCTATAAAAGGCGTCACATATCGCCGCTCGTGCTTATAAAGAGCGGGTGATATAAATCCCCAAACCTGCCAAAGCAAAAGCGGCAAAGCGAGAGCTATCGCGGCATAAAGCGAAACCGTGACGATCAGGGTGAACTGCTCCGTCGTTGTTCCGACCGTCATTCTCACATCCTGATCGGGTAAGGCTTTCTCGAGTGAAACCGGCAGTCTGACTCCCTCGGGCAAAACGGCGTTATTGGTTACGATCTTTTCAGTTGTAAAGAGTCCGAGTTTGCCCTCAGAATCGACCGCAGCTTTGGCGTTCACGGACGTACCCGCCCTTAGCAATGCCCCGCCCAGCGTCGTGTCCTTGTCGAGTGTGTATCTTCCGGTATCGCCATCCTTCATCTCGGTGACGGACAGGATTTTCTCGGCGCCGGTTACGCCGGTTACGGGAAACTCACGTCGTTCCGCTTTCGACAACGCCTGACGAACCGGGATCGACAGGAAATTGTAAATAGTTTGGCCGAAATAAAAACAAACAAGGAAAGAGGCGATCAGGATAAGTACGGCCCTGACCAACCGCTTGCGCAGCTCGTCCAGATGTTCGAGAAACGACATCTGACCGCTTGCTTCGGGTTCCTGACCTGATTCGAGTTCCGCCATGTATGTCTAGAGCCAGTTCTTTTTATCGCTAGCGGGTGACTGTTCGGTCGATGGATCGGCGGGTTCATTTGGAACACCTGCTTCGATCATCTGTTTGAAGGCCTCCGGATCTGCAGCTCGTATCGCCGGAGCGTCCGGGATAGTCGTGCTTTCCGGCGTCGCAGCCGGCTCGTCACGAGCTACCTCTTCGTCTAATAGACCGACGCTGAATGCCTTTTTCTCTTCTTCAAAATCGACTTCCTTTTCCCACGTTTGCTTGAATTCGGCGGCGGTTCCGCGAAACTCCGCCATTATCTTTCCTGCCTTTTTCGCAAGCTCGGGCAATTTGCGGGGCCCCAGAAAGATAAGCGCGACGATGCCGACGAGTATCAGCTCTGATGTTCCAATAGATTCGAAGATAAACAAAAACACTTAACTTACCTCGATGCAATACTTACCGCCCGCCGCGACGCTGCCGATGATGACCGCGCCATCGACCTCTTGCAAAAACTTCGCGGCGTTTGATGCCGGCAGGCTGATGAGCAAACCACCCGCAGTTTGCGGGTCAAACAGAGCACTTTGCATCTCGCCCGAAACACTTTCTTCTATTCTAACGGTTTCACCGACATAAACGCGATTGTTCTTATCCCCACGCGTCAACATCCCTTGCGAAATAAGCCCTAAAACGTCTGGCAACAGCGGAACCGCTTTAGAATCAATAGTTAGCGTCACATCGCTGCCCTTTGCCATTTCGTAAGCATGGCCGATCAGCCCAAAGCCGGTTACGTCAGTACACGCGTTCGCACCGACCTGCTGCATAACCCTGGACGCATGGGCCGCCGAAGTTGTCATTGCCGCGATCGCCGCGGCTTCAGTTTCGCGGCTTGCGACACCTCGCTTTACCGCCGTATTTATCGCCCCGGTCCCGACCGGTTTTGTCAGGATCAGGACGTCGCCCGCCTTTGCTCCCGAATTTGTGACGACCTTGTCCGGATGAATTATCCCCGTCACGGCGTATCCGAACTTCATTTCCTTGTCGTCAACCGAATGCCCGCCGAGGATCACGACCCCGGCCTCGCTCATCGCCGCCTGCCCGCCTTTCAGTATCTCGCCGAGGATGTCCCAATCGCCTTTTTGCGGATAGCAAACGATCGAGAGAGCCGATATAGGAGTTCCGCCCATTGCGTAAACGTCGTTCAGGGAATTGATCGCCGCGACTCGCCCGTAGATCTCAGGATCGTCCGCAACCGGAGTAAAGAAATCAAGCGTTTGAACAAGCGCGACATCGCCCGAAAGGCGAAAAACTCCCGCGTCGTCGGCCGTATCGAAACCGACGATCACATTTTCGCTGCTCTGTTTCGGAAGTTTGCTCAAAACTTGAGCAAGGTCGCCTGGTGCGAGTTTGGCCACTCAACCGGCGCAATCAACCATCTCGGTCAAACGCTTCTGCATGCCCGTAACTCCTTTTATTTCTTTAAGATAACCTCGAAAATACGGTCGAGATCATCGAGGCTGTAGTACTCGATCTCGATCTTTCCCCCGATTCCTTTTTTGCCCTCATGGATCTTAACGTTCGTGTTCAGCGTTCGCATCAGCTTTGTCTCTGCCGCCTTCACATTCGGATCGACGACGCGTTCCGGTTTCGGAGCATTACTGTCAGGCAGGTCACCTTTCTTGATACGCCGCATCGCCTTTTCGGTTTCACGAACAGACCAGTTGTGGTCTATCGCCGCCGCCGCCGCGACCCTCTGCACCTTTGGGTCATCGGTCGCAAGCAGCGCTCTACCGTGGCCGGCACTAAGGACGCCTTCTTCGACCAGCCCTTGTATCTCATCAGGAAGCCTGAGAAGCCGCAAAGTGGCTGCCACTGACGACCTTTCTTTACCGATCTGGTCGGCAATCTGGTCCTGCGTAAGTCCAACGGTATCAATAAGTTTGCGGTAAGCACGGGCTTCTTCGAGCGGGTTTAGCTCATGCCTCTGAATATTTTCGATCAGAGCGATCTCGAGCAGCTTTTCGTCTGATACTTCCTTTACGACGGCTGGTATCCGTCGCAATTCCGCACGCTGCGACGCCCGCCAGCGCCGTTCTCCGGCGACGATCTGATATCTATTGCCGAATTTACGAACCACAATGGGCTGGATCACGCCGTTGGCCCGGATCGATTTGGTCAATTCCTCGAGATTTGCCTCGGCAAATCGCGTACGCGGCTGCTCCGGATTCGGATCGATCAGATCAATATCTATCTCGTATGATGGAGCCTCACCCGAGGGCGTCAGATGTTCGTCTCCGAGCAGCGCACTCAAACCTCTTCCCAGTGTTTGTCTAGCCATTCTTGATTATCTCCTTGGCAAGTTGGACATAGCTTTCGGCCCCGCGGGATCGAGGGTCATACAGCAATATTGGCTTTCCAAAGCTGGGAGCCTCGGCGAGGCGGACATTTCGCGGAATCACCGTTTCCAGCACTTGGCTACCATAGAAATCCCGCAGATCCTTGGCGACCGCCGACGAGAGATTGGTCCGTTCGTCGAACATGGTAAGCAACAGGCCTTCGATCGCGAGCTTAGGATTCAGTTCGCGGCGGAGCCGGGCGAGCGTGTCAAAAAGTTCAGTAACACCCTCAAGGGCATAATATTCGCACTGAATTGGAACCAAAAGCGAATCGGCGGCCGTCAAGCCATTGACGGTTAGTATTCCAAGTGAAGGTGGACAATCTATAAATACGTAATGAAAGTAATCGCGAACCTGCGCAAGTGCCTCTCTCAAAGCGTAGTTTCGATTGGCCCGCTCGACCAGCTCGATCTCGGCTCCCGCTAGATTCTTATCCGCCGGCAGAACCCAAAGCGTCTCAATCTCAGTCGGAAGAACCATCTCCCGCGGCGAATCCCCCGAAACCAGTGCATTATATAAGGTCTTTCTGCCAATAACCCGGGGAACACCAGCACCAGAGGTAGCGTTTGCTTGTGGATCCGCGTCCACAAGCAACACCTTTTTTCCCTCGGCGGCGAGCGCCGCTGACAGATTTACGGCGGTCGTTGTCTTGCCGACACCACCTTTTTGATTTGCTACCGCTATTACTTTGCCCATTTTGTAACTAAAACATCGAATAATTAAGTTAGCACACCGCGAACTCATTCCCTAAATCAAGAAAAGTGTGAAACGTTTCACACTTTTGTATTCAATTGGTCGGAGGAACCGAGAAGAACGGTGTGAACGTTTCAGACTTTTTGAAATTCCTCGATGCCAAAAGTGTGAACCGTTTCACACTTTTGTATTTAATTGATCGGATGAATCGAGAAGCACGGTGTGAACGTTTCAGACTTTTTGAAGTTCATCTAAGCCAAAAGTGTGAAACGTTTCACACTTTGGCCTACTCTTACTTTGGCCGTTCGGATGAATAAAAGGAAAAAGCTGTCTGAAAGAGCCTTTCTTATGTGGCGGAGCCGCATATGAAGTTAGCCAGACGTGGAGCGTCTCGAAAAGGGTTACAACGGTTGCGGCACTGAGGTGCGAAGACCCTCTAGCATCTTTTGGCGCTTCGGCCCCTATGGATCGGACTTTTCAGACATCCTATTGAGTCCGGATTGGTAGAGTGGGTTTTGTCGTCCGCACGTTTGACCAATCTCGGAAATACCTCGACCAATCCAGCCGTTTTTCAGCGACAAATAGTAAAGAACTACGACCAATCTGGGAAAGTTTCGTTAAAATCGCCCATTATTACGTGTTCTTGTAAAAAAGTGTGAAACGTTTCACACTTTTGCACGCGCCACAAGAATATCGGAGAAAAGTTTCCCCCAAAATTCGTCCCAGAGGAGGGAAAAGTGTGAAACGTTTCACACTTTTGGAAAATATATATGGAGTAACGAGAGAGATGGGAGAAAAGAGGCTCGTTCTCTTAGTTTTGACTGCTGCGATTAGCAACGTTTGCAGTAAGATGAACAAGAACCGATGACACGGCAGCGGGCGTCAAGCCGGCGATATTGCGAACCTGAGCAAAATTCCGCGGCCTCGCTCGTTCGAGGCGCTCGACCATTTCGGTCGAGAGTCCGCCGATCACTGAAAACTGAAAATGTTCAGGCACCTTGAGAGCATCGTGGTGATTTACCCTTTCAGTAGCAATCTTTTGTTTCGCGATATAGCCGCTGTAAAGAGAATCTGCCAGGGCAGTTTCCAGATCGGTCTCTTTTAACTCTTCGGCGACATCAGCAGGCAGCAGGCGTTTTATAAGATCAGGATTTACACCTTGTCGCATTGCGAGCTGCGAAAGCGTTATAGAATCACCCAGATCCGCACCGAGAATTTGCGAAACACTTGCATATTCAACCGAGGACCGTTTGAATCGCGTTTGATCGAGCAGATTTCTAAGATTTGAGAGCCGATCGCGCTTTGAATTGAACCTATCCCAATCCACATCACCCAAAAGCCCGGCTTCGCGCCCCTTCGGTGAAAGACGTTCGTCGGCGTTGTCATGCCGAAGCGTCAATCTCGCCTCCGCTCTTGAGGTGAAGAGCCTATACGGCTCATCTACGCCGTGACGAATGAGATCGTCTGTGAGTACACCAATATATGCTTGGTCCCGCTCCAAAACGAACGGCTTTCGGCCCTGAGTCGCAAACGCGGCATTTATCCCGGCCATCAATCCCTGACACGCGGCTTCTTCGTAACCGGTCGTTCCATTTATCTGTCCGGCGAGGAACAAGCCGTCCATACGGGTCGATTCCATCGTCCGCCGCATCTCACGCGGGTCAACGAAATCATACTCGATCGCATAACCAGGCCTGATTATCTGAACCCTCTCAAAGCCCTCGACCATCCTCAGCAGCTCAAGTTGCAATGCCGACGGAAGCGACGTGGAGAAGCCATTTAGGTAAACCTCATTCGTATCTTTTCCTTCCGGCTCAAGGAAGAGTTGGTGTCGGTTCTTATCGGCGAACTTTACGACCTTGTCCTCGATCGACGGACAATATCGCGGGCCTATGCCCGTAATCTTTCCGGAATACAACGGAGACTGATGCAGATTATCGCGGATCGTCTGATGCAGCCGCTCACTCGTGTAACCGATGTAGCACTGGATCTGGTCCTGCTCGATCTTTTCCGTTGCGAATGAGAATGCCACTGGCTTCTCGTCCGCTGGCTGCGGCTCGAAAGCGTCCCAGTCGATCGTGCGTCCATCAAGCCGCGGCGGCGTTCCTGTCTTCAAGCGGCCGACAGGAAATCCATTAGCTTTCAAGCTCTCGGCAAGCTCGATCGATGCAGGTTCCCCCGCGCGTCCGGCAGAGAAAGTCTTTCGGCCAGCGTGGATAGTTCCGTTGAGGAATGTTCCGGTCGCGATAACAACCGATTTCGCAGAAAAGCGTCTTGAATCTTGCAGCTCTACACCGATAACCCTATTGTTCTCTATAATTAGACCAATCACTACGCCTTGGCGAAGATTCAGATTAGGTGTGCCTTCTAGCACACGACGCATCTCAGTTCGGTACAAACTGCGATCGGCTTGTGCTCTCGGAGATTGAACCGCGGGCCCACGCGAACGGTTCAACAACCGAAATTGGATTCCCGTCCGGTCGATCACGCGCCCCATGATCCCACCGAGGGCGTCGATCTCACGAACAACATGGCCTTTCGCGATACCGCCCACGGCCGGGTTACACGACATTTGTCCGATCAGATCAAGATTTATCGTGACCAATGCGGTCTCAGCCCCAAGACGAGCGGAGGCAGAGGCTGCCTCGCAACCCGCGTGGCCCGCTCCTATAACGATCACATCAAAACTTTCGTCGAACATTACTTATTATATTTATCATCCACTCCAATGAGAGGGATTCGATGTCGCCCGTTTTTTCGGTAGATTTCAAAATCGGTGTCATATGTTAGTATCGAAGCATCAAGTATTTCGGTCATTCTTACCAGACAGGCATCGGCCAAAGACATCGGAACCGATTTGTATTTGCTCATTAGCGAATTAAGACTGCCTACTTCAGATTCGATGGAGAAATCAATCCGCAATACATCATTAGCTATCAAATCCAGAACTTGCTTTTCGCCATTGATCGAATCCCGCAATAAGAAGCAACTTTCCGTGATCACCGCTTCACAAGTGTAAAAAGGTTTTGGCAATTTTTTGAAAAACGAAAAGGCATTTTCGTGCCACTGATCCGTTTCGCTCAAAAACCCAACGATGGCAACAGTATCGGCAATAACTTTTCCAGTCATTTGCCAAATCCTTCCAAATATTTCCTGTTTGTCGAAAGATCCGGAGGCAAGCCTTTTACGGAACCGGAAAATCTGGCGATAATTGCATCCCAATCTTTCTCCTCAGGCTTAATACCATTAGTCGGACGGCCATTCGTGCGTCCATTCAACAACTTTAGGTCAGATTCGTTGATTGCAAAACTATTCCCGATCTTTCGTGCCGGCAGACGGCCTGCGGTAATCAACGCCTGAACACGTCGAATGCTAATGTTCAACCTAATAGACGCCTCTTTCGTAGTTATGAATCTATTCATACAGATGTATAGTATCAGAGTCACAACTATCCGTCAATATGCTTACTTTCCGATGCAAAACGTTGAAAAGATGCGGGTTAGCATATCTTCGGTGGTGGTTTCGCCGGTGATTTGGCCGAGGTAGCGAAGAGCATTGTGGAGGCCGATGAGGACGATCTCTTCGCTCATTTTTTGGTTCATTAGATCGAGAGAGTTATTGATCTCAGCTTCGGCGCGTGTCAGCAGATCATAGTGTCTGGCATCGGTTACCAGAAATCCCGACGTTGAGATATCCTCTGCACCGAATGGGCGTACGATTTTTTGTTTGAGATCGTCCAGGCCTTCGCCGGTTTTGGCGGAAAGCGGAATCAGCCTTTCTCGAAGGTATGAAAGGCTCGAGTTTTCCGCCGCAACGATGCGATCAACATCGGTCGACGGGATCTTGTCGATCTTATTGAGTGCGACGATATAATTTAGATCCTTTACGCTTGCAAGGATCTCTCGATCTTCATCCGACGTTTGAACACTTGCGTCGAGCATTACAACAACAATGTCGGCGTCGGCCATCGTTGCCTTGGAACGTTCCACACCAATGCTTTCAACTGTGTCGGTTGTTTCACGAAGCCCGGCCGTATCGATAAGCGATATCGGGATGTCTCCAATGGTAAATCGCTCATGGATCTGATCGCGGGTCGTTCCCGCGATATCTGTTACGATTGCCCGGTCACTGCCAAGCAAAGCATTGAAAAGACTAGACTTACCGACATTCGGACGCCCAACCAAAGCGACTCTCAGCCCCTCGCGTATTAGACGGCCGGCTTTGAATGTCGACGCAAGTCTTTCAATCTCAGTTGCTATCGCTGCCAGTTTGTTTTTCACACCATCCGCCTGAACCTCCGGCAAATCGTCCTCAACGAACTCCAGTGCCGACTCCAGAACGACGATCACGTTCAGTAGATCGTCCTTTAACGGCTGAAGCTGATTCGAAAACTCGCCACGAAGCTGCCGTATCGCCTGCCGTGCGGATGCCGTTGTCTGAGCGTCGATCAGATCGCGTATCCCCTCAGCCTCGGCGAGGTTCATCCGGCCGTTCGACAGAGCCCTCAACGAAAACTCACCTGCATCGGCCATTCGTGCATTTTGTGCAAGACAAATGTCGATCACCTGCCGCAACAAGATAGGCGAGCCATGACAGGCTATCTCAACGACATCCTCACCGGTGAAAGAATGCGGACCCTTAAAAAAAGTGATTATGGCCTCGTCGATGACTTCATTGGTCGCTGGATCAACGAGCTGTCTAAGGTGGGCTTTTCTGGCCTCGAGAACAAGGTCAGGATGACCAACGATCTTTGCCGCAATCGCGAGCGCTGAGCTACCGCTGAGGCGAACGACCCCAATGCCGCTGCGTCCGGTTGGTGTTGCAAGTGCGACTATCGTATCTGGCATGATTCTATTTCACCACAGAGACGACAAAAGGACACAGAGAGTAAGGATCATTCTCTCTGTGCCCACTGTTTGTTTCCGTCTTTCTCGATATTTCTACTGCAACCTAACCTGTAGACGCCGCTCTCGACCGTCACCGACGGACTCTGTGAAAAGATCTTCTTCTTTCTGTAGAGTCATATGGATGATACGGCGTTCCGTTGAATTCAGCACCCCAAATGTGAATGGTCGTCCATTCTTCCGAACCTGATCCGCCGCAAAGCGGGCCATTGCGTGAAGTTCTGCCTTACGTGTCTGCCTAAAGCCCTCTGCATCAACGACAAAGCGGTGTTCACGATCAAGTTCGCGGCCAAATGCCTGAAATAGTACGACTTCGAACGCATCGAGCAGTTCGCCATTTTCCGCGAGAGCGTAGTTTGAATCTTCTCCGTTAAGATTGAGCAAACAGCCTTCGTCGTTCCACTCGGAAGTGACGCTCAGGTCGAAACGCATGTCTGATACAAGCCCGGAGAGGAAATCCTTTGCGTTTTCACAGGTTTGGTTCATAAGTTTGAACGCAGGCTTCCAGCCTGCCAGTTGCTTGAATAATTCCGACCTAAAGCGGGCGGGCTAGAAGCCCGCGCTCCGGTTAAGTAGTCGAAAGCTTAGGTTTAACTTTCTTCGCCCCCTTTGGCACCGAACCCACGATCTCCATTCCCGGCGGGGTGTTCGGCTTGTTCATCCGGTTGATCAGCATCTGCTGGCCAAAACTGACGATATTACCAAAGAACCAATATAGCAAGAGACCCGACGGCGCAGCCCACATGACCCAAAGCATCATCGCCGGCATGAGATAAGTCATCATTTTCTGCTGCATCTGCTGTTCAGGCGTAACAACGGCGGCCTGAGGCGTGAACTTCATCGATAGTATCATCGAGAAAGCAAAGGCAAATTCCAGCAGGTGCCACGGGTCGGCGGCAGAAAGGTCTGGCAGCCACATGAATGTTGACTGGCGGACGTCAACAGCGATCGTGATGGCCGTGTAGAATGCGATGAGCAACGGGAATTGCAGCAGCATCGGCAGGCAGCCGCCGATCGGCAGGGCGTCTTTGGTCATCTTCAGCTGGTCCATCTGAAGCTGACGCATTCGGGGATCGTCGTTGGGAACGCCTTTCTTTTGGAGTTCCTTGATCTGATCCTGGATGGCCTTCATCTTGGGCGCGTTGCCCGACGCTTTCTTGAATGAGCGCGACTGCGACCATCTCAGCGGGAAAAGCAGCGAATAGAACAAGAACGTAAATACGATGATCGCTACGCCGTAGTTGTGCGTGAGGCCGTTGAAAAAGTTGAGTGCGTATACGATCGGGATCGACAGCGGTTTGGTCAGCCACCGCAGCCACCAGTAGTTGCTGAAGTTGATCAGATTTGTGATCTCGACCTGACGGCCGAGGACTGCCGCAGAATCCTCGCTAAGTTTCGCAAGCAGGAAATAGTCCTTGGTACCGGTAAAAACCTTGGTAACCGAGCCGTCTGCGGGTATCGGTAGATAGACGGTCACCAGATGCCGCGTTTCCGTTGTTTTGGCGCTACGCATGATCCACTGGAAAATGCTTTCAAAATACGGCTTCGTTTGAACATCGTATTTCGATGCCTTGTACTCCACGCCCTGTACGGGAGCCGCCGGGATCGCGGTCATCGCAAAATACGCATCAGCCACGCCCGCCCAATCCACCGTTCCGGTATCGGCCAGAGTCGATTGCCCATTTGCGTCGTATGTAAACGTCGCATTTCCCTGATGGCGTTTGATATCGCCGTTAACGGCAGCGACGGTTTCCGGCTCGATGTGGTAGAAGTTGTGATTGTTGATCGCGTGGTCGCCTATGCTGGCTCCGATGACGAGTTTCGTGTTCGGCACGGGCTGCCCGCCGCGTTTGACGGTCACCGCAACGTCCGCAATATAACTATCCGCACGGAAAAGGAATGATTTCTTAACTTCAACGCCACTAGCGTCGGTCAGAGTAAAATCGATCTGCTTTTCGCCGCCGTCAGCAAGAGTAATGGTCTCGTCAGGCACCGAAACAGCATAATTGCGGTCATTTAAAAGCGCCGTCAGAACCTGATCGTCGGTCGAGAGCCGAAACGGGATCTCGCGCGGGCTGCGTTTCAAAGCTTCATCGGAAATAAGCTGTAAAGGCTTTTGCTCTCCCTCGTGCGAACCGTCGGCAAATAGCGGGAAATCAGCTCGCGGCGATTTGTTCTTAACGATGATCCAGCTCGTCGCCAAAGCTCCTTTGGAATCGAGCTTCACCTCGTACAGAGGCGATTTGATCGTGATCGAGCGGTTCGGTGTGGTATCCGGCGTGGTCGCGGCGGCCGTTTCCGGCTGCGGAGTTGCTACAGGAGCCGGAGTCGGAACTGCCGTATTAGCATTCGCGGCGGTGTTCGCCGCCGTATTGGAATTGGCGTTATCGACCGGCGGCGGTTTGGGGGCAAAGAAATACTGCCATCCAAAAAGGATCGCCATCGACAGAACCGCGGCGATCAGGAAACGGGATTGATTACTGCTATTACCTTGATTTTCCATCTTTACATTTTGGATTTTAGATTTGGGATTTTGGATCGGCATTAAATCCAAACCAATCCAAAATCTAAAATCTCCAATCCAAAATCACTTAACCGGATCATGCCCGCCTTTGCACAGCGGCTGACACCTTAAAATACGTGTTAAACCCATCCATGTTCCACGTATCGCGCCGTACGTCTCAACTGCCTGCCTCGCATACTCCGAACAGGTCGGTTCAAATCGGCACGCGGGCGGTAAGAATGGCGACAAAAACGCCTTATAAATGCCCAGAATATCGAGAACCAAAAACTTCATCTAACGCAATATTGCCACAAACGGATGTGAAAACAATTTTTGCCCGCGAATCACGCGAATAAACCGAATAAGAATTTGTCTTTATTCGCGTTCATTCGTGTTATTCGCGGGCAAACTCTTTTTCCCAACTTTCGCCACGATCTGTTTTAGCTCCGCGAGCGGTTCCGCCAGTTTTCCACGCAAAATGCTTCTGCGAGCGTTGATGACCCAATCGTATTTCGTGTCGATCTCGTCCAGCTCAACCCGGCTGAGCCTAAAGCTCTCGCGAAGCAGCCGCTTAGCGCGGTTGCGGTCGTGGGCCTTGCCGATGGCCTTTTTGGTAGCGGTTATGCCGACGCGGTGACGGCCCAACCCAACGGGCAAAATGAAAACCGTCATAAAACGGCCTTCAAAACGGACACCTTGTTCATAGACCCGCAGAAAATCGGTGCGTTTTGCGATCCGATCTTCTTTCGGCAGGCCAAAACTTAATAATGGTGAACTGTTAATCGCTTGCGTCCTTTCGCACGGCGCCGTTTGATCACAGCGCGGCCATTCTTGGTCGCCATGCGTGCACGGAATCCGTGCTTCTTCGCACGACGTCGGTTGTTCGGTTGATATGTTCTCTTCGGCATAGTCGCTCTCCATTAAAATCTCACTCGAAAGTGAAAACCTAGAGTTTACTCGCTAGGTGTAACAGTTGTCAAAACCAAAACCCAATAAAAACGGGCATATAGCCCCATTCGACCGCACTCAACCAGTCAGTCGCGTATGGTGTATATCACGCGCCTTAGAGCACTGAAAGACACAATATCTTGTAGGGGGGTCATTCAAATGTTGTCTTCTTAAGCCTCGTATCAGCCTTTTCGCGTCAAATCCTCAACGGCATAACAATGTATTTGTAGTCGTAGGTGGTTTCACCAGCGATAGACATTTGGGTTTGGGCGTTGGAGTCTTTGAAGTCGAAGGTGATCCGCAGTGGAGCCTTGCCCTCGCGGGCAGGGGCAGCGGCAGTTGCAGTAGCACCTGCAGTGTCAGAATCGCCCGCCGACTCGCTTCCGGCGAGGAATATATCGCCGGTGGCGGCGTTGGTTAGGAATTCTAGGAGGTACTGCCAGTTGAAGCCTAGTTGGACGGCTTCGCCGGTGTAGTCGGCCTGGACGACCTCGGTGCCTTCGCCTTCTTCGGCGGATTGGGCGGTGACCTCGATCTCGCCTTCGCGGACGTTGAGGCGAATGGAGCGGTTGCGGTCGTCGGCGATCAGCGACATGCGGCGGACGGCATTTCGCATTTCTTCGAGGTCGAAAACGACGGATTTGTCATTGTCCTTGGGCATGACCATTTCGTAATTAGGAAACTGGCCCGAGAGCTTGCGGGTGATCAGCAGGCGGCCTTCGGTTTCGAAGTAGATGTGGTTCGGGTCCTCGCCAAACGAGACCTCGCCGACGCCGCGGGAAAGCTTGATCAGCTCGAGCAGAGCTTTTTTCGGGATGAGCGTGTCCATCACGGCTTCGCGGTCCTCGATCGCACGTTCGACGTAGGCAAGGCGATGTCCGTCGGTCGTGACCATTTTGGCCGAGCCGTCGCCGATGATGAATTTGGCCCCCGAGAGCGTGAAGCGTGATTGCTCGTTAGTGATAGCGAACGCCGTGTTGCGGATAAAATACGCGAACGTCTCTGCCGGCAGGCGCAGAGGCGTCGATTTGAACTGCGGGATCTCAGGGAACTGGTCGCGGCTCACACCAGCCAGACGATAGCTTGCGCGGCCGGCTTTCATGGTGACCCATTCGTTGTCCTCTTTTTTGAAATGCACGTCTCCACTATCGAGCGCCCGGACGATATCAAACAGCTTGCGGGCCTGGATGCAGATCGCACCGGATTTGATGATCTCAGCCTCGGCATCACATCGGATGGTGCAGTCGAGATCGGTGCCGACGATGCGGATCTCGCCCTCGCCGAGTGACTCGATCAGGATGTTCGACAACACGGGGATCGTCGTCTTACGCTCGACCACGCCCTGGATATATCCCAACTCTTCTTTCAATACGCTCTGTTTGATCTTGAATTCCATAAACTTTAATAACTCCTGACTATTTGAATCCCGGTTCGCTTCGCTGCCGGGTTTGCCTGCTAAAGCAGGTACTCCGAGCTCTTCGCCTTTTCCTAAACCTATTTAAGATTATAACTAAGATATAGATCTTAGTAGTAAGAAATAGGCCCTGTGTAAATGTGCAAAAGCGGCCTAAGCCCTTATAAAACAACCCCTTTTTCGTCCACAGCGTCGTGTGGAAAACTTGTGGAAAAATATCGTAGCCTGTGTAAAGATTTGATGCCCGACCCTTTTCCACCGATGTCCACAACCGCGTTTTCATGTCTCTTGCGGATAAGTGGAAAACTGTTGTTCAAATATCTGTAAATAAACGACTTACGCCGAACATAACGCGATGCATTATGTGAAAAAGGTTTACACGAATTTAACGTTAAAAAACCTTTAATTAATTGCAAAGATTATCGATAAGGTCTTTTATCTCCCTGTGGAAATTTCTGTCGTCCTTATCGAGAGCTGCCATCTTGCTGACGGAATGCATCACGGTCGTATGATGCTTGCCGCCGAACTCGCGGCCGATCTCGGGGAAGCTGTGCCGGGTCAACCGTTTACACAGATACATAGCCATCTGCCGCGGTACCGCGATCGCTCGCGTGTTGCTCTTTGACTTCAATTCTTCGACAGTCATCGCGTAATGCGACGCTACCGTGCGGGCGATATGATCCATCGTCAGGCCCGCCGGTCGCTCGGCGTCGAGAATGTTCTTCATCGATTCCTGAGCGAGCTGCTTGCTGATAGGCACGCCCTTCATCGACGAGATGGCGACGAGACGAACGAGCGAACCTTCAAGCTCGCGGACGTTGCTCTTGACCTTTCCGGCGATGTAGATGGCGATGTCGTCATCGAGATGAATGCCGTCCATATCGGCCTTACGCTGTAGGATCGCGACCTTGGTCTCTAGATCGGGCGGTTCTAGATCGGCGATCAGACCCCATTCGAAACGCGAGTGCAGCCGCTCTTCCAGCGTTGGAATCTCACGCGGCGGGCAATCGCTGGAGACGACAATCTGCTTCTGGCCGTTGTGCAGCGTGTTGAATGTATGGAAAAACTCTTCCTGCGTGCGTTCCTTACCCGCCATGAACTGCACGTCGTCCATCAGCAGCACGTCGATCGAGCGGTATCGGTCGCGAAAAGCCGGCGTCTTATTAAAGCGGATCGCGTTGATCAGCTCGTTCATAAACCGCTCTGACGTAATATAGGCGACACGCATGTGCGGGCTGCGGGCTTTGATCGTGTTGCCGATCGCGTGCATCAGATGAGTCTTGCCGAGACCGACGCCGCCGTATATAAAGAGAGGATTGTAGGTCGAGCCGGGTGTTTCGGCCGTAGCTTTAGCTGCCGCGTGGGCAAACTGGTTGCACGAACCGACGACAAACTTCTCAAACGTGTATTTATGATTGAGCCCATCATCTGCCGGCTCGATTTCTATTAGGTGCGAAACGCGGGCAGGCTCGGACGTTACTTTTGCCCCCAAACTTTTTGGCGAGAAGAAGAAATCGGCCTCTTCTTCCTCAAAGGGCTCCGGGACCGGCTGGTCGAGGTCGATCGTCCAGTCGACCGAATAGCCCGGCAAGTTTATTTCTTCGAGGACCTGCTTAAGCAGATCGGTGTAATACAGACATATCCAGTCTTTCGTCATTTTGCCGGCACGCAGGGTAATGACAAGAGACTCTTCGTTGAGGTTTTCGATCGTGATGGGGCGAAACCAGGTGTTATATATGTCGGAGTTGAGACGGGTTTTGAGTATGCTCAAAATCTCGTTCCAAAGTGTCGTTTTAGGGGCAGCTTCTTTCAATGTAATGGTTTTAGGAGGTGCTTAACGCACGACATCCCGCTTATGCAAATCTCGGTAGCGGCGAACCAGCCGCAGTGGTGTTTTTTCCTCACACACCGTGTAACTAAAAGTCGTTTTGTTTTGGTACTTTCCGTCCCCGCTGATGTAAGACGCGCCGTAATTTATTAACAGGAAATCCACAGCTAAACGCGATAAGCGCATAAACTTTAATGTAATGCATTAAAGCCTTTATTTTCAATAATTTACGGCGGTTCCTTATATTGGAAACGGGTAACAGACTAACACGAAACACGGCCTCGCGCAAACCGAAATCCACAGCTTTTTTTCGAGGCGTTTAACACGAATTTAACTTCCATTATGACAACAATTCGCCCTAAATTTCGAATGTGTTAGACTAAGAAATCCACCGGGTTTTTGATCAAAAAATGTCAAAAAACGACGAAAAAAGTAAAAAAAATTTCCATAAAAGCGATAAAAATTCGTCGTCGTTCTATTCGCAGTTGGAAGAAGCCTGTAAAGACCTCATTTACATCAGCGAAACCGATGCTCCGGTGACACCGTTCATCGGTAACGAGACGAGAGAGGATCATCGATCGGCGCTAAAACAGCTTGCGGCGGGTTCTGACGGATCAATATCGGAAGTTCAATTTCCTCAATTTTTTGAGCGGCTGACAACGATCAAGGATTGGCATGGCGAGCGGGAAAAAACGAGAGCAAAAAAATTCCTCGACCTGCAAAAGCTGATCGAGGAAAATCTGACAGATCTAAAAGTTGTTAGGATCGGCGATGTTAGTATAAGAATCTACGCCGTTGGTTTCGATAGCGAAGGCCGTCTCTTAGGGATAACGACTAACGCGGTCGAGACTTAAGTTATTTAGGAGAAACGCGGCTGCCACCGCTCGTCGATTTAAAAACTCTTGAGGGTGTACCTGTAAAGAGGATCTTGCTCGCACCCGAGGCGTCGGCTTTTAGTTCGCCCGTGATGTTCAACAAAACGCTGCTTGCTCCGCTCGCATCGACGGTAGCATCGCCAACCTGGAAATTTTCGGCATCGATCTTCGTTGCTCCGCTAACGTCAACCGTTAACTTTCGGGCTTCGCCCGAAACCGTTACCTTTGAAGTTCCTGACGAATCGATGCCAAATTCGCCGGTTTTGATGTTGTTGGCCGTTACGTTTGCGACACCGGAAACATCAAGATGTTCGATCTCGGGAGCGTTTACGCGAACGCGGATCGGGCTGGTTGGCGAGATCTTATGCGAAGTTTCGATATAAAGCACGCCGTTGCGGACATCGGTTCGAATGTACTGCAGCAGATTGTCGTCAGCCTCGACCTCGACACCGAACTCCTTCTGAGCGTTGACCTCGACCTGAAATACACCGCCGACCTCGACACCTTTGAAGCCCGAAGCGTTTCTGGCATCCGTCGCCGTATTGCCCGAGCCTTTCACGCCCTTGAAATTGAATGAGAAGTTAAAGAACGGCCGCGACGATTTACCAAACGAAAAAATACTTCCGACCGTGACGCCAATGATCAGCGCCGCAACAAAAACTATAATTCCAATCTTCTTCATATAAATGCCTCCAGATGTTGCTTGTGAGCTGACAAGAGAAACGAACCCTTGCACGGAAAAGTTCGCAAGAAATTTGCCCGCCGACCGTACTCTAGATGATCGAAAAATCGCATCTGCTTGAAAACGCGTCGTTTACGCTGTATTTTCAACCTGAATTCGGACTATAATCAACCACAAAATTTTCATACAAAACAATGGCAAAATATACTCTTCGCGAGAAATTTCGGTATCACTTCGAGAACACCATGTCGGGCGGCCCCGTCGCGGTCATTCGTTGGCTGGCGATCGTTTCGCTCGTCTCGGTGGTTGTGCTTGGTGCGATAATGTTGATCCTCGGCATCACAGGTTCGACCGAGCCGGACGCGGAACCGCTCGGTTTTATCGAAGGAACCTGGAAAAGCCTGATGGCGACGCTCGATCCCGGCACGATGGGCGGCGACGAAGGCTGGGACTTTCGCATCGTCCGATTTATCGCGACGTTGATCGGCATTTTTGTTATTTCGATCCTGATCGGTTCGATCGCCTCAGGCATTGACCAAAAGATAGAGGAACTAAAACGCGGGCGGTCGCGCGTGCTGAACGGCAACCACACACTCATTCTTGGCTGGTCGCCGAAGATCTTTACGATCATTACGGAGCTGATCGAGGCGAATTCAAATCAGAAGAAACCATGCATCGTCATATTGTCCGAGATGGACAAGGTCGAGGTCGAAGAAGAGATAAAAAGCCGAATTCCTGATAGTGGCAATACAAAGATAGTGGTGCGCAGCGGTTCGACGCTCGAATCTTCGTCGGCCGAGATGGTCAATATCAACGAGGCACGATCGATCATCATACTTGCTCCTGAGGTTGAGAATCCCGACACGCACGTTATCAAAACCGTTCTTGGCATAACCAACGGCCGTCACCGCAAGGCCGAGCCGTACCACATAGTCGCTGAGATCAAGGACGAGCGAAATATGGAGGCGGCTGAGCTGGTCGGAAACAGCGAGACCGTTTACGTCCTCTCAGAAGATCTGATCGCCCGCGTCATCGCCCAAACGTGCCGTCAATCAGGCCTGAGCGTTGTGTATAGCGATCTGTTGCAGTTTGAGGGTGATGAGATATATTTTGAGGCTGTACCATCCTCGCTCATCGGGAAAACGTACCGCGATTCGCTCTTTGCTTACGGAGATTCGTCGGTCATCGGCGTATTTACCGGTGAGGGCGAAGTTTTGATCAACCCGCCGATGAATCGCTTGTACGCGGCAAGCGACAGCGTGATTGCCATTTCGGAGGACGACGATACGGTCGTTGCGAACGGCCGGACTGATGTAAAACTCGATACATCGCTCTTTAACCATAGCGAGGAAAACGGGCTTCGTGAGGAAAACACGCTCGTACTCGGCTGGAACGACAAAGGCGGACGCATTATTGCTGAGCTTGATAATTATGTGAAAGAAGGCTCGAACGTGCTGGTCGTCGCCAACGACGCGGCCGTCGAGGCTGAGGTTGCGAAGGTCGAAGCCGATCTCGCAAATCAAAAGATCGCTTTTTGCGAGGGCGACACCGGCGAAAAGAAGACCCTGCTGGATATCAACACGCAGGCCTTCGATCACATTATCGTGTTGAGCAACCGCGATATCGATATCCAGGAAAGCGATGCAAAGACGCTGATCTCGCTGCTACACCTTCGCGGCATCTCTGAGAGCCTCGGCGTTGATTACAGTATCGTCACCGAAATGCTCGACATGCGAAACCGGGAACTGGGTGTGGTTGCCAAAGCCGATGATTTCGTCGTCAGCGACAATCTGATCAGCCTGATGCTCAGCCAGCTCAGCGAAAACCGCGAGCTGAAAAAGGTTTATGACATTCTTTTTCAGGCCGAGGGCTCAGAGATCTATCTGAAACCCGTTTCGCGATACGTAAAAACCGGAACCGAGATGGATTTTTACACCGTTACCGCCGCCGCCGCGGAGCTTAACGAATCGGCGATCGGCTACCGCATTACCAGCCAATGCCACGATGCGGACAATCAATACGGCGTAAACCTGAATCCGGAAAAATCAAAACGCGTCAGCTTTAACGAAGAGGATCTTATCATTGTGCTGAGCGAAGATTAAGGGAATGGATCTCTTCGTTTAATAACAAAGGCGGACCAGAAATCGGACCCGCCTTTTTTGTTTGAGTATGAAGGAGCTATGTTGCTTTCGGCGTAGCTGTCGCGGCCGGGGCGGCTTCCTTCTTCATGTTTGCGTTGTCGATCTTTTTAACTTCCGGCGATGCTCCCGGTTTTGCGGGTGGCGCGGTTGGCGAACCTGTCGGTGATGCAACCGGAGACGCGACAGGGCTTGCTGTCGCAACCGGAGCCGGAGTTGTCGGCGGTTTGTTCGGTATTGGTTCGTTTGTACACGCACCCAAAACTGCCACTGATGCAGTTAAAATAGTCGATAACATTATTGATCTTCTCATTGTATTTCTCCTTGTGCTCGATCATTTCGAGCGAAACGGAACCACGGACGGGCCGTCCGCAGGCTGTGAAAATGCAGCCGGATTGATCCCGAATGTCTTTCCGCGAACGACCTCGCTGGAGATACGTTTGCCACTCAAAATCAACACTGCGCCCGTAAGAACGCGGCAGGCGGAGAAACTTGCAAGAGAAACAAAAATTATTTATCGCGCAGTTGGTTTTTTATTGAAGATGTCAGCTCCATTAGGAGCGAAATGTTTGTAGGAAGCGAAGAAACCCGAATTAATTGCACAAGGCCTTATCTACGTAAACCTTATTCCCGCTGGAATTAAGGTAGTAGCAACCGCCGCGTGATCCTTTCAAATAGGTCCGTGCGGATGCGGATTTCGCCTGGTCTGTCGTTGGTGCGGCCGACGAGGAAAGCGTCAGAGGCTTTGTTGGTGGTTTGGCGGTTTCGGCGGCCTTCGCATCAGCTGCTGGGTTTGGAACCGTCGTCGCCTGCCACGCGACGACCTGCCATTTGCCTGAGCGTTTGATAAACGTTCCGGTATTGAGGTGATTTGTAACGGACTTTGTACCATCAGCTTTGGTCGTGTTGCCGACCAATTTGAACGCGACGACCGCAGCATTGCCGTACTGCTGGATCCTAATGTTCTCTGCCGTGTAAACCGTCACAGGGTCTCCTGGCTTTGGGGCAGAAGCCGATCGAACGCCTTTCATCAGATCGGGTTTGTTCGTACGAACACCGGCAGACCGCGTATAGATAAGATCCTCCGCCCAAAACCGGTCGTGAACCGCCGCATCATTACGCCCGGCACCCGCGAGGAATTCGTTGAGCAGTCGAGTCAATTCCGGCGCATCGGGAGCTTTTTGCGCGTGGAGCGAAACAGCAGCAGTAAGGATTAGTAACGAATGGAGAAAAAATCGCTTCATATTTGGCCTCGTATCAGTGTACATTAACTCAGAAATCGTACTGCTCAAAAACCAAATTGCGGCAAACGCGAAAAAAAACAATCGATATTGATAAAATACTAGATATGAAGAGGCTTCTCTCAACTGACATAAACTCCCCTCAGGCAATACCCTACTTCATGTGGGATGAGCCGATGACGGTGTCTGATCTGAAAGGAAGATTATTGACGGCGTCCGATCATGAAAGGACAAGGCTTCTCGGGAAGATACTCCGCGAGGCCCGCGATACGGACGTTTGGCGGTTTACGACGCCGACAGAGGTACTGTCCAATTGGTCGGCTCTCTCCAAACACTTAGGCCGCCGGCGGCCTTTTTGGGAGTTCCACTTCGAATTCTGGAAGAAGGAAGGGCTAATTGGCTAAATCAACGCTCAGTAATTTACACGTCTATATCTGCAAGAGCTTATTGAACGACTACAAAGGCTTGCTCTTCCAACTTAGATCATGAATATCGGCCTTACTCATATCTCAACGATTCGATCGGGTTCAACCGGCTCGCGCGGATCGCGGGCAGGACGCCGGCGATGAAGGCGATGGTGCAGACCAGGAACATCACCATGAGGATCGACGGAATGGTAAAAACAAAAAGCGTGTAGCCCTCGAACGATGCTGAGTATACATTTATCAGAACCTGATTTGCGATCAAACCGACGATGATTCCGACGACCGTACCGAGCATTGCTCCCCAAAATCCGATCAGTACAGACTCAAGCGAAAAGATAGCAAATATCTTGCCGCGGCCCATACCTAGAGCTTTTTGCAGGCCGATCTCTTTTGTGCGTTCAAGAACCGCGATGACAAGCGTATTAATGATCCCGAACGAAGCCGCGAGCAGAGCGATGAACGCCACGAGGCTCATTCCTATCTTAAAGATGCCGATCGCGTCATACGTTCGTTTCTGGCGGTCAGCGATAGTTGCAGCCTCGAACCCCTTTTCCTCAAGCTTTTCCTTGACAGCATCCGCTTTAGCGACGTCATTCGATGTGAGCTGAACGGTAAAGCTAAAGAACTTGCCCGACTGTGCGGGATCGCGTTGTTCGGCGTAGATCGACGCTGCCGTGTCGGAATCTATGTACGAACTCATCATCGTCATAAATCCCTTGGTCGCAACACCGACTATCCGCAGATTCACGGTTCGCACCGATTTGGCAAAGTTTTTGTACGCAACCGTCACATATTTGCCGATCAGATTCTCTATTTTCGGATCCAATTCTTTTGCCAGGCCCAGCGGGATAACGATCTGTCCGGGGCCGCTGATCGTCTCGCCAACCTCGGTCTTTTGCCGCAGGCCCTGAGACATCATCGCGAGGTCAACAACATATTTCTTGGTGCCGTCGAGGGTGATGTACTCGGCATCCATGTTGTAACGAGGCGTAATTGACTTGATATCAGGAATATCTTTCGTCGCGCTTTCCATCTGCGCCATGGTGACAAATCGCGTCGCCGGGTCGATTTCCGTTGTCGCCGGCATGACCGATTCGTCCTTGTATTCGGGCGGAGCGTCACCCTTTGGTTCGTCGGCAGGTTTTTCTATCTTTCGCTCGACGAACATCACCGCGTCGCCCTCTATATTCTTGACCTGGCTTTCGACATAGCTGCGAAGCCCGTCGCCGATGCCGTTGGTCATCGTTAGCGTGAACGAGCCGACAAATATCGCCGCAACGGTCAGCAGCGTGCGAAGTTTATTGCGAAAAAGGTTGCGGTTGGCGAGTTTTATCAGGTCCCAGGTTTTCATTGTGTCGCTCCCTCACCTTTGTGTTCGCCGACGATCTGGCCGTCTTTCATCTCAATAATTCGTCCGCAGCGTTTTGCGAGATCGTGATCGTGAGTGACGATCACGAGCGTAATGCCTTGCTCACGATTGAGCTCAAACAGCATCTTCTCAACTGCCGCACCGGTGTTTGAATCAAGATTGCCGGTCGGTTCGTCCGCAAATATGACATCAGGTTTGCCGACGAGTGCCCGGGCGATGCAGACACGCTGTTTCTCGCCGCCTGAGAGATCCTTGGCCTTGCTGTCGGTTTTGTCTGCCAATCCAACGGCGGCGAGAGCAATGTCCACCTCTGTTATCATCTCAAAATCCGACGTGCCACGTATTCGCAGCGGCAGCACAACATTCTCAAAAACCGTCTCACGCCCGTTGAGAAAAAACTGTTGAAAAACGAAGCCGAATTTCTCGTTCCGCAGCCGGTTTTTCTCAGATTCGGACATCGTCGATGTGTCGTCGCCATCGACGTAAACATACCCCTCGGTCGGCCCGTCGAGACAGGCGAGCAGATGCATCAGAGTCGATTTGCCGCTGCCGGATTTGCCGACAACAGCGATGCAGTCTCCCTTGGCGATCTTTAGATCGACGCAGCTCAGGGCGTTAAATCCTATTCCGTCACTGACATACGTCTTGGAAAGAGAACTGGCCTCAAGTATCGGCCTGGTATCAATTCGCGGCGAAATAGTCTGATCTGCCGGAACCGCTTGGGGCGACAGAACTGGTTCGACGGGCGTTGTCACACGCCTTTTTCGAACTGGCTTCTCGATAACCTGAGCTGGTGGTTCGCTGATCGCGACGATCGGGACCTCTTCGAATTCTGTCGCGGGCGAAACGGGTTCCGGAGATTCAACCGAATCTGCTTTTTCCGCTTTCGGTACTCGCTTTCTGACGGGTTTTGGAGTTACAGCGGTTGGTATGGGCTCGCCTGTTAGTTCGGCAAGAAGTTGGTCGACGACAAGTTTGTCTTTAGCCTCTCGTTTGCGATCGACCGAGCGGCTTGTATTGCTGTTGAACCGCACGCCATTCTCAAGCGTCCAAAACGTCCGGTTTAGCAGCGCGTACATCGTCACGATCTTTCGTTGAGCTTCCGGCAGCCCGAGCGCGTCCATCACGGCGCTCGCGTAAACCGTGCCGTGTTGCGTACCGTACCAACTCGCCTTTATCCGCCCGATCGCCTCAAGCGGATCGCCCTGAGCAAGGCTGTCGAGATCGACGAGGCCAGAGAATTTGCCCTCGTGGACCATCACGTTCTTGGCCGAGATGTCGCCGAAATATGTATAGGGCCGAATGCGGTCGAAGTATCCTTTGTATTGGGTGTTGATATAAGTAAGGACTTTTTCCAGCTTTTCGTCGAGAACGCCGGTTTGTTTTCCCCAATCGATGACAACCTTCGTCACACGAGCGACCTCGGTTGACCATGAGTCGACCAGATCCTTATCATCGCCCCATAATACGCCAAATTTACCGTTGTTCGGTACCGAGCTTAGTTGCCGAAACACGTTAGCAACCTCGGCACCGATAGAGCGCAGCTCGTCGTCGCTGAGCGTTTCTATAACGTCATTGATATCGCGTCCGGGCAGCCTATTCTGTATCTGAAAAGCGACGGGCAGCCACGTCTTTGAATAATCCTCGGCCAGAATTTCGGGCACCTTGATCCCTTTCGATCTGAACAGCGGAATATGGTTATGCGAACCCAGCATAAAACGCGGCTCAGTGTTGAGGCGAAAGATATATTCACGTTCGCCGATCGCAACCGAATAAACCTCGTTGCAGACGCCGGTTGTCATGCGCGTAATGCTCGACGGAGCGGTTCCAAATTCCTTTTGTGCGATCTGCTCGATCGTGGCTTTAGAGGCGTCCTGCATTATTAGAAATTAGTCTTCGTAGATAGACGAAATGTTTGAGTAAGCTTGATAGATCGGTTTGGTTGGCTTCTCGGCAGAGATAAATTCGGCGCCAAAGTACTTAGCTGCGCAGATATGAAGTGCGTCAATCGCGCCGAGGCAATATTCAGCCGCCAACTCTAGTGCTGGAGCGATAAGAATGTCGCATGAGACCCAATCAATGACCTCGTCGAAAAACCGCCCGTAAAGCTCGATCTCGCGCGATTTACCAAAAAAAGTTGCTATAGGCAAAGTCTCAAGTTCGACATACGAAATTATTTTACTCATCGTCTGGATCGTACCCGCCCCGTCCCATCTTAAGCCTTCGTTCGATGTCCTCTTCGGTTAGGCCGGGCTCGTCCGATTCTTCGATCTCCATGGCGATCTTCATCAGCTTTTCGCCCATCTGTGACATCTTGTATCCATTCGGCGAGATATTCAATTCTGTGCGTCGAACCGTAAGCTCTTTTGGCGTTTTCATTTTGATCTGAGGCATTTTAGGCTCCCGTATTTGATATTCCAATCATAAAACAAACGAAGAAAATCGCTAAATGTTTCTGAATAAGCTCAACTAGTCATTTGCAAACGCCCAGTACGAGAGAAACGCCTGAGCGATGCCAATTATCAATCCGAATAAAGCTCCGAACAGCTCGATTGTGCGCAGGTGCTCTTTTGCGACGGACATGACGAGCGATTCGAGTTTTTCAGGTGGATAATTGCGGATCTTTTCGCGGACCATTCCGGCGACGTCGAATTCGGCGACGGCGTCGGGCAGTTTGGCATGAACGGCGGCGATGATCGCGTCGGTCAGCGACGTGCTCGCTTCACGCAGCTTTCCTTCCGGGATGTGGTCGCCGAGCTTGCCGATTGGTTTCGAGAGCAGCCTGTCGATCTGACCCGCAAGGATGTCGTTGATGATGTTCGACGTTTCCTCGCGGGAAATGATGTCGAGCAGGCCCGAGGCGAGCATTCGTTTCAGCTTCTCTTCGGACTCCGGGTGAATGATCTGCAATATCGCGTCGATGCTGTGCGGACGAAGTTTGCCCAGCGTCTCGCGGATGTATTTTGAGATCCCGGCGATCGTCTCTTCACTCTGCAGCAAGCCAAGAACGACCTTTGTCACTTGTTCCTTAAACCTAACAAGCTGATCCGGAGCTACCGCACCGATCACAACCGGAAGCGGCTTGGCGAGAGCGTTGTCGATGCTTGTACCGATAAATGAGCGAGCTTCTTCGACAAAAAATGCGCCGTTCAGGGCCTCTTCGATACGCTTCGGTAGGCTTTCATTGACCAGGTCGTCGACCTCGTCGAGCAGCGTTTCGCGGGAGACGAAGATCTTTTTGAAGAACGAAAGGTTCTCGTAATAATCGTGAACCTCGTGCTTGATTAGCGAGCTGATCTGGTTGCGCGTTTTCTCGGTCGCGGCGATATCGGCAATTTGCCTCATTGCAGGCTCGATCTGTTCGTTGGCCTTTTCCTTTAATAACGCGATCGCGTCATCAGTGAACATCTTGCCGAGCGGCGTCTCGGAATTGATCAGGTCGTCGATGCGTCGGCTGATAAAATCGCGGATGTTCGTCTCGAGAGCTTTCGACTTAACGGCTGTGCGGACGCGTTCGTCGAGAAAACCCGTGATTTTGGCAAATGCCTCGTCATCCACAACCTCGGAAACGCGTTTCCCTAAAACATCATCAACACGTCGCGTAACAAACCCGCGTATCGTCTCAAGCGATTCTTCGCTCTTCAGAACCGAACGGATATGCTCGCCGAGCTTTAGCTGTAGGGCTGATATCGCATCAAGGATCGGCTCGCGAACATTCTTTGGCAAAGCCTCGATCAGCGACGGATAATCTTCGGACAAGATCTCATTTGTGTAGGAATCGACGACATTCTGTATCTTGCGGCGGAGAAAATCGTTGCCGGTGAGCTGGTCAATGATCGTGTCCTTGGAAACAAGCTCTTCGCCGACAGCCTTGCCAATCGCATTTGCCAGCCGGTCGCGGTGACGCGGGATCATTCCTTGCGGAAAGACTGTAAATCCGAAGAGCCTGACCGGAAGGCGCGGCCGAAACAGCATTCGCACAGCCAGCCACGCACCAGCGTAGCCGTGGACGGTCGCAAAGGCGATCAGAAGACCGATCTGGATCCAGATGTTTTTGAATATCGGAGCGAGAGAATTGATAGCGTCCTGGAAAAATTCCATAGGGATTTATCAGTAGCGGTCTGAAAAGTACAACATGCTGTTCAGAGGCGGGCTTGCCCGCCGGTCCCCGGCGTTTGGCGGGCAAGCCCGCCGCTAAACGGGACTGACAAATCATCAGAAGATCTGGAACCCTTTCGACCGCAAACAAAACTCCGCAAATTCCTGCATCCAGTCATGGGTCGCGCTGTAGTTTTTCCATTGCTCGTCGTCATCGCGGTGCAGCGTCATGTCGTCAGGAGCGTCCGTGATACTCAGATCGCCAAAGACGCGTTTGTTTGGCGCAAGCCGTGGCAGCCACTCGTTTTGAATTCTCGTACCGATCTCGTGAGCGTCATCGACCGAGATTTTCACGCCCGTCGCGTTATAGCTCATCTGCCGCAACTGCCCATCGCCGACGATGTCGAGGCTGCGTATAACCTCGAGAGCGGCTTTCCAGTTCCATACGTTTGCCGTGAATTCAAAGTTCTCGCTGCCAAGATCGGTCAATGTGAAGCTCATATTTGTTTCCTACGAAAATGCTAAACGGGAAACGCGTGTTTGGTCAATGAGTTTCGGCCTTGAAAACGATATAATTCGGTTTTTAAGGAAATGAAGCATCAGATACCGCTCAGGATAATTGTTAAGGGTCTAGAGTAGTTAAGCATCAAAGAGGCTGAGTTCTCAACATAGACAAGAGTGTTTTATAAAGGTCGCCAAATCGGTGGTTAAACCTG
>JBEBJB010000083.1:0-2501 GCA_040080065.1 Pyrinomonadaceae bacterium
GTCGAAGAGAAAGGCGCCGCCTTTCTCTTCGACACTTCAAACAGGACATATAACGTGCTAGCAAAACAGGACATCTTCATTTGCTATTAACAGAACGAAAAGTCGAACTTGGAAGAAGTGCCGGGTTTGGCTACACTCGAACGAGTGGAAAATCAAGTAGAATACAGTGAGTTAGTAACTGCCGATCCTTCCGTCAATCCGGATTTTTCGACCGCACCATCCTCGGACGCCGAGCAAACCGAAATTGGCCGGCGTATCGTCATCGCGATCCTCGCCTTGGTGACATGGGCGGTCAGCGTTGTGTTCATCGCGATTATCCCAGCTCTATTTCTTTATCCGTACCTTGCGTCAAAAGGTATCCCACTCTCAGACGGCAGCCAGATCGTCGAGTTTGCAAAGAATGACCAGAATGCGATATTCCTGCAGATCATCGCCATCATTCCGGCACACCTGCTCACCATTTTACTGGCTTGGCTTGTAGTTTCGCAGGGCCGCAAATACAAGTTTCTCAAGACACTCGGCTGGGAAAAAGGCGGCGTCCGCTGGTGGCATTACTGCTTTATTCTCGTTGCATTTGTATTCGTAGGAGCTTTGGTCGGTTCCCTTTATCCGGAACAGGACAATGATCTGATCCGCATGCTCCGCAGCTCGCGATCGGCAGTTTATATAATCGCCATCGTGGCGACGTTCTCTGCCCCATTTATCGAGGAGGTCATATATCGCGGCGTCCTTTTCTCGGGATTTAAAAGGGCATTTGGCGTGCCTGTCTCATTTGTCCTTGTCACCGGCCTGTTCGCCCTCGTCCACGTGCCGCAGTATTACCCGAGCTACTCGACCATATTTCTTCTCACGCTGCTCAGCCTGACGCTCACGGGGTTGCGGGTTTACTCAAACAATCTTCTCCCATGCGTTATCCTTCATACGATATTTAACGGGTTCCAGTCCATCATGCTCATCGTCGAGCCTTATCTTGGAACACCCGAACCAGCCGATCCGGCGACGATCCTGAACCACCTACTGAAATAAAAAAAGGCACGGGATTGCTTCCCGCGCCTTTCTCATCTATTTCGCTAAGCTTAATTATTATCTCGCGAACTCACCTTCGCCGGAGCAGATGGCGGCGGTGGCGGCGGTGAATAGCTCGGCGCCGAATTTGACGGTGAAGAGTACGATGGTGAAGTGCGATCGGACGAGAAATCTCCCTTCGAGTCTACACGACCGCCTCCGAACCCGATGCCTACGTCGCTGCCGCGACCAACTTTGGTAAATGGCGGTGGTTCGAAGGAAGTTCTCTCGGTTGAACGAGTCGAAACCTTGCCTGTGCTCTCATCAGCCCCGCTTCCTCTCGGCATACGGGTCGAAACCTTGCCTGTTCCGTCACCCGTGTTATCGATCCGGGGGACTCGGCTTGATACTTTCCTCGGTGGCACGTACCCGCCTCCACCGCCTGTCGGGTTATAAAAGCCGGGCCAGTATGGATAGATACCATTTCCGTACCAGCCACCATAGGGCGAGCGCCAGCCATTACCAAACGGCAGGAAGCAATAACCGCCAAAGGCTGCATTATAGACCCAAAGCCCAAAGGAATCGTACATTCCCCAAGCCCCGCGGCGGAAGCCCGTCATAAGTGAATTGATCAGCGGTTGTCCGTTGAGAGCGGAATTCATCTTTGTAAGCTCTTTCGAACGCATCTTGCTCCATTCGGCCAGATCGTCTCGCTTATCCTTGTCAAATTTGGCGATAGCAACCGTATCGGTACCGACCGTGCCGGTTCGTCCGTCTTTGATAAGTGTCGCGGTGCCTTCGCCTATCTCGGCTTTACCTTTAATAACAGAAAGCAAAGCGGTTCCATCGGTCGAAACATCGACTCGATAAATGCCCGTATCGATCAGAGCAAGTTTTCCTTTCGGTGTAAATACCGAAACCCTGAATTCGTCGGCGGCAAAAACCTCAAACATCGCACTTCCGGAATCAAGCCGAATCTGAAGGTCCTCGAGATCCGTCGTTCCGAATTCGAACGACGAGTTGCTTCCAAGGCGGATGAATGAGCCGGGATTGAGCAGAATTTCCGCTTTTCCATCCGGCCCGGCGGTCACTCGATCGCCGACCTCAACAACGTCCCGCTTCAACAGCACGCCGCTTTTGCCGGCCGCCCTTATGATCGAGACCGAACCTTCGAGGTAATTAACCGCCCCGGCTCGCGCCGAGATGATATACTTATCAGCTGCCGGAATATCGTTGCGCGAGGCCTGGGCGAACACACCTGCAGACACACAAAGTCCTACAACGACTGCGAGAATCGCGTGAAAAATGGTACGTTTCATCTAAATTTCTCCTTGGGAAGAGCTTCGTATACCTGAATGTTAATCCTAATACCCGAAAAACACAACTATTTTATCACGAAATGTAGCTAGCACATTATATGTCCGGTAGCAGTAGCAAATGAGATGTCCGCTTTAGGGGCGAGGGGTAGAAGATTGAAGGCAGGAGAGAAACTGCGA
>JBEBJB010000035.1:0-48588 GCA_040080065.1 Pyrinomonadaceae bacterium
TCAGGTTTAACCACCGATTTGGCGACCTTTATAAAACACTCTTGTCTATGTTGAGAACTCAGCCTCTTTGATGCTTAACTACTCTAGACCCTTAACAATAGTGAAATTACGGTCATTACAATTCCGTACGTCGGCGAAAACCAAAATGGTTTGTTTTCTTCTGAGGCTTTATCAGGCATTTATCTTCTCCTTGTCTTTAGATTTTGTGTAGGCAACCCCTAATTTCGGATTAGCTTGTGATGCTGTTTATAAAAACTCGCCCTTTGTATCAACGATCCGTCGGATAAATACACCAATGTCAATCCTTTACTTCGCATGATGCTTTTTAATAATTGCGAAAAAATGCGTAATCTTACAAAACCTGTGTCAAGCGGGTTCTATACGCATTTAATGCTTCTTTTCGGCTTAGAATGGCGAAGGGAATTTCTGGTGGGAAATTCGGATCGTGGGTGTTCCGAGCCGTCAAATCGTAATATTCAAAAATCGTGTGAGCCGACCCCTTGAACGTTTACTGCTTAATAGATTCTTCCAGAGAATGCCAACATTAGGCTCCACTTCTCAAAGTTTGTCAAGTCATATTTCCCGGCTAGGTCAATCGTCGGATCGGACCAAGCGTTTTTTAATGCTACAGAAGCTAGCCGGAGTAATGTCAATAAACTCTAGTTTTCTGACACGCAGCGGTTAATTGTTGATTAACAACGCAAAATAGCTCTTGACATAAGTCTCAAAAAAATATTAAATAATCGCATCATAAATTGAAAAGATGCCTTCCACGGCATGATTCAGATTGCAAATAGTGTTTTTTGTTCCGTTTGTTTAGTTATTTTTAACTGACGGTAGACGCCGAATCTATCTTCCATCATCAGATAGTCATTTCGAACGTATCAGCCGTCCCACATTTTCCATAGCTCTGGCAATACGTAAATTGGCACAAACCCCTTAGTGCTTTCTAATTTCGCATCACCAGATTGTTAAGGACCAATTCCAAGGAGGTTTCCCAATGATCGCTGATGCCCGAAAACCAAGACTTTACACTCGAATCGTTTCTCTTTTTATTACGACAGTTGTACTCGCAAACAGTGCGTTTGCAGCACCTGAGGCGGCCAGCTACGCCGTCATTTCTCTCGGCGAGATCGGCCGCGAAGCAAAAAGCACGTGGCAAAAAACCGATCTTTCGCATTTTTTGGATGTTGATCTTCCGAACACACTTGCCCTAATAGTTCCCAAGAATGCCAAGGCAAAGTCAGCGGTCGTGCAAATCGACCGGATCGAGATTGGCCAGCGAGACCGCACGGTAATTCAGGGTGAGGCGATTGATTTCGTCGCGACGGCGTATCGAGGTGAACAGTCGGTTGGAGGTGTCGCATTTCGATGGTCAATACGAAAGGGCGAATCAGGCGAGAGCCGTCCCCTGGCCAACGGGCGCTTTAGGGCTGCGGTGCCGGGTAGGTATATTGTTCAGGTTTCGTCGGGAGGATATTCATCTGAGACTAGCGCTACGGTGCTTCCCGATCCAGCTTTTAACATCTCGCGAATTATGCGGAAGCCCGCAACGGAAAGGACAATCGAGGAACAAAAGCTAGTTGCAGAGTGGATTGCGAGGGGGCTTTTGGCTACTCATGCAGTCTCATCAAGGGATCCGCAGCCAGTTATTGGCGTTGGCAAGTCAAAAAGAACAAAGTCGAAGGCTTCGGGAGATGTGAACCGAATCAATTCGGTCGATCCGATTGGATGGGACAACAGCAACTATGCGACTGCCGATGATCCAGTAAATTGGGTTGGACGGCCAATCGGTGCAGCGTCCAAGAAAGGGGCTGCGAACGGCAACTACAATTTGACGATCCCGGCGGTCAATCTGGACGGCCGCGGCGATCTGGGTATCAATCTCAATCTTGAATACAACTCGCGCCTCTGGAGCAAGTTCGGAACCGAAATGACCTACAACGCCGACTCGGGCTATCCGGCTCCCGGTTGGAATCTTGGTTACGGAAAGATGTTCTACACCGGAACCTCCGGTGGATGTATTTTTGTGTCACCTGACGGCACCCGGCGTTCGTATAACGGTAGCAGCTCGCTTTATAACAGCGGCGGCGTATACAGCGATACTTTCTCGGGTTATACAACGGATGGTTCCATGATCGAATACGGCTGCAATTACTACAGCTATGGCAGCTACACGACGGTCACTGGCTGGGCACAATTGCCTAATGGCACGATAATGACCTTTAATTCGCCGTCCTCAAACTTCGATCAAACCTTTCCGACGAGGATCGTAGATCGGCACGGGAACTACATCGATATAACCTATGAGGGTGGTTATGGGCCTGCTATCGATACGATCACGGATACGTTGGGTAGAACAATTGATTTCAATTACAACGGTACCGCACTTCGAAGCATTTCCGGGCCGGGCTACAACGGTACAACCAGAACGTTCATAAGGTTCGAATATTTTCACCAAACCATTGCCACATCGGGCATGTTTGGTAGTCCAATAACGGCAACCAACGTTGCCAACACAACGCCTTATCAAATAAAGGCGATATTCTATCCGACGACGGCAAACGGATACTGGTTTTGCGGATCGAGCTATTACTCGCCGTGTGGAACTGACGCTTACTCGCCGTATGGAATCATTCGGACGATTCTCGCGCAGAGAGGAATGAACTGGAATTCCGGCCCGGACACGATTGATTGGGGAACGACAAACCGAAGTGAAGTTTATGACTTTCCGACTTCGGCAAGCACATCATATACCGATTCCCCCGGGTACGGCACACATACCGAAACATTTGATGGAATCGATACGAGTTCCCTTGTCACCTACTATTCGACCAGTACCAGCGGTTCGTATGAAACGATCACGGTGACGAGACCCGATACCTCCAAGCTGATCCAGAAATCTAACGTTTCCGACGGACTGCAAATCGAGAACAGGATCGAGAATTCGTCATCGACAGTTCTTGACAAGACGGTTACGACACTCGGTTCCGGTGGTGCAGGCGACTTCTATTCTCCGCGCCCAACCGCGATTGAGCACACAGACGATAAAAATCAGGTAACTAAGACCGAGTTTACATACGGAACGTCAGTCTACAATCAGGTTACGGCGCAAAAGGAGTACGATTACGGCGGCACAACTCTCTATCGCGAAAAGAGATTTACCTACGAAAACAGCGCAAATTACACCAACCAGCATGTTTTGAATCTTGTAAAAACAGCGGAAGATTACAACAACTCGAACGGCAGATTGACGCGGACGGTATATAGCTATGACGGTGCAACCTTGGAGGCTGCCTCGGGGATCGTGCAGCATGATTATACCTACGATCCATATACGAGTGAGACCGTTAACGGCTCGTGCCTGCTTTGGAATCCTGACGGGGCGGGTTGCAGCTATGAAGGCGAATGGGTTGACGTTGGTGGAAATTGGTATATCTGTGGCTGCGAAACCTATGATCAGGTCAGCGCTTTTAATTCGGCGACGGCATATCGGGGAAATCTCACAAACGTTACAACCTACACCGACGGAGCAGCCGCAACGGGAGCAATTTCCTACGACTACACCTACGACATAGCTGGAAATGAAAGGACTTCCACGACGAATTGTTGCCAACAGATCGGCTCGTCGTATTCGACCGCAACTCAGTATTTGCTGCCGGATAGTATTACAAAAGGTTCCTCAAATCCTTCATCGCCGGATCGTGTAACGCAGTCATACTCGTACGATGCAAACACAAAGGTTCCGACTTCGATAACGGATTTCAACGGACTTGCGACAACGATCAGCTATGACGCCGTATTGCGCCCGACGCTCGTGACCCTGAACTCGGGTGGAAAGAAGACAACGACCTATACCGATTCGAGCAACTATGTTACCGAGCATGTTCAGAAAGCGGATAACACGACAGTCAGCCAGTCGATCAGCTATTTCAATGGACGCGGCCAGGTAAATAAGAGTACGTATCAGGCCGGGGCATCAAACTGGAACGGAACCCAAATCAAGTATGACGAGATGGGCAGGCAGTGGAAGGTTTCGCGACCTTACGATACAGCCAGCAGTCCGAGCTATTGGTCTGAAATAACATACGACAAACTTTCTCGACCGCTCTCTCAGATCGCACCTGATGGAAGCACTTCAACTCTAACCTATAACGGCTCCGCGCCAAGTTCGGCTTCTTCAAATGTTGGGCAGACCGTTACGAGTGCGGACGCTTGGGGACGGCAGCGTTGGTCGCGGACAGATGCGTTTGGACGCCTTGTCGAGGCTGTCGAACCAGATCCGGCTAGCTCAACCGGATCGGTTACGGGTTCTGGAAATATCAACACGACGTACGCGTATGACCGGCTTGACCGGCTTACGACGATAACGCAAGGCAGTCAGACGAGATCGTTCGGGTATGATTCGCTTGGTCGGATGACGCAGCAGAAACTCGCGGAACAGCACGCTTCGCTCTCCAGCAGCGGAACATACATGAGTTCGGGCGGAACGTGGAGCGATGTGTTCGAATACGACTCACGCTCCAATCTGAAAAAACGAACGGATGCTCGTGGGGTAGTTACAACTTTTGAATATAACGTAAGTGGAAGCCCGGACCCGCTCAATCGGCTTCAGAATATTTCGTACAGCACTGCGAGCGCGGACACGACCTATACAATCCACGCCGCGCCTACCGTATCGTTTGAATACATGACGACGGGCGATAAAACGCGGGTTAAGAAGGTAACAGCATCAGGCGTTTCGACCGAAGAAAACGCATTCGATACCGAGGGCAGGATTTCGTCCTATAAACTTACGCTGGATGCACAACCGTATAAGCCATTCGAAACGAACTATTCTTATGATACGGCCCACCGGCTGACGCAGATCGATTATCCAAAGAAATATCAAATGTCCGCTGAAACCCAGGCGGCCGTGGTGCCGAGCTATGATCAGGCATCGAGACTCACGCAATTGAATTACGAAGGCACGACCTATCTGAGCGATATCGGCTACAACACGGCCAGCCAGGTCACTTCGCTCAAGACAGGCAACGGAACATCGACCCCGAGAGTCGAAGGATATACATACGACGCGGCAACGGGGCTTTTGACCGGGCAAACGGTAAAGAATTCGGCCTTGAGTTCGACATATTTGGATCTTTCTTATTCGTACGCGCGTGGAGGAAGTGCTGGAAGCAACAGCAGCACTGAGAAAACCGGCCAGATGACGAAGATCGACAACAACCTGAATCGTAACCGGGATCGGACGTATGAATTCGATGCTCTCGGGCGGCTGGCGAAGGCGAAAGGCGGCTTGGCGGCCGGAGCGTCGAGCGTGACGGCCAACTGGACACAGACGTACACGTACGACCGCTACGGCAACAAAACAGCGACAGCGGCTCAGTCTGGCAGTGTTGACGAAAACAACGCCAGTGTCGCGGCAGATGGCCTGACTTCAACGGCGACGGATACGGGGACGAACCGGATTTCCGCGTACACGTACGATCGAGCCGGGAATGTCACAAGAGGACAAAACCCAAGCGGAACGTGGCTGCGATACGAGTACGATGCGGCGGGAAGACTGAAAAAAGTTAAAGACGATTCGAGCAACGACATCGAAACTTACAGCTACGGGGCCGGGCGACAGAAGCTTGTGATGGACGATGCGAACGGTACGTATTACTACGTGTGGGGCGGCAGCTCGATTATTGCCGAGTATCAGCTGGTCAGCGCTTCGCCAAGGTGGCTAAAATCCTACGTCTACGCCGGTTCGCGGCTTCTGATGACAGCGGCGAGAATTACTTCATCATCTGAAAAAAAGGAAACGCACCACCCCGACCGCCTCGGAACAAAGCTCGTCACGAATACAGGTGGTGGGACGGATTATCAGCAATCGACGCTGCCGTTCGGCACGGCTTTCGGAGCCGAGAGTTCGGGCTACTCAAATCAGGTCTTCACCAGCTACGACCGCAGCGCGGGCACCGGCCTCGACTACGCGAATAACCGCACATATTCCAGCGGCGACGGCAGATTCTCACAGGTCGATCCTATAGGAATGGCCTCAGCTTCGATCGGCAATCCGCAGTCGAATAATCTCTACGCCTACACCCAAAACATGCCGACGGATTTTGTCGATCCGAGCGGGCTTCTCCGCATTCAACAATGCACCCGAAACTGGGTTGATTATGGAGACGGTGGCGGGCGACATTACACATCGCAGATTTGTGTAACGATTTACGATGACGGTGAAAGTGGCAGCAGTGGTAGTGGTAATGCTGTAGCCCCAGCCAATACTGTAGGAAATGACTGTCAAAAACTTGCTGACAAAGTTTCTCAGTTAGCCCGTAGCATTGACCCTAGTCATCCGAACGCTGCGGGTCAGGTTCAAAATTTCATGGACTCGTTGGCCCAGTGGGCTACCGAGTTCGGCTACGCTACTTCAGCGGCCGTAGCCGCTGGTTTAGCTTCGCCAAATTCGTTTCCGGATTTTGGGGATGTTGGCTTTCAAACGCAATTTCAGGGATCCGACAGCCCGAATCAAGTTCGCCATACAATCGGCGGCCTGATTGTAGGGTTTATCAGTGTGGGTGGTGACTCCCGTGCTGCGCGGGTTGCGATGGCTATGAAAGAAATCCGTATCGATTTGTCGACGGATGCGGCTGATATTGCTTTGAACGGTGTAACTATGCCGATAGGAGCCAAATTAGCGGGTACCAACGGGGCGAAGACTGCCGTTGGACTTGCGGACTGGATTCGCGAAAATCTTTGTTCTCCCGTCGGTCGTGAAGGTGTAGGGAGGCCAAATTAGTATGGAACGAAGAGTTTTTAGGTATTGGTGGGCAGGTTTTATTTCTCTCGCGTTTGGAATTGCATTAGTCTTTCTTGTCGTTTGGATTGGGCATTTCAGCTATAAAGAGCAGCTAAGAATTGCAAATTCCACTTTCAAGGTTCGAATCCTTAAGAAGCCAACATTGTTACTGAACTATTCATATCTCTTCCAGTCCTCACCGGTTGCACACGAAAACTGGAAAGATATCTATGAGTTTACTTCCGATCCTCAATCGGTGAATGACTTAGCAGCATTAGTTAATGAAACAACTGGTTACGTTCGGAGTAACCGAGTGTTTCTCGTAACTACTGACTCGGGTCTGAGGTGGAAAGCGTTCGATCTCGCAGATCTTGCCAGCATTCCAGACGAAAGCTCTAGTTGTACTTGGATCGGATCGGTAAAATTGGATGTCGATGGGACAGGATCGATGAAACTGCGTGGTTGCATCAAACATCGCCCACTGGCGACAAATAATTACGGGGTAGCCTGGGAATAATCACGGGGTTATCTAGAATGCGAGCGGCGTGTTGAAGAAGTTTGAGTACGACACGGCAGGACGGTTGAAAGTCGTGAAAGACGACAGCGGGACGACGCTTGAGACCTATTATTACGGGGCTTCGCGTGAGAGATTGATGACGGATATCGCTGGCGTAGGAAAGACTTACTACGCCTGGGGCGGTGGTGGGGTTATTTGTGAATATACGGAAGCCACTGGCTTCAGTACACCGGACTTTGCGTATTCATATCAATACGCAGGCGGCCTGATCCCAACGTAAACAGGCTGTCATAAAATATTAGTTTTCTGACGCTCGATTTTCTTTGTATCAACTACGGTAAATTCGGGGTTTTAATGAAGACATATTTTGAGGGTTTTTTGACACCGCCTTCCGCACCCCAATACTACCCTGGTCCCTGATTCCGTCGGCTTTGAAAATCTCCAGAGCAGGTAGTGGGATCTCTTCAAAGGTCCGACCGTGCGACGATAGTACTGAATCATTGTTGAATAAGCGGTGGGGGTTTTGGTGGCTAGTTCTGTTGTTGCGGCGATGTCCATAACTACTTTGTACTTAGCAAATTGGCGCCGGGCAATAGATTTTTAATATGGGTCTCTATGGTAGTTAAGCCGAAAAAAGAATGGGCTAAACTACTGAAATGAAACAACTAAACCGCTATTGTCGGCGTTCCCGAATTGCGGAAAAGAAATTTCGTGAAATAATCAAGTATTTTGCACTTGATCTGACCGCCAATAGGACGGCTGAGTTAACGGGATTGACGCATAAAACGGTCAATCAGATCTATTTGAAAATTCGTCAGCGTCTGGCCGAAGAATCGCCGCGGCAGTCACCATTTTGTGGTGAAGTCGAAGTCGACGAAAGCTACTTCGGGGCCAAGCGGGTCAAAGGTAAACGAGGCCGCGGAGCTGGTGGTAAAACGATCGTTTTCGGCATCTATAAACGAAACGGAAAAGTGTTCACCGAGATCGTTCCGGATGTCCAGAGAAAAACGCTCCAGGCCATTATTCGCGGGCGTGTCAGCGTCGAGACCGTCATTCACTCTGATGGCTGGCGTGGCTACAACGGACTCGTCGACATTGGCTATCCGAAACACTTTCGAGTTAACCATTCGGCCAACGAATTTGCCAACGAAATTTCAAATATCAACGGCATCGAAAGCTTTTGGTCCTTCGCCAAAAGACGATTGCTTAAGTTCAATGGAGTTAAGAACGAGACTTTTTATTTGCACCTAAAAGAATGTGAGTTCAGGTTCAATCATCGTGACATTAACCTTTATAAACTTCTTTTGACTTTGCTTAGAAATTCTCCTCTATAATGAGCTTAACTACCATAGACCCAAAATCAATCATCGATGAATGCGTTCGCCCCTAGATTAAAATCTAGCCAGGATGTGAATCGTCACATCATCCGGTGATAAACAAGTGTGGCTCATGTTAGTCCAATTGCGGACCCTTGTCAAAAAGAATTTCGATTTGCAACCGCCGTTCGAGAATGAACGCCGTTTCCAGATTCTGAAACGGCACGCCGATCTCAACACTCAGGTTTATGAGCTTTTGTCTTATTGAAGTGCCTTTTGCTTTGGTGGTCATGGCACGATGACCTCCAGATGTTTGGCGAGTTCGGATTCAAGTTTAAGCTAGTTTGCGGCTTTTGCGAGTTTGGCTTCCGTAGTCATTCGTGTTGCAAGGGCTTCGCGGGCGGCCTTTATGGCCGTTCGTTCGCCTATCTTTGTGATGAATCTTAGAGCCTCCAGCACAGCCCGTTCGACTGTAACGATTCGATAGCCATTTTCATCTGTGACCTGTTTGTCGAGCCTCGTTTTTGTTCGAATCAGTTTATAACCGGTTTCTCGGGTTCGTTTCTCCGGAGGAACCATTACCCATATTTCTCCCGGCACCTGTTCGGCAAGATTGTAATGAGATAGAGCTGAAAGGCCCCCAATTGCTGAACCCGGCCCAAACTTTGAATACGCGATTTGGAATCCGACATCTTTATCCAGCGACGCCTTGGGATGGAGGTAGATTCCACGACCGATACGAACGAGGTCCTTTGCAGCGACAAGCCGAGATATCTCTTGCTGACTAATTCCTACGGACTTACCTTGAGCCAGTGTAAAGACCCCGAGTTTTTTGATTTGTGGCTGCTGTCGCTTATCCATCATTAAAATCATGCGGTGAAAAGTGACATTTGTCAATGAAAAATGTCGCAATACACCATATCCCTGACCGGCTCAGATGAGCTAAAGTCAGTGATTCAAATACCTGACATCCAAGAAGGCTCCACTACAAAAAACAAAAAAGCGGTAGGAAAGAAGCCGAAACAAAATGATAACTGGATACCAACGAGTATCGAGAAGATCTCCGTGTCGCATTTGCGGAAAACCGGACTGGTGTAGCACGACCAAAGATCACAATATCGCGTTCTGTGCCCGTTCCGTGACAAACGCTGACAGACTTAGCGGCAAAGGTTGGGGGATCTTTTATTACGATTGTCGAAGCCCGTCCCCAGTCGGTCGTACTCAGCCAAAGAAGAAACTTAAACGCTTAAAATCACCTTCTGTTGCCCCCATCGAAATCAGGCATAGAAGCTATCAGAGTCTCATCAAGCTTTCGCCATTAGCCGCGAGCGGCGAACTAATTTACGGTAACGAATGCCTGTTTAGACAGGGGAAGGAATTTGGACGCTGCGGAATGCTTCCCAAATTGGCTACCGAAAGGCATCGTCTAGTTCGATTGCTTATTGAGTTTTTCGTAAAAGAAGAAGGAACTATTCCGTCTTTTAAAGGCGTTCCAGGATTTTGGCGAGGACCGAATGGAAGACCACGACTTGGTAGTGATTTGGACTATGACGCCGATCTTCTTCTGATTCCATTCTTAGATTCTAATGGATTGATTCAGGCTTGCCAGCTCAAAGTTATCGGAAAGGCCAGGAATACGCCGGGAAAGTATCAATGGCTGTCGTCGATCGGAAAGCGTGAAGGATGTAGTTCTGGCACACCGCTTCATCACGAGGGCTCAGTAGGTTTCAGAGGAAATACGACTAAGACGGTGCTTGTTACCGAAGGTGTCTTCAAAGCTGCGGCGGCTCAGCACTTCCTGCGGGATCGATATGTTGTCGCCAATGGCGGAGTCGCAACGTCCCATAAGGAAATTGTTAAAGTCGCGCGGCGAAGGATTCTGGAAATCGCATTTGACGCAGATTGCTTCACTAATCCACATGTAGCGAGAGCAATGGCTTCATTACTCGCTATACGTATTCGGGAACAGCAGTTCTTGTCCTGCGACAAACCTACAAAAATTCTCGTGTGGGATAGACGTTTCAAAGGAATCGACGATGCGCTGATCGCGGGAGCCTCCCTTAAATGTCTGGAAGTCTCCGATTGGCTTAGATCGCTGACGCCTGAATGTTTTAACGAGGCTAACCATCAACTCGCTGGAATCTTTCCATGAGAAATTAGCGGCTGACAGTTCGTGTCATGAGCGAGCCAACCGTTACCCGTATCTCTTTCAAAGATGTCATCGAACAGGTCGCGGGGATTGTTGACACCGAACGAAAGATCTCAAACAAGGAACTGCTTGAATTCTGCAAAGGGGCCGCAGTCTTTGATTCAAACATCGATGCACATATCTATCACGAGATAGCTGAAACTGCGTTGAACCTACTCATTCAGAAAAAGTACGGACGTGACCTACTCGCATCAACGGATCCAATCGAAGGAGTTTCGACTGTCTTAAGACCTTTACAAAAAAGGCTTCCGACGCAGACGTGGAGAAGTGAAACTCAGATCGCCTATCAACAGTTCTCGACGCCGGCAACGATTGCGTATCTAGCCGCGTATCTTTTGAACATTAAGCAGGGTGAGGCGGTGCTCGAACCTTCCTGTGGTACGGGTTGTCTTGCGGCATGGGCGTTTGCTGCTGGAGCCGAAGTCATAACTAATGAGATTGACCCAAGGATGAGAGGGGCTGCATCGGCGTTGGGGTTCCATCCGTACTCTCTCGATGCAGAGTTCATCGACGATCTTCTGCCTAAGCATTTACTCCCTGACATCGTTCTCGCTAATCCGCCATTCTCTTCGACTGGCGGCCGGGTGAAAAATAACAGTCGGGACTTCGGTTTTCGTCATATCGAATCAGCATTACGAAGGCTAAAGAAAGGCGGGCGATTCGCGGTGATACTTGGTGAGAGCGGCTCTCCGAGATCCCGCAGTGGAAATAGGTTTTGGGAAGATCTTTCCCCTGAAATACAGGTAAAAGCCTCCATCGAACTGCCCGGGCGTGAGTTCTACGGGAATGGCACGAGCATCAAGACGACGCTCATTCTCGGTATTAAGTCGCTTGCGATCGATACACCCTTGAGTTCCCAACTTGAAGCGGCGCCACATATTGTTGCTCGATCGGTCGAGGATGCCTTCGAACAAGCGATATCGTCAAATCTCCGTTTTTGACCACTAGAAAAAGCAATGTATTCCATTCAAGAACGAAGTTCGGAGGGACTTCCTGCGCCAGTACTTATTTCTAGTGATACGGCTCCAACCGTAGAGCATCATTCCCAACCTGATCTAGACATAAACATTTATTCCCCGCGATTTATTATCGGGGGATCGCCACATCCGGGAGTGCTTGTTGAACCTCCAGGCCTCGCCAATGTTGAACCGCCACCGCTTCGTTACCGGCCACGGCTTCCGAAGGACCTGTCGGAGACCGGAAAGCTTTCGGCAATGCAATTGGAGAGGATCATCTATGCGGGACAGGCGCATGAGCAGCGTCTTGCGGACGGTTCGCGTGCGGGTATAAGCATCGGCGACGGAACCGGAACCGGCAAGACGGCGACGCTTGCGGGAGTCATTCTGGACAACTGGTTCCACGGACGGCGGCGAGCCGTTTGGTTTTCAGTAAAGGCCGATCTGATCGAAGCGGTCTCCGATGAGTTCAAAAGGCTCGGATTAACGCCACCGATCAAGCTTATCAATGACTTTCCAACCGATCAGGAGATAGACATTCAGGACGGAATTGTTTTCTGCACATATCGATCGCTAATAGCGAGATCGAAAAAGGGCAATAAACGGCTCGATCAGATAACCCGTTGGCTTAGACCAAGCGGAGTCGTGATCTTCGATGAAGGTCATAAGGCAAAGTACGCGTTTGCCGACGACCGCGGCAAATCTACACAGACTGGAGCCGCCGTACTTGAGATCCAGAATCCCGAGAGGTTTCCGGATGTGAGAGTGGTCTATTCTTCCGCGACATCGGCGGGGGAGGCGCGACATCTCGCTAACATGTCGCGCCTTGGGCTTTGGGGAGCAGGGACTAACTTTCCGATAGGCTTCGAGCAGTTCGCTGAAGAGATCGAGTCTGGCGGTATTGTAGTTGAGCGACGAGCAGTTGCGGCTATAATATGTGGAATGCCAAAGATATTCAGTGCCGCCGGGCCTCATGAGGTTCATCAACTTCTGGTTTCAGTTTCAAAACACTATTTAGTTGGAACGACCGGGATTATTCGCCATCAGAAAAAAGCGATGGATGTATCGTTAAGAAACTATCAGAAATCGGATCGTGTGCATCTTGTCTATTACATTCTGCGAGACAGGTTTACGGGCTTCTATTACGTCGAGGTGGTATCTACGAAGAACTTGATTCCGTTGCAGGACTTTCTATTGCGAGCTTTTCTGCCCAAACCTGATATTTACTTTGGCGGCCTCCCGAAAGTACTGCTAGTGCCTAAGGATGTCGAATCTATGTACCCGCAAATCATTGATTTCTTAAACGGCTTGAGAATACTGAAAGTGAACCCCGCATCTGGGTTCGATTCAGGCATTATTGCGGTAAAGGATTGGGAACGAACAATGAAATGCGCGTTGATTCCAGATACAGACCTCGACAATATTGCACAATGGAATCCTCGCACGGCGATTGATTTCCTTGACACGTATAACTCTGATAACTATGAACATTGGAAAATGTCTGTCCCAGAAGATTTATTTTGCCCGAGTGATGAGTTTCTGAATGAGTTTGCCTCGCCCGCTTTTAAGAGGGCCGAAGAATACCCTAGATTCTTACCCGAATGGAGGCTTAAAACCGCATCAGGAGATTGATATTATGAGTAGCAGTTCTGAGAATTCTGGATTTTCCCACCTAGCCGCCGCATTCGGAGGATTTTTATTTGCAACCTGGGCCGCTCGCGAAGCCCTCGCGGACTCGAAGAAAAGCCGAGCCGAGATCGACTTTCCAGAGGAGGCTGGAGAGGCGTTTGCAGAGATATCGCAGCTATTAGATGCGTGGGAGCCAAGCGACGACTGCGTGACAGAGGATGATTTCACGCAAGATCTTGCTCAATATCTCGCTGATAATAGTGAATGGCGTATTGAGGTATGTCCGAGCACTCAAGAAGGCAAGCCGGATATCTTAATTGACGATTTGATTGCACTTGAGCTAAAGGTTGATCCGAACAAAAACGAAAGGAATCGCTGCATTGGTCAGTGTGCAGGCTATTCGCGGCAATGGATTACTTGGATGGTGATAATTGATTCATCTCCTAGCAAAATCGGCGAGTTGCAACGACTTCTTGCGGACAAAGGCCTAGAACATATACTGGTCTTTGATTTCTCATAGCGAGGGATTTTCGATTTAGCGGCTAAGACGTCAGGTTTTGTCACTTCGGCTTCCCATTTAGTGATAAAAATTTAGAGATAAGCGACTTCTGACGCGATCTTATCGACTTGAATCGCTTTCCTATCGACTAAGAAAGTGTTCTGCGTGGCTTGGATTAGATTCCGAATCGGGTGTATTATCGTCTGAACGAGGAGTTTTCCACTCTCGTTCTTCAACAAAACCCAATAAAACACTGGCCGAAAAGGAGGATTTTATGGCAAAGGTCGATATTAAGAGCGTTAGAGAAAAATGTAACGTTATGAATGACGCGTGGGTCGAAGGCGCACCGACGGTTGAGTTCAACGGTATAACGCAGGCGGCGTTTCTCGCCGATATAACATCATGTGCGGCGGACGATGCGGCGATTGCCGATCTCGAAGCCGAACTCAAAATGAAACGCGAAGTCCGCGACGACAAATACGTCGCCCTTAACGAGAAACGCTCCAAAGTCGGCCTCGGCGTCGCTGGCTCTGCTGCCTACGGCAACGATAGCCCGCTCTACGGAGCCATGGGCTTTGTTCGTAAATCGGATAGAGCATCTGGGTTGACTCGTAAGAAGGTCACACCGAAAGCATAGAATGTCGAAACACGGAGATTCCATTGTGGCTGTGTCCAAAACCTTGCGAAAAAAAATATTAGAAAGGGATAACTACACGTGCGCCGTTTGCCGCGAGAAGTATCGACCAGCATTCCTTCATATTGACCATAAATTTCCATCAAGTAAGGGTGGCACTGATGATGAGTGGAATCTCCGTGTTCTTTGTGCTGAATGCAACCTGAAAAAGAGCAATACTGCTCCTGAATGTCCGAATTGTCACAAGGCCGTTGATCCGAATCAACCCGCTTGCCCAAACTGTAATTACGGCCTCTACTTTGATAAGACTAGAGCAACTCAATCCAAAGGAACCATTTCGCCCCTCGCAAGGCGGTTGCTTTTAGCCGTAGCGGTTACGATGATCGTCTTTGGTCTCGGCTCAATGCTTATCGGGATGATCTCGAGTTTGTGGAATCGGGCCGCTTCAACGATTGCAAGTACATCTCCTGCAATTTCGGCGGGAACAACTTGCAGTATTTCGGACGGAAGCGGAAGGGCGAATCTAAAGATCAAGTGCGATTCGCTTGATTGCGATAATGATCCTTCAACCGTGAGCGGTAAGATAAATAGCGGTACGACTGTAGTGACCACAGGAAAGGCTGTTAGTTCGGCTTTGCCGTCAGTAGGTCAGTGGATCGAAGCTACGGTAAACGGTCAATCGAATTATATAGCCTCGACTAAGCTCTCTTGCAGATAAAGTGCAAGGTCACGGAAAAACCGTGAAATTGTCTTTAGCCCCAAGGTCAGCTCGAATGATTATCGAGGCACTCGCCGAATCCATTTGCGTCACCAGAATTCGTTCCACGGCGTCGAAACTAATTTTTTCCGGATACCAACATTCAACCCATCCAATGTATCCGTACTCGTCATCTGGAGCAGATGAACGAGGTATTAGGCGAGGCAATCGTTCCCGATTCAATTGTAAGCAGACTGTAAACGGGCTTTGATCGTGGAAGAACCCGGCCCAATTTGTCCAATTGCATTGATAGTCATTCTCGTCCGTAGTCTCAAAATCAAATAAACAAATCCAGCCGTTTCTCGCGCCATAGAAAAAAGGCGTTTGTGAATATGAATAGCGAAATTGCCCGTTGTTCGGCTCAATATATCCTGACTCGCAGATACCTTGAAAGCCATCACGACTCGTTCGGTGCCAGATGCCACGCTTGAGGATTGGCATTAACGGAAATATGTAACCTTCTCGGTAGCTATGGCAGTCACAAGGTTCATCACACAAACTCATAGCTACTATTGTACTGATTAAAGATCGCGGTGAAACAGTCCTCAACGAGATCGGCGAGTTGTCCCTAAGTCTTCAGGCAAAATTTCTAAAGGCGGTAGAAGAAAGGCGTATCCGTCGTGTCGGCGGGACGCGGGACCGAGAGATAGATGTTCGAATCGTAGCCGCGACTTCCAGAGATCTGCAATCGATGGTGAACAGCGGCTCATTCAGGGCGGATCTATTTGATCGCTTGAATATTCTACAACTTGAAACTCTACCTCTCCGATATCAGAGGGAAAGGATTCTAGAGACATTCTTGGATCAGTTGGAAAAAGAGAGAACGACGATGGGTATAAAGTTGCCGTTCAGAGTCGAAAAGGATGCTCTTTCCGCAATCCAAGAACTGGAGTGGAAGGGCAATTACCGCGAGCTTCGCAACTTTGCCACCCGTCTCGCTGTGGAATCTATTGATGATGTGGAAATCACTCATCAATGCGTCAATCGTATGGTGCGCGACAGAGACAGATGCCCGCATGTTGAGCTACCGATAGCTGATGAAAATGGAAGTTTTCTGACAGTAATCCTCGACCCCGAAACTGATGATTTGGATAGTGTGTACGTAAAGTCGGCCGCAATATTTATTGAACACGCCTTAAGACGATCCAACGGGAATTTACGACGTGCGGCGCGTTCGATCAATACTACTCATTCAACGATTTCGCGGATCCTCAAGAAGAACCAGGAACGGTTTGTGTCTCCTTCGAACCCCCCAACATCATTCGCGGCTGCGGCGTAAAGTAACAAACAGGCTTATCGGTATAGGGGTTCGCGAGATTTCGCGAGCCTTTTCTCTTTTTATTTGACAACAATTGGAGAAACAAAAAAGGCGGTAGATAGGACTGTGGAGATAGAGATATGGAAATTCTGAATAGCGGTTCGTTCATTCCGCTTGATAATCGCGAGAAGATAGAACAACTGATCTTCACTGCCAGAACGCTCGCGAATGAGGTAAGTCAAAACGAGGGATTTCAAAGCAGCGGGCAGACGAATCAGCAGATCGGACTCGAACTCTGGAAAGGTGCTGAGTATATGACTCGGTCGCACGAGGAAGTAACTATCCGGAACATTTTCCTGAGCAAGTTTCTGGAGCGGCTTCGTGAGATTGAACGTGACACCGTTCAACTAACATCTAGACCATCTCCGGCTCTGATTCCGACCGCAATAGAAACCGCTGTTCCAGTCAGTACACCGATATTTGCTGCACCGCAGACCCATATCGAGACTGAATCTACGGTAGAAGCAAAAGACGAGTTCCTAGGTATCGTCGATTCGGAGGAATCAGTTCAGGAGCGTCCATCTTACGCAAACGAGTGCAAGCCCGAATGCGAGGAAGAGATCGTTTCGATGCTGGACTCGTCTGAGGACTTTTCAAATGTCGAGCCGACTGCTGAACCAAGAGTACAACAGAATTCGACCCCAACTCCGGCCCTAAATGTCGAAGACGAGGAAGTCCAAGAACATGATGGGGCGAAGGTTGCCTCAGAGGTTGAGAGCGTTACCGAGCCAACAACCTCGAAAGAAGAGATCGATGACTCAGTGTCAGATTGCACAATCACACCTGAACAATCCGTAAGATCGGTTGTTCTGTCTGAAAAGGAGCCCTATAACTTTGGCACCTGCACCGTCACGGCCGTGATCCAGTTGCTTCCCGAATCAAATGGTTCGAGAGATTGCATCGTCAGTGTGCGTTCGCACGATTTTGCTCCGCAGATCACATTCATGAACCGGTGCAATGAAAGTGGTGAGTTCAATCTGTCTGATCCGATATCGACGGCCCTCGAACAGTATAGAAACTCACTCCCTCTACTTGCGGCCGAGAAGATGAAGAAGGAACAGGCGGCAACCAAAAAGCGAAGTCCCAAGACTGCTGCGAAGAGCCCAAATAAAACTCCCGAGCAAGCGGTCACGAGTTCCGACACAAATTCAACTTCAAGTGCGATACAGCCGGAACCAGCGAAGGATCAGCAGTCACTCTTCGCCTCATAGAAAATTATGGAAAACGAAACTAATACGCTTCCGGGGGGAAATACGACGGGGACCGCGAACCGAGTGGAAACGGAATCGAAAGAAAGCACGGAAGGTACACCTCTAGTGACCGATCCGAAAGCGACCATCAGGATCGAGGGCCAGACCTTCCAACTAGACGCATCGCTCGCACAGGAAGATAAGACTCTAAAGGTCGTCCTTCAGCCGCATTTCGCCTCGATCGAGAACGCGAACATTACTCGCGAGGTTAAGGACGGCAAACTCAGTGTCACCATCGTCAAACGAGCGCAGCATAAGGGCTAAGCAGCCTGATGAATCGCCTCTCGAACTACTGCGGGCTGAGAACGAGCAGATCAATCCGGCGATCATTCTTGCGGAACGGCTAATGCGGCGGGAGGCGGCGGAACTTTTGAGCGTCGAGGAAGTAAGCGAGGCCAAGAACATCCTGACCATCGGCACTCGGGAGATCGAAACAATCGAATCGCACCGAAAGGCGTTTCAGAAGAGCCCGGCATCAGCGATCGACTATGTTCCGATTGGATTCTAAGGTATGGAGGCTCCATGACCGGATTAAGATTGGCGATGGCCGAGAACGGAAAGCCGATTTTTGGCTTTGCCGAACGTCTGGCCCGCTCTCTCGAATACCTGCGATTTAAGGCAAAGAGCCACAACGCCATATATGCATGCGAAACAGTATCCAGGGTCGTATCGGAACAGCACAAATACCGGCTCTATATTGAGATGTTTCCAAAAGACTGGGAACGATCGACAAAGAGTCTTTATAGAGCAGGTTATTTTAAGGCGTACAGCGAACGTACGAACGAGTTCTTTCAGCTTATAAATGATAAGCGCTTTCCATTGCTCGAATACTGGCACGACGATCCGGAGCTAGAACTCGAACGATTTGCCATTCCGCCGATGAACTTTGACCTTTGCTGTGAAGAGGTTGACTTCGCACACTTGCGGGACAGTTATCTCGCCGGCCTGATGTTCTATTTTAATGAAGATGATGAAATTTGGAATTACTTTTCTGAAAAGTACGGAGTTGATAAAGAGTCACTGCCTACGATCGGGACGGCACATCCAGATATCTGGAAAGAAAAGCACGGTGCAAAAACAAAACCCTTCAGCGATCTGATCCGCCTGGTTGATCACTGCACCGGTAATCCGTGGCTGGATATTACGAACTGCCAATATCCGGAGTTCTTCGAATGGGACAAAGAAACGGTTGACTGGTTGACCGAGACGTATCAGGCCGCAAATCTTTACTTCAAAAATCTCGAGCAGTTAGATAAAAGGATCGAAGAAGATGCACAGACGTTCTTTAGTGAGCTTATTTCATTCTGGAACACAGGACGGATTGGGTCGGGGAGGCGAAGCTAAGCGATGAATAGGCCTTTGCAAGCACCTGCCGATGCTTCCGCCGTGCTGTATTTTCTGCCGGGTCAGTATCTCTTTGCGGATCTTAAAGAATCATCTGTGTCTTTGAAGGCTCTTTCGAGTGATCAAGTGGCTAGAGCGTTTCGGAAGGTTCATACAGATACGGGATGGCTTGGTAAACGGGTCCTGCGTTACCGCGAGGCCCCCGAAGGCAACGCGATCCTCTCGTACGAGCCAGCCGCAATACGAAAGATGATCGTTGTCTTTCATGAAAAGGGACTTGTTGAACTCTCAGTTCCTTTGCCCCCTCTCATCCTTCTCGGTAAAGGACGGGAATATCATCTCTGGGCGGCCGCTTCATCTCAAATTTCGGCTAACACCAACCTTGCGATCGCTCCGCTGCCCAATGTCGGCTCGGGTAAGATCTGCTTTGGAAAGAACGAAATCCCCGAGACCCATCCTTCTACTCTCCGCGATGTTTGGAAACTAATCTTCGACACGCCATTCAATGCAGACCACGTCAGCGAACGATGCCTCACCGAACCGCAAGATGTACGCGAACTTCTTTGGAAACTGTCGGCTGACAAAGCGAAGAAGTATCCGAAGTCCGAACTCCTCTTAATAAGTTCGACGATCGAAGACGCATGGGAAACGATCGTCGAACAGCGAAGGTACGACTCACGGTTCTAAGTGAAATATGGAAAGACAAAACGAGTTTATCGGGCATCAGATCGCAAAAGAACGATTCGAGCCCGTAGAAGCCATTCTTTACGAGTACCTTCTTGCCGGCAACGGCATACTTCTAAGAGCTCAGCGTGAGGAATTCACGGTTTCAGTTCCTCTGGTGTTCAGAGAGATAAAGGGCCTTCCAACTGCATTTGTTGGTATCAGATGGCATAAGCCGAAGGTTCCCAGTCGTGTATGGGACGAGATTTGCGAACACGCCCGGACCTCTGATTCGAACGAGAATTTTAGAGAAGAACTTTATCTTGTTTACTGGGACAGCGAGCGATACGCTTGGCAATGGTGTACGTCGAGCAGGGACAGGGCATATGCTTCAACGATCGCTGATGACAGCCTTCCCGAATACTCTGAGGCCTGCATCGAGATTCATACGCACCCAAGTGGGGCATATCAGTTCAGCACTGCGGATGACCGCGATGAATCAGGTAAGTTCCGTATATTCGGGATAATTGCGGACGTTCACAATAAACCGAAGGTAAGATTCCGCTGCGGGATTTACGACCACCTTGTCCCTATTCCATTTTCCTGGATCGGACGCTTGCCAAGCGGAGTTGTCGATCTGAATGAGGTCGAACTTTGCTTCAGATGATGTTGTGATGGATATCGATCTTAGCTTCTCGCAGGCTGCGGTTGTTATGCCTGTCGAATACCACTCCCTTCGATTCATCTTTGTCGGTGCGGGAGGAACAGGTTCTTTTGTCGTTCCTGCTCTAGCCCGATTGATCTTCGAACTAAAGCAGCAGCAGAACAAATTCGCTGAAATGCTGATCGTTGACCCGGACGTGGTGGAAAACGGAAATATTCCGCGCAGCAATTTCTGTTTCGCTGAAGTCGGGCGGTACAAGGCACAGACATTAGCAGAACGAGTTTCTATGGCTTGGGGAATAGAAACAACCTTTTCTTGTGAAAAGTTTGATCCCGAGAAACATCTTAAAAGCTCGAACAGCGACTACCGAAATCTGACGATCATCGTCGGTTGTGTTGACAATTACTTGGGACGACGGGAGATGCATCGAGCACTTGATAAGTTTCGCGGTTACGGAGACGCGTCCAGACTCTGGTGGATAGACGGTGGGAACGGAAGATCGTCGGGCCAAGTATTGCTCGGTTCGACGACGAAGCGTCTCAAAACGGAGCAGTACTTCACGGGAACGAGTATCTGCCGGGCACTCCCGGCACCGTCTCTTCAGCATCCCGATCTTCTTGAACCAGAAAGAATTGAAGCCAAGAGCGATGTGTCGTGTCCCGACCGGGTTAGCCTCGGTGAACAAGGTCTAAACGTGAATCAGCGAGTGGCGATCGAGATGGCGGAGATGCTCTCGTCGATGCTATTGACTCGGACCTTAAAGCGATATGCGGTCTATATGGATCTGGAGAGCGGCACAACTAAATCGGCCTACATCACTCCAAAGGCCGTTTCTAGAAAGAGCAGACCCGATAACGATTACGTTTAGCTTTTTTAATGAATAACAAAATAGGCGGTTGCCACCACGCGAAAAGGTAGAACGTTCAAACATGTATGTCGGAACTATTACCAGAAGAACTTAAGAAGGCTTTACCAAAGATCGCTGACCAAGAGGGAAACAAGGATCCAGATGTCTTTGCCGTGTTCCAATTTCCATTGAGCGGATGGATATGGTTCGTGACAGAAGGCGATGCTTATGAAGAGGACATTTGCTTCTTTGGTTATGTCGTTGGTCTAGAGCGCGAATGGGGATATTTCTGTCTTAGTGAACTGGAATCTGTTGACATCAACGGGATCAAAGTTTGTCGTGACGACGATCACCTACCAAGACGGTTATCCGGGTGTCTGCAGCAATACGGAATCGCTGAAAATTGAGCGGTGGACAGTATGCGAATGGAAACTCAAACATCTGCCGGAATTACCGGCACGCAGGTATTGCCGTCATTAGCATCTTCGGTGCTCCGAAACGTCTTCGGTGGTTCTCAGATAGAGGATACATCGACCGAAGAAATTTCTCGGGGCTCTTTGGTTGAGCAGCCGTCTGAAATTGCCAGAGAAGTACTGGCTCGGCTTGAAACCAGAAAGGACCGAGCTGCGACGGAGTTGGGGATCAGTGCTCAAGAGGTCGAGTCTCTTCCATTCGATCTAACGACACTGGAAAGTAAAGGTATCTTCATGAACATCGATTGTCGAGGGTTCGGTACTCTTGTTCGGCAACTGGAATGGAAAACTCTCGGAGTTCAGTTACCTGAGAATGCGGCTGTCAGGGTGAGTCCGCCGCGAGCCGGGTTGCTGCCTGATGTCTATCGGAATCGCCTGATGCGGGGAGCGGCCCAGGCTCATAACGCTCTCAACAGATTCGGCTTCAGATTCACGCTTTGCGAGACCGTCTGGGGAACGAGCGAATACAAGTGGATTCCCTGGACCGCCTTTGAATCCTTCGAAATAGCATATCTCCAGGCTTGCGAAACTCTCGCGGCTGCGAAGAGTGAAGTCCTTTCTAAATACGACGAGATCCTCAATATTCTTCAGGACAGCTTTTATAAACTGGCGGAGGATTCAGCGGACCGATTCCAAGCTACGAGCAACGAATCCTTCGACAGAACAGAATTTGTTAATGCAGTCGCGGCACAAGCCATTGGAATGGTTCCGACACGCGAGATGATACGCGATGGCCTCGTAATAACAATGAAGCCAAAGGTGATCATTCTGGGATCGGATATGATCGCTGAGCGAAACCTAGCAAAATTTCTTGCGCTCGAAACCACTCGTATAAATTCTGAGCAGACAAAGATCGATCTTGAGATCGATGCAAAACGCCGTATCGAAGAAATAAAGGTCGATGAGGTGACTGCTGAAACTCGGCGAGAACGCGAAGTTAAGGAGCGTATCCGCGAGATGAAGATCGAGGCGGCAAGACGCGAAGCTGAAGAAGCCGTTTCTCCGATCAAGGAAGGCTTTGCCCAGATAACAGCGAAGATCTTCGATTCCGCTTCGGAAATGACAGAACGAATGAAGGATGCGGAGTTTGTGTCAGGCTCATTGGCTAAACGGGCACGTCAGATGTGCGAATGGTATCAGCTGATGAACTTCACAGGTGATACCTCTCTCGAAAGCGTACTTGAACAATTGCAGACTGCCGCCGGCCGGGAAGCGAAGCAGCGTTCGCCGGAAGAGATGCGAACGGCCCTGAGCGATCTTCTTAGGATGACATCAGTCCATTCAAAGAAGCTGCTCGACGAAGACCGGCTAACCGCTCTTGAACTCTAGATAAACGATATCCGAGGCCCCGAAATGGCAAACTTTGACCTGAGCAAATACATCCCGGTTCACGCACGCATAGCAGAGTTCTATGAGAAATACCCGGACGGCCGGATCGTTACCGAGATCATAAGGCTCAACGAAGACAGCGGCTTCGTGTGTATAAAAGCCGGTGCGTACCGGAACAGAGATGATGCGGAGCCTAGCTCTACCGGACACGCTTTCGAAATCCGTGGCCAGGGATATGTAAATACCACATCGTTTATCGAAAACGGTGAGACAAGTGCTGTCGGCAGGGCTTTAGCAAATCTAGGGTTCAAGATCGACAACGGCATCGCCTCTAGAGAAGAAATGCAGAAGGTCGAAAGAATGACCGAGGCACCTAAGCCGACCGGCAACAATGGACGAAATGGCCATAACGGGCGAATGGTCACACAATCCGTTTCTTAAACGCTTTCAAGTAAAAAAACAATGACTGAAATAGAAGCCGGTGCCGACAGCATCCGGAAGTTCCTGCATGAGCTTGATATCAGGATCAGAGCCCGATACCCGCTCATCGCAATCAATACATTCGAAGAAGACCGCGTAAGAGAGGCGTTGGTCGATCTTGTCTTTCAGGAGCGGCATAAGGAAAAGTCCCTCTACTTTTGGAGCCGTCCAAGCGGCCTTCAGAAGGTAGTCGATCCGAAAGAGGGATTGCTAAGCTCGCCTCAAACGATCGGCGATACCGAAGATCCCGAGAGTCTTCTTGGTTTTATTAGCGAGCAGAAGACGGGTATTTTCCTGCTGTGTGACTACGCTCCTTACATCTCACCGTATGGGCAGGAAGACGCTTTGCTGGTTCGACGACTTCGTGAGATCGCCTGGAAGCTGAAGTCGACGAAAGCCACCGTTCTCTTTGTGGGACCGAACTTTCCCGAACTCAAAACTCTCGAAAAAGAAGTAACGCAAATAGAACTCGATCTTCCGAGGGAGTCGGAGATAGAAGATTCGATAGAACTTCAGTTTGAGAACCTGCGTTCCAACGGACTCGATATTAGCCTTACGAAGGAGACCCAAGTTGCACTACAGCAATCTCTACTTGGTCTAACAGCGGTTGAGATCAGTAATGTCGTTGCCAAAGCAGTCATTAGCTGCAATGGTCTGAATCAGGACTCAATTAATGTCATTCTTGAGGAAAAAAAGAACGTAATTCGAGGCAGCGGTTCGCTCACCTATGTCCATCCCGAACCGGCGAGCAACTTAGGCGGCTACCAATCGCTTCGAGCAATCCTCGAACGTGCAGCATACACGTTCAGTCCGAGAGCGAAGGCCCGACACGTCGAACCGTGCAAAGGCATACTGCTTGTCGGTCTTCCTGGTTGCGGAAAGGATCTCTGTAAACGTGTTGCTTCGAGCATCACGAATCGGGCTCTGCTCGATCTCGATTTCGGCTCGATCATGGGTGAGGGCGGAGGTGTCATTGGCTCATCCGCCATGTCGATAAAGCGGGCGTTATCTATCGCCGGAACGATCAAAGGCATTCTCGGAATCAGCGAGTTCGAGAAAGCGGTATCCGGGATGAAGTCGTCCAACAAGACGGACGGAGGAGAAACGGCTCGAACCATCTCATATCTTCTTAACTGGATGCAGGACAATCAGGATGTACTTGTATTTGCCACCGCCAATGACGTACGCGAACTCGAATCCGAACAGTTCAGGATCGGCAGGTTCTCATATATACACTTCGTCGATCTTCCGGAGACCGAGGATCGTAAGGAGATATTCCGGGTTCACCTTAAGAAAAGAGCACTTGATGCCGAACAGTTTGATCTCGATAAGCTCGTTGATAAGAGCAAAGACTTCTCCGGCGCGGAAATAGAAGGTGCAGTGCAAGACGGAGTCCTGGAGGCCTTCATCGACGGCGACCGTCAGGCCGAAACCCGCGACATTATTAAAGCCGCCGAGAACATCACGCCTACCGCACAGATGATGAGCGAGAAGATCGAAGAGATCCGAAAGTGGGCCCGGAACAATATCAAAGGCGTCGGTTCACGAAACGAGAATACCGGCCCTGGCGGAAACCGCACCGATCGAATCTATGAACTCTAAGCACGGAGAATTTCAATGAGCAAATATATGACCTTTGAATCCCAGTCTTTCCCGAATCGCGAGTTGCTCCTAGAAGCCTTGGCCGAATGTGGGTTCGCCTCTCCGACTGTGGGAACTGACATTCCTCTCCAAGGATGGGATAAACGCGATCCACAAACGGCAGACATCGTAATTCGGCGTCGCGAGGTACGGGGACGATCGCTTTTGGGGGATATCGGCTTCCGGAAAACCGCAAAAGGCTATATCGCAGTTATTGATGACATGGATTTGTCATTTTGCCTCGGGAAAGACTTTATCGTCCGACTTCAGAACAGCTATCACGAGGGGACAGCAAGGAAGATGGCGAAGAAACTAGGCGGCACGCTCATCAAGGAACGTATCGGCAAGACCCTCAAGATACGCATTAAATATTAAGGAGGATGGTCGATCATGCCGGAAATTGAATTCAAGATCGATACCGAACGCGGAACCTGCCAAACCGAGATAAAAGGGTATCAAGGTACCGCTTGTGAAAAAGCGGCAAGGCAGCTAAAGGAAATTCTCGGCGATCCCTCTGCCGAAACTAAAAAGCCAGAGTATTTCGTCACACCGAGGTCCAAACTGACCAGCAAGCGAAAATGAGCAAAGAGATCACTTTCATACTGGAACCCGACAGAGGGAAATTAACGACCGAAGTATCTTGTATTTCGAACGATGTACTCACCGGTCTAAGAGATGATCTTGGCATCTCTCAGAATGTGAATTGCGGAAAGCCGCTCCCAGGAAAGGCCGTGAAACTGCCCAGATCAACCGATTCCGCTTTCGACGACAATCAGTCCATCTGGCTCTATCGGATTTATCATAATTCTGTCGTCGATGGGCCTGGTCGAAGAAGCGTAGTTCAAGTTTCAGGATGTTCGATTCGTTGTCCTGGATTTATCTACAGTCTGAAGTGGGAGAAGTATCATATGACCCATGACAGAACCGAACCGACAAACTTTTGCGATCGATCCCGAAGCCAAACGGTGGCTGAATCGTTTTCTTCAGGATTTAGCCGTCGTGCGCCCCGCCAATACCGTTCGGGCCTATCGTCTGGACCTCGAAAGATGGCTCGTCTTTTGCGTCTCGATAGACATTCTTCCGCTGGCAACACGGCCGGGACATATCATTGATTTTATCCGATTTGAGCGCCAGCGACAGATTAAAGGAGGAACGACGATAAGCGCTCGAACATTGGTCCGCCGTTTATCGGCTTTGCGCCAATGGTACACCTATCTAATGCTCGAACCGGAGCAAACCGGAGTCAAACGCAATCCCGTGCCGGGCGGTTCTACCCTCAGAGTCGCCGCCGGCATTGTTTCCGGTCAGCCCGCACTGCTTCATTTTGACAGCGCTCAACCGAAGACGTTGACGGTTGACGAGATGACTCGTTTCATCGAACAGTTAACAGCGACAAGTTACCGTGACCGCGCCATTGTTTGGCTGCTAAAAGACGGAGCGATTCGCATAGGCGAAGTCCTCGACTTGAGGCTCGGTGACATCCATTGGGCTGGACATCGTCTCACTATTCGCTCCTCGAAAAGCCATAACCAACGTGTTGTCGCGCTCACGGACGAAGCTCTCGACGAGCTCGGCAGTTACGTCAGACTCGAACGCCCGAAAGACCTCGCTCACGATTTCGTTTTCGTCTGTTTGGGCAGACGCAGTTTCGGTCAGCCGTTTCGTTACCGGGCCTGGGTATACATTTGCGAGCAGGCGCGAAAGAAGGCTGAAACTCCCAGTGTTCACGCACACGCTTTCCGGCATACGTGCGCGACCAATCTCGCTGAAGCCGGGATGCCTCTCGACGCTTTGCAGCGACAACTCGGTCATCGCCACATCGAGACGACTCTCATTTACAATCAAGTCAGAGATTCAAGATTGCAGCGCGAATACAAAGCTGCGATGGCGAGTGTCGTAGGGTTTGGTTGCAACACGAACACAGGTGATGAGGGGGCGACATCATGACTCTACAGACTAAAGCCGCCAGCCCTTTGTCACCAGCCTTCAGCCGTTTCGAACTAACCGGTGAAGAGCGGGTGCTGCTCGTGAAAAAACGTTTCGAAGGAGAAGACCGGCGGGAGCTCGCCAGACTTTTTGACCCGTTCGCCGGAGCTTACTTTGAATATACGGCGCGCGGAAACGCGGAGCGTTTCAAGAAAGACAATTTGTACAGCGCATTTCGCTTCTGTGCCCGGGTAATGATCGAACTGGATTGCAGTTATTGGGCATTTGAGTGGAAGAAACTCCTCGAGTGGAGAAAAGCCACACTATTATCTCCGGAAGCTTTGAATTGGTCAAAAGTCTCGCGATGGCACTTCGCCAATCGCTGGTCGCTCGCAACCTCAACGCTCTTTTTCCTGGGAGCTCTACCTTACAACGAAGCGATCTTTGGGTCGCAGCATCGGGTTTTGGCAGAAAAGTGGCTCGGCATCGATAAGGCAAGGCGGATCAGCGAGCAGTTCGTTCAAACGGCTTTGTCGATCGGCTACAAAGACAAAAAGACACTCCACAAAAACGGAAGCGGCGTGCTTCTTTCCGTTCTGGTTTATACGGGAAAGCGCGATCCGGCACAATTGACCAAAGCCGATCTGGAAAGCTGGCAGGCTCAGACCGGTCGTTCGCGGCGCGTTGCCCGCGCCAGCGTGACCTGTATTCAACGCGTCCTGGCCGCAATGAACAACCTGGGTGGTGAGGTTCTGCGGATGAGGGGACAGAAACCGATTGAAAAGTTCGGCTGGGGGCGCACCGCGCCGCTGATTGTGGCGACCATTAAGCGTTTTCTGGCGGATATGCTGACCATTCGCGTTCCCGAAACCGTCAACACTTATCGCGTCAGCCTGCGCCGCTTCGGCGACTGGCTCGGCGAGTGCTTCCCGGAACTCGAAACAACCAGGCATCTGCGGAGGACTCACATCGAAGCCTTCAAGCGAGCGGTCAAAGAGATGCGTTGCGGCGATTACACGAACGTCGGTACTGAGTTCCGAACCATCAACTACGGCGAGCCGCTGTCGCAGCATCACCGGCTGCGGACTCTTTCGTGTGTTCGCTCTTTCTGCGAGCGGATAGATGCTCTCGAATACGAGGAACGTCCCAATCGCCAGCTCTGGGTGCGCGGTGACACACCTCGCCTTGATGAGCAGTTGCCGCGCTTTATTCCCGACGCGGATTGGCAGCGGTTGCAGAAGGCGGTAGATCAATTGACCGCAGAGTCAGCCGCAGAACATCGTTTGCCCGAACCGTTCGAGCGAACACGGGCGATTTTCTCCATATTGTTTGAATCCGGTTTGCGGGCCGGAGAGTTGTGCCGCCTCGATATGGGCTGCCTTTTGGCAACTAACGATCCGGCGACCGGTGAGAAAACGCATTGGCTGCGAGTTCCCGTCGGCAAACTGCACAATGATCGCATGATTCCGGTCAGGTCGGCTCTGGTTGAAGCTATCGATGCGTGGATGAGAGTTCGCGGTCAACAGCCGGCAGCGTTCGATAAACGAATGAATAAGCCGCGCGATATGCTATTCACGTATAAAGGGCATCCTCTTAGTCCGCATCAGCTTAATCGAATGATTCGGCGCTTGTGTGTCATTGGAAACACCAAAGAGCAATATTCGAGCCACCGTTTCCGGCATACGTTGGCTCTGCACTGGAGAGCCAGGGGAATGCGAATCGAAAGCATCAGCCGGATGCTCGGTCACAAAGACCTCAAAATGACAATGCGATACGCCGCTGTGATGCCCCCGCTGCTGCGGCAGGAGTTCGAGACGGCCTTCGCTCAGATTGACGAAGAATATCGCGTCTCGGCGCAGGTGCGCGTTCTGCTCTCGCCGGAAGCTCACGTCCAGGCACACACCGCTTGGCGCGAATCGCTATTTGTTGATCTTGGCATCGGCTGGTGCGGGTTAACTGCTTACCATCCGTGCGAGACAAGACTGGCGTGTCATAGTTGTCCGAACCTTTTCGTGGATAAGGAAAGCTTGCCGTTGCTCGAACGCCAGCGTAAGAATCTGATCGAGTTGCGCGGGTTGACTACGGAAAAACTACCGGAGGCGCGACAAAGCGAAGCCGAGCGCGAACTAACGCGAGCCATCAACGGTTTGGACAAACGCTTGAGTCGAGAGCGGTCGGGGGACGAAACCGCAAGCTAAAAAGAAGCGGCGGACGGACGCTCAGAATGTCGGAATTATTATTGACGAACTGAACGGAGCATTGCTGGTCGAACATAACCGGCGTATGGACGCAAAGGCTCGACAATTTCTGGCTGACAACCTGGGTGCCGGACAGGGGGACAGGCTGTGTCGGGCCGTTTTCTGGCGAACGAGCTTAAGCCGCTGTTTCTCGGTCACGCGCTCTTAGTTACTGTCATTCACACAGCAATGTTAATCTACGGCTTGAGTGTCAGCCCTTTCCGGATCGTGGCTGTCAAAAAACCCCTACAAAGAGGATTGCCTAAAACCCACGAATAGCAGGCTTTTCCAGCGTGGAATGCGAGTGTCAAAAACTAATATTTATTGACAGTATGTTTGATTCTATTCTCAGTTTGAATGGGTTCCGATGCGGTGCATGTCGGTGGCTAATCATCTTTCCCGCTAGCCGTCCGTTGTCTGTTGGAGCACCGTACTAAGATAGTCCTCAGCGTGTTAGGTGTCTGAGTGCCCTGAACCCGCATAGATAGGAAAGAACAGGTGTCCAGTAATATCCTTAAGATTGTTTTTTGGAAAAAGCCCTAAGTTTCGGACGTTAATCGAATCGATGAGATTGCCAAGGGGGTCGAATAGCTTTACGACGATACCACTTTTAGATCGCTCAACAAGGACAAAACACCTGAGCATGTCGCATAAAAACGCTAGGATAAGATCGTGTTTATTGGTGATTTCGTCGGATGACCACATGAACGTCTCGGGAATATTGTCAATATCGACCCTCAACCCGTCCCCAAGCAAATGGAATTCGATTGTCGCGAAATTTCGATCACAGCTTTTACGACGGGCAATCAACTGGAATGTCCCGGCGGAGTCCCCATCAAATACAAAATCTAAGTTTTCGAAAAAAGGCGGCTGATTCAACCGAACTAAAGCTGCATCAATAATTTCAACTTGCTGCTTAATGGTATTTGTAAGTTCAAAACTAAAATTCATAAAAACTCCTCAATTACGGTCTATAGACAAAAGGATTCGAGATAGCATTTGGCACAAATGTTCGCGGAATGTAGAGGTGTCTACTCGCGACATTGGCCCGTTGCGCGTGGACGCCCAATCCAACCCGGAACTGCATTCCACCACCGTTGGACCCGGTCGAAGACCATCCAGCTTTTACACTACTTCCAGGTCGATTAACGCTTCCGCCTCGACCGGCACCCGTGGAATCAAAAGCCGAGTTCCCGAAAAACCTCGATTCCTTTCCGAAAGAATCACTTAAGAATAACCTCTCGCCGAAAGTTTCTCCTCTTGACATAAACTTTCCAAACCCGCCTACAACCCTTCCAGTCGCCCATGTTGCCGCGATGTTGAACGATATTGATCCGGCTGCTGCCCCCACTGGTTGAAAGGGACCAGTGGGGGTCTCATAATCAAACCATGGAGCAACACCAAGCATAGCATTCAGGGAAGTACCAGGTGTAAAGGTGATAATGTTCATACTTGGCAGGTCAATCGCACCTTTTGCTGAGTTCCTTACTCCCATTGGAAACCCTGCAGCGAACCCTCCAAAGGCGACATGATTATTTGCATCGTTCATCGGGTCGCGAATACCCGCACACTGGTAGTTTGAGAAACAGCTACCGCCGGGTTCGAACATGGCCCTTATTCGCATCGACTCGTCGAAGGCACTTTGCGTCAAGTAACTATTGCCGAGCTGGTTGAGATATACAGTGCCTATGGCGGTGGTCCCTAAGGACGCATCATCAATCCGAAAATAATTATTTCCAACAAAATTTACTGGAGTCCAATCCTGGCCTGGATCGGAATTGAACCAATCGTAATAGGTTTTGCCGCCCCTTTGCTGAGAATACCAAAGAAGGCCTGAGGGGTCGGTTATCGATATGGGATTATTTCCCACATAGATAAAGCGGTTAAATGTCTGCGGATTTGATGAATTGCCAGACGCTAACAAAGGATCGACTGTCGTAAAACGCCCAAATCTATTCTCGTACATCCGGGCTTCAGCGAAGTCGAGGGAAGTTTCCGCATCTTTCTGATATCCGGTGAATTTCTGACGAACTTTGTCCGTGGTCGCCAAGTATTTCTGTCCAGTATCGCCCGTACGCCCGCCGAGCCCAGAATAAATCTCCTCGCCAAAAGGCATGAAGTCGCGACGAGATCTTACCTGTCCAAATTGATCGGTGATAATTCGCGGACTTCCCAGGTGATCGGTGGTTGTATAATTTACCGCAGGCGATGATGGTAAAGCCTCGGTGGAATATTCGGCAACTAGTTTGCCAGACGAATAAACAAACACCGTTGAATCCGCACCGACTACCTTCTTAACCCTTTTTCCTTCTCCATCATAAAAGTATTTTCCGACTACGTTAGAATTGACGTCCCGAACTTCTATCTGCTTGTTCTCGCCGTTAAAGATAAATGTTCGATTTTGGGAGGTTATTGGGTCCTTATCGGCAATGATATTGCCATTTTTGTCATAATTAAAATCCGGGCCGCTTACAAATCGATTCGTGTCCGTGACTACGGTTGGAGTAGAATTGTAAGAAATCCCACCTATATTCTGAGTAAATGTCAGACGATTGCCGTATTTGTCATATGTCCAGTTCTGTATCCAATTCTGATTACCATTGGTCGTTTCCTTGGCTTCAAGGATTCTATTGAGGGAGTCGTATTTATATGCCTGGACAAATGGATTGGTTAGGCCCGCGAAAGTTAGCGTCTGCTTTGCGATCGTTCCGGTGTTTTTAACGGCATCTACGGTTCCATTCGATTGTAATTCTCCGTATTCGAAATTAACCTTCCACAGCCCTGCATCTGCTGACGATGCCCCTAAACCCAATTCTGTAACCTGTTGCCGGGTGTTGAATTTAGCTGTTTCCCACTTGCCATTGCCCAGCTTCATCTGCGTGATACCGCCCGACGCATTGTAGGAAAAGTTCGAGACGTAAGGCGTAAAGACTGTTGCTCCGAACTTCCGGCTCGCAACACTCATCAAATCTCCGTCGGCTTCGAATTCATTTTTAACTTTTCGACCCGAGGGATATTCTTCCTCAACAAGAGCACCTGAAAGATTGTAGGTGTACTTGGATACACGAGGCGTCGCGGTCGCAATTGTCTCCGTGTCGACAGGCGTTCGCTGTTCAGTTTCCGTCAGGCGCCCAAAATTGTCGAAAAGTGTATAGCGCGTCTGGGAATAAATATTCTCGACTTTGGTTAGTTTTCCTTTCGCATAATTAGGGTTTTGCAAGCTGTCAAGCCCTTTACCGTCGTAGTGAAAGTTTACGGTCGGTGTAGTGAGTCCTGATTCACCTGAGTATGATCTAGTTTTTACGCGGTTATTTCGGTCATAACTATTCGTAATCGTCACGCCCTTTGCATCGGTTGTGGATATGACGTTGCCGAGGTTGTCATAAGTAAAGGCAGCGGTCCACTGTCCGGACGTATTGTAGGAGTCAGCGAGATTCAAACTTGTGTTTACTTCTTGTTCCGGCTGACGAACACGAAGAAGGCGGCCGAGCGAATCGTACTTAAAATATCTATACTGGGATCCCTGCTGAACTTTCACCATTTTCCCATAAAGGTTATAGGTATAGTATGTCGGCTGAATTGGAGACGAAATAGTGCCTAGATCGGCGTCGGCACTCGCTCCAATTGCAGTGGGTTCGTCAACGCGAACAAGTTGACCAACGGCATTCGTTATCGAACGCCCTTTTCTTCCGGCTGAGTCGATAGTCGTTACAACTGTTCCCGTATAACCGGTAACGGTTGAAAATCCAAATGAAGTCACACCGAGACTAAGAGCATTGACAAGATTATTAAAAGTTTCGGGAGCATATGTCTCGACGGCCCGCCCAGCGTTGTCGTAACGCGTTTTTGACCAGTATACGGTTTCGCCGGATCGGTAGGGATTTGTGACGCGATCGGCGCGGTCCATACTGTCGTAATGGGTCTCGACAATAACATCTCCCTGTGAATCCTTTGCTATTGTCTTGACGGTTCGCCCTTTACCGTCGGAGTATGATGTTGTTTCATCCCAATTCGACCCGTCCAGTTGCTTTCGAAGCGTGACTCGGTGATTCAGGTCGTCATAGATAGTTTCCGAAATAGGTCCTGTGGCAGTTCCTCCGACTACGGCTGGTTTGATGCGAATTGGGCGCTGCATGCTATCGTATTCCGTGGTCGTAACCTGCCCAAATTCGTCAATTACGCCCGTAGTTAGGCCCGTATTAAAGTCGTAAGATTTTTCGGCAGTCGAGCTTAGATTTGTGCCGTGAGGATCGCTCGAACTAGTCGCGGGCGATGGAGTAATTACCTTAACGGGATACGCATATCCATAGGTCGAATTATATTGAGTCTCGACATATTTAGAAGCATCGCCACTTACATCCCATGTTTTCCTTACATTGCCGAAATTATCGAACTGCAAATGGCTCTCTAACCACGAATTCGTTTCCTTTACCCAGGTGCGGGTTGTCGTTCCATTGCCACGATAATTTGTCGCAGGGTCTTCCCACCCAACACTTGTACCTTGGTCGATAATTGGATACGCAGTTTGGTCATATAGGATCTGACTTTTCGAGAGTTCGTCGGAGTTGCTCGGATTCAACGTTTTTGTCTCGCTTACCAATCCAGAAATATTGCGAGCCTTGTAGTTTGGGTCATAAACGTACGCGATCTCGATTAAAGATGAGGTAGTCGATGTTGAAAACCACGCCATTGCCTCATTGACACTTGCCGTTGACGCTGTTGAAGCACTAATCACGGCATAGTTATGCGTTTTTACCTGCTTTGGATTTAGCGAAGCGAAATAAGCCGGATCGGTACTGCCCTCAAGATCCGTCGTGTCGTAAACCGTTTCGGTCATGGTGGCGAGGGCGTTTGAGCTTCCGGATTCAAATATGATGGACACTTCCTTGCTGGGCCGAGTATCACGCGTGGCACCCGTAGTGGCTCCGCCCAAAGCACCGGTTTGCGCGTACTCGGTCAGCTTTCGGCTTATGATGTAATGGTTTGAAGAGTTGTCGTAGACCCGATCCTCGTATGCTCGCCCCGTCATTGCATTCCCGAAACCGTAAGGACGCCATGCGTTAGGATCCCGTTCATCAAATAGAATTTGCTGGGTGATCGAGCCATCGGGAGCCGTAGTCGTGACGGTGTACGGTAACGGCGAAACAAGGGTGCCGCGTGAAACGGAGTAGCTCCAGTGAGTCTCGTCAACGCTATTTCCGGTGACGCTAAGATAGCGGTCGCTCACACCTCGATTCGCCTGGTCGTATGATGCATTGCCGATGGTTACCGCCGCAATTTGCGCATACGCAAATCGCTCGTATGCACCACTCGGATAAATAATAGTCGTGATTTCGCCAAAGATGTTGTACTTGAACTGGTAGAACTGGCCGTTTGGAAGCGTGATCTTGGTCAGAACAACCGGATTGAATTGAGTTCCCGAATTACAAATCCGAGTGTACGTGTCGCCGCTTCCAAAAAGGTACGGAGAAATATCGGTGTGAGTGTTTCCATTACAGCTCTTGCTCGCCTTATAGCGTAGAGTATCGCTCGGATTTTCCAACGCGTCTTCGCCGTTAGGGTCGGAAAGAGGATGCCAATCGAATATCAGGTTATAAGTTCCTGTCCCGAAACCCGGATAAGCTTTTGTATCCGCTCCGGCGGTTTGATTTTGCGTACCATCCCAATTGAAAACGAGGGGGTCGGCGATAACCCGGCCAAGCGTGTCCGTCCAAACCCGTGTGCTTGTGTTGAACGCCATCTTATTGCCGTGGCGATCATAGAATGTATGGGCTGGATTGCCCGCAGTGCCGCCCGGATTTGATCCAAAAATATACCGCGAGCCATCAGGCATGAATAGCGTGCTAGTCGACGTTCCCATATCGAGTCTCATTCGCGAGCCGTCAACCGAGAGAAACGTCCCCGTAAAATCAGTTGAACCGCATCCGCTGTTTATGCTTCCACAGTCGAAAGGAGCGTCGCTCGCACGAAACTCGTGACTGGAACCGTCGGGCATCTGCACCTGCAAACGCTTGATGTAAAAGAGATCGTTGTCGGGTGGATTTTCCCACGGTGCGGGATCGTAAATCTGCCCGTCGTAGGTACCTACTTCCTGTGTGCCTTTTTGATAATCGTCGTACTTGTAATCGATTCGCGGTGTCGCAAGACTTGAAGACCATCCGCCGGCGCTACGCTTTGCGTACTTTGCAACGACATCGTTCATCGTAAAGCCCAGCGGCGATTGCCATTGGATTGGAAGGCTCTCCATTTCCCAGACTTTGGAAGAATAGCTGAGATTTATTGGCAGACCATTTCCCGCTCGTCCAGCGTAACCGCCTAATGGAATCGACAGTTCCATTGCCAAAGTCGACGGATTTATACGCGCATTGCTCTTTAAGGTCCCGTCGGGGCTGTAGTCCGTATTGCGAACATGCTGCGCCGCCGCCTGATGTACGTTTAAAACCAAAGCCAGGAAACCAAAGGCCAGCAGGAAAAATGTCGGGATCGTTTTATTGCGTTTCATACTATTGTCTTGTGATAACTGTTTACGGAAAACCGTTCAAGTAGGGCTTCTATGGTCTATCGGCTACCTACGATAATAGGCCGCAACTGGAATGTCGCCGGTCATGCCGAATGCTTCAGTTCTGGTTTGGCTGTTTGAGCTTTGGCGGATGTACCAGACGCCGGTTGAGGGGCGCCAGACGGCGATATCGACTTTGCCGTCGCCGTCGTAGTCGTTCTGGACAGGTATGTCGGTCGACTGGTCGCCGGATGGCGTTATGGCTGATTGCGGAGTCAACGTGGCATTCGCGATGATCCAACCGGCACCGCTTCGAACTGAGTAGTTCGCTTTGCCGTCGCCATCGTAGTCAGCGCTGACGGGCGTGCCGGTACTTCCTATTGGAACGGTCTGCAATTGGCCGTTGGAAGTTAGTCTAGCGGTAAAGGTGCTGCCATTCAGAACAGCGGCATCGGCTTTTCCGTCGCCGTCATAATCGGCTGGAGCCGAGGTACCGGTCACGCCAAGATAGGGATAGGACAGAATTCCGGTAGAACTATTGACGACGTACCACGAGCCATCAGACGGGCGATAGAGGGCGTAATCGGTCTTACCGTCGCCGTCGTAATCGCCCGGTGCTGGCAGATCGTTAGTGCTTCCAATCTGATACGATGTGGTTGAACCGTCAGACGATCTCACCACGTAGAACTGACCTGAAGCCGATGGCCTGTAGATCGCGAAATCTGTCTTACCGTCGCCGTCGTAATCGCCCTGAGCAACTTTGTCGGTGCCAACGCCCCAATTGTAAGTAACAGCCGCTGAACCAGTTCCGCCGAGAACGTGCCAATTGCCGTCAGAAGGCCGCCAAACCGCAAGATCGGCGGGCGGTGCGGCGTTTGCATTGGCGTCCTCAACCGCGAGCAGCCGCGATCCAGCGTAAACATATTCCTTCGAAAGTTGCGGTGTCGGAGAAGGCGGCGGCGCGGCCAGTGGGTTCCATGTGCTCGAAGCATTTTTCGGCAACTCTTTTCCAAACCAGCCAGTCTTTTTGCCGGAAAGAGGATCAGTCTTCGGCAGCCAGCTGTTTGATGCCATAACGCCAAGGCCGACAAGAAGCACAATCGCGATTGATCCAACGACCCACCGCACTGTCCGGTGACGCCCATGTGATACCCCATGGGCGTTAGGCTCCGTTTTCACTGCGTCAGATTCAGATGCGGACTGATGGTTGCCGCTGTTCGATAAACCAATCTCAATGATTGTAGATGTAGACCCATTCCGGCCCCGATTCTTTCTGGACATATATCTTCCTCAAAGAGCTATCACTCTTTTTCGTTTTTTATGATTAGCTGGGAATTCGGTAAGTTTCTTCTCTGGCAAGAAGTAAAAAGTTAGCGATTTCAAAGCTGTTTTAGTAAAACTTAATCTAAAACAAACTCTTCGGGAGTTGTTTCAATTCAAAATTGCAATAGTCGCAAGTTGTTATTAGCAATCACGCACTTGTGCAATTAAAGTTGCAAAAGTTTCAAACTGTTTATTCCTACAGTTAGGAACTGTGTAGTTAGACTGATGAGAACTAATTACGATCTTTTCCTAGTTACTGTCAGAAAACAAGAGTTTTTTGACGGAGGTTCGCTTAAGGCAAATTAAGAGCGTTCAATGGCAAGTAGTAAAAACGTCAACAAAAGTCTGCTCTCCACTCGTCTCGATTAAAGTTGTACTTCTCATATGATTTCCCAGCGTCAGAAACCTGTAGTTTTTTGACAGCCCAGAGAATTCATTCAGACCGCCATAGGATTGATGTCTGTTGGCGGGGGATTAGAGCTATGTTTCTGTCAGAACTCAAGTCAATCGAGAATCGAAATTGCCGTGGCGAATTAGAAAGAATTGGCGTTCCAAATGTTGAAAGCGGCGTTGGGCCGCTTCGGTTTCATCTGCCCCGACACGAAAGCGAGCTCACGTCAACGAGCACACTGCTTTGCGCGAATCGCTGTTTGTTGAGCGGTCGGAAGACGAAACGGCAAGCAAAAAAAAGCGGCGGACGGAGGCTCAGATGTCAGAAGTATTATTCATCATTGACGAACTGAACGGAGCATTGCTGGTCGAAGATAACCGGCACATGGACGCAAAGGCTCGACGATTTCTGGCTGACAACCTTGGAGCGGGACAGGGAACAGGCTGTGCCCACCCGCTGGTGGTGTTGCCGCCGCCAGTTGTTTCGTCGGAAGAAAAGGTCGGAACCATTTGTGTGCGAATTGCTGGTTACTATCACAACTCCCTGTGTGAAGGACCGGGCAGACGTAGTTCAGTGCTTTTTCAGTCCTGTCCCTTGAAATGCAAAGGCTGCTGGGTGACAGATCTGCACACGGAAGAGGAGGGCGAACTCGTGCCAGTGACGAGACTCGCAACCGAACTGCTTAACCCAAGGTGTCAGCGGGACGGAGTAAGCATTCTTGGGGGCGAGCCATTCGCACAACCAGACGGTTTGCTAGTGTTAGTGAGAGAATTGCGCAGACAAGGCTGCAAGCACATTCTTTGCTACAGCGGCTACACTTTTGAAGCATTGTGCGAAAAAGGGATGAAACAAAAGTCGATCCGCGCAGTATTGACCGAAATCGACATGCTGATTGACGGCCCTTTTATCGAATCACTGGCGGACGATGCTGGACACTGGACAGGTAGCGGTAATCAGCGAGTAATTGACCTCGTCGCGACAAGGCGAAGAGGGGAAATAGTGTTATTCTGAAAACCTTGAAATCTCGGCTTGGTGGAAAACTTTTCGAATCCCATCCGAGTGTGGAGGAAGCCTCGCCTACGGCTCGGCTCCCTCCACACTCGGATGGGATTACACACCCTTAAACGAAAAATGCGCGCTTTTCCATTTGCTAACAAGCTCGGGCTGAACACCTCTTTCACTCCACACTGTAGATAACTGCATGCTATGAACCAGAAACTCACAATCGGCTGAATGGCAAGAGAGTTCCGATCTCGTCTATTGTTTCCGACATCTTGAGGGAGAAAAATAACAGCGACGGAGTTAAAATCCTTGGTGGGGAACCATTCGACCAGGCACAGGCGGTGGCGAACTTGTGGCCAGACTAAAGATTCATGGAATCAATGTAACCGTTTATACCGGGTACACAATCGATGCTCTGATCCCGCGAAAAGTTCCTAGTATCCATTACATTTTGACTCATATAGATTTGCTCGTAGACGCACCCTTCCTAAGTGGTGAGAGAGTGGACGTCGGCGAGTATCGGGGTTCAAGGAATCAGAGAATAACTCAATATCCTCAATTCCCGCAAAAATGATACTAAAGGCGACGCGAGCGGTTCGAAAATTAACCGGCGGTTTGAAATGAAACCGCCCTTTTGATCCGGTAAGTCAGTCGCACTTATAGTTAATTTAATACCCGACGCTTGCCAGCAACATTTCGATCTTCGTATTCGAGAATATCTACCAACCGGTAGCGTATTTGATTACCGATTCGAAGTGCCTTCAAATGGCGAGGATTCGTCCTAGGTAAGGCCCTGAGGCGTTGGAATCTTTTGGCGATTGCTTCGAAAGTACCAGTAAGATTCCATCGTTGTGCGAGTTGCTGGCTGTCGATTATTTCATGATTCATAAGGCAGTTTCCGCTCCTGCTCAACACTAAAGGCAATCCCTATGCCTTTAATTTTTCCCGAGGATGGTGTGGTAATGTCGTTCGCGGTTTAGGGGCTAAACCCTATTTTGGCGCAAATGTAAGGATGAACGCGTACTTACGAGACAGCTAGATTCGCGTTTTCGCTAAGCACGACACTCGTAAGTGGTTTCTAGTGGACGGACATTTAAGTGGGATTTTATTCCCCAAAATATTCCCCATATAATAAAAATAACGTCGCAACCGATTCGGTTACGACGCTAAGTCATTGTCTCTATTGAAGATATTTGGTGGCCAGAGACGGGGTCGAACCGCCGACACGCGGATTTTCAATCCGCTGCTCTACCAACTGAGCTATCTGGCCGGTATCTGCATCTAAGTCGAAGCAGAACGCGAATTTGTAAGTGTAAATAAGCGGTTTCGCGATGTCAAATCATCGGTGTTAACCTTTCTGTGCGGAGAATCGATTATGTTCAAGTATCTATTCCTTTCTGTTTTGATCTTACTCATTTGTATAGCTTCGGGCTGCGGCGGTTCGGCGGGAGTTCCGGCAGGGAATTCGGCGAACAAGAACGGAAATTTGTCGAATGTAAATGCTGAGGTGAACGCGGTTCCTGCAAACTTGCCGGCGGGGATCTCGACCACGCCGCTGTCTCCGTCGGCGAACGTTCCCGCGGCAAATGGCATTTCGCCAAAACCGACGACGACCCCTGGCATTCCGGGTCCGGCAGCACTGAAAAAGCAGGCAAGGCCGGGAACGACGCCAACGCCAGGCATTCCGTCGGCTGACGAGATGCGAAAGGCATTTGCTAAGCCTGCTACTAATGCGAACACGGCTTCACCGCCGATGATGAAAGAGGTTCCGATGATGAAATCGACGAAGCCTGCCAACAAGCCGTAGCGTTATTTGGCGGCAGTCACGGCTGTGACGCTCGCGAATACGTTCTCGCGCTTGGCTCTGATCTTGAGTTTTGGCGATGCTCCGTTTCCGGTGGGTTCGATCGCGGAGCGGAAGGTCACGCTGTAGGCGGATCGCATTTGCAGGACGATATCTTCGTAGGCTTTCTGGATCTGGCCGATCTGGGTTATCGGGTAATAGACGCCGCCTGAGATCTGGGCGAGCTTTTCGCCTTCGCCCTCGCTTTTGGCGGTTAGCGACATATATTTTTTTCGAAGCGGGTCAATATCCGCGTTCATATTCTGGGCCGCCAGAGCGATCAGGGCGGACGGAACATAGAGCGGATAGATCAGAGCCCCGCTTTCCTGGATCGATCCCGAAAGAGAATCAAACGCTAAAAAAGAACGGTTGTCGTCGCCATCCGTCAGGATGACGATAGCGGTTCGTTCACCTTTCAGCGGACGCAATGTGTCGGCGATCGCGTAAGCGAGAGCGTCGTAATACGCCGTTCCGCCGCCGGCGTCGAAGGTGTCGAGGCTCGTTGAGAGTTTTCCCTTATCCGTAGTGAAAGTCGAGAGCAGTTTTACATCTTCGTTAAAGATGACGATCGCGACGCGGTCCTTGTCGCCGACCGTATCGACAAAATTACGTGCGGCTTTTCGAATGAAATTTACGTAATTCTCGACACTGCCCGAAACATCCAGCAATAGAACCAGATTGAACGGAGCTTCGGACCGCTCGACCGAGACGATCTCGCGCGGATTTCCGTTTTCCAATACCTCGAAGTCCTTCGCCGTCATTCCGGCGATCGCCCTATTCTTTAGATCGGTGACACGAACGGACGCCGTTTTCAGATCGGCATTTACGCCTTCTGCGCGGCCCGAATTGGTTGCAAATGTTGGTTCGAGCCGGAGCGGTGGCAGCGTTCGGGCATAATCTCCAAAGTACTTTGGCGATGCCCGCCGGATCGCTTCCATCAGCAGGGAATCACCGCTGCGGACAATGGATTTGGCGGCGTTTGTCAGCGGCCGTTCGCGAAGATCGCTCATCACCTCGTTCGGCGGCACGTTCAGTAGAATGATGCCGCGGGCGGTTGTCAGATTAAGCGAGACGGTCTGTGGCTTGGTGGCAGTAACAGTTGCAGTAGCAGTGGCGGGATCTATCTCCTCCTCTCCTTTTCCCCTCTTCTCGTCCTCTGCCTTCACCCGCACGCCTTTGATCTCAAATCGTCCAGCCGATCTTTCTTTGACGGCGGCGATCTCAAAATCGGCGAGGTATCGCGGCCGTGATTCGGTCCATTGGAATTGGTACCGCAGATCGTTCGCCGGAACGTCCATTGCGAGTGTGCCCGTGTCTGTCTTGGCTTCGATCGAGGCGAAATTACCGGTTGACTCGATGGCTCCGCTCATGGTTTCGATCTTTAGATTAGTGCGTTCGGGAAGTATTAATGTGAGGTCGATGCGTTTTTTTCGATCGGCATTGACGGTGATGGTCGTTCGTCCGCCTTCTCCGCTGATCTTGATCTCGGCGTCGGCGACGCCTTTTGCCGACGAAGCCGTTAAACCGAATCCCGACGCGGCTGTTTTCACCGCGACACGCCCATTTTTATTGACGATCTCGATGGTCGAGCCTTCGGCTGTACTTATTGCGCGGCGAACATCCTGCGAAAATGACACTTGCCATATCGCCAGAATAAAACCGCATATTATGAAGAACTTTTTTGCCGAAAAGGTCATCTGCTCGGGTTGCTCGAGATCCGGCCGGATTGTATCAGGCGAGCCCTGACGCGTTCCTGCCACTTCTTCTTTGGACGCCCGTCATCCTCAAAACGTTCGATCAAATCGTTCATCGATTCGCCGCCCGCGAGCCGGGTCTTCAGATACAGCAACGCTACAATAATAGCAGAAAACGAGAGCATAATGATCTGTATCGGCAGCCAGACGATCTGGATCAGCGATTCCAGCAGCGTGTGTTTTACGCGGGTGCGCATGTCCATATTGCCACGTTCCCTAAGTGGAGGCCGACCGCTGAGGGAGATGTTCAGGTCGCTTTGCTTTTTCTCAGTTTCGACGGCGGGTGTCGCGCCGGGCGTTTCCGGGGTGATTTCCCCTTCCTGTTTCTCGACCTTGACATCGTCCTTTTTCGGCTCAGGATCCAATGCCTTTGCCGTTACGTTCACAAAGAACGACAGCGTGCCCGCGAGCACCATCGGCATCAGGAACATAAAGAGCGATGCCGCCAGCGACGTTGCAAAGGCTCGCCTCGATAGCGACCGCGACCGCCTGAAGCCCTCGCGAATGCCGACATTTTCCATCATCGCTACCGGCGTCATCAGCATGCACCAGACGTAGGATGTGAAAAACGCTACAGCGGCGGCGACCGTCGCGGCGATGCCCCCGACGACTGGAGCGTAAAGATCTACGCCGATGCCCATCGAGATGAGCTTTGTGCCGCCGCCGAAGATCGCGAACGTGAGCACCGAGGCGAGGATCATGAATATGAATGGCGTGAATGCCGCTGCGGCACCGCTCGCGACGATGCGCTTCCATTTTCGCCTGGCTTCGCCTAACACCGGACGAAGACGAATTGGCCGCAGCGGGACCGAGAGATATTGTGTGACCAGCCAAACGATCGAGCCGATGATGAGCGTTGCACAAAAGGCGCTGACGAGCGTTAGAAGCAATACCACCGAGCCGATCAGGATCTTACCAGTCAGGTCCGACACGACTTCGCTGACCCGTAGGAACGAAACGACGATCTGCATTGCCGTGAGAACAATGACAGGCAGTTCAAATGCGGCCGTCAGCAGCAAGAACTTAGGCAGATGCTCGCTGTAGATAACCAATGCACGCCGCAGCAATCCAAAGATCCCTTCGGAGCGGGATCGGAGTTCGCTCGCGAAGGCCTCGGCACTTTGGGGTCGGTCGTCAGGCGCTTTCGACAGGGCAGAATGTATGACCTTTTTCAGTTTCCGCCGCACTTTTTTGGCGTTGAGCGGTTTGGGCGCGATATTTTTGTGCGATTCCATTACATCCTTGAAATCGCCTTCGAATGGCGGTGCTCCCGAAAGCATCTGGTACGCGATCACGCCCATGCTGTAAATATCGGATCGCGGATCGAGGTGTTCGCCGCGGCACTGTTCGGGCGACATGTAGAGCGGTGTGCCGAGAACGGCCCCGACGCGCGTGAGTTCGGCGGAACTGTCCGATTCGTAGGGCGATCTTGCTGCGGTCAGAAGCTGGGAGCCGGAAACCTCGGTTGGGGCCTTGTCATCGATCAACCGGGTGCTGACCGAATCCTGAAATTCGCCGGAAAAGTCGCCGTCGCTGAAAACGGCGGTCTTGCCCTCAGAACTGATCGGAGCGAGGTGTAACGTGCCTGCTTCCGAAATCAGAGTTTTCTGCTCAGCCGTTGTCGAGATCTTGTCGCCATCCAGGGCCCGCGTGCCCACGATGCCCGCATTTGTGCCATCCGTATCCAAACCGCCAAAGGTCGTGTTCGCACCCGCGATCATCGTGTGCGTCGAGCGTTTGTATTCCTGCGGGATCTCGCCGTTCGCCGGTATATCAACGTGTTCTTCAAGCTTTGCGATACCAAAATCGAGAACTTTTACGGTATATCCGCCGCGTTGATTTGGCTCAAGCCAGATGTTGTCGGGTTTTAGGTCGCGGTGAATGATGCCCTGATCGTGAGCTTCCTGGACGGCCGAGCAAACCTGTTCGAGGATGTCGAGCGTCCAGCCAACGGGCAGATTTTTCTCTTCGTCAAGGATCTCGCCGAGCGTGCAGCCGTCGAGGTATTCCATGACGAGATACGCAACCTGGCCTTCCTTTGTGTCGGAGAATCCAAAATCGGTGACGTTTACAACGTTGGGATGCCGCAGGCGTCCGGCCGCGCGGGCTTCGCGGCGAAATCGTTCGATAAACTCGGTCCGCTGCATGAACTGGGGCGAGATGATCTTCACTGCCACCGGCCGTTCGGTTCCCAGATGGTTGGCAAGGTAAACCGTACCCATACCGCCGCGGCCGAGTTCACGTTCGATATGATATTTGCCGTCCAGCGTTTGGCCTGCGAAATCGAGAAAATCCATACTTGTGATAGAGCAAACTCTAACGGTTTTACCGCTCACTATGCAAGTATTTACGACCACGCATTGTGATTAGTTTTTGGATTTGCGTAAGGAAATGTAAATCATCGAACGCAGTCTGTTGAGCTGCGTCAATTCTTCCGAACAAAATCCGACTTCACGCGTGAAAAGGCCAACGATCTTGTTTCATACCGTTCAGGCATCGTAAAGCCTGACCATCGCATCAAGAAACTAAACGGCCGCTCGTTCCAAGCTTCACCCGGGTGTGCCAACTGGTAAAAGAACCATAAGATAACAACCGTTGCGTCTCCGACGCCATGGCTTTTCTATACATTTAGGGTTATCGGTCTCTCTGGTTATCCCACTATGAACGCTCTCAATCGAATCGCAGTTGTTACCATCGTATTGTTTGCCACGACCCTTTTCGGTCAAACAAATTCATCTCTTATCATCAGCGTCAGCGACCCGAATGGCAACATCGTCGTCGGCGCCGCGACCGTGATATCGGCCGACAACGGGTTCAGGCAAAATGCCGTTTCCAGCGAACTCGGCGTGGCATCTTTCCGCGGCCTTGCGTCGGGAACCTATTTGCTAACTATCACGGTCGACGGATTTAAGGAATACAAAAGCCTGCCGATCGTCCTGAAACCAGGCGAAACGAAACGCATTGACATAGTTTTGGAACTAGCGCAGATCGAGTCAAAGGTCGATGTCACCGAGCAGGACGCGGTCGACCCGACGAACGGCTCGGATTCGCAAAGCTTGAAAAAGAAAGACATCGAAAACCTGCCGACCGATCCCGATGAATTAAAGAGAGCACTACAGTCGATAGCCGGACAAACGATCACCGGCGATGAAATGGAGATCAGCGTCAACGGAATTCCTGGTGCAAAGCTGCCAAATAAGGAGAACATAAAACTCGTTCGAATAAACCGCAACATTTTCTCAGCTCAATATGAATACACCAACGGCGGCGGCATCGAGATCTTTACCAACGACGACATCAAAAAGATAAGCGGTAGCGTCGGAGCAAGTTTTGGAGACGCGAGATTTAACGCTACTAATCCCTACATCGGGCAGCGTGTTCCCTATCGGTCAAAAGGCATCCGCTACGGCATTTCTGCTCCGCTCACTAAGAAATCATCGTTTTCCTGGAACTCGGATTACGACTGGACTCACTCCAGTTCGGCGGTTACTGCAACTGTTCTTGACGCAAATTTCGTCCCTGTCGAACTGCGGAGATCGTACGAAACATCGAATTTTGAGAGCTGGGATTACGCGTTCTTCAACTGGGATCCGAACAAAAAGCATAAAGTCGTAGCTTCTTTCGATTTTTCGTTTGGAAAATCAGCAAATTCGGGCGTCGAAGGCCTGGCTCTCGAAAGCAGAGCGAACCGCGTCAGGAGCGGCGATGCATCGTTTGCCATGACGGAAACGTACATAATCAGCCCGGATGTTGTGAACACGACGCGGCTTCGCGGGAGTATCGACGCCAACAGTACGAAAGCACTGAACTCAGCATCCGCGATATCCGTGAACGAGGCATTTCTCGGCGGCGGTTCTCAGGATGACCGCGAATACAAAAATTCAAGATTTCAGATATTCAACGACACGACGCGGAAAGTAGGACGGCTCAATATTGGATTCGGCGGTATGTTTCGAGCATACCGCAATAAAGAGATATCGCGTTCGAATTTTGGCGGAACCTACACATTCAGCGGCAGGATCGTACCGGTTCTCGATGCAAATTATCAGCCGATCCGCGATGGTGCGGGGAATATTGTTACGTCGCAGGTCACTAGTCTCGAAACCTATCGACGCACCGTTCTGCTCAGAAGCCTCGGTTTTTCACCAGCCCAGATCCGGACGCTCGGCGGCGGGGCGGATCAATTCACGATCTCGGGAGGTAACCCGGAACTCAGCGTGAGGCAGTATGATTATTCGTTCTATCAACAGAACAGCTTCGGCCTTAGCGCAACAACAGGCATTAGCTTCGGACTGAGATACGAAAATCAAAGTAATATCGACGATGGCTCGAACTTCGCTCCCAGATTTGGTTTTACCTGGTCTCCTAAGGCCAAAGAAAAACAAAAGCCTGTGACTACGTTGCCGCGTATATCGATCGGGTACGGGATATTTTACCGGCGTTTCGATATCGGCAGCACTATGAGTGAACGATTGGCGAACGCTCCGGATCGGGCATTCTACTTCATCACCGATCCGTTGATTCTGGAGCGTTTCCCAACGGTTCCGTCCGTGTCCGAACTCCAGCAAAGCTCAACGCTCCGCAGCCTGCGGCTCATAGACGACGCATTGCATACGCCGCTCCAAAATATTGTAAGCATAAACGTTTCAAAGGCTCTCTGGGCTGATATCAATCTGAATATTAGTTATTCACGAACGCTTAGCTCGCGTTCGGCTGTGACTAGAAATATCAATGCGCCTCTCGCGGCCGTGGCCGGATCGACCGCACCGCCCGTTTATCCGCTCGGAAATTCGAGGAACACGCATGAGACTCGCTCCGAAGGTCGCGGCCGTTCCGACCGGATCTATGTCTCAAGCAACCTTCCTCAATGGAAATTCTTCGGAAAGCAGATCTATTCGAGCATTCGGTACGGATATTCAAAGGTTAGCAATGACAGTGTGGCTGGAAGCGGTTCGCCTTTTGACCCGTATGACCTGAGCCGCGAGTGGGCCCCGACCACCGGCGACGGCGTTCATACACTAAACGCCTATTTCAACATACCGCTTCCAGGCTCGATATCCATCAGCAGTGATATAAATTTTCGCACTGGCTCGCGTTTCAACATCATCACGGGCCGCGACACGAACCGCGATGGCATCTACGCCGAACGCCCAGCTTTTGCCACAGATCCGAACAAGCCCGGCGTGATCCAGACGCGCTACGGATTACTCGACCCAAGCCCAACCTCAGCGGAGAGGCTGATTCCACGCAACATGGCCCGCGGCCCAATATACCGCATGGTGAATACGTATATCACGAAATCCTTCGGATTCAACCGGGATAAAGCCAACAAGAACGAACCTCGCCAAAATCTGAACTTCTCGGTCTGGATATCCAACGTATTCAACATCAATAACAAGAGAAACCCGATCGGGAACATGTCGTCACCCAATATTCTTAGATCGGTTCCGGGCTCAAGTTTTGATGGCGATTTCTGGTCGTCCGGATCGCCGCGCCGCCTCCATTTTTCGACGGGCTTTTGGTTTTAAGGTACATTTGCACGTTAAATAATAGTGTTGACCTGACTTTCCGAAAAACCGATAATAGGAAAATTATGAGCGATCTCCTGGGACTCCACGAAGAAAAACCTGAAACCGGCGACTATTCAAATATCGATTACGGCCCCGATCCGCTCTGGGCGGCACAGGCCAAGAGCGGGGCGAACTGGTTTTACTGGATCGCGGCCCTTTCGCTCATCAATTCCGTGGCTTTCGTCGCGGGGGCGAATTTTCACTTCCTCGCCGGTCTCGGCGTCACTGAGATCGCCGACGCCGTCATCGAGGCCGCCATCCAGCAAGGCTCGCCGCCTGCGATCAAGGCAGTCTCCATCATCTTCGACCTCATCGTCCTGATCATCTTCGCCCTGATCGGTTATTTTTCGAACAAATTGTTCACGCCGGTCTTCGTCTTCGGCGTAGTCATTTACGTCTTCGACGCCCTGCTTGTTCTCGTCCTCGGAGACTTCTTTATGGCCGGCTTCCACGCGTTTGCTCTGTTCTTCATCGTTCGCGGATTTCTCGCCGCCCGTAAGCTGAAAGCGTATAACGCATCAAAAGTATTTACACCGCAACCATTCCAAACCCCTCCACCACCGCCGTCGGCGATGGGGTAACCGGCAGAGCCGCGAAGAGATCGGGTGGGCTTGTTTGGATCGCACAAATTTCTGTGTTAATAGCAAATGAAGATGTCCTGTTTTGCTAGCACGTTATATGTCCTGTTTGAAGTGTCGAAGAGAAAGGCGGCGCCTTTCTCTTCGAC
>JBEBJB010000067.1:0-11226 GCA_040080065.1 Pyrinomonadaceae bacterium
GTAAATGGGACATATAAATTCCCATTTATAATACCGCCAAGAAGCTTATGAAAAAAGGAGAAAAGAAAGCCGAATTGGAAGCCCTCATCATTCAATTGCTGAGTGATGCGGACGAGGTTAGTATCCGCTCAATCGCGGATGCAGCCGGGATTCCCAACGATGAAACCGAACGCAAAGCGATTCGAAGAGCCTTGGCGTCATTGACAAGACAAAACATAGTCGTTCCGAAAGGTTCTGCACGCTCCCGCGTATACGTTCTGCCCGAGAAAACACACGAAGCAGATGTGATTCAAGAGAACGAGGAACGCGTAGAAACGGCGGGGTCAAAAATCGGCCATTTTCTTAAAGGGATCGACGTCTCGCCAGAATCGAAAGAGTTATGGAATTACGTCACTCAAGCTCTCGCCGAACGAGCTCCCGTCGGTTACATTCACGAATTCCTGCTCTCCTACGAACCGAACGAGACCTTCTATCTCGCCGCCGACCACCGGGAAAAATTGAAGGCCCTTGGACAGGTTGAGGCGGTCGTTCAACCGGCTGGAACTTATGCCCGAAACATACTGGATCGGCTGTTGATCGATCTGTCTTGGAACTCCAGCCGGCTCGAGGGCAACACTTACTCCTTGCTTGAGACCAAACGGTTGATAGAACTGGGCGAAACGGCGACCGGGAAGGAAGTATCCGAAGCCCAAATGATCTTGAACCATAAAGCGGCGATAGAGTACATCGTTGAATCCGTCGAAGACGATGGGATCACGTCACATGAGATCCGTAGCGTTCACGCTCTTCTCTCGGAGAATTTGCTCGGGGATCCGGCTGCGTCCGGGCGTTTACGATCGATCATTGTGGAGATCGGCGGTTCAACATATGTTCCCCTCGAAAATCCACAACTGATCCGCGAGTATTTCGATATCTTCATAGAAAAAATGAACCGGATCGAAGATTCGTTCGAACAATCGCTATTTTCGATCATACATCTGTCATACCTGCAGGCGTTCGAAGACGTGAACAAGAGAACCGCGCGGCTCGTCGCGAACATCCCGCTAGTCAAGAAAAACCTCCGGCCGCTGTCGTTTACGGACGTTGATAAAGATGCCTATGTTTATGCACTTCTCGGTATTTACGAAAAGAATGATATAAGTCTGATCCGCGATCTATACATCTGGGCGTACACCCGATCTTCGCAACGATACACGGCGATTCAGCAAGCTATGGGGGAACCCAACATCATGAAGTTGCGTTACCGGGCGCAGATCCAGGAGATTGTCAGATCGATAATTTTGTACCAAGTTGCGGGCAATGATGTTGTGCCCCGTATTCATGAATCGATAAATGTGAGCACGATCGGGGAAGCTGACCGAGAAGAGGTTTTCAATCTGATCGAGCAGGAGATCGTGAGCTTGCACGATGGAAATGTCGCACGGTTCAAGGTCCGTCCCAGCGAGTTTCAAGCGTGGAAGGACTTGCAGTGAGTCCAGCCTCAGATCTAGCGGAAGTATCCCGTGAGGTTGTTGTGATGCATTGTTTGCGGCGGCAGACTAGGAGAAATACAAGTCATCAGCCACAGCCTTCAGATCGTAGCCAGGCATGAGCTGGTCCGAGATCGTTAGGATTGAAAACAAATTCCTCTTTAGATCTTCTGTTGATATCTCGCCATCCCTAAGCGAAGTCTGCAGTAAATGGATCGCCATGTCGGCCAGAAGAATTCTCTGCTTGTTCGCCCATCCGGCGTCACCTATGGTTGAAGGCTTCTGTTGATAGGCCATTTCGGTAAGGTGATGGGCCTTACGGCTCATGGATAGTATCTCTTTCTTGGTCAGCTCGTCCATCGGTTCGCCTCTGGAAAATTATTATCAAAATGATTTGGAGAATGCTCCAAAAGACCTCACCATCGGTTGCTGTTCTTTTAAAACACGACACGTCCGATTCGTGTTTTTTTGATGGCATACAAACACATCACACACGGCTCGACATTGGTGAACAGTTCGCAGTCCGACAGGTCGAGCGTCCCAGACTTTTCGCATGCCATGCGGATAGCGACTATCTCAGCGTGGGCTGTCGGATCGTTTGCCAGCCGTACAGACTCCACGCCTGCGCCGATTATCTCCCATCGTCGAACAACGACTGAGCCGACCTGTGAGTCACCGCTCTTTTTAGCCAAAGCGGCAAGTTCCAAACATCTGCTCATCATTTGATCGTCACTATTCATCATCGCTTTAGCTCCACGATCTCTTTCTCAAGCTTCTCGATATGTTCAGTCATCGGCGCAGTCATCATACGTATTTCGTCCATAGTGTAACGCTGCGTTATATGCTGAGGACAGTTCCAGTCAAACGCCTCGACATGGAGAATCATCGCCCGCTCGATCTTCGCCTTGTAGCCGGGCATCGTCAGTTTCTCGATGATCTCGGGGGCTTCGTTCGCATCCTTTACTTCAACGCGTACAAGTAGCTTTAGCCTCGCCTGATTTGGATAGTCCATCAGGAATAGTGCGGCTTTGTCGTTGGCTTTCAGGTTACCGACGCTAATGTATTGTAAGTTACCACGAAAGTCGGCGTAGCCAAGTGTCCGATCGTCGAGTACCTTCAAAAACCCTTTCGGCCCGCCCCGAAACTGAATATACGGCTGGCCGTCCTCATTGACGGTCGCCATATAAAATCCGTCGCGGGCCTCGATAAAGTCAGTCTCGGCGTCCGACAGCCCGTGAAAATCAGACTCACCGCCTTCAAACCTCGCGTAGTTTCGACGCGTTCCATAATGCTCCTGCGCCGCCTTAACGCTCGGCGTAAATGTCAGATCGAAAAATTTGTGCGACATCTAATAACCCTCCGTAAATTAAATTCTTACGTATTGGACTTTTGCGGAGGCCAAAACGTGATCTTTCCAAATATCAGAGCAAACACGACATAAACAAATGCGACAGCACCAACGGATATCGTGTTTTGGACGACGAAAACTCCTTTTGTGAATGCAAGAGCTCCGATCACAAAATGAGCAAAATTCGCTATCGCTACCGGCCGACTGTAGATGCCTCCTATGAGGTTCGATTTTGCCGTCCAATTGAGCATTGCAAACCCGAAATACAGGCCGCCTAAGATCTGCAAGATAAGAACCAAAGGGCCGTTTTGAGCAGCACCAATGTACTCCAAAAAGTAGTCGGAAAAGAAAATCAGTGCCGCTCCCGCAAATGCCATCAGAATTCCGCTAACAGCCATTACTAGTTTTGTATTCATTATTTTGTTTAATAAGAGTTTCCCGTTAGCAAACTGCTCACATTTTCTGGCCTCGCTTCACTTCTTGGTGGCCATCAGCATGAAGTGAGTTAGGGATGGCGAGTTTGACCTTCCCCACAACAACTGTCGATTTAACCACGCCGCCTTCTCTAAATACGCCGTGGTCCAGCCAGCCCGATCGCCGCAGTACAGAGCGTGATCCTCCCATAGAATTTCGCCATCAGTCATCTCTTCACAATAATCGACGTTGAGCCCGGCGAATGTTTCAAAGTGCCGTCTCCACCAGTCTGGCGAATGATACTTTTCATAGTCTGCATTCCACCCATCAGTTTCCTGAAAAACGTCTGGAAGTGTGGGAGATTCTTTACTGAAACAAGTTTGAGCTACGCAAATCTTTCCATCGGACTTAAGGAGGCCAGATAAATACTTCAGAATCCCGCTCGAAGTGCCAAATGTATGGAACGACTGCATTCCAAAGATAGCGTCAAATCCGCCAAAGCCATTGGGCAGTCCGCGTTTTACGTCGCCCTGCAGTGGAGTGATTTGAGATTCGACGCCGGCTTGTGCCGCCTTAGACCTTCTTTCCTCGCTGCCTACCCAAAGATCGACCGACACGACGTTGACTCTATATTTCGCGGCAAGAAAGACAGACGACTGGCCTCGGCCGCAGCCTAGGTCAAGGACCGTGCTACCCGGACGCAGATCCAATTTGTCGGCCATGAGTTTGGCAATAAACAACCCTCCGGGTGCCATCATCTCGCCGTTGTCGTATATCTCATCTCTGGTTAGATTTGGCAAGGCCTTATGCCTTGCCGAATCTAACCGTCGGAATGCTGAACGAATTTCATCAGCCTGTGGGAATAAGTCAGTAGTCGCGGACATCATTAAACCTCGACGTTTCTGGCCTCGCCCGGCTTCAGCAGGTTCAACGCCTTTGTCAACCCTGCTTTTTCAAACTCTCGCGAGATATACCAGCTGCCCTGTGTGAAGTGACGCCAACCCTCAAAATGAGCCGGAAAAACGTTCTTCAGGCCGAGAGTTTTGGTCGCACGCACGCCATCGACCGCGTTCATCGTTAGGAAATTGTCGCCGACCGCCGGTACGTTGGCTGCTCCGAGGTGTAGTATTCCGGTCGCGACCTTATATCGCTTGGCGATCTCATTGATCTCATCGATCCAGACAGTATCGCCAGAGATGTAGAATGCTCCGTCCTTCTGTCCTTCCCACTCGAGCATAAAGCCTGTGACTTCGCCAACTGCGCTTCGCAGATCCGGATTGCTGGTGTGAACAGCTGGCATTGCCGTGATCTTCAGCTTCTCGCCCGCGTCATTTGTTACTTCGGTGCTTGCCCACGTCTTCAATCCCCTGACAGATTTGGTCGGTAGATTCATCACGGCACTTTCCGGAGTAGTGATGGTAACGCCTGCCTTTGCCAAGAGCTTGCGACCCTCATTATCGAGATTGTCGAGATGCTGAGCATGGCTGACGAGAGCGATGTCAATTTTTCCGATCTTTTCCGGTGCGATCGGCGGCGCCATGACTTTGGTCAGAAGGTGTCCGGGCCCTTCGTTGCGTTCCGTTCCCTGCGGATCAAACCCAGGGTCTGAGAGTATCCTGAATTTTCCGATCTCGATCAAATAGGTCGGACCGCCTAGATAGGTCACCCGCGGAGCCATCGCCAACTTGTTAGGCTTGACCGCCATTTTGTCTAATTCCGCCAAATCGTTGATCTCGACGGTCTCATTGCCGAAGGCCTGCAAATTTGTGACAGCTAATGCCGCCGCCGCACCGCCAAGTAATGTGCCGAGTGCTTTGCGTCGGCTCACTGTTGTTTCTTCAATAGTCTTTTCGTTCATTTTTTTCTCCTGTGTTCTATACCAACCCTTTCTATCTACCTTGGTCACTGAATGACCCTATGACCCGTTCTTATCGAACCTTCTGGCTTTTCAAAAAATCCAACATCTTCTGCCCGATGGTTTCGCTGTCCTCCTCGAGTGCAAAATGTCCTGTATTCAACAAATGAAATTCGATATTTTTCAGATCCCGTTTGTATGGCTCGGCACCCTCGGCCGGAAAAATGTAGTCATTCTTGCCCCAAACGATCAGTGTGGGCGGTTGATGCTGGCGGAAGTAAGCCTGCCATTTCGGATAAAGCGGCGGATTTGTTCCGTAGTCCATAAACAGCTTGAGTTGGATCTCCTTGTTACCCGCTCGGTCAAGCAGATACTGATCGACTGTCCAATTGTCCGGCGTGATTCCACCTGGGTTTCTTGTGCCGTGAGTGTACTGCCATTTAGTGATGTCATGAGTCAGAAATCCCGCGAGGACCTTTGCGTTGTCGGCCGATTGTTCTTTCCAGTAAGCCTTAAAAGGATTCCAAAATTCCCTTAACCCTTCTTCGTAGGCGTTCCCGTTCTGAACGATCAGGGCCTGAATCTTTTCCGGGCTCCTCACCGCAAGGCGATAGCCGATTGGTGCACCGTAATCCTGCACGTAGAGGCTGTACTTTTTTATCCCGAGACTACCTACAAGTTTCTCGATCACGTTTGTGAGATTTGCAAACGTGTATTCATACTCGGATACTTTCGGTGCTGAACTATATCCGAAACCCGGATAGTCCGGTGCGACAACGTAGTAGTCTTTCGCAAGCCGAGGTATCAGATTACGAAACATATGCGACGACGTGGGAAAGCCATGTAGCAATATGATCGCCGGCTTGCTTGGGTCGCCTGCCTCTCGATAAAAAACATCAAGATTGTCGATCTTGACTGTTCGGAAACGGGTGTCCAATCCTCTTTCAACTGAGACCGCTTTTGGCCCAGGGACTAGATCCTGTCCTAGTCCCACATGCTGTGAAAACCCGATCGCAAGTGCCGTCAATGCAAGTAGAAGTGTGTGATACCTAATTGATCGTAAGGAATCGTTATTCATTTCTTTGTGTCCTTGTCATTTATGCGGTACCTGACCGAGCAAGTACCGCTTCAATTCTCATTTATATGAGATCCTATTTACTTAAGCTCTGGTCGAACGGCTCGCTAGCGGAAATTCGATCGACGGGAAGTCTACAACTGTTCCCGCTGTCTCGTTGAAGTAGTTCGTGAAAATGTTCAAAGCGACGTTGGCGACGATCTCTGCGATCTCTTTTTCGCCATAGCCCGCTGCCTTGACTATTTCAATGTCGGTCTCCGAAACCTTTCCTCGGCTGACAACCAGGGCACTCGCGAACTTTAAAGCCGCGTCAACTTTTGCGTCATCTGACGATGCCCGACGTGCATTTGCAATTGCAGTTTCATCGAGACCTGACATCTTGCCGATCGCCGAGTGTGCTGACGCGCAATACTGGCAGCCGTTGATCTCGGCCGTCGTTAGCGCTATCTGTTCGCGAAGCTTGGCGTTCAGTGTTGAGCCCAGCGAACCGCTGAAGTTTAGGTAGGCCTCCAATACCGCCGGCGAGCTCGCCATTGTCTTCATCATATTTGGTGCAAAGCCGATCTTGGCCTTGACTCCATCGAGTAGGTCTTTTGCCTTACCTGTGGCTTCGTCGTGTTTTACTGCTGTTATTCTCTGCATGATAATTTGATCTCCTAATTTATGAATTTCTTTCGTAACTCCCTCGTTACGTTTGATACTAAGTGCATTCGCCGTGCCATTGGGCTAAAAGCCACTAAACCGTTGGATTGCAACAAGTTACAAAGTATGTTGGTACTTCATATTTCGTCGACATATCGTCATACAGCGACTTCTCGTTGCCTTTACAGCGAAATTTCGTTACAGTCTCCTTATCATGTCAAACAGCGTCGCGTTTAATTCGATCAACGAACTTATCGTTCGGAAAAGCCCAGTTCCGGAAACCTTGTCGGCGATCACTTCTCAAATGATCAGCCACGGCGACATAGCACTGGCAAGGATCTGGCTTATTAAGAAAGGGGATATTTGCGATGCATGTCCGATGCGCCCCGAATGCCCAAGTCAGGAGAGTTGTCTCCATCTCACAGCGAGCGAAGGCAGAGGCCTCAACGCCGATATTTCATGGACAGACATTGACGGGCGATTCGCTCGATTTCCGATCGGTGTTCGTAAGATCGGCCACGTTGCCGCAACCGGCGAGGCCATTCACCTTAATGATCTCCTGACGACGGAAAGCTCATGGATCGCCGATCCTGAGTGGATCAGGGCCGAGAAGATCAGCGGTGTAGCCGCCCATCCTCTTAAGTTTCAAGATGACATCCTCGGCGTGGTTGCAATTTTTTCTAGGAGGAACATCAGTCAGGATAGTTTCGATTGGCTCCGGCTGTTTGCCGAGCAGGCTTCGATCGCAATCGCCAACGCGAGGGCTTTTGAGGAGATCGATCAGCTTCGACAGGAGTTAAAAGACGAAAATGAGTATCTAAAAGAAGAGATCAATGAAGTAGTTCCGCACAAATTCCTGATCGGCAAGAGTCCGGTTTGGCTAAAAATACTTCAGCAGATCGATCTCGTTGGAGGCTCGGACGTAACGGTTCTGTTGACCGGCGAAAGCGGAACGGGCAAAGAAATGGTCGCTCGTGCTCTTCACGAAGCGAGCCAGCGCAACGACAAGCCTCTCGTCCGCGTAAACTGCGCCGCGATCTCGGCTGAGCTATTTGAAAGCGAGTTTTTCGGACACGTTAAGGGTGCATTTACGGGAGCATTCAAGGATCGCGTCGGGCGATTTCAGCTTGCGGACGGCGGGACGATATTCCTTGACGAAATGGGTGAGCTTCCCTTGGCGATGCAGGCGAAACTTCTCAGAGTTTTGCAGGAAAAGCAGTTTGAGCGGGTCGGCGAAGACCGAACGAGAATAGTCGATGTCCGCATAATAGCAGCCACAAACCGGAATCTCTGGGCCGAGGTCGAAGCTGGCAATTTTCGTCAAGACCTGTACTACCGCCTTAGCGTTTTCCCGATCCATCTGCCGCCATTGAGAGATAGACTCGAAGATATCGAGCCGCTTGTCAGGCATTTTCTGAAAGAATCCGCATCAAAGATGAACTGCGAGGTTCTTAAGCTAACCGAAGACGACATCCGAACGCTGGAGGGTTATTGGTATCCCGGAAACGTCCGCGAACTACAAAATATTGTCGAGCGAGCAATTATTCTTGCCCGATGCAGCCGGCTGAACTTCACCGTGCCTCAGGCGATCAATCATATGCTCATGACCGAGACCGAAGGGGCCGCAGCCGCAGCTCTATCGATCCTGACCTATCAAGAGCTTAAGGATCTGGAACGGCAAAATATAGGCCAGACACTTAAACAAACTAACTACAAGATATATGGCGATGATGGTGCCGCTAAACTGCTCGGTACGAAGCCGACCACGCTCATCTCAAGGATCAAAGCCTTGGGAATAGCAATGAGGCCCGAACATTAAAGACCATCCACCTCCGCATATCCCCCGTCAATGTATAATGAAATCCATGAGGACGCGAGGGTGAACGAGCTGGGAGCAATGGTTTATGGAGAGTGTTGAACCGAAATTCATTCCACTTGAATTTGAAGGGGTTGAGCCCGAAGAGCAGTTTGACCGTGGGCGGCGTTTTTTTGAGTTGATCGCTAGGCGGCGGACGGTGCGCGAGTATTCGAATCGGGATGTGCCTTTCGAACTGATCGAACGCGCTATTGCGACCGCGGGAACAGCTCCTTCGGGAGCGAATTTGCAGCCATGGCGGTTTGTCGTAGTTCGCGATGCCGAGGTCAAGCGAAAGATACGTGAGGCTGCGGAAGCCGAAGAGTACGAAAGCTATCACAATCGAATGAGCGACAAATGGCTCCGTCGTCTGGCACCGCTCGGCACCGACGAACACAAACCGTTTCTCGAGATCGCACCGTATCTGATCGTGGTATTTCGTATTACGACGATTGTAGAGGACGGCGAAAGCGAGCCGACGTATTACTCCCAAGAGTCTGTCGGTATCGCTGTCGGACTATTACTAGCCGCTCTGCATAATATGGGCCTCGCGACGCTGACGCACACGCCTTCGCCAATGAAGTTTCTTCAGGAGATCCTCGAACGACCCAAGAACGAGGTTCCCTTCGTTTTAATACCGGTTGGTTGTCCTGCCGACAACGCAAATGTCCCCGACATCCACCGAAAACCCCTCGACGAGATCATGCACGTGATCTAGCGTAGCGTCGTCGAAGGAGGCCGCGGTCGTTCCTGACAATCTTTGGAAGAACGTCGCCGCATTCTTGGGACATTTCAGGAGGTTTCTAACCTTCCGTTGGGTCAAAGCTCATTTTCGCAGTTTAGGTTCGTTCGCTCTTTTTACGCAATCCCACCAGCCCTTGACATCGTTAGGAGTCCTAACTACTATCAAGCTGACGAGTAAGCAATTCAATTAAAAGGGAGTAAAAATATGAGTAAATCAATTTTCTATCATGCGGGATGTCCTGTTTGCGTTAGCGCGGAACACGACATTGTTAATTTGGTTGGTGCGGACAAGGTGGAGATCGTTCATTTTGGAGAAGATATGTCGAGATTTGACGAAGCGGAACAGGCGGGCGTGAAATCGGTTCCGGCTTTGGTTACGCCAAACGGGAAGGTTCTTCACATCAATTTCGGTGCGTCTATGGCTGATGTCAAAGGCTAGTGAGTTCGCCCTATTGAGTTACGGCATTGAGCAGCTCAATAGGGCGTTCGATTTCTAAGGAACTGGAAGATTATGCAAGCAGCAGTTTGGGATACGTACGTTACAAAAAAAGACGGAAGCTTTATGCACTTCGACATTATTGCTCCGGCGGAAATAAAGGACAGCAGCGTGATCTATAATTACGGCCTGGAATATTTGAAAGAGAAAGGTCAGGACAATCAGCCGTTAACCGCCAGCGAATGCAATTTTTGCCACGTTGAAACCGTCCGACCGCAATGGGTGGAAGCAATCGAGCAAAAGGCTATTTTATTCTTGAGATGGAAAATTGTAACTAATGAGAAGCTCGCCGTTTGATCTCAGCAATCAAAGTAAAAGCGTTGAAGGTAAAATTGTCGCTTCATTGGAGAGAGTGTCGCAGGCGTTTCGGGTTTTGCTCTGGAACCAAGGCAAAGAGTTTTCGCTCAGTCCGATCCAGGTTCAAGTGCTGATCTTCTTGCTTCATCATTCGAGCGAAAAACGAAAGGTGAGTTATTTAGCCGATGAATTCAATATGACCAAAGCGACCATCAGCGATTGCGTTAAAACGCTTGAACAAAAACAACTTATCACCAAAGAATACGAACCGCACGACACCCGAAGCTACATTATCCAACTAACCGAAAGCGGCGAAGAAATCGCCAAAAAGACCTCGTTTTTCGCCGATCAGATACAAATTCCGATTGATAAATTATCTGCTTCCGCCAAAGAACATTTGCTCGCAGGCTTGCTCGAAATCATCCGTCATCTGAATCAAACGGGAATCATCACCATCCAAAGAATGTGTTCAACCTGCCAATTTTACAATTCAGACAACGGACATTTCTGCCGGCTTCTCAATCAAAAACTCGCCGAAACAGAACTGCGGACTGACTGTGAAGAACATATTCCACGGGTTAAAACACCATAACCTCAAAATACTCGCCTTGCGGTTGGATCCGAAGCAACAAAACCCGCAGTCTCGTTCAGTGATCGTGATACTTCCTGTACATCAAGGCTCAAAACAGAGGCAGGGTTTATCGGCCAACCTTGGTTATCAGAACGAATACGCCGCCCCGAGATTTACGTGATTTGCGTGCTGCACCCCGCTGAATAGATAAGTCGTGTAGAAGCGACGAAGCTCAAGGCCGATCGAAAATTGTGGGGTCCACTTAAAAATCGCCTCGCCGGCAAATGCCAGATTACGAGTACGCCAGTCGCGACGTGTGACGCTGGTCAGGTCTCGATTCTCAGGGTCGTCAATTCCAATGGTTCCATAAAAAGTCAATCGATCGTTCAGTGTCGGCGGAGTCAAACCGATCTGAGTCCATCCGCCGCGCGTCCTGATCGCACGAACGCCACCGGCGGTC
>JBEBJB010000036.1:0-46962 GCA_040080065.1 Pyrinomonadaceae bacterium
GGGGTCGGCCTTCGACGCAAATCACACTCTATGTTGAATAGAAAACTGTCACTTGTTCTTTCGATCCTATTTCTGGGACTTTCGATAGCAAACGGCCAGGAAAGCACCGGCACCTATCAAGTCCGAGTTTCGCTCGATAAGGAAAACTGGACGTATGAGTTGAATCAAACACCGAAATTCACGTTCGCGGTCACGCTTAACAATTCTCAGGTCGCCGGACTGCCGCTCAAGTATTCCTGCGGCCCCGAATCAATGCCGCCGGTCGTTGAGAAGACCGTGACGACGGCTACGGCACCGTTCACGATCGACGGCGGGACGATGAAGGATCCCGGATTCTACCGCTGCATCGCGACGGTTGAGAAAGACGGCAAAACCTATCGCGGCCTTGCGACCGCAGGATTTCGGCCCGATCTGATCAAGCCGGTGATGACCGATCCGTCTGATTTCGACCGGTTCTGGAATCAAGGACTCGATCAGCTCGCAAAGATACCGTTGGATCCCAAGCTCGAATTGCTGCCCTCGCTTAGTACTTCGAAGGCAGATGTTTATCACGTCAGCTTTCAAAACGTTGGTGCCGGAATTAGCCGAGTGAGCCGTATTTACGGCATTCTGGCCGTTCCCAAATCGACCGATCAGAACCAGAAATTCCCTGCCTTGCTTCGAGTTCCGGGGGCCGGAGTTCGACCATATACCGGACAGGTTGCGCTTGCGGAACGCGGTATTCTGACGCTTGAGATCGGTATTCACGGAATGCCTGTTAATCTGCCAATGTCGGTTTACGACGACCTGCGTGCTGGGTCACTGAACCGGTATATGTTCTACAACCTCGACGACAAGGAAACCTATTATTTCCGCCGCGTCTATCTCGGATGCGTCAGGGCGAACGATTTCCTCACGAGCCTGCCGCAATACAACGGCAAAGATCTCGCCGTCATGGGCGGCAGCCAGGGCGGCGGTTTGTCGATCGTAACGGCAGCTCTCGACCCGCGGGTTAAGGCTCTACAGGTTTCCTACCCCGCGATCTCAGATACCACCGGGTATGTCGCAAACCGAGCCGGCGGCTGGCCTCACGCTTTCAAAGACCCGAAAAACCGGACAAAGGAAAAGCTCGAAACTGCTTCTTACTATGACGCGGTCAACTTCGCCCGCCGCTTGAAGGTTCCGGGGATTTACTCGTGGGGATTTAATGATGAGACAGTTCCGCCAACTTCCTCGTACGCGGCGTACAACATCATAACTGCCCCAAAAACATTGCTTCTCGGCCTCGAAATGGGTCATGCGAATTCCCCGGAACAAACGGACAAACTCACCGGGTGGATCGAAAACTTTCTTAAGACCGGCAAGGCTAAATGAAGCTCCAATCGGACGAAACCAAACGAAATACATGCAATCTTTACTTCGAAAAACCATTCCGTCTCTATTCATCGCTCTTTCCCTGATCTCGGGTCTGGTCGCCCAGGATGCCCAGGAACTCAAGGCCGAGCGAGAAGCTAGTGCCAAACTAAAAGGTGAGCATCCGCTGATGAGCGTTATGAAAAATAAGCCTTCCACGCTCAAGAGAGAGCTTGAAGGCGTCCATCCCCGCGTGTTTGTGACTCAGGCCGAGATCGAAGCTTTGAAGAACAAAACAAAGACCCAGAATGAACTCTGGCAGACCGCTCTGAACAGCGTTCGGGCTCTCAAGGTCGAGGCTCCGCCGCCTCCGGCCGAGACACGCCGTGCCCAGAACGAGGTCGGCATCGGCATTGCCGAAGCAGCGTTCGTTTATAAGATTACCGGCGACAAGAAATACCTTGACGCCGCGAAAAAGTACATGGACGCGGCCGTTTCCTATGACGTTTGGGGTTACTCGTATAACAAGCCAAATGTCGATCTCGCGGCCGGTCATTTGCTTTACGGAATGGGTTGGGGCTACGATCTGCTCTACAACGACCTGACGCAAGCCGAACGTGATAAATATCGTGCAAAGCTCGTGAAACAGGCTCATTTGCTGCACGAATTCTTCAAGCCAAAATCAGGCAAAAGCTATGCGTACAGCCAAAATCACACGTTCATTCCGATCTCCGGTCTTGCTGTCACTGCCTATGCATTGATGGGCGAAGTGCCGGAAGCCAAGGAGTGGGCGGCGACGTCGCGGGGCATATTTGACCGCGTTTTGGCTACGTATTCGGACGACGGTTATTACTACGAGGGGATGGAATACTGGATATTCTCAACGCCGTGGATCGCCCATTATCTGGACGCTCATCTGCATTCGACTGGTGAAGATCTCTACAAAACAACGCCAGGTTTGAAGAACGCACATAAATACGTCGCCCATTCGACGCTGCCGGGCGGTGAATTCAATTTCGATTTTGGTGATATCTACGCGGGCCCGATCACACGTTCACGCAAGGGCGACGACTACGACCGTGAACGCATAAACGGCAAATTCCGCACCAATTACAACATCCTGTTCAACCTCGCGACCCGCTACGGCGATGGCGAGATCCAGGGCGTTGCGGATTGGCTAAAGGCAAAGGGCCAGGCAAATGCTGAGGAGTTTTGGACGTTTATCTGGTATAACCCGGCGATCAAATCGGTGCCGATCGGCAGCCAAGAAAAATGGCACCATTTTGCGGATCACGACGTGGCGTATTGGCGTTCGAGTTGGAATGACGATGCGACCGCCTTCGCCTTCAAAGCCGGGCCGCCTGAGGGCCACGGGGCGACCGGGAAGATCAACCTGTTCCCCGAATGGCGGCTCTCCAGCGGACACGCACACCCCGATGCCGGCAGTTTTATCATCTGGGCTAACCGCAAGTATCTGACGGGCGATTCGGGCTACGCGGGTGTGCCGATGACCGAACATCACAACGCGGTTGTCTTCGACGGCAAAGGCCAGAATAAGGAGGGCGGCGGCCACGATGTTTTCGTTGGCGTGCCGTATGAGCGGATGAACAAGATCCGCCTCGTCAGCGTCAAGCTCGATGACAAATCAGCAAACATCGTCGCCGATCTGGCTCCGGCTTACGAACCGGAATTGGGTGTCAAGAAATTCACTCGGAGCTTCGTATTCGCTGCTCCTGGCAGCTTCACTGTCACTGATTCGATCGAGACCGACAAGCCGCGGACGATCACCGCATATCTGCATTCGGATCAGAAGATCAATAAAACTTCGGACCGCAGCTTCGTCTTCGAACCCGGCGGCACGCAGCTAAAGGTCGATGTCGTCAAGCCCCAGAACCTCGACACGAAATCAGAGGTCAACATACTCACCGCTCCCGGCAAACCGGGCTCAGTCGACAAAGGCGAACGCGAAGAGCGCGGCGTCCGCCTCGCCGTCGCGACCAAACAAAAGGTCAGCAAGCTTGATCTCGTCGTAAAGATGACCGTCGAGAAGCAAAAATAACCTCCAGCCGCCTAAGGCCGTCCGAAGGGGCGGCTTTTTTGCGACTGGAGGGCGAGCATCTTGCTCGCCGCACGTGAATTGAGTCCCGGCACATAAGCGGTTTTCAACCGCTTGGCAAGCGGGACGCTTGCGCTCCAGTCGCTTCGCCAGTCGAGAACTTTTCGTGTAAAAACACCTGTCGGGGGTTTTTGCAATTGAAAAATGTGGCACGTGCCACATTTTTATTGAAACGCCCTGTTTATCGAACGAAGTTGTGTGAAATGCCCGGATTGGTCGATGGAATTGGCCATCGATTCGGTCAAAAACACACCGATTGGTAGAGTTAAAACCGAGATAGGTCGAACGTTTTGAGGGCTTGAAACTTCGACCAATCCCGCGGGCCGGCGCGTCGCGTTCGAACTCACCAAATCACTCGCCATATGTTAGATTTTATATACGCAAAATATGGAACCGCTCGCCAATCAGATCAGGCCGCTTAGCCTGGACGAATACGTCGGCCAGACGCATCTCGTCGGGCCGGGCAAGCCTCTGCGGCTGGCGATCGAGCAGGGGCACATTTTCTCGTTTGTATTTTGGGGAACGCCCGGAACAGGCAAGACGACGCTCGCTCGCATCTATGCGAATGCGATAAACGCAGAGTTTTACGAGCTTTCAGCGGTTTCGGCTGGGAAAGAAGATATTCGTAAGATCATCTCTGGCCGGACCGCGGGCATCCTGCCCGCGGCTACGGACAATCTGCCTTTGGATGGCGAAGATATAGAAGACTCGCAGCCTGGAAGCCTGCGGTCCAGCGACCGTCCGCGCGTCCTTTTTCTCGACGAGATCCACCGCTTTAACAAAGCCCAGCAGGATTTTCTACTGCCGTATTTGGAGAACGGCGCATTGGTTTTGATCGGGGCAACGACTGAGAATCCGAGTTTTGAGATCATCCCGGCATTGCTGTCGCGGTTGCGCGTGTTTGTGCTAAATGAGTTCACAGAAGAGGATATGGGCGCGATCATCAACCGCACCGGCTTCGAACTTGAACCCGAAGCCAAGCAGTGGCTCATCGCAATGGCCAATGGCGATGCTCGCCAGGCGATCACCATGATCGAGAACACCTCCCGGCTCTACGACTCGATCACGCTTGAGACTCTGAAGGAAACGCTGCAGTCAAAATTCCTGCGCTACGACAAAAAAGGCGAGGAGCATTACAACATCATCAGTGCTTTTATCAAATCCATGCGTGCCAGCAAACCCGACGCGGCGATGTACTATCTCGCTCGCATGATCGAGTCCGGCGAGGACCCAAAATTCATCGCCCGCCGCATGGTCATCTTCGCGTCCGAAGACATCGGCCTCGCCCAGCCGACCGCTCTCGTCGTCGCAAACGCCGTGTTTCAGGCAGTTACAACCATCGGAATGCCCGAGTGCATCCACAATCTGGCCCACGGCGTCGGCTTCCTGGCGAACGCCGCCAAAGACCGCTCGGCCACGAGCGCCATCGGCGAAGCAATGGAAGACGCGAAAAAACACGGCAATCTGCCCGTCCCAATGAAGATCCGTAACGCCCCAACGAAGCTGATGAAAAACCTCGGCTACGGCAAAGACGAAGGCAACGACCCGGACGGCGATCTGATGCCGGAAAAATTGCGAGGGCGGAAGTATTTTTAATTGTTTTCACCGCAGAGACGCGGAGACGCAGAGAAAAAGGAGAGATCAAAACATGTTTAGAATAGCGGGAACTATTTCGCTGATCCTGATCGTTTCTATTGGGATTGTCGCCCAGACCGATAAAGACTTCGTCTCGACCCGTGAGATGGAACGTATAAATTGGATGGAGTTCAAGGATGTCGTTCCGTCCAAAACGACGACGGTCCTGCTCTCAACTGGAACGCTAGAACCGCATGGAGTGATCAATAACGGTGCGGACAACACGGCTCCGTTTGCGATGGCGAAGACCATTGCCCGGCGTACCAATGCGCTGATCGCTCCGACGCTGCCGTACGGCATTACAGGCTCGATGGAGGCCTATCCCGGTGCGTTTCAAATCACCGAGGCTGCATACCGGCCATTTGTTAAGCAAATTCTTGAGGGCCTCGTCAAGAACGGCTTTCGCAACATCATTATCCTCAATGGCCACGGCGGCGGGCAGACGGCGGTTTTGAACGCGGTCGCGGCTGAGGTCGCGAACGAGAAAAAGGTACGGACGCTTGTCATCAACTGGTGGACGTTCGCTTCGGACGAGACCAAAGAGGTCTTTGGCGAAGACGGCGGCCACGCCGGGCTCAACGAAACCGCGTTCATCCAGGCGATCGACCCGACGCTCGTTCACGCTGAGAAATACGCAGGCCCGGAAATGACGACCGCTTATCCCACGGCGGGAACCTGGTCGGCGGTGCCGTTCCCTTCGTCTATCGGCTTGTATCAAAAGAATCAAGGCTACCCAAAATTCGACCAGGCCAAAGCCGATCTCTATTACAAAAAAGTCACCGATAAAGTCGCCAATCTGATCCTCGAGACGGTGAAAAAATGGGATATGGCGGGACTGTGAAAACCGCTAACGGACTCTTCTTGGCTCCGTTGGAGCCGAATGTTTGTAGAAATCAGTGGAGGAAAAAGATCTGAGCTCCGTAGGAGCGGCACTAAGGAGCTGGCTGGTCACGAGGATGTCGCTCCTACGGAGCTTTTGATATTTGTTCTTGTCGATAAACTACAAACATTCCGCTCCGCTGGAGCTTCAGAAGCATGGGCGTCTTTACAAACAGAATCGCTGGCTTCTATCATGACTGTAGTTAATTTTTGGTCATTAATATTTTAATGAAAGACTCAGGACAACCTAAAACTACCCGCGACGCGATACTCGATGCGACGGACCTGCTTCTTGCTCGTTCGGGTTATAAAAAGATGACGATCGACGATCTCGCTCGCGAGGTTGGCATCGGAAAAGGCAGTATTTACTTGCATTTTCCGAGCAAAGAAGAGATCGCCCTGTCGCACATCGACCGCATCATCGATCGCCTCAAAGACAAGCTGCACAAGGTCGGAGCCGAATCGCTCGATCCGCCCGCGAAGCTGAGTAAGATGCTAACGACGCGCGTACTATTTCGCTTTGACAGCATTCAGCACTATTCGCAGGGTTTAAATGAGCTGCTTGGTTACCTCAGGCCGCAATTGCTGGACCGGCGGCGGCGTTATTTTGAAGAAGAGGCCAAGATTCTCGCGGGAGTGATCGAAGATGGGCAGACCAGAAAAGATTTCACCGAAGCCGATGCTCTCGATATGGCAAGAACCTTGGTAACGGCAACGAATTCGCTGCTGCCGTACAGCCTGAGTGCGGTTGAATTGGGTGACAGGAAAATCCTACAGAAAACGACCCGAAAACTGGCCGATCTTTTGATCCGTGGGTTAAGGTCTTAATAAAAGCTACCTTTTCCAGTAATTCTTGATCTTCAGATCGAGATATGGAAAGGCACAATATTCAACATTGCGGCCTGAATCGCGGAGTTTCTGTACCATTTTTACGGCCGCGTCGGAGTTTCGGGTGTGAACGATGATCGTCGCCGCACGCTGAAGTTCGGGGCGGTCGTGGAGAAATTCGGCGATCGCGTAGCCGGTTGAGTGAAAATCGTCGTGATCGTTCGATTCGTAATGGTGCGGCAGCAGGTCGTGGTCGAGGAAAATGGCGTCGTAACTCGCGTCTTCGAGAAGTTCTACTGCCTCGTCAACGGTCGCCGCGATAAAGAGATCGTCGCCGTCGAAACGCTTTTTGAACCAGCGATGCCGCCGTTCGTCGTCGTCGAGCAACATCACACTGATCGGCGTCCGTTCAGCGCTCAGATCGGCAAGGCCAAATTTGATCATCAAACTGCGGATCATTCCCATAACGTGAAATCGTGCAAACAGACAATATAGCATATCAGATGGTGCGAAAGCCCGCGCGTAAGCAAGGGCGAATCGTGCAACATTAAGTTCAAAGAGGTCTAAGGCTGTGAGCGGCGAAAAACTCAACTTGAGTGAATCGCCCTTGCTCACGCGCGGGCTTCGGCAACGATCGCTTGGAGTGCTATAATCCTATTCAAACGCTAACCCGATGCCGCAGTCGAAAACCCAAAAACACGTCCTGAAAGCAGTCCCGAAACTGGTCGAGCCAGAGATTGACGAGTGCGCGATCTGCTATGGAACGGGCCTGGAGATCGTAAAGGGGAAAGGGGCGAGACCCTGTGTGTGCCGCAAAGTGAAGTCGCAAAACGGTTCGTTCGAGGCGGTTAGATTGCCGCGGCGTTATGACGGGTTTCATTTTCATAACTACAAACCACAGACGGCTTCGCAGGAAGCGGCGTTCAAACTGGCGACCTCGCTGACGATGGAATTTCCCGCGGTTGACCGCGGATTGCTGATGATGGGCAGCGTTGGTGTGGGAAAAACGCATCTCGCAGTTTCGATCCTCAAAGGCCTGACCGAGCGTGGTTTTAACTGCCTGTTTTACGAGTTTCACTCTCTGCTGAAAGAGATTCAGGACTCGTATAACCCGAGCACCCAAACGTCGGAACTGAGCGTACTCTCCCCTGTTCTAAAAGCCGATGTCCTGGTCCTCGACGAACTCGGCGGCTCAAAACCGACCGACTGGGTTCGCGACACGATGGCCCACATCATCAACAGCCGCTACAACGACAAAAAACTGACGATATTCACCACAAATTATCTGGACGACCGCCGCAACGACCGCGAAGAGGTGCTCGAAGACCGCATCGGAACGCGTCTTCGTTCGCGTCTTTATGAGATGTGTAAAACGGTACTGATCGACGGGCGTGATTTTAGAAAGACGTTTGATAAGTCTTTGTCGGCAAGAAGTTGATCTCGTGCAAAAGCCCGCGCGTAAGCAAGGGCGATTCCTCCAACATTAACTTCTAACCAACTCTGGCTTTCTACTTGATGATTCTCCGACTTAGGTGAATCGCCCTTGCTTACGCGCGGGCTTGTGCATGCGAAGCGGGCTTGTGCATCGGAAGCGGGCTTTTTAGTAGCTTCCCGCGACGATCGTGGATTTGATGCCGCTCGCTTCCTGGGCGATCTTGACGCCGACTGAGGCTCCGATGCGGGTTGCACCGGCTTCGAACATCGCTCTCGCGTCCTCAATTCCCTTAACACCGCCCGAAGCCTTAACGCCAAGCTCGCTGCCGACCGTTTTTCGCATGAGGGCAACGTCGTTCGCGGTCGCACCGCCTTTGGCAAAGCCTGTCGAGGTTTTGACGAAATCGGCCCCGGCGTTTTTGGCGGCGAGACAGGCCCGGACCTTTTCGTCGTCGGTCAAAAGAGCTGTTTCGATAATCACTTTGCAGAGGATGTGATTTTCGTGAGCCGCGTCCACGACAGCTCGAATATCGTCCTCGACCAGGCAATCGTCGCCCGATTTAAGGGCACCGATATTGATGACCATATCGACCTCACGGGCCCCGTTAAAGATCGAACGCCGAGCCTCGTATGCCTTGACGTCAGGCAAGGTCGCACCGAGCGGAAAGCCGATCACCGTACAGACGGGAACGCCGCTTCCCTTCAGAAAATCAGCTGCCTTTTTCACCCAGCCGGGATTTACACACACCGAAGCAAATCCAAACGTCGCCGCTTCTTCACAAAGTTTCTTGATATCCGATTCCGATGCCTCAGGCTTTAACAGAGTGTGATCGATCAAACTCGCCCAGTCGTGAGCGGTCGCGGTCTCGCCGAGCACGATCCCGATACGCTCGGCACCGGCGTCAACGATCCGTTGAACATCGGCATGGCAAAACGTCGGGCAATACTCGTCACCGCCAAGCTTTGCCAGCACCATATCTGTGATCTGGTCGATCAGTTTTTCGTAATTGCCGTTCTGTGAAGTCATTATGAATTTATTGCTATGGCTAATCGCAGCCGGTTTTGGACCTCTTTCCAATCCCGATCGGAAACCTTGCCAATAATCGCGGTACAAAAAGGCTGTTCGTAGGTTCCCAAATAAGCTCGAAAGGCGGATGGCTTACGCAAGCCTGCAGTCTGCCAATCCTTCAACAAATAGTCCGTAGGCGAGTTGGCCGAATCGATCTGGGTCGTAATTACTCCCAAAACCAGATCAGGACGCGTTTGATGATATTCTTCGGTCGAAACAATAATTGCGGGCCGACGTTTTATGCCCGTCGCGCCCTGAAAATTTACCAGTACGATCTCGCCAGCTGTCATTTAACACTCATCTCAACGAATCTGGATGAAGACGTGAAATCACGGAGATCTTCGTCCGACCATTCATCACTTTGATCAATAACTTGTGACTTTTGGTACTGTGAATGCAAAAAATTCACAAAATCCCTTACCTCAATCACCTTATCTGGAGGCAGTCCATCGAGGGCTCTCAATATTTCCGTTGTTTCTACTTCGGTAATCATAATCTTTCCTCCAAACCGATTTTAATTCCAAACCTGGACTCTGTCACCTAATATATTGCCGTTCGATAGTTTCGATCTTGCCGACGCGTTTTATATGCCGTTCCTCCGAAATATCGGTTGAGATAAACGCTTCGACGATCTGCTTTATCTCTTCAAACGAATTCTGCCCGGCACCGACCGTCAGGACGTTTGCTCCGTTATGCTCGCGGGAGTTTTTGGCAAGAGCGGTCGAGTAACACGCCGCGGCCCGAACATGTGGAACTTTGTTCGCCGTCATCGCACTGCCGATGCCCGCTCCGTCGATAATGATCCCGATATCGACCTGCTTTCCGCTCACCGATTTGGCAACGGCGTGGGCAAAATCTGGGTAATCAACGGCGTCCTCACTATTCGTGCCAAAATCCCGGACATTCAGTCCAAGATCGGTCAGGAACGATCTCAACTGCTCTTTCATTTTAAACCCGCCGTGATCCGAACCGATCGCGACCGAACGAACCTTTGTAGTGTTTTGGCGAGATTCTTTGCGGATAAGTTCGATCTTGCGTTCGTTTACGATGTCCTGAGCGAGCGCGGTGAATTTAACATTTGCAGCGACGCGCAGCTTCGAGCCCGGTTCAAGGCCACGAAGATCATCCTCTGTGATCAGCGACCTCGACGATTCATCACGATCAAAAGCCTTCCCGATCTTATCCCGGAGCGAATTTACAACAACATGCTCGACCGCGCCGGCTACAGCCGGTGCCGACTGTCCAGCCTCGCCTTCGGTCGGGACAGTGGCCAAAACCTGCCGGACCAGAGCCCGGACGCGGTCGCGTGTTTGTTGTTTATCGTCAGTCATAAAATAAATGCCAAAGCCCGCGCGTAAGCAAGGGCGAAACAAGCGACGTGACCGGAATTCAACCAAACCACCTTGAATCTTAACCCACGTTTGAATAGTATTTCTAAATACAAATTCTTTCAAACGAGCGAGGAACATATGGCTGCCGAATCAACCCAAATGGCCGAAACTGAATTCACCAACTCGAATCTCGATGTCATGTATTCCGCCGACGAGATCCGGGTTCGGATCAAGGAGCTGGGAGCCCAGATCACTCAGGATTATGCGGGGAAAGACCTTGTTTTGGTTGGGATTCTCAAGGGCTCGTGCGTTTTCCTGGCAGATCTGATGCGCTCGGTCGATCTGTCGCTAAAGATCGATTTCATGGCCGTTTCGAGTTACAAAGACGGTACACAGTCAAGCGGCGATGTCGAGATCCTGAAAGATCTAACCAACCCGATCCGCGACAAGCACGTCCTGATCGTCGAAGACATCGTCGATACGGGATTGACGCTAACGCGGCTCGTCGAGATCCTTGGCTCACGCGGTGCGGCGTCGATCAAGATCGCCAGCTTCCTCGACAAACCAGAGCCGCGGATCAAAAAAGAACTCGTCGTCGATTACAAAGGCTTTGTTATCCCAAACAAATTCGTCGTCGGCTACGGCCTCGACGCCGCAGGACGATATCGCAATCTACCCTTCATCGGCGTGGTCAAAGATCCATCGGTCGCGTAAGAGTTGGAACCACGAAAGCTCACGAAAGAGCACTAAAATTGGAACAAACACTCTTTTTCGTGGTATTTCGTGTAATTTAGTGGTTACTTTCTTCACCTGCGAATTGACCTGCAACTAAGTTTTCGCTATAATTTGAGTTTTTCGACTTATGCGCATTTTCGCATGGTCAGACAGGGAGCTAACACTATAATGAGTTACGCAATTATCAGAACAGGCGGTAAGCAGTTTGCGGTCGAGAGCGGCCAGACACTTCGTGTACCAAAGATCGCGGCCGACGCAGGAAAAAAGGTCGAGATCGACACCCTTCTTGCCGAAGGTGCAGTAGGCGCCGGAACGCTCAAGGCGACCATCGTCAAACACGGCAAAGCTGACAAGATCATTGTCTTCAAAAAGAAACGCCGCAAACAGTACAAGCGCAAACAGGGCCACAGACAAGGTTTTACAGAAATTACAATAGACTAAGGATAGTTAAAAGTTAATAACTAACAGTTAAAAGGCAAGGAATCAAACACTTTTAACTATTAACTATTAACCACTATTAACCATTAACTATTAACTAAACATATGGCACATAAGAAAGGTGTAGGTTCATCCAGAAACGGCCGCGATTCGAATGCACAGCGGCTCGGTCTTAAGAAATTCGGCGGCGAGCACGTTCTCGGCGGCAATATCATTGCACGTCAGCGCGGCACCAAATGGAAGCCGGGCAATAATGTCGGCAGGGGCAAAGACGACACGCTCTTCTCGCTGATCGAAGGTTTTGTTAAATTCGAGAACAAAGGCCAAAAAGGCAAGTTCATCAGCGTCTACGCCGAAGGTGCCCCGGAATTGGCTCCGAAGGTTGTTGCTGAAGCGGCTGCCTAGTCGTCTCATGCTCCCCGCAGAGCGTCGTCGGGATACAAAATCGGTGGTTCGAACGTGTACATGCGAGAACCGCCAAACCCTTTGAAGGTAAAGTTTCGGCATTACCGGATAAGAAAATTAGAAGCGTCGATCACTGGCAACAGCGGTCGACGCTTTTAAGCTTTGCGATCCACATTCGCAACACCTACCTCGGCTTAGGTCTGCTGCGATTATTCTGTTCGATGTACGGCAGTATGCCTTTTGGCTTCAGCCTCGTGCGTGAATTGGATCGGCCAGTGTGCCGCGGCCTGGCCCTCTGCAACTCAGGCTGATCGCCCGAAGACGTGGGACTTTTCTTAACGCTCGTGGCTGCGGGGTTCGCGGCGGGAGCGTTTGAGATCCCGGGCCGCGGGCTCTGGATCGGCCGCGGACTTTGAATAGTCCTGGGCTTCACCGTCCTCCTGGGACTCGGCGTAGCGGCCGGAATTGCCCCTGACCCAGAGGCAGCAGAGCCTTCAACGGGTTCGGCGGTAAGAAAACCTGCGGCCAGATAACCGCTGACGGCTATTCCTAACAGTACATTTTTCCCAACTATTCGCATACAAATCCATCTCCTTTTCAATATGATCTAGACGTCCAAAAAATAGTCTAAATATCCTACTTCTCCCACCACTGCTGCACAGCATTTGGTGAATTGGAGGGTACCGGAAACGGATTACCTTTCTTAGGAACCTTGCCTGCCGTCGCCTTGCCTTCGACGGAGGTCCACGGCTGTCCGTAGAAAAGCGAGGTTGATGGTCCTACCAGTCGCTGGTCCAGACCGCTGCCGCCAGCGGGTATCTCCATATTCAACAGATACGAGTTATAGCCGAGATTAACGTTGCCGTTTTGTTCAGGATGAACCTGAGGACGACCATTTGCTACCGTAAATCTCCACGTACGCCAAACCTCACCATTATTCATCAGGCTGCATTCCCAGCTTCCGGGAAGGTCGTCGAGCGAACGGCGGTTCTCCCAAGCCTCACGGCCGCGGCCCCAGGTGAGCGGAGCAACGAGGCGAACCATATGAAATCCGATCTCGTCCCGATACTCAGTTCCCCGCTGATATTTTGGAGCAATGCGATCCTGATGGATCACCGTATAGAACATCTCGCGGTTGCTTACCGCCTGATCAGCGAAGCCATCGGGTCCGGGCATCGTCAGGCGCTGCCCGTTGACTGAACAGCGCATATAACCGTGCGGCAGATTCTTGCCGACTTCCGATGGCGACAGACTGAAATAGAATTCGACGCGATTATCGCCCGAACGCTCGGGCCGGCTGTCGCGAGCGAGATACGGCGTGTATCCGACTGGTCGCAAGTGAACCCAGCTCACGGCTGCCTCATTGTGACGATTGATATAATATTGCGGCGGTGCAAGCCCTGCCTCCTGTCCGGAACGGACCCGATTTACCGTGCGAACGTCGATAGAGTATTTTCGAACGAGCTTTTCCTCATCCGTCGAGCCGTTTACCGTGAAAACCTGAACGTCAAAGACTCCGATCTCTTTCGTCGCGGTGTCCTTTTTCCAGCAATCCACGGTGTTCATATAGCTCTCATCAACGGCTCCGTTCGTATTGCTGTAGCGTCCTGTTTCGCATCGGGTCGTTGCGATCGCGTTCCCGCCCTTTGAGACGACGACCTTGAACGCACTGCGGACCGGATATTCGCCCAGAACCTTGAGGTTCATCTTCAAATACCAGCCAGTGCTGTACGGAATATTATTCCCGCCGAGTGCCTCGCCATTTACCGCCTCGAACCAGGTAAATCCGTCGTCGAGCACGTCCTGACGTTTCGCACCGCGCGACGGCATCGGCGAATTGACGTTTGCCGCCTGTGGTTGAGCATCATTCGGCTGCGGCTGATTATTCGGCTTGCCAATTCTCGGGAGTCTTATCAACTGCCCGCTGGCTGACAACGCCAACATGGCAACAAAAATTAGAGTTATCGATACTTTTTTCATCTTTTTTCCTGATTGTCTGATACACACGAGAGTAGACCGTTTTTTTATATGTTTCCGATCTCCCGCTCGCATCTATTTCCGGGGCAGATCTCCGAGAAACTTATTGATCTCTTCGTTCGGCCCCTTGTAAACGCTGTTCGAGGACTGAGAAATGCTTGCCTGCTCGTTCAGCTTGCCTTCGAATTTTTTGACGAAATAGACCGCCCTGGCTTGATGATCTATGAGTGAAACATCGCAGTCGATCGCCATCGCCGGCACCTCACGCGGCGGATCTTCCTTTGTTCGGTAGACGCCCTTTTGTGTTGATCTGCATTCTTCGAGCACGACAGTGCCCAGTTCCTCGGGTGAGTTGGCTTCGAGCGACCTGAATTCCATCGGCGGATATGGTGCGTAAACAGGTTCCGAACCGTCCGTACTTGTCAGCACGACGACCGTCCCCTTTATGAAAGGCTCCTGAACAAGGGCTGTCTTCGCCGGTTTTTTTGCGAGATCGAGCCTCGCCTTGTAAAACTTTGGCCCGCGTTCAGATTTGGCCGCGTCGGCCTTTTTTTCTTCTTCGCTTTTGCCGCAGCCGAGAGCGACAAATAGGATTGCCACGACCGCCAGGATGGTCTCAAAATGTCTATTCATTTCCTTGCCTCAAATAAGAGATGAAGCTTTTTCGCTCCAAAATTCGCGGGAAGAATTTTTTTTCGATGAAGCATAACATATTTTCAGATCGTTTTTAACCTAAGCAGAACATCTCTCGTTCGGGAACTCAATATCGTAATCATTGACGGAGTTAACTTTAACCGATTTTCCTCATTTTCATCCACATTATTTGCACAAGGTTTTCCACAGGATATGCACAGAGTGCCCGTGTTTATTGGGCAATAGTTAAAGTATTTTCTACTTGACACTGAAAATAGCGGGTGTAGCATAGGTTACATAGTCGAGATTGCTTACGGGTAACTTGACCGGCACCGAGAGGTGGAGCGGACGCGGTGACGCGACTGTTCGAGGGCAGAAGGAGCGGAATGCCGCTGCTTGGTACGCTCGGAGCCGAAGCCGAAAGGCTTGCTAGGATCGGGACGAAAGGAACGATCTGAGTTGCTCGGATAAAAACGAGTAACACTCATTGGAAATGATCAGCCAATCGAGAGCTACGCCGCTTGGGTCTTCGGACGCAAGCCTCGTTGCCGGGAACGTAACCGGCGGTGGAGGAAAAGCCACCTCAACAAAGACCTAATGACGACCATGCACGTAAGTGCTAAATTGGTTCAGCGAAAGCGGTAACCGAGGCGTTGACCGGAGAGGGTTCCCCGCAGAATCACTTCGGAATACAAAATACGGCAGTTCGAACGTGTACATGCGAGAACTGCCAACCTTTTAGAACACTTCGGTGAGCTACAGAGGAATAACAAATGCGTTGTTTTGAGCGATCAAAGCAACGCATTTGTTTTTGTGTTAGAATCATCCGAATCGTTTTTACAGATGCAACGTATATGCATCTGTGAGCATCCGATTTGCGCGGGTAATTCGTTCTTTGAAAATGTAAAGCCAGATCGATCGCGATCTGCGTAATGCGCGCGTCGAGGTAGTGGGACATGGGACAGCTTTTCGCGACGAATGCCCTAAACCTAGTATTTCCAGATATTTATAGTCATCGAAGGACATATCTCTGTAGTACAAAGTTAATACAATGTATTACAGCCCCTTGCAGTATATGATCGATCTGCGGTATGCGCAGCTTGTGGATTCGCCCTTGCTTACCCGCGGGCTTGTGCCTCCCAATCTGGCATACGCCTGAAAGAGCGCGCGTCGAGGTAGCGGGACATGGGACACCCGCTGATATCGACGCGGAAACGGGCGTCCGGTTGCTATAGATTGGACGGCAACCTACAATCAAACTACCTTATGTTTCTGGATCGAGTAAAAATTAGGATAAAAGCCGGGAACGGCGGCGACGGCGTGACGGCGTTTCGCCGCGAAAAATTCGTACCACGCGGCGGGCCTTCGGGTGGCGATGGCGGTGTCGGCGGCAGTGTTTGGATGGAGGCGACGGAGGGTTTGAACACGCTCCTTCATCTACGTTACAATCCCGAACACAAAGCGGAACGCGGACATCACGGCGAAGGTTCGAATCGCTCCGGCAAGGACGGCGTCGATGCGATCGTTAAAGTTCCGGTCGGCACACAGGTTTTCGATCCTGAGACGAACGAACTGCTTTTCGATTTTACCGAGGCCGGCCAGCGATATCGTGCGGCCAAAGGCGGTAAGGGCGGTTGGGGCAATTCACATTTCGCCACGCCAACACAGCGTGCTCCGAAGTACCATTACACGGGCCGTCCGGGACAGGAACGCGAGCTACAGCTTGAATTGAAGCTGATCGCTGATGTTGGGCTTGTCGGATTCCCTAATGCCGGGAAATCTACCCTGATCAGCGTGATCTCGGCAGCAAAGCCAAAGATCGCCGATTATCCTTTCACGACGCTCGAACCAAATCTTGGCGTTGTCGACATGGGCGATTTCCGAACGTTCGTTGTCGCCGATATTCCCGGATTGATCGAAGGTGCCGCTGACGGAGCAGGTCTCGGGCATCGCTTTCTGCGACACGTTGAGCGAACAAAATTGATCCTCCATTTGGTTGACGTCTCTTCCCTTTCCGGTCGCGATCCGCTTTCGGATTACGAGATCATAAATCAAGAGCTGACCAAATACGACGCAAATCTCGGAGCGAGGCCGCAGATCGTCGTCGCGACCAAGATCGATTCGCTCGACGAACCGGAAAGGCTCGAAGCTCTAAAGAAAAGAGCGAAAAAGGACAAGAAGCCATTCTTCGCGATCTCCGCCGTGACGAATGTCGGTGTAAAAGAGCTTGTCAACCACCTGTCCGCGGCGTTGGACGCCGAAAATGAAGCAGAAGCAGAAAGAGCGACAGCGGCGGCTCGCGAGAGCAGCGGAGCGTCTTACGTCAATCCTTAGCGATTCTTCTTCGTTCCTCTTGTTCCTCTTACTCCGTGGTTAAGTTCTTTTTTTTCACCACGGAATAAGAGGAACAAGAGGAACGGAAAAAACAAGGATATTGAGACTCTGATTTCAAGGATGTTGCGGGGGCTAGCCCGCCTTCCGGACTGCAACTGGTTGAGTTGATGATTTGAGAAGGGTTGGCATTGAATAAATTAGGCGAAAAGGCATTGCGGAGAACTGCGGTCTATGGCGGCAGCTTCGATCCACCGCACAACGGCCATCTGGCGATCGCGAATGCGTTGGTTGAGCAGTTTGGGCTCGATGAGTTTGTGTTCATTCCGGCGTTTCACGCTCCGCACAAGGTTCGGCTGAAACCGACCTCTGCGTACGATCGATATGCGATGCTTTGTTTGGTAACGGCTGAGGCGCCAAATATTTCGGTATCGAAGATGGAGATCGAGATGCCAGAGCGGCCGTATTCGGTCGAAACTTTGACAAGGCTCAACGCGGAGCGGCCCGACGACGAGATCTTTTTCGTAATGGGAGCCGATTCGTGGATGGACATAAAGACCTGGCGCGAATGGGAAAAGGTGCTTTCGCTGTCGAATCATATTGTGGTCAATCGTCCGGGCTATGAGATCTCGTTCGATCATGTTAGTAACGACATTCGCGAGCGGATTGTCGACCTTCGACGGCGAGATAAAGCGGAATTTGAAAAGGATGACATAAAGCGGATCTACATAACGTATGCGGTAAATCAAGACATTTCCGCGACCGGGATCCGACAGAAGATAAGAAACAGCGACCCAACGTGGCGGCAGGATGTCCCCGTTGAGGTTGCAATATACATAGAAAAATATCAGATTTACGGAGTGGTTTGAAAAACTTAAACGAGAGTGAATTTCCATCTGGAACTGTCCGGAATATGTGATAAGTGAGAAGTTTTAACTTAAAACTTTTCAGTTTTCACTTATTTCGGATAAGCTACCGATGCGGCTCGCGAAACTTTGGTTTTAAAACTCCACCTAACGAAATAATGGAAGAAACACAAGAACGTTCGCTTCAGCGTGAAGCGGTCAAGATCGAAATTGCAGAGAAACCCACACCGTTCGCCGAACTCGACCCCGAAGTCCAACTCGCCATCCGTTGTGCGGCCGACAAAAAGGCGTTTGACATCGTCGCACTAGACCTGCGCAGCATCACAAGCTTTACCGAGTTTTTCGTGATTGCCAGCGGTACTAACCAGCGTCAGGTTCAGGCGATCGCGGATGACATCAACGAAAAGCTCAAAGCCGAACTCGGCTCGCGTCCCGTCCGTATCGAAGGCTATAATTCGGCCGATTGGGTTTTGCTCGACTACGGCGATTTTGTCGTCCACGTATTCAATGGCGAAGCACGCGAGTTCTACGACCTCGCCCGGCTTTGGCTGGACGCGCGGAAAGTTGAGATCCCTGATGGGATTTGATCAGGTGCAGTGGCAGCAGCAGTTGCAGTCAGGAATATTGACCAAAACGGCTACTGCTACTGCTACTACTACTGACTATGAAGTTTCGCTTCGTTTGGATCGGCAAAACCAAGGACAAACACTGTCGGGCTCTGCAGGACGAGTATCTACAGCGTCTTTCGCATTTTGTAAAATGCGAGGTGGTCGAGGTTCGCGATTCTGCCCCGCACGAGACAAAAGAAATCGAGGGCAAACGCATTCTCGAAAAGCTGAATCAAAGCTCCTTTGTCTGTCTGCTCGATGTTTTAGGCCGCAAGATCTCATCGCACGACCTGGCAAAGGAAGTTGAAAAATGGCAGAACAACGGAACGAAGGAGATTTCGTTCGTTATAGGCGGTGCGGACGGCATATCGAATGAGGTTGCGGCACGAGCCGACAACATGCTATCGTTATCGTTTCTCACTTTTACGCATGAGATGGCTCGCGTGATCGTGATGGAGCAGTTATATCGAGCTTATACAATAATAAAGGGGTTCCCCTACCAAAAATGAGTAAATTGAACTTAAAAGAGATCAAGGAAAAACTAATCGCCGAACGTGATCTTTTGATCGAAAAGCTGAAAGGCAACGACCTTTCCGTCGACGATGCAGAAACGCCCGATCCCGTTGATCTTGCGGTCAGAAACTATTCCAAAAACGTAATGCTTGCCGTCTCGGAAAACGAAAGCAAACAGGTTGTCCTGATCGATGAAGCCCTGTTGCGTATCGCAGATGACGAGTACGGCCTTTGTCAGAATTGCGAAAAGGAGATCAATCCTAAGCGGTTGGCGGCCCTTCCGTCCGCAAGATTCTGCCTCGACTGTCAGGAACTTCAGGAAAAAGGCTTGCTTGACGAGGAGTAATCGTTGACCGATGTTCAGGGCACTTCAGAACTCCCTTCTTTCATTGGTCTACCCACAGGAATGCAGAGTCTGTTCGAATAGTGTTGACGACATCCGTAACGGCGTTTCGTGTGGGGAGTGTTGGGATAAAACCCGGATATTCTCGGGCAGCGAAATGCTTTGCGACAAATGCGGTGCCTTATTAGGCGAGAACGCTGCTGTCGTACCGGTTCGATGCCTTCAGTGCGATGGCTATCACTTCGAGAAAGCTGTCGCCGTCGGAGTTTACGAAAACGCACTCGCCGCCAGTATCGTCGAGCTAAAGAACGAGTCCCATTTGAGTTGGCGTATCGAATCACTCATTAGAACAACCATCGAGATGCACCCGGGCATTTTTGAAGTGGATCTGATCGTCCCGGTACCTCTTTCAAAACAGCGACGGATAGAACGCGGATACAACCAGGCAGAGGCGATCGCCGCCAAAGTAGGACGGGTCACGAGTATTACCGCAGACGCCGCGAGTCTTTCCCGGCGGGTCAACACGCAAATCCATCGCGTTGGAATGGATCAAAAAGCACGCGAATTGACGGTAAAGAATGCGTTTGAGGTTCAAAGGCCGAAATTCATCGCCGGAAAAAGCATATTGCTGGTCGACGATGTTTTGACATCCGGAGCGACGACTTCCTCGTGTGCGAGATCACTAAAGAAAAACGGCGCCGGAACCGTGAACGTCTTTACTCTTGCCCGGGCTGTGTTAAGTTAAGCGAGACAGATCGCATGCCACGCATTTTAGCTTTTGTGTTTGGAAGGGTTTTCAAAGTCGATATTTGATCTTACCACGATTGCGGATATCTTCGTCATTGCCGAGGTTTTGGAGCCGCATCGTCACATCCGCCGTCATTCTCATGTCCGATGCGAGGCCTTTCTTCAGATACGCGTGACCTGCCGCCGCGATCATTGCTGCGTTGTCAGTGGAAAGATGCTTCGATGGAAAATAAACCGGCAGCCCGAGCCTGTTCCCGGCTGCGTCAGCGGCTTGTTTAAGGGCGAGGTTACACGCTACACCGCCGGCAACGATCAGCGTTTTCGGTGCAGCCTCACGGGCCAGCTTTTCCATGGTTCCGACCAACGCCTTGATGACGGCAGCCTGAAAACTCGCAGCGAGATCTTTGATAATTTGTGTCGGCTCCTCGCCGTCGTCTAATGGTTTGATCTCATTCTCTCGCACGTACCGTGCGACCGCCGTCTTCAAGCCGCTAAAGCTGAGGTCAGGACGCCCATCAGATATCTTCGCCTGCGGGAATTTAACCTTTCGAACATCGCCTTCCTTCGCGAGCCTTTCGATAATCGGACCACCCGGATAACCGAGGCCGAGCATCTTGGAAACCTTGTCAAACGCCTCGCCTGCGGCATCATCGCGGGTCCTGGAAACAACTCTATAGGAACCTTCTTCCGGGATCTGAAAAATATTGGTATGGCCGCCGGATACGATAAGGGCGAGGGCGGGATATTTGATTGGTGGATTTTCAAAAGCGACCGAAAAAACGTGCCCTTCTATGTGGTTTACGCCGATGAATGGAATATCGAGAGCGTATGCAAGAGATTTGGCGTAGCAAACCCCAACCAACAGCGAGCCGATCAACCCGGGGCCTTGCGTGACGGCAAGTGCATCGATATCGGCAAACGAGACGCCAGCCTGTGTGATCGCCTCAGCGACGATCTGCTCGATCTTCTCGAGATGCTCACGAGATGCCAGTTCCGGGACAACGCCGCCCCACGGGCGATGCATGTCGATCTGAGAGGCGATTATCGACGAGAGTATGCTACGGCCATCTCGAACCACCGCCGCCGCGGTTTCGTCACACGAGCTTTCGACACCTAGAATCAACATCCTTTTAGATTATCAAATCCCGGTGAAGAGCGTAGTTTCGTCAACAAAACAAAGCCCGTTACCAAACGGATCGCGTACATAGAAAGACCGCTCACCCCACGGACGCACGTGGATCTCATCCGATGGGGATCCGTGAACATCCGAACGTTCAAGGCAGCCAAGTTCCTTCGCCCGTGTGAAGAATGTCTCGAGGCTCGGCACTGAAAAATAGATATGGTCCCCGATCGGCGTACCATTATTCGCGATGACCGCAAAAATTACAGGCCCGCAATCAAAATACTGTCGCCCGCGATGGATGACCCTTCCCTCGTCGTCAAAAAGCCGCTGATAAAAAGCGATCGCCTTGTCAAAGTCGGTGACCGGAATGAAAATTCGAAATATCGATGCCGAGCTCGCCATGTCGTGAACCTCCAAATGATTTATTTCCCGCGTAAGCGTAAAATAGCATTATAAGCGATGAAAGACCGCCTCAATAAAACCGACTTCCTCCGATTTCTTTCGTGTCCGAACGAATTCTGGCTAAAGCTGCGTATGCCGCTGCTTTTTCAAATGCCAACGACGCTCGAATATGAACACCTACGCGAACAGGGCTACGCAGTCGAGCGGTATGTAAAAAAATTGGAGCAGTTTCAGACAAGTGAGGAAAGGACAGTTGATTTTCAACGGGTCTTTCAAACTAACGATCTGTATGCAAAAAGCGACGTTGTCGTCACCGATAACGCGACCGGCGTTATCGAGATTTACGAAGTGAAAAGCTCGGGATCAGTCAAGCCGGAGCATCTAGACGACATTTCTTTTCAGAAGATAGTTGCGGAGCGATGCGGCTTTACCGTCGGACGATGCTCGGTAATAACCATGAACGGCGAATATGTTCGACGAGGTGAGATCGATCCTGAGCAGTTGTTCGTCATCAAAGATGTCACGGAGGACATCTCGGCCTTGGCTCCGACCACCGAGGAGCAGATAAGAGCCGCAAGGGAATACGCCGATTTAGAACCGGTTGCGTCGCTCGTAGATTATTGTACGGATAATAAGCTCGACTGCCGTTTTATCAAGCTGAACTTCCCCGACCTGCCGGATTACACTGTTTTCGATATAGCGTTTCTAAAAAACGACAAACGACGAGAACTTTTATCGCAAGGCATCGTCGCCATAACGGATGTGCCGGATCATTTCCCGCTGTCAAAAAAACAGCAGATCCAGGTTTCCGCTGCTAAATCGGGCGAAACGATGATCGACAGAGACGAGATCGCGAATCGGATAGACTCATGGGAATATCCGCTCCATTTCCTCGACTACGAGACATTTGCGTACGCGATCCCGCAATTCGAGGGAGTTCGCCCATTTCAACAGATGTGCTTTCAGTATTCGCTTCACACGATTGACCATCCGGGTGCGGCTCCCAGGCATTCGTACTTTCTTTCCCGAGGCGAGGATGATCCGCCAAGAGCCATGGCCGAAAGCCTTCGTGACGCCATGTCAGGCGGCATTGGGACCGTGTTGGTTTGGTACGAGGCGTTCGAGAAGACAAGAAACAGTGAGATGGCAGAAATGTTTCCCGATCAGGCCGATTTCTTTAATGAGGTTAATGCAAAGACCTATGACCTGATGAAGATCTTTGCTGACAAACTCTATATCCATCCCGATTTCAAAGGAAGGAGTTCGATCAAGAAAGTCCTGCCTGTACTTGTTCCCGAATTGAAATACACTGATCTCGGAATTGGCGACGGCCTCACTGCCACGATCAGTTGGTATCGAGCCGTAAAATGGGATCACATGGCGTCAACCGACAAAGAGCGGATCTTTGAGGATCTCGAGAAATACTGTGAGCTCGACACGATCGCCATGGTAAGAATATATGAGGAATTGCTCGCAACCCTCAATCCGGCGGCCAGATCCGTCTCCATCGATTAGTCCGCTAGCCAACGCTCGGCACTTGGTAAACTCTGAAAATACTTCAGGCCCAGTCCTCGATTATTTCCGACTAGTTCCTCGAATTCGCTTTTCCCGGTCTCGAAATACTTATCAAAAAACGCGAATTTCACTCCCGTGCGTGCCATGAATGCAACTTCGGTTACCACTCGAAAAACATCATGCGTATCAAGCGATTGCGGATTTGTTTCTCGATCAGGACTCTTGAATATTCACGCAGGTTGTGGAAAGTGATTATCTCACTCCAATAGCGTTTTGCGATCTCGTAATTGTCCTCCTCACCTCGGAGCGAAACATAAAGGTACGCTGGACGATGTTCGAAAGACAGTTCGTACGGTTTTTGTTCATTCTTGCCTTCCATAATTAAGAGACCGCGGCAAGCGGTCACCATTATGTAGAGTGTAAGCAGTTTGTCTAGGGAACTGTGTTAGGTAGGTGACATAGTGTCCGTGAAAAAGGCCGCAAACCCAATCGGTTCGCGGCCCTTCATAAATACCATTCGGCTAACTTAGTTCGCGAAATAGTAGGTCAGTACACCGCTCACCTTTGTCGGGTTTCCATTGATCAAGGTTGGAGCAAACTTCGCTGCCTTCGCCGCCGCTTCGGAAACTCCGCGCAGAAGTGGATGGCCGGAGACGGATGACGCGGAAATGACATTACCTTCGTCATCGATCACGACCTGAACGTTGACCGCACCTTCGGCGCGTACGGCCCGAGCAGCAGCCGGGTATTCGGGAAGCGGCAGAGAGATCGCCTTGCCATTCAGGACGCCCATACTGACTGACTTTTCACCCGAATTTTTCTGGATCGCGGCCGAGAAGTTATAGACGATCTTCCCTTTAACCTGAACAGGCACTCCCTGCAAGATCGTCGGGGAAAACTTGGCGGCAAGTGCCGCATTTTCGGCGGCACCCCTTAGTTGCGGATCAACAGCGACAGGCTCGAGAACGGTACCATCTTCAGCTTTGTGAGTTCGTTGGTCGACGATCTCGGCTCGTGCCTCAATAACATTTCCCGCCTCGTCAATGATCACGCTTACCGCTACCATACCTTCCACTCCCGCGTCGCGAAGTGCATCTGGATATTCCGGTTTCGGCAGGCTAGTGGCCTTTCCATTAACGACGCCGACATTCAGTTGTTTCGGTACAGCTTGGGCAGAACCATTCTCAACAGAAACTCCCATGAGGAGAAGCAGTCCCAACAACGTCGAAAAAAAGGTCTTCATGATCAAAATCCCTTCACTCTATTTTTGAATGTTAACACCTTGTAAAAGGGATTAGACACCGCCGTCGAAATAAAGTTCCCGTAAGCGCAAGTTTTTTTCATTTTCTTTGCAGAAAATGGTGAAGCTACATCTGAGACGAATTATACTGTTTCCTGCACCTGGTCGGCACCGAGGGCTTCGAGTGCGGCGGCCGCCTTTTTGGATTGACGACTCACCGCATCGAGTACTTTGCGGCCAGTTAAGACGATACAGTTGATCTTTATTCGGCGATTGCGGCCGGTCGATTCGGGGTCTGTGTAGTCGTAGTCGAAAGAGTATAGATAGTGCCCGGTAGAGAGTTTCTTGCAAACGTCTTCGGGCAGGTGAAAAAGAAATGCGTCGGCGTAATGGCCGAGACCCTCATCTACATAGCCAATTTTTTCCCCCTCAGGAGTGTCGAGGTGAACGGGAACCATTTCAACGGCATCGCAAATTGAGTAAAGATCAGCCAGAACTTGGCGGCGTTTGATAGCAAGGGGACTATATGTCATAACTCAGAATAGCATTTTATTCTGCCTTTGCCCTGATTTTATTTTCTATTCAAAATATAGACGCCGTTTTGTCAAAGGCGAATCAACAAAAAGGTGCTCTGACCTTACGATCAAAGCACCTTTTTACCATTCGCGTGTGGGATAGATTTAGTAGCGACCGCCGCCGCCATATCCACCACCACCGCCGCCGTAGCCGCGATCACGGCCACCGCCGCCGCCACGACCACCACCGCCGCCACCGAAACCACCACGTTTTTCCTGTGGCTTAGCTTCGTTGACTTTGAGTTCACGGCCGTCTACTTCCTTGCCGTTGAGCTGTGCGATGGCTGCTTCGCCATCGGCCTGCGACGACATTTCGACGAATCCGAAACCGCGTGAACGGCCGGTTTCGCGGTCTTCGATGATGTTTGTTGATTCGACTGCACCGATGGCACCAAAGAGGTCATTAAGATCCTGGTTGGTTGTTCCGAAGGAAAGATTTCCTACGTATAATTTCATTGACATTGTTTTATTTACCTTTTCCCTTTTCGGGAATTCTAAAGAAGCGTCGAATCGAGTGGTCTTGTGCTAGAGGTTATCTAATACGCGAGAACGGGGTTCGGATACTCAAAAAATCAGAGAGCAAAAACTTCTATTTATCTAACCGGGCCTGCTCTCAAACTTATCCAAAAACCGTTAAAGACGAAGCGCGAAACCCTTGCGGGCCGCGAGAGAAGGATTAACATTTATTATGATGCACGTTATCCCAACTAATAGCAAATTGTTTTTAAAGTATCTCTCAAGCTAATATAATCTAAGCCCATGAGCACCCAAGGCGTGACCAACCTGCTGATCGAGTTATCCAACGGCAAACGCGACGTCGTCGACGAGCTGCTCCCGATAATTTACGACGAATTAAAGCGTATAGCCGCGAATTATCTTCGCCGCGAACGGAGCGATCACACGCTCCAACCCACCGCGCTCGTCAACGAAGCGTACATGAAAATGATCGACATCACTCAGGTGTCGTGGCAGAACAAGGCCCATTTTGTGGGTGTTGCAGCCAATCAGATGCGTCGCATACTGGTCGATCACGCCCGCCATCACAACGCGCAAAAGCGGGGTGGAGAATTTCACATCATGACCCTCAACGAAGAGATCGACTCATCGGACGAACAAAGTGCCGACCTTATCGCCCTCGACGACGCTCTAACCGAACTCGCCAAAATGGACCCCGTGAAAGCCCAGATCATTGAATTACGGTACTTCGGCGGACTCACCACAGACGAGACGGCTGAGGTTCTGGGCGTCTCACCGATCACGATAAAACGCCACTGGAAAATGACAAAAGCGTGGCTTTACGGTCAATTAACGAAAAACTAGTGCGTTTTTGACCTCATTCCCCTGATACCAAAATCAAAACACTTTCGCCTTAGCATATGACGGACGCTCGTCGTCCGATATTTATACTTAGGAGATACTGCAATGATCAATCATGTTTCTATCGGAGTTAATAACCCTGAACACGTCGCTAATGTTATCGCTGAGCTTTGGGGCGGTTATGCTATGCCTTTTCCGCCGAGTCCGGGTGGATTTGTTGTATTCGAGGATGACGGGCGCGGGACGATGATCGAGGTTGTACCGTCGGATGTTCACTTGGTTCCGGGCACGGGCTTCCCTGATGAGGAAACTTTTACAAAAGAGACGCCGACCGAAGATTTTGAAGGCACCTTCGTTCCGGGCAACGAGCGTTCGCTGTTCGGATCGGTTCACGTCAATATCAATTCCCAGCTGGATGAAGAATCAATTAAGGCGATCGCCAAACGCGAGGGCTGGCGCTGTTTCACGGCGAATCGCGGCGGCGGGCTATTCCAGCTTATCGAATTCTGGATCGAGGACCGCTTCATGCTCGAGGTCAATACGCCAGCGATGACCGAGGTCTACCAGCAGATCGCAACCCCGGAAAACTGGGCCGCTTTCCTCGACGCCCCGCTCCCGCCGAAGTATGCATCGAACTATGCTGGGTTGGTCGCTTGAGAATAGTCGTCAGTTTGTCAATTTTCTATTTTTAGGTTGGGTTGACATTTTTTTCTGAAGGCTGCTTCAGCAAGCCTTTCCGCGTTTCCCCGCCGGGCATAGCCCCGTCGTTTACGGCGGGCCTATTGCCCTTCGTGTAAGCCTCGTATACGAGGCTCCAACCAAATTATCAACACCACCTAACCAATGTCCCAACTTTACATCCTTGAAGGGGTGGTTCTCTTAACGCCTAACAACCAGAAAACCCAAATCAAATCACGGCCGATTCCAAATAGGTCAAAGTCGCACTATCCGCATCCAGCTCAGCCTCGATGCCGTATGGGATCGTGATATTGTCCCGGATGTGCCCGAACGATAGGCCGTAAATTAAAGGCACGCCGAGATCACCGAGGCGATCTTTTATCACATCGAGAACCGGCTGAGCGGTCTTCCCTGCTGATGCGCTTGTATCCTCGAACACGCCGAGAGCGATGCCCGCAACTGCCCGGAGGTCAATGCTTTGGCGAAGCTGCGTGAGCATTCGGTCGATACGGTAGGGCGGTTCGTTGACCTCTTCGATGAATAGGAGCTTGCCTTTGAGATCGCCGAGAGCGTATTTTGTACCGGCGAGCGCAGACAGGAGTGAGAGATTCCCGCCGATCAGACGGCCGCGGGCCTTGCCTTTGTTAATTACCTCGGTTCGATAAAATGGCGATTCTTTTGTGGTGTTGAAGTCCGAAACCGCGATCTTATACGGCGAGCTTGGCTTGGTCAAAACGTTCATCACATGCCCTTTTGTATAGTCAGGAAACTGCGACGAGGCGACCGGGCCGTGGAACGTCACGAGCCCGCACTTCTGCTGGATCGCGAGATGAAGCGCCGTAATATCCGAGAATCCGATAAATATTTTCGGGTTATTTCGGATCAGCGAATAGTCTATATCGGGCAGCAAACGCGGTGCTCCGCCGCCGCCTCGAACACACCAAACAGCTTTGATCGCGGGGTCGCTGAATGCCCAATGCAGGTCACTCAGCCGCTCGCGATCGGTGCCCGAAAGAAAGCCGTTTAGCCCTCGAGCGTATTTGCCAACGACCGGCTTAAATCCCAGATCCTCAATATTCTTGACCGCCCTGTCCCAAGTCTCGGCGGTAACTCCACTTGCTGGAGCAATTAGCCCGACGGCATCGCCGACCGATAAACGTTTGGGCTTTATCAGTTTTGGCCGCACCTCGCTTTTTCCAACCATTGTTTGCCCAAGCAGCGGCAGAGCGGCTGCACCTTTTAATAGATCTCGTCGATTCATACTTTTTCCGCAAATTATACCGTAAATTCACGCCGGCATAACCTTACGGTTCCCCCTTTATTAGGGCAGCCAAATGTTTTCAGGAATCTCCGCTTTATTACCTGTTTTTTGTTGGCATAGAAAGCGGTTTTTGCGATACGAACGTGCAAGCGTTCAAACTGGGATATCCCGGGCTCCAGCGAAGCTATGATCATCGTCGAATACTACATCAAGGGCGAAACCGAAAAGCATGCGAGATATTTTTCCACGCATCTCGCCGCCCGCAATTTTTGCCTGCTCCTCAAAAACGATCCCGCCTGCGCCGGGATCCGCGTGATCAGCTAATCCCGAATACAAAATAGCACCAGGTTGGTAAAGCAGTTTTCCGTGTCTGCCGGAGTAATTTCCCAAGATTGGTAGAGGTATTTCCGAGATTGGTCGAAGGTGCTTTTGGCCGAAAAATAGTACAGAAAGACAATTCCCCGCACATTTTCGCCACCCGCATACCACCACCGCCTCCATCCGTTCCGATACCGTCGACCGCCGCCACAGATCGCCGCCACCGCAACGATTACCGCTCACCGCCACCGCTTCCATCCAGTCGCGCGACCCGTGAGCTCCAGTCTGATACTTTTTTCCACGATCTCTCGCCTTAACAATCGACGGCGGGTTTCGCTGTGTAGATTTCATACTTTGGGAGAGCAATCATGAACAAATTATTTTTATTAGCAGCAATCGTCACTTTATCGGCGACAGCGTTTGCCGATGTGAAGATCAAGACGAAACAGACGATGTCGGGCCAGACGTCGGAGAATACTACGTTTATCAAGGGCAAGCGGACGCGGACCGAGATGATGGGCGGCGTGTTGGTGACGATCACGCAGTGCGACATCGGGCGTGATCTACAGTTAAACCCGGCGATGAAAACTTATCTGGTGAATCTTTATGACGATGCACCGGCGGCAGGCGAGCCCAAAACTCCGGACGCAGGCAAGATGCCTGCGGTCCCGGTGACAAAAGGCGGCACGATGTTCGTGACGACCACGATCAAGGACACAGGCGAGCGAAAGCAGATGTTCGGTTTCACCGCGCGGCACATCGTGCAGACAATCGAGACCGAAACCTCGCCGGATGCCTGTCTTCCGACCAAATCGAAGATGGAAATGGACATGTGGGTCATCGATGCGGAATTTGCCTCGGGCTGCACGACCGAGCGCCAGTATCGTCCGTACAAGAACACCAAATCCGGCGGATGCCAGGACAAGGTCGTTCCGAAAACGATTGGCTCCGCCAAATCCGGCTATCCGCTTTGGCAGAAAATGACCTCGTTCGACGCGAACGGCAAGGAATCGTTCTCAACCGTTTCCGAGGTCGTCGAACTGTCGAAAGCGACGCTCGACCAGGCTCTTTTCGAAGCTCCGAGCGACTATCGCGAAGTGAACGACGCGGCGGCGATGTACACCCCTTCGAGTAGCAGCGGCAGTGGCAGCAGCAGCGGGTTGAGTTATGGTGGTGATCCGTACGGAGCGAAATCAACGAGTGCCCCTTCGTCTGGAATGACTTCGAGTATCAGAAATGCGAATTCGAATCCTATTTCGGCTTCGCAGACGGAAGCTCCGGCAAATGGTAATGCGAAGAAGGCCGGAACCATTCGCGTCGGCGTCTCGGTCACGACGACCGCGGTCGGCGAAGGCATCACCGCGAACGACCTAAGCGCCGCGATCCAGAATACGCTTGGAACCTATTTGAAAGGCACGAAGATCGAGATCGTTCCACTCGAGGCCAAACTCGCGGCGGCTCTCACGGGCGAAGCCAAAGAGAAAGAATGCGATTTCGTTTTGTACGCGAGTGCGGCGCATAAAAAAGGTGGCGGCGGAGGTTTCGGGTTCGGCAAGATGCTCGGCCAGGTCGTCAGCCAAACCGGTATCGGACACACAGGAAGCGTAGCCGGAAACATCGCCGGACAGGTCGCAACTACCGCGATCGTGACCGCAACATCAATGTCAGGCAATGTGAAATCGAAGGATGAACTGACGCTCGACCTGAAGGTCCAGTCACCTGTCGACAACACCTCGCCGCTCGCGCGGCAGTTCAAGGCAAAGGCCAAATCCGACGGCGACGACATTATCTCAACCGTCGTCGAACAGGCCGCTCAGGCTATTCTCGACGCGTTGAGCAAATCCTAGTTCGGTAATAACAAAGGAGGCCAAGAATGAAACGTCTGAAGCACACTCTACTAACTATCCTGTTGTCCGTGGTCGCCTACGTTGTGATTGGCGTTGCCATTGATTATGCGTTTCCGGAAAAAATCCCGGACCCGGCCACTTACTTTCAGCCTGGCGACGTTCTTCACAGCAGAAATGAGGGATTTGACCAGACGATTCTTTCCGTAAAGGATGGCTGGGTTCATTCGAGCCTTATCGTCCAGCCATATGCTCCGGGACCGCCGGAGCATATACACACGAATTTGGTTGAGACCTTTGCTGTGAAAGAAGGTGTCCTCAGCATTCTGTTAAACGGCGAGAAAAAGACGGTTAGGGCGGGCGAGTCTCTCACAATTCCAGTTGGAACGGCTCATCGGCCATTCAACGAGACCGGTCGGCCCGTGATCGTCGAAAGCGACGGAATCGAAAATAGCCTGACCGTCGAATTTGCATACTATCTGTCTCAGATCTACGGATTTGGCGATGGCCTCGGCGAACAACCCGATGCCCTTTCGATGATCATGCAGCTTTCCGTCTATGGCAATAAAATGGATGCGTACCTCGCCGATGGGCCTCCCGTTCCGGTTCAGAAGGCTATGCGTGTGGTACTCGCCCCGACCGCCCGTTTACTCGGTTACAGGGCTTACTATCCCGAATATCGAATCGTCCACAACCAGCCGAATAGCTGAATTTTATAGGAGAAATTATTATGCTTAGAGATTATGTTTTGGCTTTGATTATTGTTATCGTCCTCGGCGTGATAACCGCGTTTTCGCAGGACACATTTACTAACTCCGACCTCGCCGGGATATGGCGGACGGGCGGGATGTCGATGATCGGTGAACGCAATACGGTCACCGGCTCGACGACGCCGAGTAACGGGAATACGCAGAAATACGCGTTTTCGGCGAACGGTTCGTTCACGTTCACGGGCTATCTACAATCGACGATGTACGGTTGCACGACGGCTCTGTTCAACGACAAACGCGGCCGCTATGCGATCGACGGCGACCAACTGACGCTGACGCCGAGCAAGAATTTTTGGCGAAACACGAATAGCTGTAGCCCGAGTTCGACGAAGGAGCGCAACTACACGCTCGATCCCGAGACGTTTCGGGTGAGCACGAAAACTGACGAACACGATCGCCTTTTCATCTGCCTCGCGAATGCTAAGGGGGAGACGTGTTATCGGCGGGAGAAAGAATAGGGTCAGAACCGCCTGTTTAAGCCGCCGGCAAAGCGAAGGATGTTCGCCGCGGATAAACGCAGATGGACGCGGATCGGAATTTATTTCCTTACCTGCGTCCATCTGCGTTTATCTGGGACAATAAAGCGCTTGTTGCCGTGTCGAACTCAAGGTAGAGAGTCTTCCCTTTACGTTCGTCCGCCCGCTTACACAGCCGGTTCTGACAAAAAAAATCGCTTTCAATGATACTTTTTCGGCGCGATCCACGCATTACTAGATGAGAGCAATTAATTTTGACCTCAACGCAATTATTGAAAGACGGCGAAGTTACCTTCATATAGCCTACATACTTTCCTTTCTCGATACCTTCATTTTCCAGTCAAATACATTCAGAGTATCTTCGCCGTTGATACTTTTTCACGGCGGTTAAGGGTCAGAACCGCCTGCGTAAGCGGGCGGGAATTCAGGCCGGAAAGCCTACGCGTTTGAGCAGATCGTCGAATCGTGGGTCGCCGTGGAGGTTTTTCAGGCGCCGACCGACTTTTATGAGCGTAAGCCAGTTCGAGCGTTCCTGATAGGCACGCTCCAGCCAGTAAAACGCTTTGTCCTTCTCGTCCAGTCCGGCGTAGACGACAGCGGGCAGGAACGCCGAAACCTCTTTTTTCATGACTTTGGCTTCGAGTTCGGCGGCGATCTTGCGGGCCTCGGCTGATCGCCCGGCAACGCCGAAAACGTGGCCGATGGCCATGTCGGTCAACGGATCGCCCGCGAGCTGCTTCGATTTTTGAAAAGCCGCGATCGCCTGGTCGTATTTCCCGCGTTCAAGGGCTATCTCGCCGAGTACGAGGTGAGCTCGGGGGTAATTTGGATCTCGAGCCAGGACCTGCCGGATCTGAGTCTCGGCTTCATCGAGCCGTCCGGCGATGTACAATGCCCAGCCCGTATTGGACGCGATCGTCATCGACAGCGGATCGAGCTGCTGTGCGATTCTCAATTCGGTCAGCGATTCGTCAGCCCGGCCGAGAGCAACGAGGGCGTTACCGTAACTGTAGTGGGCCTCGGCGTTGTTTGGCACCAGCCTGATCGCCTCTTTATATTCGGTCTCGGCTCCGGCGAAATCCCAATCCCAAACAAATTTAATAGAAGCGAGCGGAACATGGGCGGAACCGAGCGACGGATCGATCGCAAGTGCCTTCATCGCGGCGGATTTTGCCGCCGGATATGCTTCCTGCGGCGGCTGAACTCCGTACGCCGGAGCCATTCGATAGGCGAGAGCCAACCCTTGGTACGCAAGAGCGTAATCCGGGTCGAGCTGGATCGCCTGCTTGTAAAAATCAATGCTCTCGCTCGTTCCGGCCGGCGTGCCCTTTTGGCGGCTGTATTCGCCTTTCAGGTAGAGCGAAAAGGCTTCGTTGTTCGCTGTGTAGCTTTTTGGCTGTTCGGCGGTGATCGCGTCCGCCTTTAATTGCAGTTTCTCGATCGCAAGCTTGGTCATCTCGCCTTGCAGCGAAAGCATTTTGTCGGGCGTTTCGATGAAATACATCGAAAATATCACCTTGCCGTCCCCCACGTTGACATGCTGAAGATTGAGCGAAAATCCATCATTACGTCGTGTCAGCTTTCCCGTCACGACGCTTTCCGCGCCTAGTTCCCGGCCGATCGCCTGAGCATCCAGGCTGTTCTTCTTCAGCGGGGCGATAGACGTTCGCGTCACCGATCGGATCTCGGGATACGAGGCTAATTGCAGCGTCAAAGCATCGCCGAGGCCATCCGAGATGTAGTTGTTCGACTCGTCACCCGTCTCATTCTCGAACGGTAGAACCGCGATCGAACGCGGAGCTCCCTGCATCGGACGCAATGCCGCTGGCGGATCTCGCTGGATCGAAACGCTAAGTATTCCAGTCAAATATCCAATTCCGATAAGCAAGATCAATGCACCCGCGACCGCGATGCCGATCCGATGCCGCCGGAAAAAGCCCAAAGCGAACTCCGTGGTATTGCTGTCGCTCAACGGTTCGGTCACAGCTTCTGAGATATGAAGCGATGTGTCGAATGGCAGATCCTTATCGATCACCCGGACTCGGCCATCGACGATCTCGCGATGGGTCGCCGCAACAATGCGTTTGAAACGCGGGTCGTCGTGGAGCGGTTCGAGGTTAGGCTCCGTGCCGATCCACACGAGCCAGGCGTCGCGTTCGTTGAGGGCCGTCTCCAGAAAATGAAATGCTTTGTCGATTCGCCCGGCCGCAAAGTTCGCCATCCCGATGAAATACGGCTTTACGAACTCCATCTTTGAACGGGCTTCGATCGAATCCGCAAGGTTTCTTGTGTCCTCAAGCCGTCCGGCACGCTGGTATGCAAAGCATAGATGATACTCGACGAGGGCCGCTGACGGCATCATCTCGGTTGCCCGGGCGAGGTCATCGAGAGCGTCATCGTGGCGGCCCATAAAACTTAGAACGTTGCCTCTCTGCAAATATCCTTGCGGATAATTCGGGTCGATCGCAAGGACTTCGTTCGCCTTTGCAATAGCTTTTTCGTATTGGCGGGTCTGATAGTAATACCAGATAACGAGGATCTTCGTCCGCAGCGACATCGGGTCGAGCTGCTCAGAAAGCAGCATTTGCTCGATGCCTTCGTCAAATCGGCCATTACCGATCAACAGTGCGGCGTACCATTCGCGCCCAAGCGAATACTGCGGATTAAGCGAGATCGAACGTTGAAAACTGGTCTCGGCCGGGCCGTATCGAAATTCGTTGTTCAGCAACAGCCCGTTTGCCGCATGTGCTTCGGCAAGGTCGGGGTCGAGGGCCAAAGCGGAATGTACGTAGTCCCATGCATTCCGGTAAGCCTCGACAGTTGGTATCAGGCCGTATATTCCAGCCCAGATGTAAAATTCGGCGATCGCACTGTGTGCCTGTGCGTAATTCGGATCGAACTGAACGGCAATCTTGTATGATTCAAGAGCCTTTGGCAGCGACTGCGAGGTGAATTGATTCCAATAGAACCGCCCGCGAAGATAAGCCTCGTGCGCAGCCGGATCATTGGTGCTCCGTTTGGAGAGTTTCTCGTGATCCTTCCCAGTCAAATGCGGAATGAGAGCATCGGCAACCTGGCGTGATATCGCGTCTTCGAGGGCGAGAACGTCGATCAGGTGCTCATCAAAATGCCCGGCCCAGATCGCCGAGCCGTGCGTTACGTCGAGCAACTGTAGCGATATTCGCAGCCGCTCACCGAACCGGCGAATGCGTCCGTCGAGGACAAAATCGACGCCAAGTTCCATTCCCGCCCGAAACGGATTGATCTGGTGTTCGTTATAGCGGGTTATCGAACTCGTCGGTCGAACCGTCAGTTGGCGAACGCTCGTCATCCGCGTGATTATTGCATCTGCCAGTCCGATCATCAGGTACGATTCATCCGTTGTTTCCGAACCTGTCGGTCCCATCAAACTCAAAGGAAGAACCGCGACGAGCGTATTTTTCTCGCCGGAAGGCGACCCTGACCGCTGATTGCTCGATTTATAAAATGACGGGACCTCGACCGCCTCGCCATTCAGATGGCGCTCGATATCTTCGCGGAATTCGGCGATCGTCGCATAGCGTTCGCCCGGTTCCTTTCGAATGGCTTTTGTGACGATGCTGTCGATATTGCCGCGAAGCAGTTCGGCGAGTCTAGCGGGCGATTCGGAGCTAGCATCCGTAACTGCCGTCAGCGTCGGTGCGGACGGATTGACTTTAACGACCGGCAGATCCGGGTCGGTGCTTCCGGCGGCGACGCTTGCAAGGTATGGCTCTTCGTCACAGATCGCCCGGGCGATGTCGTGCGGCAAGCGGCTTTTGATCTTGTAGGGGCGATGAGCGGTGAGCAATTCAAAAAGGATCACACCGAGGCTATAGATATCGGTCGCGATCGTTACCTTTTCGCCGCGAACCTGCTCAGGGCTCGCGTAATCGACGGTCATCATCCGCAAAGCAGTCGCCGTGGGCTGTAGCGTATCTGATGCTAGATCGGGATCGAGCAGTTTAGCAATACCAAAATCCAGCAGCCGCGGGCTGCCGTCATGCGTGATGAAGATATTTGACGGTTTGAGGTCGCGATGAATGATCAGCTTTTGGTGGGCGTATTCGACCGCCTCGGTGACGCGGCAAAAAAGCTGGAGCCGCTCGATAACCGACAGCCGGTTCTTGTCGCAATAGCGATAAAGCGGCAGGCCGTCGATGAACTCCATCACGAAATACGGCCGGCCGTCATCAGTCGTGCCGCCATCGATCAAACGCGTGATAAATGGATGATCGAGCGCCGCAAGGATCTGACGTTCATTGCGAAAGCGTTTGAGGACAAAATCGGTATCGATGCCGCGTTTAACGACCTTGAGCGCGACGCGCAGCCGAAACTCACCGTCAGCTCGATAAGCCTCGTAGACGGCTCCCATACCGCCGCGACCGATCTCGCGTTCGATGCGGTAATTGCCGAGCAATTTGCCGACCATCGGATCCTCATCGCTCTCGTCAAGCAATGCCGACAAAACCCCGCTTTTTGCACTGTCGTACAGCGGCTGTTCGATAAAGCTGCTTGCATCGTCGAACTGATCAAGCAGCTTTTCGACCTCAAGCCGCAACTCGTCGTCGCCATTAGCCGAGGCCCAGAGGAATTCACCGCGCACGGCCGTGTCGAGTTCCAACGCCTCGTGAAAGATCTCTTCGATTTGCCGCCAACGCTCAGGAGTCATTGCTGTCGATCGATCTGCTGTTTTCTTTTACAGCATTTTATACATTTTTCAGCCACAAAACCATCTGCAAGTAACCACTAAATTACACGAAAAAAACACTAAAAAGAATTCCTCCTTTTTAGTGCCCTTTCGTGTTATTTAGCGGTTACTCTCTTAAGGTTTTTTGCCTTCGTTCCAGGCCGGGACGAAATTTGAATTTACGAGCCATTGGATCGGCTCCACCATCGAGTTGATCGATCGCGTCATGTGGACAAAATCGATCGTCTTCACCTCGTCGCTCGCTTTATGATAGTCCGTGTGAAGCCCGAAGCTCGAGACCGTGTGAGCAATGATCCCTTGCCGTGCAAGCTGAATGTTGTCCGACCGCTGGAAGAAATTCTGGTCGGGATGCGGATCCTGAACGAGCTTAGCACCGCGTTTCGCCAGTTCGGGGCCGAGGTTCGAACGCTCATAACCGGTCAGCTACAATTCTTCCGGCTTAACTTTTTCATCGGGACGACCGATCATTTCAAATTCGAGATTTGCTACGAGTTTGTCTTTCGCAACAGGCAGATTATTCACGAACCAGCTCGCCCCGAAACCACCCGCTTCTTCGCTGCCAAAACAGACGAAATAGACCGTGCGTTTCGGCTTTTTACCGGCTCCAAGCACGCGAGCCATTTCAAGTACTGCGACCGAACCCGAAGCGTCGTCATCAGCTCCGTTAAAGATCTTGTCCGCTCCCGTTGCCGTTTCGCGAACACCGAGATGATCTAGGTGCGAGGTTAGCAGAATCACTTCGGCAGCGAGTTTGGGATCGGAGCCCGTAATTTTGCCCATCGCATTCCAGGTCTGAGATTGGGTTGATGCAACCTTTCCGCCGAACTCGATCTGCGTTCCGTCTGCCATCGCCGAAATTGCGGCGGCAGCGTCTTTGCTAACCACGATCACAGCCGACGCCTTAGGCGTTGAGGTGAACGAGATCCGGCGGCCGGCCATATTCGACCAATTCGTCCGATACTGAGCAGTTTCCTCGACAAGAACGAGCGATGCCCCGGCTGTAACCATTCCCATCAACCCCTGCGTTGCGTTCGCCGGAGCGTCTGCCGGTAATCTGACAAATACAGCAGACCCCGCTGCTGGTTTGTCGTTCATTCCAATCTTCTGCAACGTTCCGCTCGCGGTCGCTCCGGTCGCACGCAGAACAAGCATGTCCTTACCATGTTCGATTGTTGTTGAACCATATTTCAACATTGGAGATCCATCAAAGCTGTTCCTTGTGTTAGTGACCGTCTGCACAAAGGTCGGCTTTCCATCCCAGCCCGCTTCGCCCGCCGGTTCGAGGCCGAATTGCATGAATTGCGACCCAATATACTCGGCTGTGATCCGCTCAAAGATCGTCCCACTGCCGCGTCCCTGCATCGCGTCACCGGCAAGGAACTGTATTGCGGAGCGTACATTTTTTTCATCAATGACAGAGGTTCCCGACTTTTGAGCGATCGTGGAGATGCTGAGAGAGAGCACGATAAGAGCGGTTACGGCATGATTCCGAAATCTTGTAATTTTCATATTTTGTTCTAAATAAGTTGCCAACAATTTTGGCAGAATTTCGCGGAATATCCAATTCGTACGTTTTCCGCATGCGAGTGTTACGCGTTCTACCGCAAAAAGTTACGGGACGTTTTTACAAAAGTTCGGTTACCGCTATGATTACCTTACAATTTTCTGATGTCGTGGCGGAAACTTAAACGACATTCGCACCATCAAAATGACCATGAAGATCTGGAAATTATTTGTCCTGTTTATCGGTTTCGCATTTTCTGCCCACGCACAGGAGCTAAACCTCGACGCATTTCTCGACAAAGCCAATCTTGCGACGGCTGAATACACCAAGACATTCAAAAATCTGACCGCTGAGGAACTGCGAACGTTGGACTATTTTCGTAAAGACGACTCGCTCGAAGACAGCCGAAAGATCCGTTCGATCTTCGTCGTTTATCAATCGCCAAAGAATAATCTCATCGCCGAATACCGCAACATCGTCGAATTTAACGGGAAAAAGGTTGAGAGAAGCGACGATGATATCGCTGATTTTTTTGGAAAGCTATCAAAAGCCGGTTCGTCCGACGAGGAAGTTGCCAGGCTTCGAAAAGAAGGAAATCGCTTTGATGGGAAAAGTCATTCGTACGGCATGACCTTGCTCCAGGCGTTTTTCCTTAACCGCTATTTTCGGCCTTCTTTTGAGTTTCGCGTCGCTGGAAAGGAACAGATCGAAGGCCGCGACGCCATAATTATCGAATATAACCAAATCGCCGCGTGTGCGAGGATCAAGGCTAATGCAACTGATGAAGAAAAAAAGAAGGAGCCGTACGGCATCACCTTTGATACGGAACTGCCGTCCTCGTTTCGTCCGACGAATCCGCGATTGCAGGGCAAGATCTGGCTGGACGCTGAGACAGCCCGACTGTGGCGCAATGAATTCACGGTCAGCATTCAGCCCGCATTCCTTTCAAAACCGGCTGTAAGTGCCAATTTTTTCTATGAATATCAATCCAGCGAATTCGGCATTCTGCTGCCTAAAAAATTCTCGATGATCGGTTATCGGTTTTCCGGCAAAAGCGAAAAAGATATGACAAAGAGCAAGGCCTTCACAAAAACCTACGAATACTCAAAATTCAGCAAACCTGAGTCGGAAATAAAAGGGACCAGAACTGGTAACTAGTCTCCTTTTGCTCCGAGTCAGATCAAGCTTATTTCGATAATCCAGGATAATAACGCCAGTTCGTCTTAAAATCCTTCGTCATCTTCTGATTCGTCAGGATTGCCTTGACCATTTCGACCGGTATCGCTCCTTCCTTCAGGATCGCGTCGTGAAACTGTCGATCCGTCATCTTTTTTGAACCGACCAGATCGTTATGGAGCTGATAAAACTGCAATCCGCCCATCATATAGGCCATCTGGTACAGCGGGCCGTAATCGCCCGAGAACGACCGTCGAACTTCGGCAAGAGCGTTATCGCGTTCATGGCCGACCTTGTTTACGAGCAAGTCGACACATTGCTCAGGCGTCCAGTTTCCGAGGTGAAAATTGAGCGAAAAGATGATCCGCGCCGCTCGGTGTGAACGCCAGAATAACGCTCCGATCTTATCTTCAGGAGTTTTGTTGAACCCCCTGTCCCACAGCAGAAATTCCCAGTAAAGCGCCCAGCCTTCACCCCAGAACGGCGTGCGGAATATTTCGCGATACGGCCGGTAGCGCCGCGTCATATAGCCCTGTAGATGGTGGCCCGGAATAAGTTCGTGATGGACGGTCGCGTGCGAAAAATGGGGATTATTGCCGCGCATCGACATCAACTTTTGCTCATGCGTCATTCCATCGGTCGGATATGAAACGAGAATAGTCTCGCCGCCGAGAAAAAACGGTGCGACGAGCTGCCGTTCGGGCGTCATCATCTCCATGCGCCAGCCGTCGCGGGCGACTTTGGGAACGGTGACGAGATCGTTCTTTTCGACGTAATCGATCGCTTCGTATGCAAGCCGTTTGATCAACTCAGGCTGTTTGCCGGGCTCGACGTATTTTTGCTTGACTGCCTCGATGGCTTTCATGTAATCATCGCCAAAGCCCATCTCACGCGAAGCCTTTTTGAATTCCGTAATGCACCACTCGAATTCCTTATTAGCGATCTCGACCAATTCCTCGGGCGTGTACGGGATCATCTCGAACTGTAGTTCCTGGATAAGAGCCTCACGTCCGATCGGATCGCCGATGATCGTCGTTCGATCGTCCGCCCGAATGCCGACAAGCTTTTCCGTAATAAAAGTCGAGTATTTGCCGAGAGCTTCGTCCGATGCTTTGTACGACGACTCACACCACCACGTGAAGGTCGGATCGTAAGCGTTGTAAAACGTGTACCACGAACGCAGCGTCCGGCGCAGGCCATCAACCGTCCTCGCGGCACGATTCGCAACGGTGCGTTTTGGCTTGACGGCATTCGCACCTTCGAGCGACCGCTGGGTTGCCGCGATCTGCTTCGCAAGATCATTCAGCAGAGCGGCCGATTTTGCCGGATCGGCAAATTCGAGCTTTCGCCGCGTGTCCTCGAGATCGTTGATCGTCTTCGCAAACGGCATCAGCGACGCCATCTCGCCAAACCGCGCGTCGTTCCTTTCCTGCTCCTTTAGCTCATGCTCAAGGTAGTTCCTAAACAGCACATAATCTATTTGTTCATTACGGTTTAGCTTGTCATAGTTAAAGTTATTTATTAGCTGTAGCTCTTCGTTATAGAGACTCCGAAAGCGAGCTGATCTATTGGACGAGGTCTGGGCTGAATAGAATCGGTTAAGAACGCCGACATCCTCAGTGAATTTCTCGATAACTCCCTGAAAGCGACTCGGCGGATCACTATACGCGTCCAGCGGATCCGCCGCCTGCCCGAACGTGAAGCCCGGAACGGCCAATGTAAATATCAGCACGGTAACCAGAAACGCAGTTCTATTCATAAAGATGTTCTTCCTTAGCTGTTTGGTTATAATCGTAAACGCCGCCGAAAGGAAAAGCCTAACCCGATCGTAGCGATTAACTTTTTATCGTAGTTAGGCTAGATGATATCAATTTTTTCCCGCTGCTTATACCAACGGTCTCCACTTCGGCGTGAATCGTCAACACGTACCTGTATGTTCTCGAACATCGCTCAAATACTGTTAAGAAAGCTCACCCCTTCACTCAATCGAAGCCCGAAATTCTCCGCGATCGTCCCACCAATATCTGATAGCGATTGCCGGGTACCGAGACCAACGCCCGCTTTTGCATTCTTGCCGAAGACGAGCAGCGGCACGTATTCGCGCGTATGGTCCGAGCCGGGCATTGACGGGTCGTTGCCGTGGTCGGCGGTCATGATGAGCAGGTCGTCTTCGTTCAGAGCAGCAATTATTTCGGGCAATCGAGTGTCGAAATGCTCGAGAGCCTTCGCATATCCCTCAGTATCGCGGCGGTGGCCGTAGAGCATGTCAAAATCGACGAGATTGCTAAATATCAGCCCGCGCGAATCGGCACATAGAGCCTGGATCGTCACGTCGACGATCTGTTCGTTGTTTTTGGCGGATAGATCTTGCGTGACGCCGATCGAATCATAGATCGAAGCGATCTTTCCAATACATACGACGTCAAGTCCGGCTGCTTTCATCAAAGGCAGCAGATTATCGTTCGGCGGCGGAACGGCGTAGTCGTGGCGGTTCTCCGTGCGCTTAAAATTCTCAGCCGTTGAGCCCAGGAACGGCCGGGCGATCACGCGTGCGACCTCATCGTCGCCGTGCAAAATGCCTCGGGCTATCTCGCATATTTCATAAAGCCGGTCGATCCGAAAGACCTCTTCGTGAGCCGCGATCTGGAATACGGAATCGGCGGATGTGTAAACGATCGGCTTGCCGGTGCGAACATGCTCCTCGCCAAGCTGTTTAATGATCTCGGTCCCGCTCGCCGGAATATTTCCGAGAACGCCGGGCACATTTGCCTTCGCAATAAACTCGTCGATGATCCGCGGCGGAAAACCGTCGGGGAATTTCGGAAATCCTTGTTTCAGAATGATTCCCGCCATTTCCCAATGCCCGGTTGTCGTGTCTTTGCCGTCGGATTTGAGCGTGCATTTGCCGAACGAACCGATCGGATTCTCAACCGCTGTCAGGCCCTTGAGCGGCGTGATATTCCCGAGCCCCATCGCCTGCAGGTTTGGAAGATGGACCGTTCGCGATTCCAAAATATGCCCGAGCGTGTCCGCCCCTGCGTCACCCCAGGCCGCCGCGTCAGGCATTTCACCGATCCCGGCGGAATCGAGAACCATTAAGCAAATACAGTTAAATTTCGTTGCCATAGTTTCTATATGATATTACAATGCGGGTATGAGAGGTAAACAGAAATGAGTGTACTGCATTCTCAGATCGAGGCCGACGGACGAGTAAAGGTGCCGCCGCAAATCATGGACCTATTGGAACTCGAAGCCGGTAATGACTTAGAGTTTCGAGTAACAGATCGCACAGTCCGGATTTTGCCGAGTGCGGGTGAGCGTATCCGACGCGCTCAGGAAAGAGTTAGAAAATATATTCGGCCAGGCGTTTCCATAGTTGATGAACTCATAGCCGATCGTCGCGCCGAGGCCGAGAAGGAATGAGTGACTTTATTCTCGATGCTTCGGCTATTCTCGCAGCGATCTTTCACGAACCTGGCGAGCGAATGGTGGAATCGGTTCTTGATCGATCCGCAGTAAGTAGAATCAACGTCACCGAGGTCTTAACGAAACTTATCGAACGTGGATCAAGCATCGATGATGCGATTGAAACGGTGGACGGCCTCAACATCTCGGTTATTGAATTTGATGAGAATCAGTCCCGAGAGAATGCCTCGCTCCGAAGCGTCACCCGACACCTCGGTTTATCGCTGGGAGATAGAGCCTGCATTGCCTTAGCGATCCGGGAGAACGCCGTAGCAGTTACGGCCGATCGACATTGGAAGGATTTGACGGTTTGTTCTATACAGCTAATCCGTTAATTCCCCGGCGCCGTATAGCTTTCCCTCGCCCGCACGACCGTTCCCGCCGGAAGCCCTTTGACCTCGACCTTTATCTTGCGCAAAGTTCCGTCTTTCTTAACGTTGGTTGGATAGTAGCCGAGCGTGTATTTGGTACCGATCTCTTCGGCGACACTTTTGAAAGCGTTTCTCGCCTCGGCAAAATCACCGACCGGGAAAACCTTTCCGCCGGAGCTTTTGGCGAGGTCGTTCATCTCTTCGTCGGCGATGTCGTAGAGGCGTTTGCTGATGGCGAGGCGTTCAAAATCGCCGAGCTGACAAAAGTTCACCGCCTTTTCCATCCGCTTGCCCTTAGAAGCGATCGTCTGGTAATAACGCCGGATCTGCGCGGCTGAGAACCGGATCGCGCTCTGGCAATCGCCGAGCAGCCCATCCTCAAAGAAATCCTGCGTATCGACCTGAATAAAGAATGAGATCACGCCGATCTGGCCAAGTTCTTCCTTAACCGTTATAAAATCCGCCGCACTGCTCGAATCCACGCCGTCCGTCAGGGCGACCAATGCCCGCCTGCCGCGAAACTCATCCGCCGGCCGCTGGCTAAACACCTTTTCCGCGACCTTCAGCAGCGAATCGTAGTATGGCGTTCCGTTGCTCGTTTTTACATTATCGATCGCGGCCTTAAGCTTGATCCGGTCGTCGGTCAACGTTGTCAGCACTTCGCTGGCCGCAAATGCCTGATTATCCTTTCGATCGGTCTTAAATGCGATCAATGCCACGCGGTCGCCGGGCCGCAGATTGGCGATAAAATCGCGTGCCGCACGCTGGATCAGCGGCAGGTCGTTTCGCGCCGAACCGGACGTATCGAGCACCAATGCCACCTCGAATGGAGCCGTCGTCGCTGAAAAATCAACGATGTCCTGCTTCTTACCGTCCTCGTAAACTACAAAATTTGCTGACTTTAGCCCCTTGAGCGGAACGCCCGCCGGCGAAGTGACCGCGAGCGGCACATCAACGAGCTGGGTATCGATCTTGATGACCTCGTCCTTGTCGTCAGGCTTTTTGTCCTGAGCAAACGCCGAAAACGTCAGACCAAAGCTAAACAGCAGCAGTAGAAAAAACCTTTCCAAACGCATTAAAGATCGCCCTCACTATATTTTGTTGATTGTAGCAAAAAATTAACCGCGCGAGGCACTAAAAGGCATTTTTGCTGTCGCTTTTCAAGTGTTTTGTGCTATCCTTTTGCAAAGTTATCTTTTACAAAAAGCTAGCCAGGCGTGGAGCATTTGAAATATTGGTCACTGAATGTGCGAATTTTGCACGCCATACCTTGAAAAATACCTAACCGTTGAGGGGATTGATCTAATGAAGAGAAATATTATTTTGGGCGTTTTGTTGCTTTCGGCCGTTTATGTCGGATCGATGTTTTGGGGACAAGTTTCCGCTCAGAAGGAAACGCAGGGCGAAAGCGTGTCGAGTCCGGATGCTAACTTGTTGACCGAGGACTTTTCATACGCTGCGGGTCAGCTTACGACCGTAAGTAGTGCAGCCTGGGTTAATTTTTCGGGTACTGGCAATTTCATACCAGTCTCAACCGGAAGCCTTACGTATAGCGGTTATGCGGGTTCGGGTATTGGTAACAAGATTGATATTATCAGTGTCGGCACATCGGCAGAGGACGCTTACCGTCAGTTCGCAATCCAAACGACTGGTACTGTTTATACGGCTTTCCTTGTTAACGTAGCGAATACTACTGGAATGCTCGACAATACGACAACAACTGGCGATTACTTTGCCGGTTTCTTACCGAGCGCGTCGACGACAGCCCTCGTAGCTCGCGTTTCGATTCGTCAAGGAGCAACAGCCAACACCTTCAATCTGGGTTTGAGAGCCTCGAGTTCAAACGCCGCGACCTCATTCGCAACGACAGATCTAGCTGTTGGAACTACGCATCTCGTTGTCATAAGTAGTGAGATCGTCACCGGCAACTCAAACGACATATACAATATGTGGATAAACCCTGCACTGGGCGGTGCTCAGCCTGCGGCTACTCTTTCTCAGGTTAGTGGTCTTGCAACGGATAATGCTGATGTAGCAAGATTCTTCGTAAGACAGGGAACGACGACAACCCCGAACGCTTCAATTGACGGAATTATTGTAGGAACGGCTTGGGCCGACGTTGCAGGCGGTGGCGGCGGAGCAACACCAACGCCAACACCAACACCTGCGGCAACACCGACGCCAACTCCGTCGCCTTCGCCATCTGCGTCACCGACGCCGACGCCGGCTGCACCGCAGTTTTTGTTTACGACGCGTATGAACGGTGCTAATGAACGTCCGAACCCTAACGCATCGACAGCCACCGGTTACGGACGTGTTGTTTTGAACGCTGCTGAGACGCAGATCACTTGCTCGTTCTACTTCGAAGGCCTGACGACCGGCTCGACCGGTGGGCATATTCACACCGGAGCTATAACCGGTACGGGTCCGATCACCTTTGATATGACACCGCCATCGGGCGTGACTCGCGGTTCGGTTGTCGACAAGACCTTTTCTGTCACACCGGCTCAGGTCGCGACGTTGCGATCTGGCGGTATGTATTTCAACGTTCACTCGACAACTTTCACCGGCGGTGAGATCCGCGGCCAGCTCGTCGGAATAGCGCCCGATGCGCCGCTCGATTTCAACGGCGACGGCAAAACAGATTTTGGCGTTGTTCGCCAGACAACCGGTGCCGGCAACACGCAGATCCGCTGGTACAACCAGCTTAACAACGCAGCCGCCACCGAGGTGCAGACTGACTTCGGCGTTGTGACCGACTACATCACGCCGGGCGATTTTGACGGTGACGGCAAGGACGACATCGCCATCTGGCGTCCGCAGACGGACAATTCGTTCTTCTATATCCTGCAGAGCACGACGAACACGCTTCGCACCGTTCGCTTTGGTATGCCGAACGACGATCCGTTTTTGATCGCCGATTACGACGGTGACGGCGTGGACGACCCGGCGATCTTTAGAAAAGGCGGAACCGACAGCTCGCAGAGCTTCTTCTGGTGGTACGGCAGCTTTGGAACTACCAAGAACGTTCAGGTCGTTGTGCCCTGGGGCGTCGGCGTTGACGTAGCCGCTCCCGGCGACTACAACGGTGACGGCAAGGCTGATTTCTGCGTATTCCGCGGTATCGGCACACCGGCTCGCGGCCTCTTCTTCATACACTATGGAACTGGTTTGTTCGATGCAACCAGCCCGAACGACACCGCAACACGTTTTGGCCTGCCGACGGACGCGGTCGTTCCGGGCGACTACGATGGCGACGGTAAGACCGATTTGGCGCTGACACGTGTCGAAGGAGCGGCTCTCGCTTGGTACTTCATACCGAGTTCGAATCCGACAGTCACATCTCGTACCGGATGGGGACGTGCGGCCACGGACATCGAGGTGCAGGGTGACTACGACGGAGACGGAAAGACTGATCGAGCCATCTGGCGCAGTTCTACCGGCAATCCGAGTATCTACTTCATCCTTCGATCAGGTGACGGTGTCGTCCAGTATGCGTTCTGGGGACTCTTCGGCGACCAGCCGGCGGCACAGGATTCACACTTGTAAACCTAGATCGGTTAACAAAACTCAAAAGGCTGTCCGAAACATCGGACGGCCTTTTTTTCAGCGTGTTGGTAAAGTATTTTTATGCTCCAAGACCCAATGTTCACGGGCGTTCTGCCGCACTTTCAGCGCGGAGATTTGTCACACTGCTATTCCAGACGTTTCACGTCTGGCTAGCATCTTATGGCCGCTTCACGGCCAAGATTGGACTTTTCAGACATCCTCTTTAAACCCAAGCGATAGGAATTCTGCCCGCGAAATACGCGAAATAACCCGAAAAAAAGAAATATTTTGGCGTTCTTTCGCGTATTTCGCGGGCAGAATTCCTATCGCTTAATCTGATGTTAAAAAGACGGTTTCTCAGGGCATTGAACTAGAATCAATGTTGAACGACAAGATTTTGTTCTTTGACAGGAGAAACCGTAATGACAT